>DATIWJ010000064.1:0-74263 GCA_035519415.1 Pseudolabrys sp.
GGCCGTACCGGCATCAGCCGAACCACGAGCCGTCATTGAACTTTTCACCAGCCAAGGCTGCTCCTCTTGTCCCGCGGCCGACAAGCTGCTCGGCGAATTGTCGCGGGATCCGTCCCTCGTAACAATGAGCCTGTCCGTCGATTATTGGGATTATCTCGGCTGGAAAGACACTCTGGCATTGCATGGCCATTCCGATCGGCAACGCGCTTATGCTGATGCACGCGGCGATCGTGAAGTTTACACCCCGCAGGTTGTCGTCAACGGCACGGTGCATGTCCTTGGAAGCGACAAAGCGGCGATCGAAAAGGCAATTGCACAGACGCGGCGCAACCCCGCCGTACTTTCATTGCCCGTCACCATGGTCGTTGCCGACGGCAAAGTGACAGTAAACGTCGCCGCTGCACACAGCGAACTCCACAGCGGCGAAGTGTGGCTTTGCCCGGTGACGGGCAAGGTGTCGGTTGAAATCGGACGCGGCGAAAATCACGACCGTACCCTGACCTATCACAACGTGGTGCGGCGATGGGTCAAGCTTGGTGACTGGAACGGCAAGTCCGAAACCTTCAGCGTGCCGCTGAGCGAGCTTCCAAAGGGCGAATATTCGCTCAAGGACATCGATCATCTCGATGTCGTCGTGCAAAACGGCGTGGCTGCAAAACCAGGACCGATTCTCGGCACCGCATCTGCGACTTGCTGCACTGCTCGGGCGAACTGAGCCCCAACTCCATCCTGTCCATCCCGAAAAAATCAGGCCGGCTAAAAGCCGGCCCGAAGGCATTAGGGGATTGAACCGTACGCGGAACTCAAACTGGCCCGGCCGATCGAACCCCGGGGGGCTGGGGGGCTGAGGAATCCGGTGCTCGTACCGGACCGGGCCTTTGAGGCAACACCGGCTTTATCCCAGTGCAGCGTGACCGGCGATTGACGGAAATTGGGCGTTATTGTGGGAGCTTTTAACGAGTTCGTGATCGTCAGGCCGTCTTATTCTGCCGGTTTTTGCAGCACTTCCTGCCCGAAGGAAGCACTTGCCGTGCGCCGCCTGCGGCGCGATCATTGCTTTCAACACAAAGGAGGCGCCGATGACGTTCGGATCCGGCGAAATTGACCCCAGCCAGTCCCACGGGGGCGGTACCCCGGTGCGCACAGTGTCCGCCCTCGCAAATCAGGTGACTTTCAGTCGGCGCGAGCTCAATCGCATTCTCGACCTTTATGGCCGCAAAGTCGCCGCCGGTGAGTGGCGTGATTACGCCATCGACTTTCTAAAGGACCGGGCGGTCTTTTCAGTGTTCCGCCGAAGTTCGGAAGTACCGATTTATCGCATCGAAAAAACCCCGAAGCTCGAACGCCGCCAGGGCGCCTACAGCATCATTTCGGCGACCGGGCTGATCGTCCGCCGCGGCCATGAACTCGAGCGCGTGCTGCGGTCGATCGACCGTTCGCAATTGGCGGTGGTGAACTAATTTAGCCGCGGGGCCGTCGGTCAATCACGGACTTGTCGACGCGCCATCTCCCAGCGCTCGCTGCATTAATACGCTATCGAGCCAACGGCTGTGCTTGAAGCCGACGTCCTGCAAAACGCCGACGTGCCGGAATCCGAGGGCTTTGTGCAGGCCAACGGACGAGGCCTGCTTGGTTGAATCCCCGATCACCGCAATCATCTGCCGAAATCCGCTTGCTTCCGATGCTTTGATCAAGGCCTTTAGCAGCGCACGCCCGACGCCGCGGCGGTACATATCCGGCGCGATATAGACCGAATCCTCGACTGTCCAGCGATAGGCTGACCGCGCACGGTAAGGTCCCGCATAGGCGTAGCCACAAACCGTGCCGGCAATCTCTGCCGCGAGGTAGGGAAAATTATCGGCGAGCAAGCGCTGCATTCGACGCCGCATTTCGCTTTCGTCGGGTGGAGTGAGCTCGAACGACGCGGTGCCATGCTCAACGGCCTCTGCGTAGATACGAGTAATGACCGGGATATCAGTTGCTCTGGCGGGGCGGATGTCGATGGTCATACGCTGCCGAGGCTAGCAAAACGAAAGCGCCCCGGCCTATAGCCGGGGCGCGCATCGCTGTTTTGTCGCTCTCTTGCTTACCGGCGATCGCCGAGGAAACGCAGCAGGAACAGGAACAGGTTGATGAAGTCGAGATAGAGCGCCAGCGCCCCCATGACCGCCTTGCGGCCGGCAATGGTGCCATCGTCGTTGGCGCTGTACATCTCCTTGATCCGCTGGGTATCCCAGGCGGTCAGGCCGGCAAAGATCAGTACGCCGATCACCGAAATCGCAAAGTCGAGCCCAGTGCTCTTCAGGAACATGTTGACGATCATCGCGAGGATGATGCCAAACAGCCCCATGATCAGGAACGAACCGACCGGCGAGAGATCGCGCTGGGTGGTGTAGCCGTAGATGCTCAATGCGCCAAACGACGCCGCCGAGATGAAGAAGGTGCGGGTAATCGACGCGCCTGTATACGCCAGGAACACCGATGACAGCATCAGCCCCAGCAATCCGGCGTAGAGCATGAACAGCATGAGTGCCGTACTTGGCTGCAGGCTGTTGATCCGGAAGCTCATGAAGAACACCAGTCCGAGCGTTCCCAGAAACAACACAATCGCCAGCGGACCGCTGAAGATGGCTTGCCCGAATGGCGTCAGTGACGTGATGCGTCCCGCCGCATCGGTGACCACGGCGGCGTTGAAGGTAATCCAGGCGACGACGCCGGTCAGAGCGACGCCGGCGGCCATGTAATTATAGACGCGGATCATGTAGGCGCGCAGGCCTGCATCGATCGCGGTAGCCCGCGCGGCGCCGAAGCCGCGGGCAGCTACGTTACGGTCGTAGTCCGACATCGAAGTTTCCTCTCTCATGTTCCGGCTTTGGGCCGGCTACGTCACGCGCGCCGGCATGGTGCCGTCGCGCTCGTGGTCCAAATCTAGTGGTTGGCCAGCCTTGGCGCCAGATATGGCTTGATCATGGCCTGGCGGTATTGCGGATCGTTAATGCCTGGTAGCGAGCGGTATTATAGCCAAAACGCCCGCTCCCGGGCCGGCGTCTGTGGCACGTGGCGGAATGTCGCAAACTACAGATTCCTCAGTATCGGCGCGGCTTTCTGGCCAAGGGCCATAAACGTGCCAGCAAGTCCGAGGCCAACGGTAACGGCAATCGCAGCGAGGGCCGCCGCCAAGGCCGGCAAAGGTAACCAGGCGAAGGACAGGTGCATAAGTTCGCCGACAATCAGCCATGCGGCGAGCGAGCCACTGACCACTCCGAACAGCGCGGTCGCTGCGCCGATCAGAAGATACTCGATACTGTACGCTGCAAGCAGCCGGCCGCGGGTGGCTCCGAGCGTCTTGAGGATGACGGCGTCATAGACGCGATAGCGGTGGCCGGCGGCCAGCGCGCCACCAAGAACCAGCGCGGCCACGATCAGCGTGACGGCGCTTGCCCCGCGGATCGCAAGTACCAGATTGGCGATGATGCCGCCGATGGCGTCGAGCGCATCCTTCACGCGCACGGCGGTGACCATAGGAAATTTTTGCGCAACGGCGGTGATGAGGGCCGCCTCTTGCGCCGGCGCGCCGCCGCCGGGATAGGCGAGAGTGGCCAGACGGGTGTGCGGCGCGCCGCGAAACGAGTTCGGTGAAAACACCATGACGAAATTGATCCCGAGGCTCTCCCAATCGACCAGACGCATGTTGGCAATTGTCGCGGTCAGGTTTCGGCCAAGGACGTTCACGACGATGGGATCGCCGAGTTTGAGGCCAAGACCGTCGGCAATACGTTTCTCGAAGGACACCAGCGGTGGTCCGTCATAGTCGGCGGCCCACCAGTTGCCTTCGACTAGTCGAGAGCCCGCGGGGATCTCATTTGCGTAAGTGATGCCGCGGTCGCTTTGGAGGACCCATGCCGCTTCATCTCTCGGTTTGATGTTTTCGGCCGGCGTGCCACCCGCAGAAATGATGCGTCCACGCAGCATTGGCACTTCTTCCAGCCGTCCCGACGGCGCCTGCGCGCGCACGAAAGCACCGAACCGTTTTGACTGATCGGCCGGGATATCGAGGAAATAGAAAGACGGAGCTTTCGCCGGCAATTCGTTGGTGAATTGCCGCTGCAGGTTGCCGTCGATCTCGATGACGGTAACCAGGAGCGCGATGCCGAGACCGAGCGAGAGCACGATGGTCGGCGTCAATGCGCTTGGGCGGTGGATGTTGGCCACCGCCATGCGCAGCTCCGTTGTGCGGGCCCGCGGCGCGCGCCTTGCCAGAACCATCACCAGTGCGGCGACGATACGCAACAGCATGAATATTCCGGCGGCAGTGGCGACGTAGATGACAGCGATACGCCGGTCGTAGGCGAGCAGCACGACGGCCGCGGCCAACATGACGAGGGCGCCGGCGGTAAGCGCGGTGTAGCGCATGCGCGGTCGGCGCGGCTGGGACGCAACCATGTCGCGAAACAATTCGCCGACCGGTATGTCGTGCGCGCGCCCAAGCGGCCAGATTGTGAAGACAATCGATGTGAGCAGGCTATAGATCAGCGCCAGCGCAAGTTCACCCGGATGCAAAGAAGGCACGATCGGCAATGGAATAACGGCGCTGAATACCCAGGAAATTACGAACGGCAGCATCGCGCCGATTATCAGGCCGATCGTGCTGCCGATAATCGCAAGCAAGAGAACTTGCGTGAGGTAGATAACGAAAACGCGCCGGCCGCTGGCGCCGAGCGCTTTCATTGTGGCGATTGTCTCGCGCCGACGGTCGAGGTGGCTTTTGACCGCATTACCGACGCCGACGCCGCCGACTAAAAGGGCCGTGAGGCCGACGATCGTCAGAAACTGCGTGAAGCGTTCCACGTTGCGCTCGAGCTGTGGCGAGGCATTGCTGCGATTGCGAATATCCCAGCCGGCTTCGGGCAGTTGCTTGCGCGCTTGTGTTGCTACCACCTTCGCGGCGTCATCGCCGGCGTTGTTTTCCGGCAAGCGCACGCGATAGTGCCAGCGCACCAAACTTCCTGGCTGCAGCAGACCTGTCGCGCGCACCGCGTCTTCGCTCACGAGCAAGCGTGGACCGAAGCCGATGCCACCGGCGAGCTTGTCTGGCTCGCTCGTCAGTGTGGCGCGGATCTCAATGCTGGCATTGCCGATCGTCAGCCGCGCGCCCTGCTTGAGCTCGAGCCGCGCCATCAGGGTCGGGTCCGCGACCGCGCCAAAAGCGCCGTCATGCGGCGCCAGTGCGTCGGCGAGCGGCTGCGGTGGCTCGAGCACGACCTGGCCAAATAGCGGATAGACGGCATCGACACCCTTCATCTCGACCAGCGTTGCCTGACCGTCGGCCGCGCGCGCCATGGCGCGCATGGTCGCCGCGCTCGATACCTGCCCCTGGCTTTTGAGGAATTCGCGCTCATTCGCGGCGGCTTCACGCTGGATCAGCGTGAACGCTAGGTCGCCGCCGAGGATGACGCGACCTTCGCGCGCCAGCCCATCGGCCAGGCTCGCAGCCAGCGAACCCACACCGGCAATCGCCATGCTTCCAAGCGCAATGCAAGCGAGGAACACGTAGAAGCCGCGCAGACCGCCGCGCAGCTCACGCAAGGCAAAGCGCAGCGGCAGCCAATATCCATTTCGGGCGGGAATTGTCGAAACGCTCATGGCTGGGTCACACCATCGACGCGGCCCGAGCGCAACCGCACGACACGTGCGCAACGCGCGGCCAAAGCGGAATCGTGGGTCACCAGCACCAGGGTCGTTCCGCGTTTTATATGGCCCGCAAACAACAGATCGATGATCTGCTTCCCTGTGTCCTCGTCCAGATTGCCGGTCGGTTCGTCTGCGACGAGGATTTCCGGATTGGGCGCAAGCGCACGCGCGAGTGCAACGCGCTGCTGCTCGCCGCCCGACAATTCGGCCGGGTAGTGATTGAGGCGTTCGCTTAGCCCGACGGCCGCGAGTTCATCGCGTGCGCGCGCGTGCGCGTCTGCGATGCCGCTCAATTCGAGCGGAACCGCTACATTTTCCATCGCGGTCATAGTCGGGATCAGATGGAAGGACTGGAACACGATTCCAATATGGCGGCCGCGAAAGCGCGCCAGGGCATCCTCGTCGAGTGCGCTCAGGTTCTCCCCCGCTACGGTCACTGTGCCCCTATCCGCACGTTCAAGGCCCGCCATCACCATCAGCAAGGTCGATTTTCCGGAGCCGGATGGGCCTACCAGGCCAATTGCCTCGCCGCTACCTATATGCAGGTTGATATCTTTGAGGATATGAACACGGGCCGCTCCGTGCCCGAGCGAGAGATTCACACCGGCAAGCGCAATGACCGGCCCCGCCTGGGAATTAGTCTTCATGAGACCTCATACGTCACAACCCCGCTCATATGGGAGAAACCCCGCCTGGGTCCAGCGTCTTGCGGCATGGGCGCTCGCCGCCGTCATCTGCGTATTGCTTGCAGTTGGATCCGTGAGCGCGGCCGAACGACCTGTCAAAATTGTGGTGCTCGGCGACTCGCTCAGCGCCGGTTTTGGATTGCCCCTGGATGCAGCTTTTCCCGCGAGACTGGCGGCGGCACTGAAAGCCAAAGGCATCGCGGCAACGATCGCCAATGCCGGCGTGTCTGGCGACACCGCCTCCGGCGGCCTGAACCGTCTCGACTGGTCGGTTCCGGAAGGCACGGATGCGGTTATTCTCGAACTCGGCGCAAACGACGCGCTGCGCGGACTTGACCCGGACCTCACCAAGACTGCGCTCAATACGATTCTGGGCAAATTGAAGGACCGACATATCGTCGTCTTGTTGGCCGGCATGCAGGCGCCGCGCAACATGGGCCCCGACTATGCGCGAGATTTCGATGCGATTTATCCCACGCTTGCCTCGACTCACCCGGTCGTCTTTTATCCTTTCTTTCTCGACGGTGTAGCCGCCGATCCCAAATTGAATCAGGGCGATGGCTTGCATCCGAACGCCGCCGGGGTCGAGGCGATTGTGGCGCGTATTCTGCCGCGGGTTGAGGAATTGATTGCCCGGGCACGCGCCGCACGGGGCTCGTAGTTGGAAGTCTCGCCATGCCACGTCTTTTCACTGGCGTCGAAATTCCGTCCGATGTCGGACAAGCGCTTGCGACACTGCGTGGCGGCTTGCCGGGTGCACGCTGGATCGATCCTGAAAACTACCACCTGACTTTGCGGTTTATTGGCGACGTCGACGATGACGTTGCCCAAGAGGTCGCCTCCCTGCTTGGGCGCGTCAAGCGTGGATCTTTTGAATTGCACATGGATGGGCTCACGTTCTTTGGCGGCCGAAAGCCGCGCGCGGTGGTCGCGAGCGTTTCACCGGCCCAGGCCTTACTCGACGTGCAGGCCGAGCACGAACGGCTGATGCAACGCATTGGTCTGGATCCGGAGGGGCGCAAGTTCACCCCGCATGTAACGCTGGCCCGCCTCCGCGAGTCTTCCAGTCAGCAGGTCGCCGAATATCTTTCGGCGCGCGGCTATTTCCGCACGTCGCCTTTCCGCGTCTCGCGCTTCGTTCTGTTTTCCTCGCGCGCCTCTGTTGGCGGCGGGCCCTACGTTGTCGAGGCGAGTTATCCGCTCAGCGTCTGATCTGTTCACGCGGGATTGAGAAGCCGCGACTGCACGTCGAGGAACGCGTTCGCGACACCGTGCGCATCCGCAACCGCCTCGCGCACCAGCGACAATGCCGTGAAGCGTGGTGGATCGACTTCGCCGACGACACTGCCGAAGTCGAATTTGAGATCAGCCTCGAACTTGCGGGCAAGCTGCTGCATGCGGTGGTTCTCAACAAGGCAGTGCATTTGCAGCGATTTGATGCCGCGGTTGCGTGCGCTCAGGAGCGTGCGTTCGAGCAATGCGGTGCCGACACCATGGCTCTGCCACGGCTGCTCGATACTGAAGGCGGCTTCGCCTTCACGCGCGAATAGCGAGCCCAGCGAGCGTAGCTCGGCCGCGCCGCGCAGGGTGCCGTCCACGAAGAAACCGTGCACAACCGTCCCGAAGTCCCTGGCTGATGCCGCGTGACGCACAATGAGCTCATCAGCGACCGCGCCGGAAAAACGTCGGCTCCGGCTTTCGCGATCCAGGCGGAGCAGATGGTCGCGATAGGCGTCGGTTTCGCTGATCCACATTTTGCGGATCATGCCGTTGTCAGGCAAAGGCTCGTCCATATCGGCTCTCCTCAAAATCATGTCGCCCTGCCAGTGAGCTTCCTGCCCTTTGCGGCTCGCGCCGCGAATCCCGATATATACATGGTGCATTGCAGCAATAATTCGACGCGAACGAAGTTCCGTGGACCCTCATGCGCGGAAAACGCATGGCTTCCAATGTGTTACCGCACATTTTGTGAGCAATATGGTTGAAATCGTCGCACAGTGATTTACAGGCGACGCAGTTCACCCTAGGTGTCGCGACTAGTGCCCGCGCTTCCTCCGTCTTAAGCCCTCATGTCCGAGACCTTCAGCACCCGCTACGCGGCGTTGGTTACCGCCGGAAAGATTGAGGCGGATCCGGGCCAGGCGACCCTGGCCCGGCAATTGACCGCGCTTGAACGACGGCTCGACCAGCACCGTTTGGCGCGCAAATCATCGTCGCTCGGGTGGCTATTTGGTCAACGCGAGCAGGCCGGCGCCCCGCTGAAAGGCCTCTATGTTTACGGCGAGGTCGGACGCGGCAAGACGATGCTGATGGACCTGCTCTTTGAAACCAGCGCGGTCGTGCGAAAGCGCCGCGTGCACTTTCACGAGTTCATGGCCGACGTGCACGAACGTATTCACGTTTTTCGACAGGACATCAAGAACGGCGAGACGAACGAGCAAGATCCAATTCAGCGCACTGCGGCTGCGATTGCGCAGGAAAGCTGGCTCCTGTGTTTCGACGAATTCCACGTCACCGATATTGCCGACGCCATGATCCTCGGCCGGCTATTTACGCGGCTGTTCGAACTCGGCGTCGTCGTTGTGGCAACATCAAACCTCCCGCCAACCGAACTTTACATGGACGGACTTAACCGTCCACTGTTCCTGCCGTTCATCACGCTGCTGGAACGCCAATGCGTGGTGGTGCGATTGGACGCGCGCACCGACTTCCGGCTGGAGAAACTGACCGGCGTACCAACCTGGTATGTGCCGGATGACAGCAAGGCCGATGTCGCGCTCGACGAAGCATGGCGGCGCCTGGCAGGCAATTACGCCGGCGCGCCTCACGACCTGATGGTGAAGGGACACGCGGTGCATGTTCCGAGGGCGGCGATGGGTGTTGCGCGGTTTTCTTTCGACGATCTGTGCGCCCAGCCACTGGCAGCAAGCGACTACATCAAGATTGCGCACGAATTCCATACCATTATCCTCGACCATATTCCGGTGATGGACTATGCGCAGCGCAACGAAGCCAAGCGTTTCATCATCCTGATCGATACGCTCTACGACCATGCCGTGAAACTGCTTGCCTCGGCACAAGCACAACCGGACGAGCTTTACGTTGCGACCGAGGGCTATGAGGCCAACGAGTTCAAGCGGACGGCTTCACGCCTGATCGAAATGCGCTCCCAAGGCTATCTTGGTCTGCCGCATGGGCCACGGCAGGGTCCCGCAATTGACGTCACAAAAATTATCGAGACCTGACCAGCCAAACACGGGTCAGCGTCGTTGGGTTTTTATTGCGGTTGCCAACATCTAAGCGTCGGCGTCGCGCAAGCGATGGGCGCCGATTGCCGCCCCGCGCGCGCATTTCCAGGCGATGGGGCTGGACTTCGGCTTGGCGCTAGTGTGGTATAATGTATACAAGATGGCGGGCAGGTATGTTCGTATCTTGTGGGGGCAATGCCGACCGGTTAACCACCTCCCGGCCGTGCTCCGCGGCAGCAGCAAGTCGAGAGTTTCCCCACCATGGCGCGTAACAAGATTGCGTTGATCGGCGCTGGCCAGATTGGCGGCACGCTGGCCCATCTCATCGGATTGAAAGAACTCGGCGATGTCGTGATGTTCGACGTCATGGAGGGCATTCCACAAGGTAAGGCCCTCGACATCGCGGAATCCTCGCCGGTCAACGACTTCGATGCGAAATTCACCGGCACCAACACGTACGAGGGGATCGAAGGCGCCGACGTCTGCATCGTCACGGCGGGCGTGCCGCGCAAACCGGGCATGAGTCGCGACGATCTGCTCGACATAAACCTCAAGGTCATGGGGCAGGTTGGCTCCGGCATCAAGAAATACGCACCGAACGCGTTTGTCATCTGCATCACCAATCCACTCGACGCCATGGTGTGGGCGCTGCAAAAGAGCTGCGGTCTGCCGCAGCACAAAGTAGTTGGAATGGCGGGCGTGCTCGATTCGGCGCGCTTTCGTTATTTCCTCGCCGACGAGTTTCAGGTCTCCGTGGAAGACGTCACGGCTTTCGTCCTCGGCGGGCATGGCGACACCATGGTGCCGCTCATCCGCTATTCTGCAGTAGCGGGTATTCCGGTGCCTGATTTGGTGAAGATGGGCTGGACGACGCAGTCGCGCGTCGACGACATCGTGAAACGCACCGCGAATGGCGGCGCAGAAATCGTCAATCTGCTCAAGACAGGTTCGGCCTTTTATGCGCCGGCGGCGTCGGCAATTGCGATGGCGGAAAGCTATCTGCTGGACAAGAAGCGGGTACTGCCTTGCGCCGCTTGGCTCAATGGCGAATACGGCATTAAAGACCTTTATGTCGGGGTGCCTGTGGTGATTGGCGCCAAAGGCGCCGAACGCATCGTCGAGATCGAACTCAACAGCGGCGAGCGCGCGATGTTCGAAAAGTCGGCGGTCGCCGTGCAGGGGCTGGTCGACGCCTGCAAGAAGATCGCGCCGAATCTCGATAACTAAACCAAGCCGGCGTTCTCCGCCGGGAGCATGTAATGAATATTCACGAATATCAGGCGAAGGCGGTCTTGCGCGAATTTGGCGTGCCGGCGCCGCGCGGTGTTCCTGCTTTCAGCGTGGACGAAGCAATCAAGGGCGCGCAGGAACTTGGCGGCCCGGTCTGGGTCGTGAAGGCCCAGATTCATGCCGGCGGGCGCGGCAAAGCCGGTGGCGTCAAGGTGGTGAAATCCATCGAGGATGTGAAGAAGGAATCTGCGCGCATTCTTGGCTCGACGCTTGTTACCCATCAGACCGGTCCGCATGGCAAGAAAGTCAATCGGCTCTACGTCGAAGAGGGCTCTGCCATCGATCGCGAGTTCTATCTTTCAGCGCTGATCGATCGTGAGACCTCGCGTGTTGCATTCGTCGTTTCCACCGAAGGCGGGATGGACATCGAGGAAGTCGCGCACAAGACGCCGGAAAAAATCCTCACCTTTTCTGTCGATCCGGCGACCGGGATCATGCCGCATCACGGCCGCCGCGTGGCACAGGCGCTGAAGCTTTCGGGTGATCTCGCCAAGCAGATCGAAGCGATCCTGCCCAAGCTCTACTCAGCCTTCACGACGAAGGACATGAGCCTACTCGAGATCAATCCGCTGGTCGTGACCCAGGACAAAAAGATCATCTGTCTCGACGCCAAGGTCGGCTTCGACGGCAACGCGCTTTATCGGCATCCCGACATTGTCGCGCTGCGCGATCTCACCGAGGAAGACGAAAAGGAAATCGAGGCCTCGAAATACGATCTCAATTATATCGCTCTCGATGGCTCGATCGGCTGCATGGTCAACGGCGCCGGCCTCGCCATGGCCACCATGGACATCATCAAGCTCTACGGAATGGCGCCAGCCAACTTTCTTGACGTCGGCGGCAGCGCGACGAAAGAGAAGGTGACCGCGGCTTTCAAGATCATCACCTCTGATCCGAACGTGAAAGGCATCCTGGTCAATATTTTCGGCGGGATCATGAAATGCGACGTGATCGCCGAAGGCGTGGTCGCCGCGGTGAAGGAAGTAGGTTTGAAGGTGCCGTTGGTGGTGCGCCTCGAAGGTACCAACGTCGATCTGGGTAAAAAAATTATCGCCGAGTCAAAGCTCAACGTGACATCGGGCGATGATCTCGACGATGCCGCGCAAAAAATTGTCAAAGCCGTGAAGGGGGCCGCATAATGGCCGTCCTCATCGACAAGAACACCAAGGTCATCTGTCAGGGCTTCACAGGCAAGAATGGCACCTTCCATTCGCAGGCGGCGATTGCTTACGGCACCAAAATGGTCGGGGGCACATCGCCGGGCAAAGGCGGTTCGACCCATCTCGATTTGCCGGTGTTCGATACGGTTGCCGAGGCGAAAGAAAAGACGAAATGCGATGCCAGCGTGATCTATGTGCCGCCCGCGGGCGCCGGCGATGCCATCTGCGAGGCAATTCAGGCCGAGATTCCGCTCGTCGTTTGCATCACCGAGGGCATTCCGGTGATGGATATGGTCAAGGTGAAGCGCTCGCTTTCGGGCTCGAAATCACGGCTGATCGGCCCGAATTGCCCGGGCGTGATGACGGCGGGCGAGTGCAAGATTGGCATCATGCCCGGCAACATCTTCAAGCCGGGCAAAGTCGGCATCGTGTCACGCTCGGGCACGCTCACCTATGAAGCGGTGTTTCAGACCAGCCGCGAAAATCTTGGGCAGACAACCGCAGTCGGCATTGGCGGCGATCCGGTCAAGGGCACCGAATTCATTGCGGTACTGGAGATGTTCCTGGCTGACCCGAAGACCGAGTCGATCGTCATGATCGGCGAAATCGGTGGTTCGGCAGAGGAGGACGCCGCGCAATTCCTCAAGGATGAGGCCAAGCGGGGCCGCAAAAAGCCGATGGTTGGCTTTATTGCCGGACGTACGGCGCCGCCCGGCCGGCGCATGGGTCATGCCGGCGCAATCATTTCCGGCGGAAAGGGTGACGCTGAATCCAAAATTGCGGCAATGGAATCGGCCGGAATCAAGGTATCACCGTCCCCTGCCAGAATCGGGAAAACGCTGGTGGAAGTACTGAAGTCATGATTCAGTCCTTAGGCCTTTCGTAGACTTACAGACGTCATAAATAGAGTTAAAACAGCAAAATCGACGTCGCGGCTGGCCGTCCGGGGCTTTGCGTTGCGGCGAGGCGCGGATTTTCAGGCCGCGCAAGGACAGATCACCATGTCGCGCCAGGACGCCAATGCCCTTTTCGCCCGCACTTCATTCCTGTACGGCGGCAACGCCGCGTATATCGAAAACCTCTACGCCAGATACGAGGCCGACCCGGCAGCGGTCGATGCCGAGTGGCGCGCCTTTTTCCAGAGCCTGAAGGACGAGAAATCAGACGTCGTCAAAAGTGCACGCGGCGCTTCGTGGAGTACGCCGGACTGGCCACCCCGCCCGAACGGCGATCTGGTGGCGGCTCTCGATGGCCAATGGGTGGAAACCGAAAAGAAATTCGGCGAGAAAATTTCCACCACCGCGCGGGCCAAAGGCGTCGAGCTTACTTCTACCGATGTGATGCAGGCGACGCGCGATTCCATCCACGCGCTGATGCTTATTCGCGCCTATCGCATCCGCGGCCACTTCCACGCCAAGCTCGATCCGCTCGCGCTCGAACCGGAGAAAAACGAGGAAGAGCTCGATCCGCGCTCATACGGGTTTACGGAAGCCGACCTTGATCGCAAAATTTATCTCGACAAGGTCCTCGGTCTCGAATTCGCGTCCATGCGCGAGATCGTCGCCATACTGCGCCGCACTTACTGCCAGACACTTGGCGTCGAGTTCATGCATATCTCCAACGCCGCGCAGAAAAGCTGGATTCAGGAACGCATCGAAGGACGAGACAAGGAGATCACGTTCACCCGCGAAGGCAAGCGTGCAATCCTCAACAAGCTTGTGGAGGCCGAAGGCTTCGAGAAATTTCTCGATGTCAAATACACCGGCACCAAACGTTTCGGTCTCGATGGCGCCGAGGCTCTGATCCCGGCGCTCGAGCAGATCATCAAGCGCGGCGGCAATCTCGGCGTGAAGGAGATCTGCCTCGGGATGTCACATCGCGGCCGCCTGAATGTCTTGACCCAGGTGATGGGCAAGCCGCATCGCGCGCTCTTTCATGAATTCAAAGGCGGGTCGGCGACGCCGGACGAAATCGAAGGCTCCGGCGACGTGAAATATCATCTTGGCGCCTCGTCCGATCGCGAGTTCGACAACAACAAGGTGCATTTGTCGTTGACGGCCAATCCTTCGCACCTGGAGATTGTCGATCCGGTGACGCTCGGCAAAGTGCGTGCCAAGCAGGACCAGCACCACGTCAAACCGGATGATCGACGCGTGGTGATGCCCCTGCTCATCCATGGTGATGCTGCCTTCGCCGGCCAGGGCGTGGTGGCGGAATGTTTTGGCCTGTCTGATCTCAAGGGCTACCGAACCGGCGGTTCGCTCCATTTCATCGTCAACAACCAGATCGGCTTCACGACCTATCCGCGATACTCGCGTTCGTCGCCATATCCGTCCGATGTCGCCAAGATGATCGAGGCGCTGATCTTGCACGTGAATGGCGATGACCCTGAAGCTGTCGTCTTTGCCGCCAAGGTGGCGACCGAGTACCGGCAACAATTCCAGCGGCCGGTGGTTATCGACATGTTTTGCTACCGCCGTTTTGGCCACAACGAAGGCGACGAGCCATCGTTCACCCAGCCGCTGATGTACAAGAAGATCCGCGCGCATCCGAGCACGCTGGAAATCTATACCAAGAAGCTGATCGGCGAGGGCGTCGTCACCGAAGGCGAAGTCGAGAAAATGAAGGTCGACTGGCGGACGCGCCTCGACGCCGAGTTCGAAGCCGGCCAGGGCTACAAGCCAAACAAGGCCGATTGGCTTGACGGTCGCTGGTCAGGGTTGAAGGCCGCCCGTGATGCGGACGATCCGCGCCGGGGCAATACCGGCGTCGATGCCGCCGAATTGCGTGACATCGGCAAGCACATCACCGCTGTTCCACAAGGTTTTACGGTTCACAAAACGATCCAGCGCTTCCTTGAAAACCGTGCCAAGGCGATCGAAAGCGGCGAGGCGATCGATTGGGCAACGGCTGAGGCACTTTCCTTCTGTTCGTTACTCAAGGAAGGAAACCCGGTTCGCCTGTCGGGCCAGGACAGCGAGCGCGGGACGTTTTCGCAGCGGCATTCGGTGCTGTTCGACCAAAACACCGAGGAGCGGTACACCCCGTTCAATCATGTCGGCGAGGGGCAAGCGCGCTATGAGGTGCTCAATTCGATGCTGTCGGAGGAGGCCGTGCTTGGATTCGAGTATGGCTATTCCGCTGCCGAGCCAACCACTCTGGCGCTGTGGGAGGCGCAGTTTGGTGATTTCGCCAATGGCGCACAGGTGGTCTTCGACCAGTTCATTTCATCTGGCGAACGTAAATGGCTGCGCATGTCAGGTCTCGTCTGCCTGCTGCCCCATGGCTACGAAGGCCAGGGGCCAGAGCATTCATCGGCGCGGCTTGAGCGCTTTCTGCAGATGTGCGCCGAAGACAACATGCAGGTTGCCAACTGCACAACACCCGCGAACTACTTCCACATTCTGCGTCGGCAACTGAGGCGCGAGATTCGCAAGCCCCTCGTTCTGATGACACCAAAATCATTGCTGCGCCACAAGCGCGCGGTGTCGCGTCTTGACGAAATGGCGACTGGCACCTCGTTCCATCGGCTTCTGTGGGACGACGCGCAGCTGCTGGCAAACGAGAAAATCAAGCTGGTAGCCGACAACAAGATACGCCGCGTCGTTATGTGCTCAGGCAAGGTTTATTTCGATCTCTACGAAGAGCGCGAAAAGCGTGGCGTCGACGACATTTATCTCCTGCGGCTTGAGCAGCTCTATCCGTTCCCGACCAAGGCATTGGTTGCCGAGCTGTCGCGCTTCAAGCAGGCAGAAATGGTGTGGTGCCAGGAAGAACCACGCAATATGGGCGCCTGGTTCTTCGTAGACGTATTCCTGCAATGGATCCTCAACCAGATCGGCGCCAAGCACCGCACGATGCGCTATGCGGGACGTCCTGCCTCGGCATCGACGGCCGTTGGCCAGATGTCAAAGCACTTGATGCAGCTCAGGCAATTCCTCGACGAGGCGCTTGGATAAATTCGTATTGCGTCATGCCACCTCCGGCCATGACGAATAAGGATAGATGAACCATGGCTGATATCCGCGTGCCCACCCTCGGCGAATCTGTGACCGAAGCGACGGTCGGCAAATGGTTCAAGCAGCCGGGCGAGGCAGTGGCGGTGGATGAGCCCCTGGTGGAGCTCGAGACCGACAAGGTTACGCTGGAAGTTCCCGCGCCGGCAGCCGGAGTGCTCTCCGACATCGCGGCGAAAAACGGCGACACGGTCGCCGTCGGTGCGTTGCTCGGCCAGATCAAGGAGGGCGCGGGCGCGGCAGCCAAGGCCGCACCGGCGCCGAAGGTCGCCGAGGCGCCAAAGCCAGCGCCGGCTGCTTCTACCAAACCTTCCGAAATGCCGACCCCGCCTTCGGTGCGCAAGATGGCGGCGGAAAGCGGCGTCGATCCGTCAAAGGTCAGTGGTACCGGCATGCACGGCCAGGTCACCAAAGGTGACATGATCGCGGCAATCGAGCGCGCCGCAGCGGCCCCGACACCGGTGTCGGCGCCCGTGCAGATGCGCGCGCCTTCGCCCGCCGACGACGCTGCTCGCGAAGAACGCGTGCACATGACGCGTCTGCGCCAGACCATCGCGCGCCGCCTCAAAGACGCGCAGAACACCGCCGCCATGCTCACGACCTTCAACGAGGTCGATATGAGCGCGGTGATGCATATGCGCAATCAGTACAAGGATGTGTTCGAAAAGAAGCACGGCGTGAAGCTCGGCTTCATGGGCTTCTTTGTGCGCGCCTGTATCCAGGCGCTCAAGGAAATTCCGGCGGTCAACGCCGAGATTGATGGCACCGACATCGTCTACAAGAATTATTATCACATTGGCATCGCGGTCGGTACCGCGAAAGGTCTGGTCGTGCCGGTCGTGCGCGACGCTCAGTTGATGTCGCTAGCGGAGATCGAAAAAGCAATCTCTGATCTTGGCCGCCGCGCGCGCGAGGGTACGCTCAAGATCGAGGAAATGCAGGGCGGCACTTTTACGATCACCAATGGTGGTGTCTACGGCTCGCTGATGTCGACGCCGATTCTGAACGCCCCGCAGTCAGGCATTCTTGGCATGCACAAGATTCAGGAGCGCCCCATGGTGGTCGCCGGCAAGATTGAGGCACGTCCAATGATGTACCTCGCGCTCTCCTATGATCACCGTATCGTCGATGGCCGTGAGGCGGTGACCTTTCTGGTGCGCGTGAAAGAGGGGTTGGAGGATCCGGCGCGCGTCGTGCTGGATTTATAGGTGTATGGCTTACGATCTTGTGGTCATCGGTACCGGCCCCGCCGGCTACGTTTGCGCGATCAGGGCCGCGCAACTTGGCCTGAAAACAGCGGTGGTCGAGAAGCGTGCCACCTATGGCGGCACCTGTCTTAACATCGGCTGTATCCCGTCGAAGGCGTTGTTGCATGCCTCTGAGCTGTTCGAGGAGGCGGGGCATACGTTCGACAAAATGGGCATCGGTGTTTCGGCGCCCAGGCTCGATCTCAAGGCGATGATGGCGTTCAAGGACCAGGGCGTGGATGGCAATGTCAGGGGCGTCGATTTCCTGTTCAAAAAGAACAAAATCGACGGATTTATTGGCAATGCCCGCATCACCGCCCCCGGCAAGGTCGAAGTGAAAGGCGAAGGAGGCAAGACGCAGATAATCGAGGCCAAATCGATCGTCATCGCAACCGGCTCCGACGTGGCGCGGCTCAAAGGCGTTGATATCGACGAGAAGCGCATCGTCTCGTCGACAGGTGCGCTGTCGTTGCCGCAAGTGCCCAGGCATTTGCTGGTCGTCGGTGCCGGCGTGATCGGCCTCGAACTTGGTTCGGTCTGGCGGCGGCTTGGCGCGCAAGTCACGGTGGTTGAGTTTCTCGATGGCGCTTTGCCAGGCATGGACGGCGAGCTGCGCCGTCAGGCGCAACGCCTGCTCGAGAAGCAGGGCATAGCGTTCAAGCTGTCGTCAAAGGTGACGGCGGTCGATACATCGGGGAAGCGACTGAAGGTGACCGTCGAGCCCGCCAGAGGCGGTGCCGCAGAAACGATGGATGCCGACGTAGTCCTGGTTGCGATCGGAAGGGTGCCCTACACGGAAGGCCTTGGCCTGAAGGAGATTGGCGTCAAATTTGATGAACGCGGGCGCGTTGCGGTTGATCATTATTACGCAACCAATGTGCCTGGCATCTGGGCGATCGGTGACGTGATTGCCGGACCAATGCTGGCCCACAAAGCCGAGGACGAAGGTGTTGCGGTTGCGGAAATACTGGTTGGGCAGGCCGGGCACGTGAATTACGATGCTATCCCCAACGTGGTTTACACATATCCCGAGATTGCGACTGTCGGAAAATCAGAGGAAGAACTAAAGGCCGCCGGGGTAGCGTACAATGTCGGCAAGTTTCCGTTTACCGCCAACGGGCGAGCCAAGGTCAATTTGACGACCGAGGGCTTCGTGAAGATTCTCGCCGATGCCAAGACCGACCGCGTGCTGGGGGTGCACGTAATTTGCGCCGACGCCGGCAACATGATTGCCGAGGCCGTCATCGCAATGGAATTCGGCGCGTCGGCTGAGGACATTGCCCGCACTTGTCACGCGCATCCCACGCTTCCGGAGGCGGTGAAGGAAGCCGCCATGGAGGTCGCCAAACGCGCGATCCATATTTGACTTTTTTTGCAGGGGGAACTTCATGGCCAGAGGCCACAAAGACAAGGTCGCCGTTATCAGCGGCGGCGCCAGCGGAATTGGACAGGCTTTTGCGAAGCGGCTGGCCGAGGATGGTGTGCACGTGGCCATTGTCGACCTCGGCGACGGCAAGGACACAGTGAAGCTGGTTGAAGCGGCCGGCCGTCAGGCGCTCGCGGTGAACTGCGACGTGTCATCGGAAGGATCGGTCGCGGCCATGGCGAAACAGGTGCAAGGAAAATTCGGCCATGTCGATATCGTGGTTAATTGCGCCGGCATCTTTCCGCAGAAAAACTTTCCGGAAATGAGCTTTGCCGACTGGCGTCAGGTCCTGTCGATCAATCTCGATGGTGCCTTTTTGGTGACGGCAGCATTTGTACCGGGTATGCGCGCGCGTAAATGGGGACGCGTGGTCAACATGGCGTCGAGCACGCTTGGCTCGGTAGTGACCGGTTTTACCCACTACGTCGCGAGCAAAGGCGGCATTGTCGGATTTACCCGCGCGCTCGCGACAGATCTGGCGCCGGATGGCATCACCGTCAATGCAATTGCGCCTGGGCTCACGCGTTCTCCCGGCACTCTGGTGCGTGCGCCGCGTCCGGGCTTCAAGAGCATGGACGATGAATTTGCTGCGGTCGCACAAATGCAGGCAATAAAGCGCGTGGAAGTGCCCGAGGATCTGGTCGGCGCTGTTTCATTCCTGACCAGCGACGACGCAGCATTTATGACCGGACAGACCCTGAATGTGGACGGTGGACGGGTGCGGTCATAGTGCACCGCCACATTATTCGTCGCGGGGGAGGACGACCCTCGCAGCCCATTGATAACCCGCACAGAATAGGCTGCAAAGTTTGTGTGCGGCGAATGGACTTCAGCCTGTTTTGCGGCTCCCCGCGGCGTTATTATTTATAACAGATGCGCCGCAATCTCTTCCGACCATTATGGGTCATTCTCGCGCTGCTGCTTCTGCTCGAAGCGTGGCTGTGGGACCACCTCGAGCCCATCGTCGCGCGCATTGTCAATGTCATTCCATGGGGCAGGCTAAAAGTCAGCATTGGCCGGCTGCTGGAAAAGCTGCCGCCCTACGCGGCGCTCGCCGTGTTCATCGTCCCGGTCCTCGTGTTGCTGCCGTTGAAGTTTCTCGAAGTTTATTTCCTCGCCACGCGCAATTGGATCGGCGCAGTTTTCGTGCTGATTTTGGCAAAGCTCGTCGGCCTTGGCGTCACCGCCTTCGTATTCGATGTGACGCGCGATAAGCTTTTGCAGATTGCCTGGTTCCGGCGAATGTACGATTGGTTTTTGTGGGCGCGCGATTGGGCGCGTATGCAAACCGAGCCAATCCGGGCCCGGATCCGAAAAATTATATGGATGTTCAGACCGGAACGCGCCGCGCGCGCTTTTCGCCGGCTCATGCGTCTGCGCCGCTCCTATCGCAATCGCGCCGCCTGATGTCAGCCTAAATGGAGCGCATGTGGCGCCCAAAGGCCGAGCGCCATAAAGCCAAGGCCGAAGATCCCGACAAGTCCCGATAGCCAGCCTAGCGCCGGTATGCCTGTGATGATGACTGCGGAGGCGAGCACGATGCCTATCTGGAACGCAGCCGAGGCGAATTCATACTGGTGATAACGAGCCAGCCACGTGTCGCGCTCGTGCTCCAGATGCTCGGCCTGTGCCTTGAGTTCTTTGCGGCCGTCATTTTCCTTCGGATCCGAATCGTATCGAGTGACCGTGCTTCGCCAGGCCTCGACCTGCTTGGCCATGGCGGCCTTGGCCTCGTCGTTGGTGACTGCTGGTAGCTGGGCCGCAAACCCGTCGGCAGCGGTGCGTAAAGTCGTTTGTCGGACGGTTTTGGCCTGGAAAAAATTCCAGGTGTCCGAGGCTTTGATATTGTCGGCAATGGCGGCCGTTTGCGCGCTCTTGCCGAGTGTCTCGGAAAACGCAAGAAACAGCGCCAATACTGCAATCAGCAACGCGATGTTCTTGTTGGAGTGCGACGCGTGCTCGGCATGTTCGGCGTGTTCGAGATTTTCATGTGCGCTCATTGGCCTCTCCCGGCGATCCGTAGGCTACGATGATAGCAGAGCACACGAGAGCGCAAGAGGCGAGAGATGGCCTGCGCGGTATATTATCGCGCGCGTGGATGCGCGCTCGCATAGACCTTCAACAAATGCTCGGCATCGACGGCCGTATAGATCTGGGTCGTCGACAGCGATGCGTGGCCGAGCAATTCCTGGATCGAACGCAGGTCGCCCCCGCGCGCGAGAAGATGGGTCGCGAAAGAGTGACGTAGCGCGTGCGGCGTTGCACTGTCAGGCAGGCCGAGCGCGCCGCGCAATCTCGCCATTGCCAGCTGAACGATGCGAGGCGAAAGCGCGCCCCCACGTGCGCCGACGAACAACGGTCCATCGGGTGGGATCTCGAACGGGCAGAGCGCCACATAGTCAGCGATTATCTTTGCGACTTGCGGCAGCAACGGCACCATGCGCGTCCTGTTGCCCTTTCCGGTAATGGTGAGAGCGTCGGTGGCGTCAGAGCAGTCTTTCCGCTGGAGGCCAAGCGCCTCCGAGACGCGCAGGCCGGAGCCATAAAGCAAGGCAAGCACCGCGGTGTCGCGTGCGCTGATCCACCGCTCGCTTGTCTCAGTTTCGCGCAACTGAGCGTCGGTGATTTCTTTGGCTGCAGAAATCGCCAACGGCTTCGGCAGGGTCTTTGGCAATTTAGGCAAACGCACAGCGGTCAGCGCTGCAACCTTGCCCTTGCCGTTGCGCTCGAGAAATCGCGCGAACGAGCGGGCGCCGGCAAGCGAGCGCATCAGCGAGCGATTGCCAATGCCGTCGCCGCGCCTCGCCGCCATGAAGGCGCGCACATCGGCTGGCGTGAGCTTCGCCAGCTGCTTGAGCGTTGGCGTGCCGCCGAGATGTTCGGCCAAAAACACGAGAAATTGCGTGACGTCACGCCGGTAAGCCTCCAGCGTTTTGTCCGACATGCGCCGCTCGCTGCCGAGGTAACCCACCCAGCGGGTGATTTCGGCAGTAACGTCTGGACTGGCGGGGAACTGGCCCATAAGGAGAGAGTGGCACTGCTTTCTTCACCCTTCCTTAAGCGCCCGGAATCGGCCAGACCAGAGCTATGACCGCGCGGGTTGTCGATATTCTGGTGCCGGTGGCGCTCGACCAAACGTATTCCTACCGGGTACCGGTGGGACTCGAGCTTACGCCGGGCGATCTGGTGGCAGTACCACTGGGCGCGCGCGAGTGCATGGGTGTCGTGTGGGCCGACAATCCCAATCCAAACCCACGTCTCCACAACCGCCTGAAAGATGTCGACGAAAAACTCGACGTACCGCCATTAAAACCCGAGCTTCGTCAGTTCGTCGATTGGGTGTCGGGCTATACCCTCGCTTCGCGCGGCATGGTTCTGCGCATGACGCTGCGTATGGGCGAACACCTCGGCCCCGGGCGAGAGCGCGTGGGCGTGCGGCTCTCCGGACCCGCGCCGCAACGAATGACAGCCGCGCGTGCGCGCGTACTCAGGCTTTTCGTCGATGGCCTCATCCGTGCGAAGGGCGAGGCTTCGAGGGAAGCCGGTGTCAGCGGCGGTGTGATCGACGGCCTGATCGACGAAGGCACCCTCGAAACGGTCGTCCTCCCGCCTGAACCAGTGGCTTCGCAGCCGGACCCCGATTTCCGCAAGCCGGAATTCTCCCTTGCGCAGCTCGCCGCTGCCGATGGGTTGCGGACCACGGTTGAACAGGGGGGTTACACCGTCACGTTGCTCGATGGCGTCACAGGCTCGGGCAAAACCGAGGTCTATTTCGAGGCGGTCGCCGAAAATATCCGGCGTAACCGGCAAAGCCTGATCCTGATGCCGGAGATAGCGCTCACCGCGCAATTTCTCGATCGGTTTTCCGAGCGCTTCGGAGTGCGTCCAGCCGAATGGCACTCGCAGCTTTCGCCGCGCAAGCGCGCACGGACCTGGGCGGCCGTGGCGGCAAACGAAGTGTCCGTCGTGGTCGGCGCACGTTCAGCGCTTTTTCTTCCTTACGCCAATCTTGGGCTGATCGTTGTCGACGAAGAGCACGACCCTGCCTACAAACAGGAAGATGGCGCGCACTACCATGCCCGCGACATGGCCGTGGTGCGCGGATCGATCGCAAAAATCCCGGTTGTCCTTGCTTCGGCGACGCCTTCGGTCGAATCGGCAGTCAACGCCCGCCGCGGCCGTTATCGGCATGTTCACCTGCCGGAACGCTTTGGTGGCGCATACCTGCCCTCGGTCGAGGCGATCGACATGCGCCGCGAGGGCCCGCCGCGCGGGCGTTTCATCTCACCACGGCTAGCAGAGGCAGCGGCGGTGTCGCTGACCCGTGGCGAACAGGTATTGTTGTTTCTAAATCGACGCGGCTATGCACCGCTGACGTTATGCCGTGCCTGCGGGTTTCGCATGCAATGTCCGAACTGCGACGCCTGGCTGGTCGATCACCGGTTCAAGCGGCGGCTGGTTTGCCATCATTGCGGATATTCGGTGCCGCCGCCGACCGAATGTCCGCATTGTCATGCAACGGATAGCTTTGCCGCGGTTGGACCGGGCGTAGAACGACTTGAGCAAGAAGCTGGCGAGCTTTTTCCACAAGCCCGCATCCTGGTGCTGTCGAGCGACCTGGTGGAATCGATCGAGCGTCTTCGCCAGGAGCTCGATGATGTGGCTGAAGGACGCTTTGATCTCATTATCGGCACACAACTCGTCGCCAAAGGTCATCACTTTCCCAAGCTCAACCTGGTGGGCATCGTCGATGCCGATCTCGGCCTGGGGAATGGTGATCCGCGCGCAGCCGAGCGCACATTTCAGCTGTTGCATCAGGTGGTCGGTCGCGCCGGCCGCGAGGAAGGGCGCGGCATCGGCTATTTGCAGACGCATCAGCCTGAGCACCCCGTGATGCGCGCACTCATTTCGGGCGATCGCGAGGCCTTTTACAAAAGCGAGATCGAACAACGCGAGCATGCTGGCTACCCGCCATTTGGCCGGCTGGCAAGTCTCGTCATCACGGCGAACGAGCGGCACGTCGCCGAAACTTATGGCCGAACGCTTGCCAATGCAGCGCCGAAGGACAATCAGGTCCGTGTGCTGGGCCCCGCCGAGGCACCGATCGCGGTGGTGCGCGGCCGACATCGATTCCGGCTGCTGGTTAAAGCGCCGCGTACCTTCGATCTGTCGGCGTACTTGCGTGGGTGGCTTGCTGATGCGCCCAAGCCACGCGGCAACGTGCGACTGGAAGTGGACGTCGATCCGCAAAGCTTCTACTAAATTAGACGTTATTCCGGCATTTCGTCGTGCCGGACATCGGGCTGCAGCAGCACGCAGGCGGCAGCGGAAAAAATCATCGCAAAACCGATGAGGTCCGGCACAGTCAGTCGTTCGTCAAGCACGATGGTAGATGCACTGACACCGATAACCGGCACCAGCAGCGAGCCGAGAGATGCCGTAATTGCCGGCAACCGGCCGACGATCGACCACCATAGAAAATGCGCAAGGCCAACGCCGAACAATCCGACAAAGAGCACAGCCAGAATTGTCTCGTTTTTGATCGGCCAGAGATGAGGGTAACCCTCGGCGATGAAGCTGCCAGCAGTGATAAAGATCAGGCCGAACAGCAATTGCCAGGCAGCGTTAGCCAGGGGCTCAATCGTGACCTTGGCCCATTTAATGTAGACCGTCGCTACTGCCCAGCTTAGCGCACAACCAAGCGAATAAAAAACGAAAGGTGGAAATCCCGTGGCGAATAGCGGCCATATCAGAACCGTCACGCCGATGACGCACAGCACGAAAGCAAGCCAGCGCACTGTGTTTAATCGCTCGCCAAGAAAGAGCCAGCTCAGCACAGTTGTCCAGATTGGCATCGAATACGTGATGATAATTGCGCGCGTGGTTGCGCCGCTCAATTGTGCGAAGCTGGAGAGAATCTGAAATCCGGCGACATTGAGAAAGCCGGCCACCATCACGTGCACGTATTCGCCACGCGGAATTCGCAATTTGTGGCCAGTGATGATCACCGCGCTGAACAGCATCGCCGCGCCAATGCCGGACCCGGCAACCCGCAGGCTCCAAGGCGACATCTCGCGAAGCGCGATCGCTGCCGCAACCCAGTTCAGGCCCCAGGCAAAGGCGAGCAGCACGACGAGCAACTTGGCTGTAGTCGCGGCGTCGGCTTCTGTTTTGGATCTCGGCACTCTTAGAAATTCCGGCGGGTGCTGGCGGTCAATGCGCCGTGCACGCTATAGGGAGGATGATCGCGTGGCGAGACAACCCTGTGATGCAAATTTGTCGCTCGCGGGCACCTGTGACGAACAGGCCGATGTGTTGCACCGCCAACCTTGCTGTGTTAGCTAGCCCTCGATTTCAGGGGGGTTCCCGCGGGCTTCCGCGACGTCTCCCGAGATCGGAATTCCATCTTGGATTCCAATAGCTTGCGCCGCCAATCCGCGACGGCGTCAGGGCTGCGAACGAAGTAAAAGCAACGAGCGTTTCCGTGGGCGAAGATCCGATCATTTCCGGCATGGCTGGCCGTTACGCCACTGCTCTGTTCGAGCTCGCCCTCGAGAACAAGGCTATCGACTCCATCAAGAAAGATCTCGATCAGTTCGACGCGCTGATCGCCAATAGCGCCGATCTCAATCGCCTGGTGCGCAGCCCCGTGTTCGACGCCGATGAGCAGCTCAGGGCGCTCTCGGCCATTCTCGCCAAGGCCGGCATCGGCGGGCTTACTGCAAATTTCTTGCGCGTCATTACGACCAACCGGCGGCTGTTTGCGGTGCGCGATATGATCCGTGGCTATAGGATGCTTGTCGCCCGGCACAAGGGCGAGGTGGTTGCCCAGGTCACTGTCGCCGAGAAGCTGAGCGACAACAATCTCGACGCACTGAAGAGCGCACTCAAATCGGTGACCGGCGGAAAGGACATCGACCTCGACGTCAAGATCAATCCCGCCATCATCGGCGGGCTTGTCGTCCAGGTCGGCAGCCGCATGGTCGACAGTTCACTTCGCACGAAACTCAATTCGATCAAGTTAGCGATGAAAGAGGCCCGCTGATGGACATCCGCGCCGCAGAAATTTCCGCCATCCTGAAAGAGCAGATAAAGAGCTTCGGCCAGGAAGCCGAAGTCTCCGAAGTCGGCCAAGTGCTTTCGGTCGGCGATGGTATCGCCCGCGTTTACGGTCTCGACAACGTGCAGGCCGGCGAGCTTGTTGAATTCGAGAATGGCGTGCGCGGCATGACGCTCAATCTCGAAATCGACAACGTCGGTATCGTTATTTTCGGCAATGACCGCGAAATCAAGGAAGGCCAGACCGTCAAGCGCACAGGCGCCATTGTCGACGTGCCGGTCGGCAAAGGCCTGCTTGGGCGCGTTGTCGATCCGCTCGGCAATCCGATCGACGGCAAAGGCCCGGTCAAAGCCGAAAAACGCGCCCGGGTGGACGTGAAGGCGCCCGGCATCATCCCGCGCAAATCGGTGCATGAGCCGATGGCCACCGGTCTAAAAGCGATCGATTCGCTGATACCGATCGGCCGCGGTCAGCGCGAACTGATCATCGGCGATCGGCAAACCGGCAAAACTGCGATCGCGCTTGATACCATTCTTAATCAGAAGCCGCTCAATGCCCAGCCGGACGAGAATATCAAACTCTACTGCGTCTATGTGGCCGTCGGGCAGAAGCGTTCGACCGTTGCCCAATTCGTGAAAGTGCTCGAGGAGCAGGGTGCGCTCGACTATTCGATCGTGATCGCCGCCACCGCTTCGGATCCGGCGCCGATGCAATATCTGGCACCGTTCAGCGGTTGCACGATGGGTGAATTTTTCCGCGACAACAGGATGCACGCGGTCATCATCTATGACGACCTGTCGAAACAGGCCGTCGCATACCGCCAGATGTCCCTGCTGTTGCGCCGTCCGCCGGGCCGCGAGGCTTATCCGGGCGACGTATTCTACCTGCATTCACGTCTGCTCGAGCGTGCCGCCAAGATGAACGACGACAATGGTGCCGGCTCGCTGACCGCGCTGCCGGTGATCGAGACGCAAGCCAACGACGTGTCAGCATACATTCCGACCAACGTTATTTCGATCACCGACGGGCAGATCTTCCTGGAGACCGATCTGTTCTATCAGGGCATCCGGCCGGCGGTGAACGTCGGCCTATCCGTGTCGCGCGTTGGTTCGTCGGCGCAGACCAAAGCGATGAAAAAAGTCGCCGGCCGAATCAAGGGTGAGCTGGCACAATATCGCGAAATGGCGGCGTTCGCGCAGTTCGGCTCCGACCTCGACGCCACAACCCAGCGCCTGCTCAATCGAGGCGCGCGATTGACCGAACTCTTGAAGCAGCCGCAATTCTCGCCGCTCAAGATGGAAGAGCAGGTCTGCGTGATTTATGCCGGTGTTAACGGCTATCTCGACCCGTTGGCGGTGGATCGCGTGCGCGCGTTCGAAAGCGGCCTTTTGACATTGCTGCGCAGCAAGCATTCCGACCTGCTTGAGAGCATTCGCAAAAGCGGCGACCTGTCGGATGCTGATGGCGGTAAACTCAAGGGCGTGGTCGACGGCTACGCCAAGACCTTCGCATGATGACTGACGTCACGATCGGGAGCGATCAGGACTAATTCGACATGGCCAGCCTCAAGGACATGCGCGTTCGCATCGCCGCCACCAAGGCGACGCAGAAGATCACCAAAGCGATGCAGATGGTCGCGGCTTCAAAACTGCGGCGTGCGCAGGCGGCTGCGGAAGCAGCGCGGCCTTTTGCCGAGCGCATGGGCAAGGTGCTGGGCTCGATCGCTGCGGCTGTCGCCGGCAGCGATTCGGCCCCTCGTCTGCTCGCCGGAACCGGCAGCGATAAAGTGCACTTGCTGGTGGTCTGCACTGCCGAACGCGGCCTTTGTGGGCCATTCAATTCGTCGATCGTGCGTCTTGCCCGCGACAAGGCAAACGCGCTGATAGCCGACGGCAAGGAAGTCAAAATCCTTTGCGTGGGCCGCAAAGGCTACGAGCAGCTGCGCCGGCTCTACGGCAAGCTGATCATCGAGACCATCGAGCTGCGCGGTGTTCGCACCGTCGGCCTCGCGCAAGCGGAGATGATTGCCACAAAGGTTGCGGCTCTCTTCGAGCAAGGTGCGTTCGATGTCGCCACATTGTTCTTCTCGCGCTTCAAGTCGGTGATCGCGCAGATTCCGACCGCTCAGCAGATCATTCCACCGGTGTTCGAAAAGGCCGCTGAAACAGGCGCTACCCCAGCTTATGAATACGAGCCGGAAGAGGAAGAAATCCTCGCCGAACTCCTGCCGCGCAATCTGTCCGTGCAGGTCTTCCGCGCCCTGCTGGAGAATGCTGCCTCCGAGCAGGGTGCGCGTATGAGTGCGATGGACAATGCCACGCGCAATGCCGGCGAGATGATCCGCAAACAAACGCTGACCTATAACCGCACCCGCCAGGCGATGATTACCAAGGAGCTGATCGAGATCATCTCCGGTGCCGAGGCGCTCTAGTTCCGTAACGAGGACAATATGGCCACACCCAACGCAGTCGGAAGAATCACACAAGTTATCGGCGCCGTCGTCGACGTGCAGTTCGAAGCTCATCTGCCGGCGATCCTGAATGCGCTCGAGACAAAAAATGGCGGCAACCGTCTGGTGCTGGAAGTCGCACAACATCTCGGCGAATCAACCGTGCGAACCATCGCTATGGATTCATCAGAAGGCCTGGTGCGCGGGCAGGAAGTCACCGACACAGGCCAACCGATCGAGGTGCCGGTCGGGCCGCAACTCCTCGGCCGCATCATCAACGTGATCGGCGATCCGGTCGATGAAGCGGGCCCGGTCAAGGGCGAGGCCAGGCGAGCGATCCATCAGGACGCGCCGTCCTACACCGACCAGTCCACGGAAGCACAAATACTTGTCACCGGTATCAAGGTCGTCGATCTGCTCGCGCCTTACGCCAAGGGCGGCAAGATCGGCCTGTTCGGCGGAGCCGGCGTGGGCAAAACGGTTTTGATCATGGAGTTGATCAACAACGTCGCCAAAGCACATGGCGGCTATTCAGTGTTCGCCGGCGTCGGTGAACGTACGCGCGAGGGCAATGACCTCTACCACGAGATGATTGAATCCGGCGTCAACAAGGACCCGAAAAAGGGTTCCGTCGAAGGTTCCAAGTGCGCACTGGTTTACGGGCAGATGAACGAGCCGCCAGGCGCGCGTGCCCGTGTCGGACTTTCCGGACTGACGGTCGCTGAGTATTTCCGCGACAAGGGCCAGGATGTGCTGTTCTTCGTCGACAATATCTTTCGCTTCACGCAGGCCGGCTCGGAAGTGTCAGCGCTACTCGGCCGCATTCCGAGTGCCGTGGGTTATCAGCCGACGCTGGCCACCGACATGGGCGCGCTACAAGAGCGGATTACCACAACAACCAAAGGCTCGATCACCTCAGTGCAGGCCATCTACGTTCCGGCCGATGACTTGACCGACCCGGCGCCGGCGACCTCATTCGCGCATCTCGATGCCACCACCGTGTTGTCGCGCGACATTGCCGCCAAGGGCATCTATCCGGCGGTGGATCCGCTCGATTCAACCTCACGCATGCTATCGCCGCTGATTGTCGGCGAGGAACACTATGCTGTGGCCCGGCAAGTTCAGCAAATTCTCCAGCGCTACAAGGCGCTGCAGGACATCATCGCCATCCTGGGCATGGACGAGCTGTCGGAAGAGGACAAGTTGACGGTTGCTCGCGCACGCAAGATCGAGCGCTTCCTGTCCCAGCCGTTCCACGTTGCTGAAGTGTTCACCGGTTCGCCTGGCAAGCTGGTCGACCTGCGGGATACCATCAAAGGCTTCCAAGGGCTTTGCGAAGGCAAATATGATAATCTGCCTGAGGCGGCTTTTTACATGGTCGGCACCATCGAAGAAGCGGTCGAGAAGGGCAAGAAACTCGCCGCGGAAGCAGCGTAAAGGACGATGCAGGGGCGATCCAATCTCCTGGCGTTTTTGCTGATCGGGCTGGTGATCGGTGGCCTTGCCGGCTACATGACGCGCCCCGAGACGGCCGAGATCAGGTTGGGACCGCTCAGTCTCGAAGTACGTAGCAACGAGGTGGCGCGCGGCGGCGGGCCTCTCACCAGCAGCCAGGTCCAGCACATTGCGATCATGACCGCACTTGGTGGCCTTATTGGGCTGGGTGTTGGTTTTGCAGTAGGCAAGCGCAGGAGTTGAACGAGTAATGGCTAGTTTTCATTTTGAACTGGTGTCGCCCGAAAAGCTGCTGTTCTCGGGCGAAGTCGAGCAAGTCGATATCCCCGGTGTTGAAGGCGACTTTGGCGTGCTCGCACAACATGCACCGATGGTCACGACATTGCGGCCGGGTATTTTGACCGTGCATGCCTCCGGCGGAGAACAGAAAATTGTCGTACTCGGCGGATTTGCAGAAGTGTCGATGGGCGGGCTCACCGTACTCGCCGATGTGGCCGAGGACGCAGAAAGTTTCGACCGCGGCATGATCACAGATCGCATTGGCGAGCTTGAAAACCGTATCGCCAAGACGGAGCCGGGCTCCGAGCTGGACAAGCTGTTAACACGGCTGGACCATTTCAAGCAGGTCAACCGGCATCTCACCGGCACGGCGATGCACTAGTACTAGCGCGCGAACCGTTCGAATTCCTTCACGACAAGTTCGTAGGTTTTGCGCTTGAAGGGCACCACAAGGTCCGGCAATTCCCGCATCGCAACCCAACGCCATTCGACGAATTCGGGCTTATGCCCACCGGCGGGACGAGCAATATCGATTTCGCCTTCATTGCCGGTAAATCGCAGCGCATACCATTTCTGCTTCTGCCCACGATATTTGCCGCCCCACGCTCTTTTCACGAATTTGCTTGGAAGGTCGTAAGTGAGCCAATCACCGATCTCGCCGAGTTTTTTTACAGAGCGGATATTGGTCTCCTCATGCAGCTCGCGCAGCGCGGCTTTGTACGGGTCCTCATCTTCGTCGATACCGCCTTGTGGCATCTGCCATACATGCGTCGCATCGACGTGTTCCGGTCCGTCCGTCCGCCGTCCGACGAAAACAAGCCCGGCACGGTTAAGCACCATCATGCCGGCACACGGGCGATAGGGCAGCGATTTCAGGGAAGGCATTCGCACACCGTTGTTCAAACGCTACGATTTTTGACTGCAATAAAGTTACGATGACTTTGCCTTGATCGCCACCATTGTGATCGGCACCAGAAATATGCCGCGGGCCTCCACTTTCTTTGCCCAGTCGGCAATCCGCGCGATCGTGGCCGGCTGCGCCGTGGCAAATCCGACGGCAACGCCGCCGTCGCGCGCCTTCATCTCAAGGCGCGCCAGCGCCCGGTCGATTTCAACCGGAGTCGGGACTGCGTCGAGTACGACATCGGTTTTGGCAAAGGGTAAATTGTGGCCGCCGGCAAGCTGACCGGCGACGCTGCGCGAGGAAGAACCGTCATCCACATAGATGAGTCCGCGCTGGGCGACATCCCGCAATACCGGCGCCAGTCCTTGCTCGGAAGCGGTAAACCGCGCACCCATATAACTCATCAGCCCGACGTAGCCCTGAAAGCGGCTCATTATCCAGTGCAGCCGGTCAAGGTTCTGTTCCGAGGTCAGCGAGGTCAGCAGGGTCTGAGGGCCAGGGTCATTGTCGGGATAATCGAAAGGTTCCATCGGGACCTGGACCAGCAGTTCGTGCTGATTGGCCCGGCCGCGCTCCGCCAGCTTTTCAAGGTCGGCGGCATAAGGCGACAACGCGAAAGTCACCGTTGCCGGTAGTTTGGAAAATGCATCGGCGGTGCCTGAGGCACTGATCCCGAGCCCACCAATCACAATGGCAACGAGCGGCGAGTCTTTTTTGTTCGCCGGCAGTTCGCGCGCGTGCGCGAAAAGGGTGGAGGGGCGCGCGCCATCAGGTCCAATTTTCGGAATTGCGCCATGTCGCGTGGCCTCGATGAGCCTCGGATCGAGCAACGGTTTTTCGGCGTTGCCAGGGATGGTGACTTGCTGCCTTGCCCCACTGGAGCCATCGATGATGGTGACAGTCTTTGATCCGGGTGGCGGCGCTGCGGCAGTTTTCGACGCTGCGGTTGCGGCATCGGGTGCGGTGCCGTCCACGCCGTCGTGGCGCGCATGATGCTTACCGTCGCCGTCACTGTCCCGCGCCGCCTGGGTTTGGGGCGACAACTTGGTCGACACGACTGCCACCGGCTCACCACCGAGTGGGTCGTTAACGAAGGCCGCCCAGGCCATAACGACGATCCCCGAAAGCCCCAGGATACCGGCAAGCAATCGTGGCGCCGAGACGGGTAGCGTCGGCAGCCGCTTTCGCCTGTCCCGACCGAGAGGCGCGTTCAGTTCGTCTGCCAAGGCGCAAGATCCTCGCGAATCATCGTGCGAGTCTAGCACGCGACGTTTCCGTCACAGTCCTGTCGCCCTGGGCAAAGAAAGTGCCTGGCGAGCCGGCCAAAATGAAATGGGGCGGCTTTTTTGCCGCCCCATTGCCTTAGGAAGTCCCGATTGCGATCAGTTCGGGATCGGTGTTTTGGAATTTGGCGGGAATGCCGAGTTCACCTGGGTTCCACGCAGCAAATCGAGCGCCATATTGAGTGCCTTGTCGGCTTTGGCATCGGGCGGAATGTAAGACTGAGAGCCGGTTTGCTCTTTGCCTTCGTCGCCTTTCAGATGGCCGCGCAACGATGCCTCACCTTTGGTATCGGTCTTGGACTTCAGCTCATCCGGCACATCCTGCAAGACCTCGATATCGGGCGAGATGCCTTTTGCCTGAATCGAGCGGCCAGACGGCGTGAAGTAGCGCGCCGTGGTCAGCCGCAGTGCACCATTGCCGGAGCCAAGCGGAATGATCGTCTGAACCGAACCTTTGCCAAATGAACGGGTGCCAATGACCGTTGCCCGCTTATGATCCTGCAAGGCGCCAGCGACAATTTCAGACGCGGAAGCCGACCCACCATTAATCAGAACGATCAGCGGTTTGTTTTTCGTAAGGTCGCCCGGGCGCGCGTTGAAGCGCTGGGTTTCCTCGGCGTTGCGGCCACGGGTGGATACGATCTCGCCCTTTTGCAGGAAGGCGTCAGACACCGAGATCGCCTGATCGAGCAGGCCGCCCGGATTGTTGCGTAGGTCGAGAATGTAGCCCTTGAGCTTGTCGTCGGAAATCTTGGCGGTGATGTCCGTGATCGCTTTCTTCAGCCCTTCGGTGGTCTGCTCGTTGAACTGCGTGAGTCGAATGTAACCGACGTCGTCGCCTTCGTTTTGCGAACGCACCGAGCGCACACGAATGATGTCGCGCGTAATCGATACCTCAACCGGTTTGTCCTGGCCCTTGCGGGTGATCGTCAGCTTGATCTTGGTGTTGACCGGCCCGCGCATCTTTTCAACGGCCTGGTTCAGGGTGAGTCCCTGGACCTGCTCGTCGTCGAGCTTGGTAATTATGTCATTGGCCATGACGCCGGCTTTCGCCGCCGGCGTATCGTCAATCGGCGCGACGACCTTGATCAACCCGTCTTCCATGGTGACTTCGATGCCGAGCCCGCCAAATTCACCGCGAGTCTGCACCTGCATGTCGCGAAAACTTTTGGCGTCCATGTAACTTGAATGCGGATCAAGCCCGGCGAGCATGCCGTTGATGGCAGTCTCGATCAGCTTGCTGTCGTCCGGCTTTTCGACGTAGTCCGCGCGCACGCGCTCGAAGACGTCGCCGAACAAATTAAGTTGCCGGTATGTATCTGCCGCCGCTGCTTTGGCGGTCGCGCCAACCAGTATCATACGGGGCTGAACCGCGAGCAGCGTCATTGCCGCTCCCGCTGCCGCGCCGAGTAGAATGAGTGACGTCTTGCGCATCATCCGCGAACCTTTTCGCCTTCGCCAGTTGCCCACCATGGGCCTGGATCGACGGGAACCCCGTCCTTTCGAAATTCAACGTATAGCACCGGTTGGCTGGAACCTGTCGCGAGGATAGCGGCGATATGGGAGCCGTTCCCCATAACTGCAACCGGTTCCCCGGTCAGCACAAACTGCCCGAGATCAACTGATATCCGCTCCATCCCGGCGAGCAATACATGATACCCGCCGCCGACATTAAGGATCAAGAGTTGGCCGTAAGATCGGAACGCACCAGCATACACCACCCAGCCGTCCGCCGGTGCAGTAACCTGCGCGCCCGCGCGGGTAGCGATTGAAAGCCCCTTTTCCGCCCCGCCGCTGCTGTCCGGGGCACCGAATTCCTTCAATTTGACGCCGTTAACCGGAATCGGAACTTGTCCTCGCAATGAAGCGAAAGCGACGGCCGGGGCCAGGCGTCCGGGATCTCGGAACGCAGACAGCGCAGGACGGCTATCCGAACGCGCCGCCTCGCGCGCGTCGCGCGCGGCAGGGTCGAGGCCCTGCTCAAGTCTGGCGATCAAATCTTTGAGATTCTCGACATCGCGCGCAAGATTTCCGGCCCGTGCCCGCTCTGCGTCCAGAGCCTTTTCGCGCTCAGTCTGCTGTTTCTGACGTTCTTCCACCAAGGCCGCCATACGTATCCGTTCGCTAGCAAGCGAAGCGACTTCGGCCTTCAGCTGCTCGCGCTCAACGTCAATTTTCTTGCGCACCGAAAGCAATTCGGAAAGATCGTTGGCAAGCGCCTCTACTTCATGCCGCATCTCCGGCAACACGGCGCCAAGCACCATCGCGGTGCGTACCGATTGCAGGGCATCTTCCGGATTTGCGATCAGCGCTGGCGGCGGACGACGACCAATGCGCTGGAGCGCGGCGAGAACTTCACCGATCACTGCACGGCGGCCGTCGAGTGATTTGCGAATACCGCGTTCGTTATCATCCAAAGGCTTGAGCCGCTCCTGCGTCGCCATAATTCTCGATTCGACACCACGCAAGCGGCCGGCTGTATCGATCAGATCCTGATTGAGTTTGCGCCGGTCGGCGCCGATCTGTTCGATCTCCCTTTTGATTTCTGCTTCGGCTTCCGCAGACCTGCGCTGCTGCTCGCGCGCGGACTTGAGTTCTTCGTCGTGCTGCTTAAGAGCGTCGAGTTTTCCGGCGTTGGCGTTTTGCGCAAATTGGACGATCCGCTCCTGTGCGTCCGTTGCCACGGCGAGGGTGAACGGCAGTACACACCCGAACCCCGCGATGAGCGCGGCGCGCGGATTGAAACACCCGAATCCCCCCAAGCAAATCATCGGGTTCAAACTACGCCTGCAATTTGGAACGGCAAGATCATTATCGGACAAAGGTATTGATGCCAGATTGCGACCAAATCGGGGTGCAATTGCGGGCGGCAGGTGGATTTCACGCCCGGTGATAGGGGTGCCCGGTCAGGATTGTCGTTGCCCGGTAAAGCTGCTCCAGCAGCATGACCCTGACCAATTGATGCGGCCAGGTAGCGGTGCCGAACGACAGTCGCAATTCGGCTTTGTCGCGCAAGCTTGTCGCGAGCCCGTCGGCGCCGCCGATCAAAAAGACGATTGCCGGCCGATTGTTGGCCCGCCATTTGGCAAGCTGGGTCGCAAAACTCGTGCTATCGAGATTTTCCCCGCCGGAATCAAGCAGGATGACCGCCGCGCCTTGCGGTATGAGGTTAGCGAGCGCGATTGATTCCTCGAGCATGCGCTTGCTGGCGTCGTCAGCGCGGCTCTCCCTGATTTCGACGATTTCGACATCACGCAAGCCGAGCTGGCGGCCGGTTTGCGCCGCGCGCTTGCGGTAGCGTTCGCTCAGCTCGGTTTCCGAGCCCTGCTTCAGACGTCCAACGGCGGCCACGACGATGCGCATCGTGCCGCCAAGACTATCAGCCTGGACGTCTCACGTCCTTGCTCGTCGCCGACCACATCTTTTCAAGATTATAAAAGGCACGAATTTCCGGTCGGAAGACGTGCACGATGACGTCGCCGGCGTCGATCAACACCCAGTCGCCTTGCCGCATGCCCTCGACACGAACGCGGGCACGACCCGCTTCTTCGATGTCCTTGACCAGGTGTTCGGCGACAGCGCTGACATGGCGCTGGGACCGGCCGCTGGTCACGACCATATAATCGCCGATCGAGGATTTGCCGGTGAGATCGATAACGACGCTGTCCTCGGCTTTCATGTCTTCAAGACGGGCGAGGACGGTGCGGAGCGTCTCCCTGGCAGTGGGCTGCCGAGAGACGATTTCGGGCTTACGACGCGGTGCCCGAGAGAGTGCAGGTGTATTCAGGGGTTCTGGTCCTTTCCATGCGTTGCACTCACCCCGGTCCAGACCGGGGTCTCAACAAAGATAACTACGTCTTTCGCTTCTTTCCAGCCAGCCGCTTGCGGGCCTTTGCCCCTGTTTTGCGCTTCTGGGTTTTGTTTCCACGCTTCTTACTGCTCGATTTTTTCGGGCTTTTGGGTTTGCGTGGCGAGCGCCGCATGCGCAAGGCCCGCAGCGCAGTCGAAGATAATGGGGACTTGAGACCATGCAGAAAGGCCCAAACAGGTGCCTTTCGGTCCGGCAGCGCGGCGGCGACATATTCCGGGATGCGGACGCGGGCGAGCACATTGCCCGCGGGACTGGCGGCGGCGTAGAGGCTTGGGCCCAGCCGGTCGATGACGACGATGGGCACCCGTTCCGCTATTTTTCGCCATTTCTGCCAGCGATGGAAACTCCGCAAATTGTCCGCGCCCATGATCCAGACGAATCGGACTCCGGGGCAGCGGGCCAGCAACCAAGATATCGTATCGTAAGTGTATCTCGTCTTAATGACAGCTTCGAGGCCGGTAACATCGATGCGCGGATGATGCGTGAGGGCGCGCGCGGCGGCGATTCGTTTGGGTAACGGCGCGAGATCGCCGGTGTTTTTAAGCGGATTGCCTGGTGTCACCAGCCACCAGACCCGGTCGAGCTTGAGCCGCTTGAGGGCGAGAAGCGCCGCCGCAAGATGCGCTTGATGAGGCGGGTCGAAAGTTCCTCCAAACAGGCCGATCCTCATGCCGGGCGCATGCGGAGGCAATAAGCGCTCGGAACGGGAGGGTGTTTTGGACTTCACGGCCGAGTCTGACCGCTTCCGTGGATACGGTATTTGAAGGTGGTGAGTTGGTCGACGCCAACCGGCCCGCGCGCATGCAAACGTCCGGTGGCGATACCAATTTCTGCGCCAAAGCCGAATTCGCCGCCGTCGGCGAATTGAGTCGACGCATTATGCAGCACGATGGCGGAGTCCACCTCGGTCAGGAACTTTTCAGCCGCGGCGCGGTCGTTGGTAACGATTGCATCCGTATGGTGCGATCCATAGCGCTCGATGTGCTCGATTGCGGCGGAAATATCGTCGACTACCTTCACGGCAATAATAGCGTCGAGATATTCAGTGCCCCAGTCGTCCTCGGTGGCCGCTTTCGCCCGTTTGTCCGTGCTCAATGTCGCGGCGTCTCCGCGAACCTCGCATCCGGCCTCGACCAGCATGTCGACAAGGGGCTTCAGGTGCGTGCCGGCGCAACCCCGGTCAACCAGCAGGGTTTCCGCTGCGCCACAGACGCCAGTGCGCCGCATCTTGGCGTTTAGAACTATTTTTTTGGCCATATCGAGCGAAGCGGCCCGGTGCACGAAGACATGACAGACGCCTTCGAGGTGCGCGAATACCGGCACGCGTGCTTCCGCCTGGACCCGTCCCACCAGGCCTTTGCCACCGCGCGGCACGATCACGTCGATATTGCCGTCGAGGCCAGTCAGCATCAGGCCGACGGCTGCGCGATCGCGTGTCGGTACGAGCTGAATGCATCCCTCCGGCAGGTCCGCCGCGCGCAAGCCTTCGGACAGCGCCGCAAGGATGGCGCGGCTCGAGTGCGTGCTATCGGAGCCGCCGCGCAGGATCGCAGCATTACCGGCTTTCAGGCAAAGCACGCCCGCATCGGCCGTCACATTGGGCCGGCTCTCATAGATGATGCCAATAACACCCAGCGGCACCCGGACACGCTCAATTCGCATGCCGTTAGGCCGTGTCCAGGATTGCATAACCGTGCCAACGGGATCTCTGAGTGCCCGGACAACGTCAATACCAGCGGCGATCGCTTCGACGCGCGCCTCATCAAGTGCGAGCCGGTCGAGAAACGCCCCGGCAATTCCTGCAGCGCGCGCCTCGGCAAGGTCTTCGGCGTTGGCAGCCAGAATCGGGAGAACGTGCGCCCGGATCGCCGTGGCCATAAGCTGAAGGGCCCGATTTTTTTGCTCGCCAGGGGCGAGCGCCAGCGCCCGGGCAGCGGCACGGGCGCGGCGACCGATCTCGCCCATGGCGGCCGGTATATCGCCGGAACCCTCGATACTCTTGAGCGGCGCGGTCATAAACTTCCCAAAAGGCCCGTAAAAGCCCCTGTCCGAGGAAATTTCCTATCACGTCGATGATGCGGCGGCGAGGTGGGCCCTATCCGCGCGCGGCAAGCGAGGCGTTGGGGATAACGTGGATAACCGAACTGGGCATGCAACCCACCGATTGACCTACACATTGGAATGGCAGGCTGGCGGCATTGCAGGAGGTCGTCATGGCGTACAGTTCAAGTCGTCTTCCCAATCGGTTCCCGGTCGGCACCAAACTCGTGATTGAAGGCAAACGGGCCGGGGAAGGGCAGGTACAGGTATTCAGCCGATACCTTGAATTTCCGGACGGCACATTCCTTCCGCTGCCCGTTCGGCCCCCCAACCGCAAATCGCCGGCGGCCGGGCGGCGCGTCAGGCACTCGCGTCCATCACGTGGCCGCTGAACCCATGCTCGGCCAATGACCGAGTGACAGGCCCACGCAGGTTCAGCGACGGATCAAGGGGCTTGCGAGCCCGAATGACCGACTAGGCCAATGGCCTAGCCAGATGCGAAAACCCCAGCCTCCGGATGGGCTGGGGCTAACGGGCGATCGGTCAATCGCCTTTTCACAAATTGTGTCGCGTCGCGTGAAAACAACGTCGCGGGAGACTCGAAGTTCCGTTGGTTATTCGCCGCCGAGCACCAGATCGTCCCGGTGGATCATCTCGGTGCGGCCCGTATAGCCCAGGATCAACAGTACGTCGGCCGACGAGCGCCCTTTGATCTTCTCGGCATCATCAGCGTCGTAAGCGACGAGTCCGCGTCCCACCTCGTGACCATCCGGCCCCCGCACGACCACCGCGTCACCGCGTCCGAACGCGCCCTCGATCTTGATGACGCCGGCCGGCAGCAGGCTCTTGCCGCCGCGCAACGCCTTCACGGCGCCCGCATCGATGATCAAGGCGCCGCGCGGCTCGAGTGAGCCCGCGATCCATTTCTTGCGGGCGGTCACCGGATTGGCCGGTGTCAGGAACCAGGTGCAACGCGCGCTGCCGATCGTTCGCAACGGATGCTGCACTCGTCCTGACGTGATCACCATGTGGGTGCCGGCAGTTGTGACGATCTTGCCGGCCTCAATTTTAGTCAACATTCCACCGCGCGCGAGCTCGGACCCGGATGCGCCGGCCATTGCCTCGATGTCAGGTGTAATGCGACTAACCACAGGCACCAGCTTTGCGCCGCCATTTTCGCCCGGAGGTTTGTCGTACAATCCGTCGACGTCGGAGAGCAGGACCAGGAGGTCCGCGCTCATCATGGTGGCGACGCGGGCAGCAAGACGGTCATTGTCGCCATAACGGATTTCGGTGGTGGCGACAGTATCGTTCTCGTTGATAACCGGAACGCTGCGCCACTCAAGCAGCTTGGCAATCGTCGAGCGAGCGTTGAGATAGCGGCGGCGTTCTTCAGTGTCGCCCAATGTGACCAGCACTTGCCCGGCGGTGAGACCATGCCGGCCAAGCGCCTCCGACCAGGCGCGCGCAAGTGAAATTTGTCCCACCGCAGCAGCGGCCTGACTGTCCTCGAGCTTGAGGACGCCCGGCGGCAATTTGAGCACCGCGCGACCGAGCGCAATCGCGCCGGACGAGACCACCAGCACGTCGCACTTAGCCTTGTGCAACCCGGCGATATCGGTCGCAAGCGAAGCGAGCCATTTGTGTTTCAAACCGCTGGCGGAAGAATCGACCAGCAATGAGGAGCCAACCTTCACGACGATGCGCCGGAAGTCCTTGAGCGACGGCGTTTTCGACCTTGTTCCTGCGGAGGTGTCCATGGCGGCGCTGTGTAGCACGGGTGTTGCTGTGCCGTCATGGCCAGCCGGTCGCTGCGTGCTATTCTGGTGGCGAGGACGAAACGATGCGTCTTGCAGTCTATGGTGCCGTGCTGGCGATTGCGCTGGGCAGCGTACTGTTGGGGCTCGACTGGGTATCGGCACCAATGTCGCCGATGGTCGATACCGAAGCGGGGCTGCGTGCAGTCGCGCCCCCGCCAATAGCGGCAACTTCGCCTCCCGTGGCGCCGAAAGCGAGCATTGGCGCACCCATCGTTCCGCCAGGTCTCGTCGTTCCGCCAGGTCTCGTCGCGCCGGCAAGGCCAAATGTCCCGCCACCGTCCGGCGCCGCGGCGCAAGTCATGCCCCCAGTCACGCCGCAGGCCGTGCCGCAAGTTACGCCGCAAGTTAGTCCTCAAGTGACTCAACAAGTGGCGCCGCAAGTTGCCGCACCGGGGCCCGAGGTGCGCTGCAATGTTGCGGCCTGTACCGCAGCCTATCGTTCGTTCCAGGCGGCTGACTGCACATATCTGCCGACAGGCGGGCCCCGCAAACTCTGCACGAAGTAACGCTGCTTCCAATTCCGATTGTTCCGTGGCGTCAGGCGGAACCGGCTTGGCAACGACCGCGTTTGTCTCAACAGGGTGGCAATCGCGGAACCTCGCAATGCAGTTTCTGGTCTATCTGACAATTCTGATGGTTTCGATCAGCACTGTGTTGCTCGAAGTGCATTGGTTGACCTCGCCGCCGCCACAACCAAAGCCGGCCGTTCAGGCGGCAGGCGCAGCCGCCCCGGTCCCAAAGGTCGAAGGTCCTAGCACGGCACTCAGTCCGGTCTACCCGAAAAAGCCAGAGACGGTGGCTCAGGCCGCGCCCGCGCAACAGCCTGCGTCCGAGACCATGACTACCGCAACCACGCCTCCAAGACCCGCTGTCGAAACAACCGGCATTGCCTCACGCGAGACGGACATCAAACCGGTGGCTGCAACGGTGGCGTCGCCGTCGAACAACCGCTGCGACATTCAGGCCTGTTCGAGCGCCTACAGATCGTTCCGCGCGTCCGATTGCACCTATCAGCCGTTCGAAGGCGCGCGCCGGTTTTGTGAGAAACCACCGGCGCGGCAGGCGGTGCGAGAGCAGCAGCCGGACCGCCGCAGGTGGACCAAGGATATCGACCAAGGCGACGTCAGCCGCGCGACAGTCGGACGGCGGGTTTATGACGATGAGGATGAGAGCGGCGCGGACTTCGCCGACGACGATTCGGATCGAAGCGTAATCATTCACCGAGGTTCGCGCTGGTAGGCCCTGCCTGCGACTCGTTAGTACATGACCACCGATCTGATTGATTTCCCTTCGTGCATGAGATCGAACGCATCGTTGATCCTGTCCAGTGGCATTGTGTGCGTGATCAAGTCGTCGATGTTGATCTTTCCCTCCATATACCAGTCGACGATTTTGGGCACGTCTGTGCGCCCGCGTGCGCCACCAAAAGCGGTGCCCCGCCAGACGCGTCCGGTGACCAGCTGAAATGGCCGTGTCGATATCTCCTGACCGGCGCCGGCAACTCCGATGATAATGCTCTCGCCCCAGCCGCGATGGCAGCATTCCAGCGCCTGCCGCATGGTGTGCACGTTGCCGATGCACTCGAATGAAAAATCGGCGCCGCCACCAGTCAGGTCGACAATGGCCTGCACGACCTTGTCGCGGCCGACCTCCTCCGGATTGACGAAGTGCGTCATTCCGAATTTCTCGGCCATGGCGCGCTTGGCCGGATTTGTGTCGATGCCGATGATTTTGTCGGCGCCGACCATGCGGGCGCCCTGAATAACGTTGAGCCCGATCCCGCCGAGGCCAAATACCGCGACATTTGCGCCCGGCCAGACTTTCGCGGTGTTAATGACGGCGCCCACTCCGGTAGTAACGCCACAGCCGATGTAGCAGATCTTGTCGAATGGTGCGTCCTCGCGGACCTTGGCGAGCGCGATCTCCGGCAGCACCGTGAAGTTCGCAAACGTCGAGCAGCCCATGTAGTGAAAGACCGGATCACCATCGCAGCGGAAACGGCTGGTGCCGTCGGGCATGACGCCCTTGCCCTGAGTGGCGCGGATCGCAGTGCAGAGATTGGATCGTTGAGACAGGCAGGTTTTGCATTGCCGGCATTCGGGTGTGTAGAGCGGAATGACGTGATCGCCTGCCTTGAGCGTGCTGACGCCTGCGCCGATCTCGCGCACCACGCCGGCTCCTTCATGACCGAGGATCGCCGGGAACAAGCCTTCCGGGTCCGCGCCTGAGAGCGTGTAGGCGTCGGTATGGCATATCCCTGTTGCCTTGATCTCGACCAGCACCTCGCCGGGCCTAGGGCCTTCGATTTCTAAAGTCTCGATCGTCAAGGGTTCGCCGGCTTTCCAGGCGACCGCGGCGCGTGTTTGCATATTGTCCTGCCGAATGATCAGTGAATGCGACTGGCCTTATTATGAGCGGCCGGGGCAAGATGAGCCATGGATTTCTCGTACTCGGCCGAACAACAGGCAATTCGCACCGCAATCGAAAAGATCTGCGCTCATTTTCCCGACGACTATTGGCTCGCCAGGGATCGCGAAGGCGGTTTCCCGCACGATTTCCATCGCGCCTTTGCCGAGCAGGGGTGGCTTGGCATCGCCATTCCGCAGACGTACGGCGGTTCCGGTCTCGGTGTCACCGAGGCCGCCGTGATGATGCAAACAGTGGCCGAATCCGGCGCCGGCCTTTCCGGCGCGTCGGCGCTGCATATGAACATCTTCGGGCTCAACCCCGTGGTGATGTTCGGCAGCGAAGAACAGAAAAGGCGCATGCTGCCGCCCTTGATCGCGGGCGACGACAAGGCCTGTTTCGCCGTCACCGAACCGGATGCCGGCCTCGACACGCTCAATCTGAAAACCAAAGCGGTGCGACAGGGCGACCGCTATCTGCTCTCCGGCCAGAAGATCTGGATTTCGACCGCGCAGGTGGCGAGCAAAATGCTGATCTTGGCGCGCACCACGCCGCTCGAAAACGTGAAACGAAAAACGGAAGGCTTGAGCCTGTTCTACACGACGCTCGATCGCAATCATGTCGATGTCCGCGAAATAGCGAAGATGGGGCGCAGCGCGGTCGACTCCAACGAACTGTTCATTCAGGCCCTGCCGGTGCCGGCTAACGATCGCATCGGTGAAGAGGGCAACGGGTTTGAATACATCCTGCATGGCATGAACGCGGAGCGCATTCTCATCGCTGCCGAGGCGGTCGGTCTTGGCCGCGCTGCCTTACGCAAGGCGTCGTCTTATGCCGGCGAACGCATCGTGTTCGGACGTCCGATCGGGCAGAACCAGGCGATCCAGCACCCGTTGGCAAAAAGTTGGATGGAGCTCGAGGCAGCGAACCTGATGGTGTTCAAGGCAGCATCACTCCATGACGGCGGTGCCCCCTGCGCCGCCGAAGCAAATGCTGCGAAATATCTTGGCGCCGAGGCTGGTTTCTCGGCGTGCGAGGCCGCAGTCATGACGCACGGCGGCATGGGTTACGCCAGGGAATTTCACGTCGAACGGTATTTGCGCGAAGTGATGATCGCCCGGCTTGCGCCGGTGAGCCCGCAGTTGATCCTCTGCTTCATTGCGGAAAAGGTTCTCGGTCTGCCGAAATCATATTGAGCCACGCGACTAGAGATATTGCGACGCTGCTTCCGGCTGCGAATCGTTCCGCGCCTTCTCGATGATGGCCGCGAGCGCGCGCAATGCTTCCCGCACCCCTTCGTGCGAGTGTGCGGACAATACCATAGGCGTTTTCTTGCAGGCGCCTTTCAATTTCGCGATTTGGGCCTTGACTGCGTCCTTGGTCATTGCATCTCTCTTAGAGAGCGCGACGATTTCGGGTTTTTCGGTCAACCCCCGCCCATAGGCTTCCAATTCGTCTCGCACAATCTTGTATGCGGCTCCTGCGTCCTCCCCGGTTCCGTCCACGAGATGCAACAAAACCCGACAACGCTCGGTGTGGCCGAGGAATCGGTCGCCCAACCCGGTCCCCTCATGTGCGCCTTCGATCAGTCCCGGCAAATCGGCAAGCACGAATTCGCGCCCATCGACTTCGAAGACGCCAAGCTGCGGATGCAGCGTGGTGAACGGGTAGTCGGCAATTTTCGGTTTGGCCGCACTCACCGCGGCAAGGAAGGTCGACTTGCCGGCATTGGGCAGGCCGATGAGTCCGGCGTCGGCGATCAGCTTCAAACGCAAGCGAATGATGCGCTCTTCTCCGGGCTGGCCGGGATTGGCATGGCGCGGCGCCCGGTTGGTCGATGATTTGAAATGCGCATTGCCGAATCCGCCATTGCCGCCTTTGGAAATCGTTACGCGCTCACCGACTTGAGTGAGATCGGCGAGCAATGTCTCGCCGTCCTCTTCATAGACTTGTGTTCCGATCGGTACCTTCAGGACGACGTCCTTGCCATTGGCGCCGGCGCGGTCCTTGCCCATGCCATTTCCGCCGCGCTGCGCCTTGAAGTGCTGCTGATAGCGATAGTCGATCAGGGTGTTGAGACCGTTCACTGCCTCCACCACGACATCGCCGCCCCTGCCGCCATCGCCGCCGTTGGGGCCACCGAATTCGATGAATTTCTCACGCCGGAACGACACGCAGCCGTTCCCGCCAGCGCCGGACGCTATATAAACCTTGGCTTCATCGAGGAATTTCATGGCTTTAGGGTATATCGCATCGCTATGGTATTCGCGAAAGATTGTCGGGAATAAATCTTAGCGAAGGCCGATCCAGTCCCCGTGTAGCCAATTGCAGGGAGACCGGACATGACCAGCGACAATCACGACGAAGGCCCGAGCCGCCGCAAGGTGCTCGAATGCATGACCTGGGCGGGAACCGGCGTGCTGTGGACCGTTGCCGGCGGGGTCCCCACTTCGCTCGGCATTATTGATGAGGCGGTCGCGCAGCAGAGCAAGGGCTTTACCTTCCTGCAAGTCAGCGACAGCCATATGGGCTTCGATAAACCGGCGAACCCCAATGCCAGGGGCACGTTGGAAGAGGCAATCGCGCGTGTGAACGCACTGCCGGTCAAGCCGTCGTTCATGATTCACACCGGCGACATCTCACATTTGTCGAAACCTTCGGAATTCGACGACGCCGAGCGCATTATTTCGCAGACACGGCTCGACGTGCACTATGTGCCCGGCGAGCACGACTTGATCGACGATGAACGGGGCAAACTCTATCTCGATCGCTATGGACGCGGCACTAAAGGTGCGGGCTGGTACAGCTTCGACGCCGAAGGAGTGCACTTTATTGGTTTGGTCAACGTCGTCGATTTGAAAGCCGGCGGTCTCGGCAATCTCGGAAACGAGCAGCTCGAGTGGCTGGAGGACGACGTAAAAGGACGCCCGTCTTCCCAGCCCATTGTCGTATTCGCGCACATACCGCTCTGGACTGTTTACCCCGATTGGGGCTGGGGCACAGAAGACGGCGCACGAGCGCTTGGCTATCTCAAGAAATTCGGCTCGGTCACCGTTCTCAACGGTCACATTCACCAGGTCATGCAGAAGGTCGAGGGCAATGTTACCTTCCACACCGCGCGCTCAACTGCGTTTCCGCAGCCGGCGCCAGGTACGGCGCCTTCGCCCGGCCCGATGAAAGTGCCGGAAGACAAACTCCGCACCATGCTCGGTATCGCCAGCGTCTCGTTCAAGCAGAACGAACAGCGCCTCGCCATTATCGACATGCCACTTCAGGGATGAGTGCCAAGATGATCAAATTCAGGTCGCTGATGAAGGGTGCAATCGCGGGTGCTGTGGCCCTGCTCGTGCTGGCTGCGGTACCCGCCCGAGCGGCGGATGCCGAGGTTAAAATCGGAAATTTCACCTTCGGGCCGCAGGAATTGAAAGTGAAATCAGGCACCACCGTGACCTGGATCAACGAGGATGACATTCCGCACACGGTCGTCTCGCCAAATAACTTCAGGTCCAAGGCGCTCGATAGCGAGGACAAGTACTCGTTCACATTTACGACACCTGGCACCTACAAGTATTTTTGTTCCTTGCATCCGCATATGACCGGTACAATCGTCGTGGAGGCGGTGGCCGGAAGCGTCGCGCCACAGTAATGGCATCTCGGTCCAGGCGAGCAATATGGCTTTCGAAGGAGGCGGTGATCATGGCAAGGCGGAGCGTTTCCGCTCGGCGGCATTGCCCTATCTCGAGGACGTCTACACGCTTGCGCGCTATCTGTTGCGCAACGCCGCCGACGCCGAGGACGCCGCGCAGGAATGTTACCTGCGCGCATTTCGGCATTTCGAGACGTTTCGCGGCGGGCCGATTAAGCCCTGGCTGCTCGCGATCCTGCGCAATGTCTGCCGTGCCGAATACGCGCGTCGCGGCGCACTCGCGGGTTTGCTGGCCGATGGATTCGACGAGGCGGACCAGGCGGCCGACGGACTTTGGACCGAAGGCGGGCAATCGCCCGAGGCAGAAACTTTACACCGGCTCGATAGTGAAACCATGCAGCGGCTGATCAAGCAACTGCCGGACACCTTTCGCGAGGCTGTTGTGCTGCGCGAGATAAACGATCTCAGCTATCGGGAGATCGCCGATGTGACCGGGGTGCCGGTTGGGACGGTGATGTCGCGTCTCGCGCGCGGGCGCGCCCTGTTACGCACAGCGTGGCTGGCGGAGGAGAAGGCTTCATGACCTGCGACGAAGCAGAAATCATGCTGCATGCGCTGATCGACGATGAACTCGATGCCGGGCATGCGCGCGACGTCGAGGCGCATGTTGCACAGTGCGCCAGCTGCACTGCGCAGCTCGTGGCCTATCGCGATCTGCAGCATGCCTTGCGAGGCGGTGATTTGCGCCATTCGGCGCCTGTATCTTTGCGACGAAGCATCGACCGCGCGGTGCCGTCGCCGGTAATGACCAACCGACGTACGTTGCTCAAAGGCTTTGCGTTTGGCGGTCTCGTCTCGGCGGCTGCGGCGGCGAGCGTGGCGCTGATTGTCGTGCGCGAAGATCAAGACAGGCGCATCGTTGGCGAGGCGATCTCGGCGCATTTGCGCTCATTGCAGGCCGACCATTTGACCGACGTGTTGTCGACTGACCAGCACACCGTAAAGCCGTGGTTCAATGGGCGTATTGATCTGGCGCCGCCGGTGATCGACCTGACTGCGCGAGGCTTTACGCTGGTCGGGGGGCGACTTGATTTTATCGACGGCAAACCGGTAGCGGCGATCGTCTACCGCCGCCGCGTGCACATCATCAATCTCTTCGTGGCGCAAGGCATGGGGTCTGCATTGCCGGCGCCCAAGGTCGAGTCCGTACAGGGATTCAACATTCGGCGCTGGACCGATCAGGGTCTGAACCTGCTGGCCATCAGCGATATCAATCCGGATGAGCTTGAGGAATTCGGCGCAAAATTCGAAGAGGCCTCGCGCGCGGCACACGCCGGCTAAGGCCTTCGGCCGACAACGCCAACTGTCATGCCCCGCTTCTACAGGACACGACAGCAGCAGTTGTGTGGCAGCCTCGATTTACGAGACCCGCTTTACCCGACCCCAGGTCTTGAGCGCCGACCAGATACTGCGCTCCAGCCGGAACCGATCAATCGGTGCCGACGATTTGATCGAGTTGATGCGGTAGAGGCCGACGCCAGTCCATTGGAATCCGCACTTTTCCAATACCCGGCGTGAAGCAGGGTTGGTGACGCGCGCTCCAGCCTGCAACGTTTCGTGCGTCAGGTCTGTAAAGGCATAGTCGATCAATGCGTGCAGTGCTTCGGTGGCGTAGCCCTGCTTCCAATACGGTACTCCGAGCCAGTAGCCGAGCTCCGGCGTCTCGTCGTAGTGGAACATGATTCCGCAGGCGCCAATAATAGTCTTGTCGCGCAGCGTAATCAGGAACGCTGCCTCGCCATCTTTATTTGCCCCGCCGATAAATTTTTCGGCATCCGCCACTTTGTACGGATGCGGAATGCGCGCGGTGTTTTCCGCGATGCGGCGGTCGTTGGCGAGCGCTGCTACCGCTTTAGCGTCCTCGAGGCGCGCCGCACGCAAGGCAAGGCGCTTGGTCTCAAGGACGGGGATACTCGCTTCGCGAAATCGTTCGCTTGGTATTTCTTCCAGCAGTGTCATGGCACGGGCTCCAGGTTTGAAAAGTTAAGAGGGGGAGCCGGTCACCCCGTCTCCCCCTCTCGAAGCCCTTACAAGGCCCCGCCGGTTTGACTGGATGACCGGCGGACCTCGTTTATGTCCACCGTCTTACTCCGCCGCAGCCTCCGTCATCGGTACGACGGACACGTAGGTGCGGCCTTTAGCTTTCGTTGCGAACTGAACCTTTCCATCGACGAGTGCAAACAGCGTGTGATCTTTGCCGGTACCGACATTACGGCCGGCATGCCATTTGGTGCCGCGCTGGCGCGCAAGAATATTGCCGGCGAGCACGATCTCGCCGCCGGTCGACTTCAAGCCGAGCCGCCGGCCCGCTGAGTCGCGGCCGTTACGTGAAGATCCGCCTGCCTTCTTATGCGCCATGATGCTCTCTCAAACTCTCTTACTCTATATACCGATTCCGTGACGGAATCATCTCACTTCTTCTTGCCTTTTGTAGCCGTCTTGCCTGGCTTTTTTGCGGCCGCTTTTGCCGGCTTCCTGGTCTTCGATCTGGCCGACTTGACCGACTTGGTCTCCGCGGCCTCGCCTTCCGTCTTTGGTTTCGGTTCGCGCTTTGGTCGCGGCGCCGCCGTTTTCGACGGCTTGGCGCCGCCGGTCAGGATTTCGGTTATGCGAATGACCGAAAATTCGTGACGGTAGCCGCGTTTGCGTCGCGAATTCTGGCGCCGGCGCTTCTTGAAGGCGATGACTTTGTCGCCGCGAGTATGCTGGAGCACCTCGCCGGCAACGGTCGCACCCGCCACGGTCGGCATGCCGAGTTGCGGCGTGTCGCCGCCAACCACCAGCACTTCGCCGAACTCGACGATCTCGCCGGGTTGGCCGTTGACCCGGTCGACCCGGATCACGTCCTCGGCGGCGACCCGATACTGTTTGCCGCCGGTTTTGATGACTGCGAACATCTTTCGTCCTCGTGTTCGACGCCGGCGCTCGGACGGTTCCGGACCGGCTTCTTTCAGTCTTTTTTGTTTGTTTTTAAGGGCTTAGCAGCCCTCGAAAAAGCACGCGGACCCAAGGGCCCGCGCGCGCCAATGCTTATGGCGGGGAAAGGCGGGGCCTGTCAAGAAAGGTAGACAGTCTTCGTTATGCCGCGCCCGCTCAGGTCTCGCTTTTGGCCGGTGTTGAGTCTGACCAGGTGCCGGCGTCGCCTTCAGTACCCGATTGAACTAACCGGTAGCCGACACCTAATTCGGTCACCAGAATTTTTGGCGAGTCGGGATGCGGCTCGATCTTCTGGCGCAGCTTGCGCACGAAGATGCGCAGGTAATGAGTGTCATGCACGTGGATAGAGCCCCAGACCTCCTTGAGCAGATGCTGGTGGGTCACAACGTTGCCCGCGTGCTGCGCCAGGACCTGCAACAACCGGTATTCCTTCGGCGTCAGCGTCAGGCGTTTGTCGTTAAGCATGACTGCGCGCGCTGCGAGGTCGATGGTCAGGGGACCGGCCTTGACGGTGGGCTCACCGGACACCGCGCGCATTTGCCGCCTGAGCGCCACTCGCACGCGTGCGAGCAATTCCGCCATGCCGAACGGCTTGACCACGTAGTCGTCGGCGCCGAGTTCGAGCAAATGGACCTTCTGCGCCTCGTTTGAGCGCACCGACAGTACAATGATCGGTACGCTCGACCACGAGCGGATCCGTTCGACGACTTCGGCGCCGTCCATATCGGGCAAGCCGAGATCGACAATGACGAGATCGATCGGCCGTAAAGTCGCCGAACGAATGGCTTCGGCGCCAGTCCCTGCTTCGTGAACGACAAAGCCGTTGAGCTCGAAGCCCGTGCGCAGAAACCGGCGGATTTGAATCTCGTCATCGACGACGAGAACGATCGGAGAAGGCTCACTCATCGGTATCACTTTCCATTTGCGGCACGGCGGCTTGTGTCACCGGCAATTCGATAGACACCGTCGTGCCAAACCCGGAACCCTCGCTAAGGGCGCTCACCTTTCCACCATTGGCGGCGATAAAGGCATTGGCAATCCACAGGCCAAGACCCGAACCGCTGGTGGTGGCGGCATGACGTTCGCCACGCGCGAAACGATCCCAAATCTTTGTCTTTTCTGCACTCGTCAATCCGGCGCCCTGATCGGCGACACTGATGATCATACGGCCATCATTCGTACGCGCGGCAACCGCGATCCCGGAGGTGGGCGCGGAATACTTCACTGCGTTATCGAAAATCTGTATGAGCGCCTGTTGCACCAGCACCGGATCGACATGAATCAATGGCAGATCCCGCGGCAAATCCACAGCGACGCGACGATCTCCAAAGCGATGGCGGCAGCGCTCCATTGCCGAGTTGATAATATCGGCGGGGTCCGCCCATTCGGCATGCGGCTTGACGCCGTCGCTGCTGATGCGCGTGGCATCAAGCAGGTTCTGGATATCGTTGTTGAGACGCTCAGCCTCGTCGCGCACATCGTGAACCAGCGCAGTGAGCCTCTTCTCCTTTTGAAGTGCTGGCGCCGCACTGAGCACAGTTGCGGCACCGAGGATCGACGCAAGCGGCGTACGCAGCTCGTGGCTGACCGATCCGATCAGGGCCTCGCGCAGCTGGTCGGTTTGCGAGCGCATGCGTGCTTCACTGATGGCGTGTGCGACGCCGAGCCGTTCAAGCGTCGCGGTCGCGTCAGCCAAAACCGCATCGACGCGGATGCGCAGCTCGTCCGAGCGTTCCTTCGATTCGCGACCAAGATTGATCGCAATTACACCAAATTCGGAACTTTTCGGCGAAACTGCGCGCACAAGCCAGATTTCGCCGCTATCGGCCGTTACCGTCGCGCCGGCAGTGTTATCGCGGTGGCCTGATGCGACTTCAGCCACCTCAGTGAGAACGCGTTCCGGAACCGTTATACCGGCGCGCCGCCCGCTGCTGTTCGAGGCCTCACGCGCACTGGCGAAGAGCACGACGTTGCGCTGCATGATGCTCGCGAGATGGTCTTCAATAGCGGCATGAATGTCGGAAACATCGAATGCTACAGCCAGGCGCCGCGAGAACGCGTAGAGGTCGCGCAGATCGATTTCGCGTTGCCGGGCCATCTCCAGCTGCCACTTGAGGCGTGTAGCGAGTTGGCTCATCGCCACCGCCACAAAGATGAAAAGGATCAGGTCAATGACTTCTTGCGGATCCTTGATGCGGAAGCTGTAGAGCGGTGGATAGAAAAAGAAGGCTGAGGCGAGCACGCCGCAAATTGCCGCGACGACCGCCGAAACGATTCCCCAGCGCGTGGCAGCGATCACGACCGGAACCAGAAAGACGACAGAACCGTGTGCGAGTCCTATTTGCCAAACCAGCGCAAACAGCACTGCCGTGAGAATGGCCACTAGGCCCAGCGTCATGAAGATGCCGTGCAATTCCTTGCGGATAAGGTCGAGTTTCAGCACGTTATGCATCGGCTTGACGGGCCGTGGCCGGGGTCATTGAACATAACGCAATATACGCCCCGCAACCCTTGTCTGTCTTGCCGCCCTTGGTTACATAGCGCCCGTCCGTTCGCGGCCTTTTGAGGCCCGATTTTGGGCTCCGGAGAGGTGGCAGAGTGGTTGAATGCACCGCACTCGAAATGCGGCATACTCGCAAGGGTATCGGGGGTTCGAATCCCTCCCTCTCCGCCAATCCCCGGTCGTAGTCAGTTTATATGCGGAGCTTCCGCGAGAACAAACCGAGCGCGTCCCACATTTCATCCCTCATTTAAACCGCGCCGGCGTCGCAACGAGCAAAACGAATTTTTTTGTTCGAGAAAAATCATTGTCCGGCCGCATCTCCGCTTTGGTCATGAGCAGATATTTGTGTCGCAAGAGGAAAGAGGCGACCAACTGACGTGGCCTACTCCTCGTCCATGATACGGCAGAGGATGCTATTGGTGTGACCAATCGGCCAATCCTTAAGGTCGGCGACACGAACAAAGCCTGCTCGCTCGTAAAACAGCGGAGCCTGAAAGTCGTAACTGGCCAGCCAAATACGCCTTACGCCTCTCCTCCTTGCTTCATCAACGAATGAATCTAGAAGTGCGCGCCCCATTCCGCGGCCGCGATGTCCTTCCGCGACCCAAAGTTGTTTTAATTCCGCGATCCCGGCCCAAGAATAGCCAAGCGCGGCGCCGACCACGTCACCCGTCGCGTCGCAAATAACGAATCCTAAGTCCCGGCCATCACGAGCCTCAGTTGCCTCGCGATTGTGTTCATAAAGGCGGCGTTCAATAGCGGCGATTTCGTTTGCCGAAAGGTCATGTTTCGCCTCAACGCGCATAGAGTTACTCACAAGTTAGGAGGGCACTTCGGGTCAAATACTTCAAGCACCCTGTGCGAGCCATAGGAGACGATTTAAAAGGAGACGAGAGAGGCCGTCATGGAAGACGGCCTCTCTGACACCCCGACTCAAGCGGGCACGTCTAACGCTGGCTACCAATTCCAAGGTCGCGGACGTAGTTGCCACTGGTTTCGGCCGGGGCATACGCCATGGCGTCGAGCCCGCGAACCGAGTGGGTGACTGGAACCTGTTTCGCAGGCGTGCCTGTTGCCCGGATCTGACTCGCGTTTTCCAGATACGCAGCATGAGCAAACGTTGGCGCAATGGCCGCCAGGGTGGAAGCAAAGATGATCCTTGTGATGGTCTTCATGGTTCAGCTCCGTTTGGTTTAAGCAAGATGAATTTCCTGCTGGCGCCCTTGTCGCGCGCACGTGCTTTCTCCTCAATCCTCAAAATGACGATGAATTCGATAGCTCTTTGCTATCTGCGCCTGTGTTATCGCTGCACGACACAAGATCACCAAACCGGCCGAGGACACTTTGAAAAATCTAAAATCATCTGCCCGGTCGACGACTGTGAATCAATCTGAAGGCCTCAACAGTTCGCTGAGTTCCAGGTTATTGGCGTATCGGAACGAAAGTGGAGTTCGGCGACCTGATTTTGCCAAAGCGTACGACGAGCTTGCTGGGCGATTGAATGTATTGGATCGCGGACAGGTAGGACCCAGAGTTGGAGAGTTAATGCCGGGGTTCGACTTGCCGGATGAGCACGGGCGGCTCATTTCGCTCTCGTCCCTGCTCCAATCAGGCCCGGTGGTGATCAGCATCAATCGCGGCCATTGGTGCCCTTATTGCAAGCTTGAGCTGCGATCGCTTGCGGCAATTCACAACGAAATCGAGCAGCTGGGTGCGCACATAGTCTCGATCATGCCGGATAGCGCTCGATTTACCGACGGCTATGTCGCGCAAAATGACTTGCCATTCCCGGTACTGAGCGACATCGATCTCGGCTATTCGCTTTCGCTTGGGCTGATCTTTTGGGTCGGCACCGAGATCCAGCGGCTGTACAAAGAGGCCGGTGTTGAACTTGAAAAATATCACGGAAATCAGGGCTATTTCCTGCCAATGGCGGCAAAGTTTATCGTTGGACGTGATGGCCTCTTGAAGGCGCGGCAGGTCAATATCGAATTCCGTGAACGTATGGAGCCCGAGGCAATTATTGAGGCGTTGCTTGGGGCGGGATGAGTCATCCGCTGCATAGCAGTCCGCTATCGGAACCATTGGCGGACGATATTTCAGCAACACAGTGAAAATCGGCAGTCTGTCGCTAACGCTCAATGGGAGCGTTTCGCAAACGGGAGAACTCGCATGTCAAACAAGATCACCATGTCGCTTGCGATAGCAGCGGCTATTAGTTCTGCACTTGTCACCGTCGCTGTCTCGCCAGCTCAGGCCGGTGCGAAAGAGAAGTGCTACGGCGTCGCGCTGAAAGGCCTCAACGATTGTGCGGCCGGCGCGGGCACAACCTGCGCCGCGACTTCAAAGGTCGATTACCAGGGCAACGCCTGGAAGCTCGTCGACCAGGGTTCGTGCCTAACCACGCAGACCCCTTTCGGTATGGGTTCGCTCACGCCGATCAAGCGCCCGTCCTAGACCGCGCCAGGCGGAAACCGGTGTACCGCCGGTTTCCGCCCCAACCGCAACGACTATCCGAACGGAGGAAATACATGGCAAAGAGTTCGTTCTCGCAAGGCTGCCGTTCGACCATCCCCAGACCAGCCGCCGGCACTGGGCTTAAACCCGAACATGCCGATGATATTTCAGGGTGCGCCCGCCGGGTCGATTTTTTCGAGATCCATGCCGAAAACTATATGGGGGACGGCGGTCCGCCGCACCATCTGCTTCGGCGCATCCGTGCGGACTACCCGCTCTCGATCCATGGAGTCGGTCTCTCTATCGGCGGCACCGCACCGCTCGATCGTGAGCACCTCGCGCGTCTCAAGCGTCTCATCGACATCTACCAGCCGGCGCTGTTCTCGGAACATCTCGCCTGGTCGAGCCACGATGGTGTCTTTCTCAACGATCTGCTGCCGCTGCCTTACAACGATATTTCGCTGGCGCATGTTTGTGCTCACGTGAGCCAGGTCCAGGACACCATCGGAATGAAGATGCTGCTCGAGAATCCTTCAACCTACGTCGCCTTCGGTGCCGCTGCGATGACCGAGATCGAGTTTTTATCGGCGGTGGCGCAGCGCACAGGCTGCGGACTGTTGCTCGACGTCAACAATGTCCACATCTCGGCGGTCAATCACGGGTTCAATGCGGCGGCTTACATCGATGCGTTTCCAATTCAGCATGTCGGTGAATTCCATCTTGCTGGATTTGCCGAAGATTGCGACAGCGAAGGAGCACGTCTTTTGATCGATGATCACGGGCGGCCCGTGGGCGACGTTGTATGGGACTTGTACCGCCGCGCTCTGGCGCGGCCATGTCTGGCGCCGACGTTGATCGAGTGGGACAATAAAGTGCCGCCGTTTGCCACGCTTGTAAGCGAGGTGGAACACGCGCGGACATTGATGTTTGCCCAAGCCGGCGCAATGCCGGCAATGCGGGCGGCATAACGCCATGATCGCGCTCGCCTTGGAAGATGGATTGGTACAGCTCGAACGCACCTTCGCCGAAGCGCTCTTTTTCGACCACGCGCCGATTCCTGCAAGCATCCGTTGTGGTTCAGGCAAGGCCAGCGCTAGCCGTTTCTCCGTCTATCGAAACAACGTCATTGCCAGCCTTGTCAACGCGGTGGCTAAACGTTATCCGGTGGTGCGCGAGCTGCTCTCGGAAGATGCCTTCAATCGCATTGCCCATCTTTATATCGCGGCGGAGCCACCGCGTTCGCCGATTTTACTCAAATACGGCGAGAGCTTTCCACAATTTCTCCGCGGCATCGGGCGTAGCACTTCAGCGGATTACCTCGCCGACGTAGCCGAGCTGGAGGCTGCACGCACGCGCGCCTATCACTCCGCCGACGCAACGCCAATCTCTCGAGATGCCTTCGGCACGCTGCCACCTGAGCAGTTGCCGGATCTGCGTTTCACGCTGCATCCCTCGGTGCAGCTGCTCAAGTCGCGATTCCCGGTGGTCAGTATCTGGGAAGCCAATCTGCATGCCAATGACAACATGCTTAGTTTTTGGCAGCCGGAGTGTGCATTGATCGCAAGGCCACAATTGCAGGTGGAGGTGCGGCGGCTGACGCCCGGCGCCTTTGAGTTCCTGCACGCATTGGCCGAACGATGCACCGTTGGCGAAGCGATCCAGCGTGGCACAGCAAACGCGCGGGACTTCGATCTTGCAGAGTGTTTCAACGCGCTGATTTCCGCCGATGTTGTCGTCGATGTGGAATACTTGACGGCGTACCATAGCGCTGAGCTATCGACGACATAGGCATGGAAAGCTTGCTCGAAAGAGCCCTGGCTGTAGCAATAGTGTCCGACACCGCACGGAGTGGACCATTGGCCGCCAGGGCCCTTGCGGCGCTATGTTCGAAGGCGGGCTAAGGTACCCTGCTCAAGTAGTCGTCCAGGGGGACGTTCGCATGGAAATGCACCAGGTTCGATACTTCCTGGCCGTCGCGCGGACACTGAACTTCACCCGCGCGGCTGAGGAGTGCCACGTGGCACAGCCATCGCTGACGCGTGCGATCAAGCTCCTGGAAGGCGAATTGGGCGGCGATCTTTTTCGGCGGGAGCGGCCGCGAGCGATGCTTACGCCGCTTGGCGAGCGAATGTTTCCGCTGCTCAAGCAATGCTACGACAGCGCCCAGAGCGCGCGTGCGCTTGCCGCCATGATCAATGACGGCGATGTCGGCGCACTCAAACTGGCGGTATCCAGCAGCATCGAGCTTGGTCTCATCCTGTCGCACGTCAACGAACTACGGAAAAGTTTCAGCGAGATTGAGTTGAAGATCCTGCGTGGCACCGGCCCGCAAATCGTCGAATATCTGAAGGCCGGCGACGCGGAGCTTGCCGTCGGTACCTCGATCGGTGAATCCTGGGACCGTCTCGACAGCTGGAAGCTATTCGACGAATCATTTGATATCGTACTTAGTCGCTCGCATCGTCTCGGAGGTCAGGAGACGATCAACCTCGACGACCTCAAGCCCGAACGCTTCCTCTTGCGTAGCCATTGTGAGAAGTGCAGTGACCTCGCTGCGATGCTACGCACCAAGGGACTGAATGCCGATCATCGTCATGAGGTTTCGTCGGACCAGGACCTTGTGGCCTTGCTCGAAGCCAATATTGGCATCGGCTTTTTGCCACGCACGGTGAACGCCCCGCAGAGCTTGGTACGTACCAGCGTGGAAGGACTCGAACTCGCTCGCGATGTATCTCTCTACGGTGTCGCGGGTCGACAACGCACGCCGATTGCTGCAACCTTCATGAAAATGTTACGCGCCGCGAACTGGCAAAAAAGGACAAACTGAAATTATTTTAGCGCGCCGATCAATTCCTCGATCGCCATACGTTTGCGATAATCCGGGTCGACGAAGCGCGACTTAATACGGCCGTCTTTGCCGACAACAAATGTCGCGGGGATCGGCAGCATCCAGGTATCGTTACCCTGATATTGCGGAAGCACACGACCGATCCTGGTCATGTATTCCTTCATCTCGGCGCCAACCCAGATCGCCAAATTCAGCGACATCGCATAGCCATTATCCATGTCGGACAGGATTGGAAAATTCACGTCGCAATCCTGTCGCATCTCGGCAGCAAACTGTTCGCGGTCAGGCACAATGGCCACCATGTGCGCGCCTAACGCTTCGATACGTGGCTGCGCCTTTGCCAGTGTGCTGATGCTGATACGGCAATATGGACACCAGTGCCCACGGTGAAACGTGACCACGACGGGGCCCTGAGCCAGCAAATCTTTTAAACTCACCAATCGACCGGTTTCGTCGGGAAGTACAAACGGCGGCATCATGTCGCCGGGTTTTGGCGCGTCCGCCCCCGCGTCATGTTGTTTCAGGCGGACGACAAGCCGGTCGACGACGGCTGCGGTAGACGGGTGAAGCTTTCGCGTTGCGTTAGCGAATACATCGAGTCGCTCGCTCATGGAGCCATCCAGCTCGCGGGCTTGTTCGAAAGCCTGCCTGAGTTCTTTCACCAGGATTTCCGTGGCCATTGCGCGAGCTTCCTTGCCGCAAACGAAGGCGTGGCACCATGATTCATAAGCGATAGCCCTTATAAAATGCTATAAATTTCAACGTTTTTTCGATAGCCGTACTCTATGAAGTGAACTGCCCTCATCCTGCGTTTCGGGGGACGTAAGTAGTCGTGGCCTAAAAAATGACGCCCCGTGCGGGGGGCACCGGGGCGTCATGATGTGACGGGCTAGGGGAGGTGGGGCCGTCACATATTGTGATCGCGTTCGTCGTGGCGGACGTCGCCAACGTAGAGAATGACCGGAACTTCTCCGAGATTCTTCCACCAATGCGACGTGCCGTTTGTTTCGGCCCGGACCTCGCCGGCCTTGTGAACGATCGGGCCGGCGCAATTGCTGGCAAATTCGATGATCTCGCCTTGCTCGACAAAGATCAGCGCTGGGCGATCATCGTGGCTGTGCCAGGGGACTATGCCACCCGGCTGAATCACGAGCTTGCGGAAGCGCAGCTCATGGTTGGCGATCTTCGCCCTCTCTTTGCCGAGATCGATCGAGCCGAGCGTGGTGTCTGTTACGCCGACGGCCTTAAAATCGACGGGCTGACGCGCATTCGCCATGCGCTTGTCGGCTGGGCATTCGCCAGCCTGCGCGTTGAATGCAAAGCCTGCCGCAGCAACGAAGGCCGCGACAGCGACGGTGCGGAGCAAGCATTTGCTGATTGAAGTGTACATCCCTATCTCCTGTCTGTTTTGCCGCAGCCTCAGTATGAGCCGCCGCAGTGATGGCAATGATGAAGTGCGGCAGATTGCAAAGGAAATGCCGGGTTGCTCTAATCGCGATAGCGCGGAGCTATTCGGCTTATTGACCTCAGTAAAAAATTGGCTCCGGCCACGAAAGCGGCGGAGCCAATTTGGATTCGCACGGTTTAGGCCTTTACGCTTGACGTGATGGAGGCGATCACCATTGACGCCATCTTGAACTGTTCGGTGCGATTGACGATGCCGTGCCGCGCGGCGATCCATGCAAAGTCGGTATAAACTGTCCACACCGCAGCGGTGCTATCCTGAACAACCAAAAGCCGTACCGGCCAATCCAGGCCCGCATTCGGGTTTGCCGTCATGAATTGGGTGCCAAGCGGCGGGTTTCCGAACACCAGGAGCGTCGACGGGTTGAGCTTGATACCAGCATCGGCGGCCAGCTTCGATTGGTCGATTTCGCTGAAAAATCGAATGCCTTTCGCAGCGATATCCTTTTTAAGGCGCTCGATTGTCTCTTGAAAACTGTAGATGCTTTTGACGCGGACTATGCCGTCGTTCGATTTCGACAAGGCCTCGGGTGCCACGGCCAACGCCGCTGCGGTCAAGCCCGACAAGCGCAGAAATTTTGCTCTGGTCAGCATGGATCATCCCTCGTGTTTGACTCGCGCGTGATTGCGCCAGCCTCTGCATCACCACCATGCAGCGGGATGATCGAAGACAAAATTACAATTACTCTCTTGATCCGATAGCAAACAAGCATCGCACTTCAAGCAAGCAAAAGGCCGCCGGCTTTGCACTTGCTAACGCGATGGAGATTCAGGCTTGAGCGCGGTGGGCAGTCGCTAGCATCGGGAGACGGTTATTCCAGATCAGGTGGTCGAGTGAAATCGCGCCGGGGCCGCGGGCAATAATCAATGTGAGCAACGAGAACCACAAGATATGCTCGGGCCAGCCACCAGGCACGACAAAAAGCTGAATGACCAGCGTCATCCCAAACAGGCCGAGTGCCGAAAGTCGCGATGCCAGACCTAAAAACAACAGAACTGGAAAAACGTGCTCACCGATGGTGCTGAGGTATGCCGCGACGTCGGGCGGCAACAGCGGCACTTTGTACTCTTCGCGAAACAGGTAGAAAGTCTCTTCCCGGATCGAAAACCCGTTCACCTTGGTCTGGCCGGAGCGCCAGAAAACGTCGGCAACGGCGAAACGGGATGTAAGCGCAATCAGGCTATAGGGAATTCGCTCGGCAAGTTTGCGGCCTTTTTCGAAATATTCGCGCGCAATCATGGGTGTCTCCTGTCGTTGACTTGCTAGGCCCACAGCCAAGCGCGCTGGTAATCTTTTTAAAAATACCGAATGGCGATATGCGCCATAGCCAGCGTCTATCTGCGCTCCAAAGCCGCTCGCTATCGTTTCTTTAGCCAACTGGCATTTCCCGCCGATCCATACCCCGTGCACATTTGCGACACGGACGGCGATTGCACGCCCACAGAAAGGATCAGGCCATGAACATCCAAGCTCCCCTTCGCCTTGAGCAGTCCTCCCGGACCTTGGAAGGCCGCGTCTCCCTCATCACGGGATCAACCAGCGGCATTGGGCTCGGAATTGCTCGCGCGCTCGCTGCGGCAGGTTCCGCAGTCATGCTCAACGGCTTCGGCAAGCCTGAAGATATCACCGAGACCCAAGCTGAAATCGCTTCTGAGTTCGGAATCAAGGTCCGGTATTCGCCGGCCGACATGTCGAACGCCGCGTCTATCGCCGACATGATCGCGATGACGCTGGATATGTTCGGCCGTCTCGATGTCCTCGTGAACAACGCCGGCATTCAGCATGTGGCGCCGTTAGAACAATTTCCCGTCGAGAAATGGGATGCGATCTTGGCCATCAATCTTTCGTCGGCATTCCATACCACACGTGCGGCACTGCCTTCGATGCGCAAGAACAAATTCGGTCGCGTCATTAACATCGCGTCAGCACACGGGCTGGTCGCATCGCCATTCAAGGCGGCCTATGTGGCGGCCAAGCACGGCATCGTCGGCTTAACCAAAGTGACCGCGCTGGAGACAGCCGAAGCCAACATTACCTGCAATGCGATCTGCCCAGGCTATGTCTACACGCCGCTGGTCGAAGCGCAGATCGAGGGCCAGGCTAAATCGCACGGTATCCCGCGCGAGCAGGTCATTCGTGACGTGCTGCTAGCCCAACAGCCGAACAAGCGCTTCGCTACCGTTGAAGAGCTCGGCGCTCTCTCGGTGTTTCTTGCAAGCGATGCCGCTGCCTCAATCACCGGAACGGCTTTGCCGGTAGATGGCGGCTGGACTGCTCATTGAGAGGAGATATCCGCCAAACGTCCATACGGCAATCGCAACGATGAGGATTTAGGGAGGAAATCATGGACAATCATTCGTCGAGGAATGTGGCGAAGTTCTCGGATACACAAAACACTCAAAAGCAGAAAGATCATCAGATCGTGCTGGTTCTGCAGGGCGGCGGTGCGCTCGGCGCGTATCATGCAGGCGTCTATCACGCGCTGCATGAGCACGCCATCGAACCAGATTGGATCGTCGGCACATCGATCGGTGCAATCAATGCAAGCCTGATCGCTGGCAATCCACATGCAAGTCGCCTCGAAAGGTTAAAAGAATTTTGGACCCGCATGGCATATCGGCCGCCTTTGGGCGCTCCGGCGTGGACCGGATTGCACGACATGATTTCCTATTGGAAGACGCTTCTTCGCGGCATTCCAAACTTCTTTGAGCCCAACCCTGGGGCGTTCCTCGGGACCCACGTTCCTCTTGGGCCCGACGCTGCTGGCTTCTATTCCACCGCGCCTCTTGAAAAGACATTGCTCGAGCTCGTCGACTTCTCCCTGGTTAACAGATGCAATCCGCGGCTGACCGTTGGCGCTGCGCACGTACGCACTAGCGAGATGCGCTATTTCGATAGTCGCGATGGCGAGATCGGGGTGAGGCACATCATGGCGTCGGGTGCGTTGCCGCCGGCCTTTCCGGCGGTGCGCATTGACGGTGAGCTCTACTGGGACGGCGGCATTCTTTCGAACACACCAACCGAAGTGATCTTCGATGACTATCCGCGCAAGAACTCCCTGATCTTTGCGGTCCACCTGTGGAACCCAATGGGCGACGAACCGCGTACGATTTGGGAGGTCCTAAACCGTCACAAGGACATTCAGTACTCCAGCCGGGTCGCAAGCCATATCGGACGGCAACGTCAGATGCACAAGATGCGGCACGTCATTCGTGACCTCGCCAAGTTATTGCCGGAAGAGATTCGCAAGACACAAAAAGCGCAAGCGCTTGCCGCTTTCGGTTGTCATACGACCATGCACGTCGTGCGCCTGCTTGCACCGCGACTTGAGAACGAGAACCACACCAAGGACGTCGATTTTAGTCCCTCCAGCATCCGCATGCGCTGGGAGGCGGGCTACACAAAGACCATGCGCGCACTTGAACAAGCGCCCTGGGACGGAGAGTTCGATCCGCAAGAAGGTGTGATCCTGCATGAACCGAGACCGGAAATGTTGGAGGCCGCGGAATAAGCGATTGCCCTGCAAAGCCCTTAAACGATCGACGAGAGACCCAATGCAACCCTACGACGCCATCATAATCGGAACCGGACAGGCGGGACCTTCGCTGGCGCATCGCCTCGCTGCGGCGGGACAGACCGTCGCGGTGATCGAGCGGAAGCTGTTTGGCGGGACTTGCGTCAACACCGGTTGCACGCCGACCAAAACGCTGGTGGCCAGCGCATACGCCGCGCATTTGGCGCGCCGCGCTGCCGATTTCGGCGTGAAGATCCCGTGCGAGATATCCGTCGACATGAAAGCAGTAAAGGCGCGAAAGGATCATGTGTCCGGCTTGTCACGCGACAGCGTTGAGCGGTCGTTGAAGAATCTCAAGGGATGTACGGTCTATCAGGGGCACGCCCGATTTGTCGGGCCGAATTCGGTTGAAGTCGGAGACGAGGTCCTCCAGGCCGAACGGATATTCATCAATGTCGGAGGGCGGGCGGTGGCGCCGCCCATTCCAGGCCTTGATGAAGTTGGCTATTTCACTAACAGCTCGATGATGGACGTCGATTTCATCCCCCCGCACCTGATCATTCTCGGTGGCAGCTATATCGGCCTTGAATTTGCACAAATCTATCGACGGTTCGGCAGCGATGTTTCCGTAATCGAGCTCGCGTCGCACCTCATCGCGCGCGAGGACGAGGATGTATCATTGGCAATTGAGGACATTCTGCAGGGCGAAGGCATCAAGATCTACGTCAACAGCAGAGTTGTGGGGGTGGCACGACACGGCAACGACATTGCGGTCCAATTTGTCCGCCAAGGAATTGTCTCGCAAGTCGCGGGATCGCATTTGCTTACGGCCATTGGTCGACGACCGAACACTGACGATCTCGGACTGGAAATTGCTGGCATCGAGGTGAACGACCGCGGCTTCATCAAGGTCGATGACCAGCTACGAACAAGTGTTCCGGGGGTCTGGGCCTTGGGAGACTGCAACGGCCGTGGCGCTTTCACTCATACGTCCTACAACGACTTTGAGATCGTCGCGGCCAATATCCTCGATGACAAACGTCGACAGGTGTCGGATCGCATTCCGGCCTATGCGCTCTATACGGATCCGCCGCTTGGTCGCGTCGGTATGACCGAGCAAGAAGTCCGCGGAACGGGTCGCCCCGCCTTAGTCGGGACTGTGGAGATGAAACGAGTCGGACGCGCTTACGAAAAGGGCGAGACGCTCGGGTTCATGAAGATTCTTGTCGACAAGGCGAGCAAGCGGATCTTGGGCGCGTCGTTTCTCGGCCTTTCAGGTGACGAGATCGTCCATTCCATTCTCGGCCTGATGTACGCAAATGCTCCCTACACGGTGCTGCAAAAAGCGGTGCACATTCATCCCACGGTGTCCGAATACATCCCCGTGATGATCGGCAATCTCAGAGACCTGCAATAACGCGAGCAGATCGATAGGGAGAGAGACAATGTCACAGATGTCACACGCGATGGATACGCGCCACATGGTTTCCTATGGTGACACTGCACGCGTGTTGCGCCGGACGATCATAATTGGGTTGACCGCCTTCCTTACGGTGGTCGATTTGTTCGCGACCCAGGCCATTCTTCCATCTTTGGCGCAGGCCTACCGGGTAAGCCCGGCAGCAATGAGCCTTGCGGTAAACTCAAGCACCATGGGCATGGCCGTCGCAGGCCTCTCGGTTGCGTTCTTCAGCCGGCGGATTGATCGTCGGTTCGGTATTCTGGCTAGTCTTTGTGTTCTCGCAATTCCGACTGCGCTGCTCGCGGTCGCACCCGACCTCACAACATTTACGATCCTGCGAATTATACAGGGTCTCTGCATGGCGTCGGCATTTACGCTGACGTTGGCCTATCTGGGCGAAGAATGTAGCGCTACCGATGCCGGGGGTGCGTTTGCCGCCTACATCACCGGAAATGTCGCCAGCAATCTGATCGGTCGGCTGATTTCCGCCGGCGTAGCTGATCACTTCGGTCTGGCAGCCAATTTCTATTTTTTTGCGGTACTCAACCTTGCGGGCGCCGTCCTGGTTTTTTTTACGATCCGCACGACGATGCCAATGCTGTCGGCGGAAGAAACCTCGTCCACACCTCTAGGCGTTTGGTTTAAGCATTTACGCAATCCATCGCTCCGCGCGAGCTTCGCTATTGGATTCTGCATCCTGTTCGCATTTATCGGCACTTTTACATATGTAAACTTCGTACTGGTGCGGGAGCCACTTTCGCTCGGGCACATGGCTCTGGGTTTCGTCTATTTTGTATTTCTACCTTCAATCGCGACAACACCTTTCGCAGGCGCTGCGGTCCAGCGATTTGGGACGCGCCCGACTTTTTGGAGCGCCTTGGCGCTGGCCGGACTTGGGCTGCCGCTTTTGCTGCTGCCAAGCCTTAACGCAGTAATCGCCGGCCTGATGCTCGTAGGTGTCGGCACATTCTTCGCCCAGGCGGCAGCTACGGGTTTTGTCGGCCGGGCCGCGACCGTCGACCGCGGTTCGGCGAGCGGGATCTATCTCAGTTGCTATTTCTTTGGGGGCTTGGTTGGCACCGCCGTACTTGGCCAGATTTTCGATCGGTTCGGATGGTCGGCATGCGTCGCCGGTATTGCGCTCGTTCTAGCCGCGGCGGCGTGGTTGGCCACCCGGCTCAGGCCAAATGAAAACCCGATATAAAAGCTACGTTTTATGACAAAAGACGCGCCTCTGCGCGGCCATCGCCGGGTCGGGATAGTCATTGCGCGGTGTAACCCTTGGCCATAGTCCATCGAAATAGATCAAGGCACACAATTGGGCCCTCATCGGTCCCGGCAAACGCCGCCCCGTGAGAGCATGAGCGCGACAGGTCAACAGAATGTGATGGCATCTTCCACATTGGCCGCTAATGCCGGCCCGTTTCCCCGCCATCCCGCTTCCGAGAATGTTATGGTAGCGGCTTATTCGTGGAGCAGGCGACCCGAGCGCCGCATGAACGCTGTTCACACGCAAGATGCCGGCGCGGACTTGCGCCGGTCGGCCTGGATGGTAGCGGCACAAGCTGGAGATAGTACCGCCTACCAGGCGCTGCTGCGCGATTGCATCCCGGTCATCAAATCTGTTGCGAGACGTCGCGGCGTCGCGGCCGACCACGTCGATGATGTGGTGCAAGACGTGCTGTTGACCATTCATCGGGCGCGGCAGACCTACGACCCTAACCGGTCGTTCACAGCGTGGCTGTGCGTCATCGCCGACCGGCGCGCGATCGACCTCCTCCGCCGTATTCGCCGGCGGGATTTACGCGAAGTACACGCGCCGCTCGCATTCGAAGGCCATGCCGATCAAGCTGCCGATCCGGCACAGGGGCTTGTTCGCGCCGACGCGGCCAGCACCGTCACCCGCGTGATCGCGAGTTTGCCGGCACGCCAACGCGAGGCGGTACAGCATCTCGTACTAGAGGAGCGTTCGCTCGCCGATGCCGCCGCCCTGACGCGGCGCACCACGGGCTCGCTCAAGGTCAATCTGCATCGGGCGCTGAAGGCGCTTCGCGATAGAATTGAGCGCTGGGAATAAGGCTATGAACACATCTTCGAATACCGACTCTACGAACGAACGCCTGATACGCGACCTCGCCAGCGATCTTGCGCCGGTGCGGCGGCTCAGATCACCGAACGTGCGGGCGTTTACATGGCTTGCGATCGTGGTCGCGACCGCAATCGTGCTTGCCGTAATCGCCGACGTCTCGGCACTCGCGCATCGACTCCGCGCCGCGCCGGACATGTGGCTCGCGGTGACCGGTTCGACATTGACCGCGATCTTGGCTGCCATCGCCGCCTTTCAGCTCAGCCTGCCGGACGCACGCCGCACATGGGCACTGCTGCCCGTGCCGGCAGCGCTATTGTGGATTGTCGCGAGCGGCGCCGGTTGCCTGCGCACGTGGTTCCTGCCGGGGACTCATGTCGCCGACCTGAGCGAGGCGCGCGATTGCCTCATCTTCATCGTTGGATTGGCGGTGCCACTGTCGGCGTTGCTCATCATAATGCTGCGTCGCGCTTACCCCCTGCAACCGGAGCTGACGGCGTTGGTCGCCGGGCTCGCCTCGGCCGCGGCGGCTGCCACGCTGCTTAACTTCTTTCATCCGTTCGACGCGGCAGCGACCGACCTCGCGGTCCACGTATTCGCGGTGGCCATAGTCATTGGGACAAATTGGGGCCTCAGCGGCCGCCTGCTTGCGACCAATTTTTTGCGCAGTGACGTAACCCGCGCGGTGGTCCGCTCGAATTAGGAGCGGTGGAGGTGAACGTTCCCACCGTCAAACGTCCTCAGGAGGATCCAGTAATGACCCGATCACATATCGCTATGTCGCTGTTCGCGGGCCTTATGTCGCTTTCGTTCGCCGTCGCACCGGCCGCTTATGCCCAGACCGCGACCAAGGATAACATGGGCAAGACTGACTCAATGAGCAAAGACACCATGTCCAAGGACAGCATGGCGAAGGATTCGATGAAGAAGGACACAATGTCGAAGGACAGTATGTCCAAGGACACGATGAAGAAAGATGACGGAATGTCCAAGGACAATATGAAAAAGTAAGTTCGCGGCACGGTCGGGCGCGTGCATCTGCGCGCCCGACCGTATCGGAGCATCGTCGATCGCCCTAATACCGCCCCTCCACCGGCCAATGTCCGCTTTGCCCCGACCCCGAAGTCTGCTGGATCAGCTGGTTAGTTGATTTAGCGGCGGCGTCCCTCTCCGCCACAAAAAATGGACATTGTCACGGCCTGCGCTTTCACTACGATATTGGGTGAGGGGTCTTACCCGTGAAGTGAGGCGTGTAAATGAAGACGCTTTATTTCGTCTTCGCGTTTATTTTCAATATCGCGGCCGCCGGGGCCACGCCGTTGCAGCTGCCGCCACAGGCGACCTTGATTATTCCCGTCGCAAGTGGATGCGGCCTTGGTGTCCACCGTGGGCCTTACGACGGATGTTACCCGATTTACGGCTATTACGTCGGCTACGATCGCGGCTACCGCAGCAATTACTACACCGGCTTTGTCAACCGCGGCGTATGCGGCGGACGCGGCACGCATCTCGCGTGCAATGTCTATAGGACATGTTGGGTGGCGTGTAACTGACTGGCCAACTTATTCCTTTACCGCGCCAGTCATTGCGGAAACGTAGTGCTCGACAAAGAACGCATAAAGTATGACCAGCGGCAGCGAGCCGATCATCGCGCCAGCCATCAGTGAACCCCAGCGGTAAATGTCGCCATCCACCAGTGCAGTTACGATCGCAACCGGCACGGTTTTGTATTGCGTCGAGGAAATAAAGGTGAGCGCGTAAATGAATTCGTTCCAGCACAAGGTGAAACAGAAGATGAAAGCCGAGATCAGGCCTGGCACCGACAAGGGCAACACGATGCGCAGCAGGATCTGCCAGCGGCTGGCACCATCGATCAACGCGCACTCTTCAAGCTCGAACGGGATGGTCTTGAAATAGCCCATCAGCAGCCAGGTCGAGAACGGGATGAGGATCGTCGGATATGTCAGGATCAGGGCGAACGGCGTGTCGAATAGCCCGTACTGGAAGACCACGGTCGAAAGCGGAATGAACAGGATCGAGGGCGGCACCAAATAGGCCAGAAAGATTGCGCCGCCGACCCATTGGGCGCCCTTGTAGCGCAGGCGCACGATCGCATAGGCGGCGAGTACGCTGGCGATGATCGACAGTGCGGTCGCGCATACCGCGACCAGCATCGTGTTCCAAAGCCAGGTCGGGTATTCGGTCTCAAACAGCAGCTTGTAGATGTGCTTGATCGTGGGATTCCAGGTCCAGAACGGACTATAGGTGTCGAGATCGAGCAATTGCTCGTCCGGTTTGATCGACGTGAGCGCCATCCAGTAAAACGGAAACAGCAGCACAAACATAATGAGCGACAGCGGCAGATAGAGCGTTATCAGCCGCCGCGGCAGGCTGTGCAGATAGCTCATGCCCTCGGTTTCGTCGGCGAGCGGCGCCGAGCCGGTCAGTACGTCCCGCGGAGTGGCAGCCTTGCCGGCGAGAGCGTCAGTCATTGCTCTCTCCCTGCTGCCACTTCCTTCGTTGCAGCCCAAACCACGAGACCAGAATCGCCGCGAGCAAGAACGGGATCATCGCGGTCGAAATCGCGGCGCCCTCGCCCAGCTGGCCGCCCAAAATCGCCCGCTGATAGGACAGCGTCGCCATCAGGTGGGTGGCGTTCACCGGGCCGCCGCGCGTCATCACCCAGATCAACTGGAAGTCGGTAAATGTGAACAGCACTGAAAACGTCATGACCACGGCGATGATCGGCGTGAGCAACGGATAAGTGATGAAGCGGAATCGCTGCCACGGCGTCGCGCCGTCGATGGTCGCCGCTTCATAGAGAGATGGCGATACTGTTTGCAGCCCGGCAAGCAAGGTGATCGCGACGAACGGTACACCGCGCCAGATATTGGCAAAAATTACCGACCAGCGCGCATTCCAGATGTCACCAAGGAAATCGATATTGGCCGTGATCAGGCCCATTTTCTTGAGCGACCACGAAATGATCGAGAATTGCGGGTCGAACAACCACCAGAACGCGATGGCGGACAGCACGGTCGGCACAATGAAGGGGACCAGCACCAAGGCGCGGAGAATCGCCTTGAAGGGCAGCTTCTCGTTGAGTAACAGCGCAAGATAGAGCCCGACCGCGAATTTTATCGTGCTGGCCACGGTTGTATAAAGCAGCGTGTTGAACACCGAGAGCCAGAACGTCGAGTCGTCCCACAACCATTCGTAATTTTCGAGACCGACAAAAACGCCGGAGCGGCCGATGCGGGCATCGGTGAATGACAGCCAGACGCCGAGCCCGAGTGGATATGCGAGAAAGAGAATGAGAAACGCCGCCGCCGGCAGCATGAACCATAGGCTTAGCCATTCGCGGTTGGTCTTGAGACGCTCCCAGGCCGTCGCGTCCCGCATGACGCGTTTGGTGCCGGCTTGTTCGAGCGCGATCGTCATTGCGGCCCGGAGTCGTTGCAACGAGAAAATGGCCGGCGGGGCGCTTGCTGCTCCCGCCGGCCGGTTTGACTAGCGATAGATGCGTTTGAGCTGACGTTCCGCAATTGCGATCGAGCCTTTAACATCTTCACGACCCGTGCAGTAGTTCGCGAACATGTCGAGGACGACAAAGTCGGCAATCGCGGTTGCCGCCTTTTCGCCGACCGAACCAAGTCCGCCAGCCGTCAACGTGCGCTTTGCCGCCTGGCCAAAGACCGTGTTTTTCGGATCTGCGGTCCAGATCGGGTTCTTGTCGTAAGCGTTGAGGCAATGCGTTAGATATCCCTGCGCCGACTGGATCCAGGGATTGAAATTATCCGCTTCCAGCATGAAGGCCAACAACGCCTTACATGCCTGCGGATATTTGGTGTAGGTCATTGCCATTGCCGGATACATCAGATGCAGCTCGGTCGGCTTGCCGATCGGACCGACCGGCCAATAAGAGTGATCCATGTCCTCGGCGATCTGTTTCTTGCTCGGGTCTTTCTTGGCGGCGACGTAGATCGAGATGCCGTTATCAGTCCAGTTGATTTCGCCGGCCAGGAACGCCTTGTTGTTCGACGCATCGTTCCATGAGGCAACTCCCGGGATCATTTCGGCGTACAGCGCTTTGGCGTACTCGAGCGCCTTGGCGGTTTCCGGCGAATTGAGGATGACCTTGTCGTCCTTGTCGACGGTATTGCCGCCGTGCGACCAAAGGCACCAGTGCACCCAGCCGTTGCCATCGCCGGAGGCGTGACCGAGCGCAAATCCGCCGGGCGTGTTGTTTTTCTTCATTGCCTTGGCGTATTCGAGGAAGCCATCCGTCTTGTCCGGGACTTTGGAGAAGCCGGCCTTGGTCGAGGCTTCAATGCGGTAGTTGATCATATTGCCCGAATAACAGATCGGGATGGCGATCCACTTGTTGCCACTTTTGCCGTAGGTGACCGCGCTCGGCACCCAGCCGCCGTATTTCTTGCCGAGATAGTCGGCAACATCAGTGACATCGACACATTTTTGCGGGAACAGGTGCGGTAGCGAATAAAGACCCCAAAAAAGGTCAGGCCCGGTACCGGTGTTGGCGGCGACCGAAGCTTTAGGCTGCACATCTTCATACGACTCGCGCGAGATATCGACTTTTACGCCAGTCGCGGCGGTGAAAGCCTCGATCAGTTTTACGAATGCGTCGTCTTCCGACTGCACGAAGTATTTCCAGCGCAGCATGGAAAGCTTGGCATTCTTTTCCGGCTTCCAGGGAGCGTTTTGCGCCCAGGCTTTTGCCCATTCAAGCAGCGCCGGCCCGGTCAACGCTCCGGCGGCCACCGCCGCAGTGCCGCCCTTGACCAGGGTACGGCGTGTGAAGTTGTTCATGGTCGTTCCTCCGTTGTGGTTTCTAGTTGGTTAGACGTTTTCCCGTTGTCTCATCGAAAAGATGAATGAGTCTTGGGTCTGGTTTCAGCCGGATTTTTTCACCCGGCTTGAATTGATGGCGTTCGCGGAACACGGCGATAATCTCCTCTCCACCAAGCTTGGCGACGACCTGGAGTTCGGAGCCTGTGGGTTCGATGACCTGCACTTCCGCCTCCGCGCCATCGTCAGCAAGTGAAAAATGCTCCGGCCGCACGCCGTACACGGCGGGACGTCCGTCATTGCCGGGGCCTACGGAGCTGAGGGAGAATTTCACGCCGGCCGGCCCCTCGAAGTTGGCAGTGCCATTAACGCGGATGCGCCCCTTGATCATGTTCATTGCCGGCGAACCGATAAAGCCCGCTACGAACAGATTGTCTGGACGATCATAGAGTTCGAGTGGCGCACCGATTTGTTCCACGCGGCCGTCGTGCATCACGACAATCTTGTCGGCCATTGTCATGGCCTCGATCTGGTCGTGCGTGACGTAAATCGTCGTCGTTTTTAAGCGTTGATGCAGCTCCTTGATTTCGGTGCGCATCTGCACGCGCAATTTCGCGTCGAGATTGGACAGGGGCTCGTCGAACAGAAAGACCTGCGGATCGCGCACGATGGCGCGTCCCATGGCAACGCGTTGACGTTGGCCGCCGGAAAGCTGGCGGGGAAAGCGCCCGAGCAGTTGCGACAGGCCGAGAATTGCCGCCGCGCGATTGACACGTTCATCGATTTCGCTTTGTGGCGCGCCGCGCAATTTCATGGAGAATGCCATATTGGCGGCGACCGTCATGTGCGGATAGAGCGCGTAGTTCTGAAAGACCATGGCCACGTCGCGCTCTTTCGGAGGCAGGTTGTTGACGACGCGGTCGGCGATGCGAATTTCACCCGCAGTGATGTTTTCCAGACCTGCGATCATTCGCAGCAAAGTCGATTTGCCGCAGCCGGACGGACCGACCAGCACGACGAACTCGCCGTCGCGTATAGAAACATCGACGCCGTGGATGACGCTGGTTGCGCCAAACGCTTTCCGTACGTCACGGATCGCGACCGAAGCCATTTACTCCTCCCGTGGGGCTGCCGCCGCAGCCCCAACACGTTGCTTTTTAGTTATTTTTATTTGCTCTCAGCGTCTTAGCGGAGTCCGGCCTTGGAACATCCGCCTATGGCAAATCATCGGGCTTTCGTAGTCGGAAAAGCAAGCCCGACTTTGCATTGAGGCGGGCCGATTGCGGTGGGCAGGCGAGGCGGCTAGAGCGCCATGCCGCCGTCGACAAGATGCGGCTGGCCCGTGATGTAGCTGGACTCGTCCGAAGCAAGAAAGACGGCCAACGCAGCCACTTCTTCAGCGGTTCCAAGCCGCGCCATGGGTTGCCTTGCGATGAAGTTTTCGCGGACCTGATCGAGTGGGCGGCCGGTTTGCTTGGCTACCGCTTCGACGCGCTCTTCAAAAGAGGGCGACACGATTGTGCCGGGGCAGATGGCGTTGCAGCGAATGCCTTTGGTGATGAAATCGGCGGCAACGGCCTTGGTCAGGCCGATCACTGCTGCCTTGGTCGCACCATACGCGTATCGGTTGGGCAGTCCTTTGATCGACGAAACGCCTGACGACATATTGACGATTGAACCGCCCCCATTCTTCAGCATGGCCGGAAGGAACGCCTTGATCGTGCGGTGCATGGACTTGACGTTCAGGTCGAAGGAAAAATCCCAGTCCTTCTCCGAGCATTCGAGAACCGTGCCCTGGTGCACATAGCCCGCCACGTTGGCGAGCACCGCGAGGGCACCAAATTCCTTCGTGATCGAAGTCGCGAACGCGTCGACCGCCTCGGTCGAAAGCACGTCGAGCTTTGCGGACTTTGCTGCAGCCAGATTCTTGACCTTATCGTCCGACACATCGGTTGCGATGACTCGGGCGCCCTCCGCAATGAACGCCTCGGCGATAGCCCGACCGATGCCTTGGCCCGCGGCGGTGACGAGCGCCAGTTTTCCTTTCAACCTGTTACTCACTTGAACGACTCTTTCAATGGTTGTCGCGTGGCATGCTTTTCTGTGCGACGCGCTGATATTTGATCGCTGGTTTGAGCACCATACCGTCAGCCAGTTGATCGACGATACCCCGTTGGATCTCCTGCCACGGCGTCTGGCTCGCCGGATACTGGTGACCGCCACGTCTGAGCAGGGCGGCCCGACGTCGCGACAACTCCGCTTTCGAGATCAGAATGTCGGCGGTGCCTTTGTCAAGATCGATGCGTACACGGTCGCCGGTCTTGAGGAGCGCGATGCCACCATTTGCCGCCGCTTCGGGCGACGCATTGAGAATTGATGGCGAGCCGGATGTGCCGGATTGTCGTCCGTCGCCTGTGCAGGGCAGGGAGGTGATGCCTTGCTTAATCAGCGCGGCTGGCGGCTGCATGTTCACCACTTCCGCCGAGCCCGGATACGCGATAGGGCCGGCGCCGCGCATGAACAGCAAGGTGTGTTCGTCGATTTTTAACGACGGATCGTCGATGCGATGGTGATAATCCTCGGGCCCTTCAAAAACCACGGCGCGGCCCTCGAACGCATTCTTGTCCCTCGGATTGGAGAGAAAACGTCTGCGGAACTCTTCCGAGATAACGCTCGTTTTCATGATGGCTGAATCGAACAAGTTTCCTTTCAGGACCTTGAAGCCAGCCTGCTTTTTCATCGGCGCTTTGTAGGGCTTGATGACGTCGGCATCCGCGCTTTGCGCGCGCCTGACATTGTCGCCCATTGTCTTGCCGTTGATCGTCAGCGCATCAGCGTGGATGCGCCTGGCCTTGAGTAGTTCGTGCATGACCGCTGGCAAGCCGCCAGCGCGGTAATATTCCTCACCGAGATATTTCCCGGCCGGCTGCATATTGACCAGGAGCGGCACGTCATAGCCGATCTTTTCCCAATCATGGATCGAAAGCCTTACGCCGATATGGCGCGCGATAGCGTTGATATGGATCGGCGCATTGGTCGAGCCTCCGATTGCGGAATTGGCGACGATGGCATTTTCGAATGCCTTGCGCGTAAGAATGTCGGAAGGTTTCAGGTCCTGCTCGACAATCTCGACCGCCCGTACTCCGGTGTCGTAGGCGATTTGTCCGCGCTCACGATAGGGCGCGGGGATGGCCGCACAACCGGGCAGCGACATGCCGAGCGCTTCTGCGAGCGCATTCATGGTCGATGCAGTCCCCATCGTGTTGCAGTGTCCGATTGAAGGCGCTGAGGCGGCCGCAATCTCCAGGAACTCGCGATCGTCAATGCGGCCCGCAGCGAGTTCTTCACGCGCCTTCCAGACAACGGTCCCGGAGCCGGCGCGTTCGCCCTTCCACCAGCCGTTGAGCATCGGTCCGCCGGAAAGGACGATCGCCGGAGTGTTCACCGTTGCGGCCGCCATCAGGCATGCCGGCGTGGTCTTGTCGCAGCCGGTCATGAGCACGACGCCGTCCAGAGGATAGCCGTAAAGCACCTCGACCAGGCTGAGATAGGCGAGATTGCGATCGAGGGCAGCCGTCGGCCGCTTCCCGGTTTCTTGAATTGGATGACAGGGAAATTCAAAAGCGACGCCGCCGGCAGCGCGGATGCCCTCGCGCACGCGCTTGGCAAGTTCGAGATGATGACGATTGCAGGGAGAAAGATCCGAGCCGGTCTGCGCAATGCCGATAATCGGCTTGCCCGAACGTAGTTCTGCGGATGTCAGGCCGAAGTTGAGATAGCGCTCGAGATAGAGCGCGGTCATGCCGGGGTTATCGGGATTGTCGAACCAGAGCCGTGATCGCAGCCGACGAGCGGGTTTCCGGGCAATTTTGGGCATGTCCTATCCAGCCATGTATTTCAGACCATTTACAGAAGATCGCAATGTGTCGCTGACCGCAAGAACACGAGCTTGGGGGCGACGACCAGATGTCGAGGCTGGTGAAATTGAAAAATGCTTCGAGCTTAGCGCCCGTCCGGGGTGCGCACGCCGGCCCAGGAATCGCGCACCTGCTGGTAGTGCACATTGGAATCATAGACCGGCACCCGCAGCCCCAGCACCTGCGGCGACAGCCGCCCGACCGAGGCAAGCAGCGTATAGGAGGCCA
>DATIWJ010000065.1:0-118523 GCA_035519415.1 Pseudolabrys sp.
CGCGCAGTCAAGGCAAATTGCGTAGGTAGTGTTGCCATGCAGTTCGACAATATCCGAGGCGGCGATACCTGAAACCTGGTGCAAATTGTCGATGTTCTGCGTGATCAGTGCGGGACTTTTGCCGGAACGATAAAAGCTCGCAAGCGCCTGATGACCCCGGCCAGGCCGAGCCTTGCCGAAGCTCTCTTCCATAGCGAAGCGCCGCCGCCAGGCTTCGTCGCGCATCTCCTGACTTGCCAAAAAGGCGTCGAACGGAATCGGCTGGTTCTTTGTCCAGATGCCCCCGGGCGAGCGAAAATCAGGAATGCCGCATTCGGTAGAGATTCCCGCCCCGGTAAAAGGGACAATTGCCGACGCGTCCTCAACGAGGTCGCGCAGGTGCGAAACGGCGGTGGGCAGATCGGACGCAATCATTTCTGTATAGTAGCTCTATCGGTCAGATAGTGAGTGAGGTTTAGCCTATGCGATATCTGCACACCATGCTGCGCGTTCGTGATCTCGACGCGGCGCTCGACTTTTATTGCAACAAGCTCGGATTGAAGGAAACCCGTCGCCGGGTGGACGACAAGAACCGCTATACTCTGGTGTTCCTGGCCGGTCCGGACGACGAAAAACTGGTTGAGGCAAGCAAAAAAGCCGGCCGGCCGGGTCCGGAGGTAGAGCTTACCTATAACTGGGACACCGAGGACTATGGCGAGGCGCGCTATTTTGGCCATCTCGCCTATGAAGTCGACGACATTTACGCCACTTGCGATCGGCTCATGAAGGCCGGAGTGACAATTAACCGGCCGCCGCGTGATGGCGTCATGGCCTTCGTACGTTCGCCCGACAAACATTCCGTCGAGCTGCTGCAAAAAGGTGCAGCCAAGCCGCCGCAGGAACCCTGGAAATCAATGCCCAACACCGGAAAGTGGTAGGCACCCCTCGCTTGCCGCTGTGAATGAAGGCCTTTATACCCCCGGGAAGTTCTCCATTTACGCGCTGCCCGGGCGGCCAACCGGTATCAACTTGGCCCGGTCAGCACGTGTGCGCCCTTCGTCTAGAGGCCTAGGACACCGCCCTTTCACGGCGGTAACAGGGGTTCGAATCCCCTAGGGCGCGCCAATGCTTCAATTGCTGAACCGGAGCACATTGCCGACGCGACGACAGCTTCAGGCCCGCGTCGCACTGTCGAAGGCGCGCTTCAGGCAGGTCAGGCCAGGATCGCTCGCACGACCGATCTGACCCATCATGGTGAGCCATTCTTCATCGGATGCTTCTGCGGCATACCGCTGTATCGCGGCCCTCGCATAATCCGCAAGACCCAGGCCTTCCGCCTCGGCGCGCTCTCGCATTGCCACAAGCAGGTGAAGATCGCCAACACCGAGAACGACTTCGGCCGCTTCACCGTCATCGTCCAGTCGCGCCAGTATGTCACCCAGCATCATGGTGCAACCTCAATGCACGCGTAGCGCATCGGCGCCGGCGATTTCGATGCCTTCGATTGCCGCGGCCGATACTAGCCGCGCAACATACTGCGCATTGGCGCGTCGCCGCACGCTCTCGTGTAAATAATCGGCGATACGCTCCGACACCGCTTCATAGGGCAGTACACGACCATCGTGCTTACGTTCGAGCCGCATGATGTGAAATCCGTACCGGGTTGCGACGGGCTCGGCACAGAGTTCGCCGGGCGAAAGTGCAATTAGCGCTCGCTCAAATTCCGGCGTGGTCTGACCCCGAGTGATCTGGCCGAGGTTACCACCGTGCTCCGCCGACGGGCACCTCGAATAGGCCTTTGCAAGCGCAGCGAAGCTTTCCGGTCTTTCCTGAAGCTTGGCAAGCACCGCAGCGGCGTCCGCGCGTGCCTGGGCGTAAGCCTCACAATCCTCCGGCAACGCCGCAAAAAGGATATGAGAGACTTCATAAATATCCGAAGAGCGGAAGCGCGAAAGATTGCGTTCATAATAGCGCCGGCAAGTCTCCTCATCCGGCTCGGGGACTGCGACTTCGCGCTCGACGACCGCGCGCATGAGAGCTTCGTCGTCAGTCTCGCGACGCCCGGCCTCATCGCTGATCGGATTGGGCACGATAGCGAGGTATCGAGCCCGCTGTAGCAAAAGCTCACGGACGACGAGTGCGCGCGCCGCCTGCTGCCAGGCTTTGAGCGGCTTTTCTGCCGGATGATGCTGCATTTCGCGCTGAATTGCATCGCGCGCGATTGCGACGCCGTTAACGCTGACCATGACGGGCTTGCCAGCAGGAAATTGCACATGCACCGAGCACGACATGATGCCTACTCCGCCGGAATCGCCCGCGCGCGTTGACCCGCAACGCGCCGCCCGTCGCTGCGCACGACTTGATAGCCGCGACGGCCGAGATACCAGATCGGCGCGCTCCAGACGTGCACCAGGCGGGTGAACGGGAATACCAAGAAAATCGTCATGCCAAGGAACAGGTGCGCCTTGAAGATCGGATGCGCGTTGGCAATGAGATCCGCAACACCCGGCTGCAGTGTGAGAATGCCCTGCGCCCAGGTCATGAACTTTACCATTTCATGGCCATCGAGATGATGGAGCGAAACACCGATGGTGGCGAGGCCAAGGATGAGCTGTGCGTAAAGCAGGAGCAGAATCGCGATATCGCCAAACGACGATGTCGAACGTATACGCGCGTCAAACAAGCGGCGATGCACGAGAAGAGTGATGCCGATGAAGCAAAAAACTCCGGCAACGCCACCAACGATAATTGCCATCCACTGCTTGAAGGTGTGAGAAATCCCCATGAAATCGAAAACCCAGATCGGCGTCAGTAAGCCCACGAAATGGCCGAGAAAGATGACCAGGATGCCGACGTGGAACAAATTGGAGCCCCAGGCCAGCTGACGGCGACGCAAAAGCTGGCTGGAACCGCTGCGCCAGGTGTACTGCTCGCGGTCGAAGCGCACCCAGCTGCCAAGCAGAAACACGGTCAGGCAGAGATATGGATACCAGCCGAACACGATGTATGTGATCAGATCGCGCATGGTCGTTTCCTCACTGGCGCGGCGGAACGGTACGGGAGGCCGGCGGCATGTCCGGCGCCGGACGCAGGCCGCCGCGGACCCGGGCGATCAGCCCATCCTTGCAGCCATCACCGCTGCCAGGACCGAAATTGACGGGCGCGTCCTCCCAGGCGGCATCCAGCGCTGCAAGGTCGGTCGGCTCCGGATCGGGCAATGTAAGCAGTGCTGAAACGGCGTCGTCCTTAGGTTTGGCCGCTGCAAGGGCGACCAGCGCGCGGAATACTGTTTCGTATGACGATTTGCGCTTGCGCAGGCGCTCTGCCAGTGCGGCGAAGATATGCGCCGGCTGACCGAGCGTGTCGCACGCTTCTTGCGCCGGCAGCAAGGAAAGGTACTCCAGGAACAGCGGCACAAAATCCGGCAATTCGCTCGCACTCATAAATAGATTGTGCTGCTCGTATTGGGACTTCAGGTCGATCATAGCCTGGCCGCGGTCGCGGCTTTCGCCGTGGACGTGCTCGAACAGATGCAGCGATAGCGAGCGGGTACGGTCAAACAGCAACACATAGCGTTCCTGCAGGTCATACAGATCGCCAGTGGCGAGTTCTACGATCAGTTTTTGTAGATCGGCTCGCAGGCGCGTCGGGATCAGCGTATCGGCTTCGATCACCGCACCGATCTCACCGGATGCTTGCTGGAGTTCGGCGGTGGGATAGGTCAGCAGCGCTGAAAATGCCTTCAAGGCCCTGATCATCACAAAACCTCCATCGGAGTCTTGGCGCGCTTGGGCGTACCGAACAGATTTGTTTCAGTTGTGCCGCCCGAGCAGCCATTGCCGAATGAGAAACCGCACGAACCACGCAGATCATAGGCATCTTCGTTGACTTCACGATGCGCAGTCGGGATGACGAAGCGGTCCTCGTAATTGGCGATCGCCATGATGTGGTACATGTCCTCGATCGCCAGGCTGGTGAGGCCGACGCGCTTGGCGATGCCTTCGTCGATCACGCCGTCTACCGTCTTGGCGCGCATATAGGCGCGCATTGCGAGCATGCGCTCAAGGCCGAGCGCCACCGGCTCTTCCTTGCCGGCGGTGAGCAGGTTGGCGAGATATTTGAGCGGGATACGCAAGGACCGGACATCTGGCATTTCGCGGTCGTGACCGATCTTGCCGGCCTGTGCCGCGGACTGGATCGGCGAGAGCGGCGGCACGTACCAGACCATAGGCAGCGTGCGATATTCGGGATGTAGCGGGAATGCGACCTTCCATTCCATCGCCATCTTGTAGACGGGCGAACGGCGCGCGCCTTCCAGCCAGTTCTCCGCGATGCCGTCAGCCCGCGCCTGGGCGATCACTGCCGGGTCGTGGGGGTTGAGGAAAATGTCCAGCTGCGCTTGGTAAAGGTCCTGCTCATTCGGCACGCTAGCCGCCTCTTCGATGCGATCGGCGTCATAGAGCACGACACCGAGGTACCGGATGCGGCCGACGCAGGTCTCGGAACACACCGTCGGCTGTCCGGCCTCGATGCGCGGATAGCAGAAGATGCACTTTTCGGATTTGCCGCTCGACCAGTTGTAATAAATCTTTTTGTACGGACAGCCAGACACGCACATACGCCAGCCGCGGCATTTATCCTGGTCAATGAGTACGATGCCGTCTTCCTCGCGCTTGTAAATCGCGCCAGAGGGGCAGGCCGCGACACAGGCCGGGTTGAGGCAATGTTCGCACAACCGCGGCAGATACATCATGAAGGTGTTTTCGAACTGGCCGTAGATATCCTTTTCGATGCCTTCGAAGTTGACATCCTTGGAGCGCCTGGCGAATTCGGTGCCGAGGATCTCCTCCCAGTTCGGCCCCCATTCGATCTTTTCCATTCGCTCGCCGGTGATAAGTGACCGCGGCCGCGCGGTCGGCGAGGCTTTGAGCTCAGGCGCGTTCTGCAGGTGCTCGTAGTCGAAGGTGAAAGGCTCGTAATAGTCGTCAATTTCCGGCAGGTCGGGATTGGCAAAAATGTTCGCCAGGATTCGCCATTTCGAGCCGATACGCGGCTCGATCTTGCCGTTCTTCTTGCGCCGCCAGCCGCCATTCCACCGGTCCTGGTTCTCCCATTCCTTCGGATAACCGATCCCGGGCTTGGTTTCGACGTTATTGAACCAGGCATATTCCATGCCTTCGCGGTTGGTCCACACGTTCTTGCAGGTGACCGAGCACGTGTGACAGCCGATGCACTTGTCGAGGTTCAGCACCATCGCGATTTGCGCACGGATTTTCATTCTGCGGCCTCCATTTTGGGCGCGATCGTGAGCGGTGCAGGTTGATCGGTTGCGGGTTTGTCGAGCCAATCGACATTCGCCATTTTACGGACGATGACAAATTCGTCACGGTTAGTGCCAATCGTGCCGTAGTAGTTGAAGCCGTACGACTGCTGGGCGTATCCGCCGATCATGTGCGTGGGCTTGACGACAATGCGGGTCACCGAATTATGGATGCCGCCGCGCTGACCGGTTACTTCCGAACCCGGCACATTTACGATCTTCTCCTGCGCGTGATACATGAGGCACATGCCGTCCTTCACACGCTGCGACACGACGGCACGCGCGACCAGCGCGCCGTTTGAGTTGTAGGCTTCGATCCAGTCATTATCGACGATCCCGACCTTCTTGGCGTCGTTCTCGCTGATCCAGACAATCGGCCCGCCGCGCGATAGCGTGAGCATCAAAAGATTATCGGTGTAGGTCGAGTGGATCCCCCACTTCTGGTGGGGAGTGATGAAGTTAAGAACGATCTGCTGCTCGCCGTTTGGCTTGGAGTTGATCACTGGCTTGACGGCCTTCAAGTCCACCGGCGGGCGATAGACGCAGAGCGCCTCGCCGAAGGCCCGCATCCAGAGATGATCCTGATAGAGCTGCTGACGGCCGGAAAGCGTGCGCCACGGAATCAACTCATGCACATTCGTGTAGCCGGCATTATAGCAGACCTTCTCTGACTCGAGCCCCGACCAAGTCGGCGCTGAGATGATCTTGCGCGGCTGCGCCACCACATCGCGGAAGCGAATTTTCTCGTCCTCTTTCGAGAGCGCGAGATGCTTGTGGTCAAGACCGGTCGTCTTTGACAGAGCTTCCCAGGCCTTCACGGCGACTTCGCCGTTGGTCTCTGGCGCGAGCGACAAGATCACCTCGGTGGCATCGACATCGCTGTCGATGCGGGCGAGACCCTTGGTTGCGCCCTCCTCCGTCACCTCGCCGTTGAGCCGCTTGAGCAGATCGACTTCATGGTCGGTATTCCAGGCAATGCCCTTCACAGCATTGCCGAGTTTGCTCATCAACGGACCGAGCGCAGTGAAACGTCGGTAAACATTGGGATAGTCGCGTTCGACCACGGTGACAGCCGGCATGGTTTTGCCGGGGATTGGCTCGACCTCGCCCTTCTTCCAGTCCTTGACGTCCAGCGCCTGGGCGATTTCGCCGGGCGAGTCGTGCTGGATTGGAGTGAGTACGACGTCTTTTTCGACGCCTAACACCTCGGGCGCGACATCTGATAATTTTTTCGCGATTGCCTTGTAGATTTCCCAATCGCTCTTGCATTCCCACACCGGGTCCACCGCCGATGTCAGCGGATGGATGAAGGGGTGCATGTCGGACGTGTTGAGGTCGTTTTTTTCGTACCAGGTAGCAGTCGGCAGCACGATGTCGGAATAGACGCAAGTCGTGGACATGCGAAAATCGAGCGTCACCAGCAGGTCAAGCTTTCCCTTTGGCGCGTCATCGCGCCATGCAACTTCCTTTGGCTTTACTTTGCCGGTTTCGCCCAAGTCCTTGCCCTGCACGCCATGCGTGGTGCCGAGCAGATGCTTCAAGAAATATTCGTGCCCTTTACCCGAGGAACCAAGCAGGTTGGAGCGCCACACGAACATGTTGCGCGGCCAATTGTCCGGATGGTCCGGATCCTCGCAAGCCAACTGCAGTTCGCCCGACTTCAGCGCTTTCGCCACGTAGTCCTTCGGCTCAAGGCCTGCGGCTTGCGCTTTCTTGGCGATCTCAAGCGGGTTCTGACGCAATTGCGGCGCCGACGGCAGCCAACCCATACGTTCCGCGCGCACATTGTAATCAATCAGCGCACCATCCCAAGGGCCCGCGGGCGCGGTCGGAGAAATTATCTCTTCAACACCTACCGTCTCGTACCGCCACTGGTCGGTATGCGCATAGAAGAATGAAGTCGAGTTCTGCTGGCGCGGCGGACGGCCCCAATCGAGGCCGAAGGCGAGCGGCAGCCATCCCGATTGCGGGCGCAACTTTTCCTGACCAACATAATGCGACCAGCCACCACCAGACTGGCCGACGCAACCGCACATTACCAGCATGTTGATGACGCCACGGTAATTCATATCGCAGTGGTACCAGTGGTTCATAGCGGCGCCGATGATCACCATCGAGCGCCCACTGGTCTTCTCTGCGTTAAGCGCGAATTCGCGCGCTACCGTGATGATCTGATCGCGCGGCACACCCGTGATCTTCTCGGCCCAGGCAGGCGTGTATGGCACGTTCTCGTCATAGGACTTGGCGACATGCTCACCACCGAAGCCGCGATCGAGGCCGTAATTGGCAACGAACAAATCGAACACCGACGCAACGAGTGTCTCGCCATCCTTGAGCGTCACGCGCTTGGCCGGCACCTTGCGCACCAGCACACTTGGATGACTTGTGCCCGCGAAGTGGTCGTGCTCGCGGTTGCCGAAATAGGGGAAACCGACGTCCGCTAGCTCATCCTTGTCGTTGGCGAAGGTCAGCTGGAGATTGGTTTCTTCGCCGTCCGACTGCTTCTCTTCCAGGTTCCACTTGCCCTTTTCTCCCCAACGGAAGCCGACGGAGCCGCGTGGCACCACAATGCTTTCGGATGTCTCATCATAGGCAACCGTCTTCCATTCCTGATTATTGGTCTCACCAAGGTTATTGGCGAAATCGGAGGCGCGAAGCAGCCGATCCGGAACAAGGTGATTGCCTTGCTTCACCAACCGCACCAGCATCGGCATATCGGTATATTGTCGGACGTAGTCCGCGAAATATTGCGCCTGCCGGTCGATATAAAATTCGCGCAGGATGACATGGCCCATGGCCATGGCGAGCGCGGCATCGGTGCCCTGCTTCACCGAAATCCACAGATCGGAGAACTTCGAGGCTTCCGAATAATCCGGGCAAATCACGACGCTCTTGGCGCCGCGATAGCGCGCTTCCGTATAAAAGTGAGCATCCGGCGTGCGCGTCTGGGGGACGTTCGACCCCCATAGGATGAGGAAACCGGAATTGTACCAGTCAGCGCTTTCCGGAACGTCGGTCTGCTCGCCCCATGTCTGCGGGCTGGATGGTGGCAAGTCGCAATACCAATCGTAGAACGACATGCACACGCCGCCGAGTAGAGACAGATAGCGCGAACCTGCGGCATAGGAGACCATCGACATTGCAGGGATCGGCGAGAATCCGATGACACGGTCAGGGCCATGCTTCTTCACTGTGTAAGCATTGGCCGCCGCGATGATCTCGGTGACTTCGTCCCACGTCGCGCGCACGAAACCACCGAGACCGCGCTTGCTGGTATAGGCCGCACGCTTTTCGGGCGCTTCGACAATCGACGCCCATGCCGCAACCGGCGTTCGAAGTGCCCTCGCCTCGCGCCACAACTTCAAGAGCCGCGAGCGCACTAGCGGATATTTCACCCGGTTGCCCGAATAAAGATACCAGGAGTAGCTCGCCCCGCGCGAGCAACCGCGTGGCTCATGATTTGGCAACTCGGGACGCGTGCGTGGATAATCTGTCTGTTGCGTTTCCCACGTAACGATCCCGCCTTTCACGTAGATTTTCCAAGAGCACGAGCCAGTGCAGTTCGCACCGTGAGTTGAGCGCACGATTTTGTCGTGCTGCCAGCGCTTGCGATAGCCATCTTCCCAGCGTCGATCTTCCCGGGTGACGATGCCAAGACCGTCGGAAAACTTTCCAACGGTTCGATTGAAGAATGTCAGCCGGTCAAGAAAATGGCTCATGCTTTCGCCTCATTCTGCCGGCGCAGCAGCGGAGCGCATTGCCCGCTGTCTGGACCGATGCTCGACGTCGTAGAGGAGACCGCCGCGGCGCGTGTAGAACCACCAGGTGATTGCGAGGCAACTCCCGTAAAAGACAAGGAACCCCCACAGCGCTGCCTCGACGCCGCCGGTAAGCGCGATAGATGACCCGTAGGACTTCGGAATAAAGAACGCACCGAATGCTGCAATCGCCGAGGTGAAGCCTGTGATGGCCGCGGATTCTTTTTCCGCCTGCCGCAACTGTTCGTCTTTTTCGAGCTTCGGCATCAGGCGCCCGACTTCCTTCCGCACAATATTGGGGATCATCTGGAAGGTTGATGCGTTGCCGACGCCTGTCGCGAAAAACAGCAACAGGAACATCGCAAAGAATCCCCAGAACGCGTTTGGCTGATCTTTGATGCCAAGGAAGTACAAGACGCCCGCAACACCGGCCATCATTATCAGGAAAACGCAGAAAGTGACGCGCCCGCCGCCCCAGCGGTCGGAAATCCAGCCGGTGGCCGAACGCGAGAGTGCGCCGACAAGCGGACCGAGGAAGACGAAGGGCAGCGCATCCACAGCCGGAAATTGCGTCTTTGCCAACAGCGGGAACCCGGCCGAATAGCCAATGAAGGAACCGAAGGTGCCCGTGTAGAGCCAGCACATCAGCCAGTTATGCTTGCGCTGAAAAATCACCGCTTGTTCGCTGAACGACGCCTTTGCCGAAGCGATATCGTTCATGCCGAACCAGGCGGCGAACGCGCTGGCGGCGATGAACGGCACCCAGATGAAGCCGGCATTTTGCAGCCACAGCGGTGCCGAGCCCGTGGGCCCTTTCACCATCGTTGGATCCCCGCCGAACCAGCCGAACACGCCGATGGTAATCACGATCGGCACCAAAAACTGCACGACGCTGACACCCAAATTGCCAAGACCGGCATTAAGTGCAAGCGCATTGCCTTTTTCAGACCGCGGGAAGAAGAACGAGATGTTGGCCATGGACGAGGCGAAGTTGCCGCCACCCAACCCACACAGCAGCGCGAGCGCGAGGAATATGAAGTATGGCGTACCCGGATTTTGTACCGCGTAACCAATCCCGATCGCGGGGATCATCAGCGACCAGGTTGCAACCGTGGTCCACAACCGCCCGCCGAAGATCGGCACCATGAAGGAATAGAAGATACGCAACACCGCGCCGGATATCCCGGGTAAGGCTGCAAGCCAGAACAGTTGGTCGGTTGTGAATTGGAATCCGACTGATGGTAGTTTTGCGACCACCACCGACCAGACCTGCCACACAGCGAATGACAGCAGTAGCGCCGGTATCGAAACCCAGAGATTGCGGCGGGCGATAGCTCGGCCCGTGGTGTCCCAGAATTTCTTGTCTTCCGGCCGCCAATCAGTGAGGACCGCGCCGGATAGCGCGCCGACATGCGCCGGCTTGTGAATCTCCTGGAATTCCGGAAGTTGCGGAAGCCTTGCCAATGCAGGCCCGGCCACGCCACGTTCCATTTGGCGAATTGAAACGTGCATCCAGAGCAAGGCGAGGCTCACAAGCGCGAACAGCAGCATGAAACAGCTTGTCCAGAGGCCGGTGAGATCGTTGAGCGCGCCGAACGCAATCGGCAGCACGAACCCGCCAAGCCCGCCGATCATTCCGACGAGACCGCCAACAGCGCCAACGTTTTTCGGATAATAGACAGGGATATGCTTGTAAACGGCGGCCTTACCCAGTGCCATGAAAAAGCCGAGGACAAACACGATCACCGTAAATGGCACCAATGCCATTTCAAGATGGAAGGAACGCGATCCACTGGTTGTGCGTACAACGTAGTCGGTTGGCGGGTACGACAGAACAAAGGTGCAAACGGTGGCAACCAGGAAAGTCCAGTACATGACGCGTCGTGCGCCATAACGGTCCGACAAGTGGCCGCCATAGGCGCGAAAGACGCTCGCCGGGAATGAGAACGCAGCAGCAGTCATGCCGGCTGTCTTGATGTCGACGCCGTAGACGTTGATCAGATATTGCGGGAGCCACAGCGACAGGGCGACGAAGGCGCCGAAGACAAAAAAATAGTAGAGTGAAAAGCGCCATACCTGGACGTTCTTGAGCGGCTCCAGTTCGAGCCAGGCGCTGCGCGGTCTTTCGCCGCGCGCACGACGCGCGACCAGCACCGGGTCATCTTCGGTGAAAAACCAGAACAAAACAGCCATGATGGCAAGACCAGCGGCCCATACTTGCGCGACGGCAGGCCAGCCGTAGGCAACGAGGACAAACGGTGCGAGGAACTTTGTGACTGCGGCGCCGACATTGCCGGCGCCGAAGATGCCGAGCGCGGTCCCCTGCTTTTCAGTCGGGTACCACCGCGAAACATACGCGATACCGACTGCAAACGATCCGCCAGCAATGCCGACGAAGAGTGCAGCGATCAGAAACTGCGGGTAGGTAACCGCCCAGGTCAGGAAGTAAGTGGCCACTGCCGCAGCCAGCATTACAGCCGTATAGACGATACGACCGCCGTATTGATCGGTCCAAACACCGAGGGCAATTCGAATCAGTGAACCACTCAGGATCGGTGTGCCAACGAGCAACCCAAACTGGGTTTCGTTAAGGCCAAGTTCCCGCTTAATCTGGACGCCGATGATTGCGAAGATGGTCCACACCGCGAAACACACGGTAAAAGCGATGGTGGACATCCAAAGCGCGCGGCTTCGCCCCGCGGTTCCGGTATCTGTCTTGGCTGGCATTGCTAAATCCGCCCTGTCCGTCGCCAGAATGGCGCGCCAACACAAGCGCGCGGACGGGGGGACGACCTTGCGATGAATCAAAAAAAGTCAGGAATTTGCGATTTTACAGATATTTCAGAGCGGTATCAGGCAGGAGGATTTCGACAGCCGGCGCGCCTTTTACCTTTGCCCTCATAGCTGCCATGCGAAGATGCCGCACTTATCACGCGTTTTTTAACATACAAATTATGCGCCGGATGATTCTTAAGGGATACAGTTCGCTGTCCTAGCGAGCTCTCTCAGGAGCGTTGGGCGATGATCAATAGCAAGAACGTGGTGTCAGCGCTGCGGCGCGACGTGGCCTTTGTGTGGCACGCCGTGATCGCGGTGGTGTTCATCGGGTTCGCTACGCTCGCAATCGCGGCCGCTTTCCTCGATCTTCTGGCGATCCGGCACTAGACTGCTGCGGCGGATATTGGTGCCGCCGCCCGTTGAAATCCTCCACCACAAAATGCGCTGCGCCGTTCGAGGCGATGCGTTCGATATAGTTCGGGCCGACAGGCGATTTGCCGTAGCCGCCGGGAATGTCCAGCACGTAGGTCGGCTGGCATAAACCCGACCAACGCCCCCGCATGTCGCGCATCAGCTCCTGCCCTACTGCAATATCGGTCCGTAGATGGCCGGTGCCGGGCGCAAGATCACCATGGTGTAAATAGTATGGTTTGATCCTGCACTCGACCAAGGTTCGCATCAGCTCCGCCATCACCTCCGAAGTGTCGTTGACGCCTGCCAGCAGCACTGTCTGGGCGAGAAGTGGAATGCCGGCATCTGCCATGCGCGCGCAAGCCGCCCGCGCGGGGGCGCTCAACTCGCGGGGATGATTGACGTGTACAGCCACATAGGTCGGCTTGCCCTTGATCTTCATCGCTCGCACGAGTTCTGACGTGACGCGCACGGGATCCGCCACCGGCACGCGTGTGTGAATACGCACAACCTTGACGTGATCGATACCTGCGAGGGCTTTCATGACCGAGCGCAATCGCCGAGGCGCAAGGACCAGCGGATCGCCGCCAGTGAGGATTACCTCCCAGATTTCCGGGCGTGCCCGGATGTAGTCGAGAGCACGCGTCAGTGCTTTTGGCGACAACCCGTTCTGCTTCCCTGGCCCGACCATTTCGCGGCGAAAACAGAAACGGCAATAGACCGCACAAATATGTGTCAGCTTGAGCAGCACGCGGTCCGGATAGCGATGAACGATGCCTCCCACCGGACTGTATGCGTCATCACCGATCGGATCTTCCAGTTCTTCGGGCCGATGGAGCAGTTCCGCAGGATCCGGAACGAATTGACGGGCAATCGGATCCTGGGGCGCGTTGCGATCAATCAATTGCGCCAATGCCTCCGGCAGCGCGAACGAGTATCGCTCGGCAACGGCGTTTAGCGCCGGCCGGCGTTCTGGCGGGGCCAAACCGCGCTCGCAGAACTGCGCAGGAGTTCGTAACGTCCTCATGGTTTTTTCCCTTTTCTATTGACCTACGGCTCGACGACGGGTGTCCAGATCACCTGGTCGATATGTTGTGCGCCGGTCGCCAGCATCACCAGCCGGTCAAAACCGAGAGCAATCCCGCTGGCCTGCGGCATGCGTCCCAAAGCATCGATAAAATCCTCATCCACCGGGTACCGCTCGCCATGGATACGTTGCTTCTCCGCCATCGCGGCCTCGAAGCGGGCACGTTGTTCGGCAACGTCTGTCAACTCGCCAAACGCGTTGGCGAGCTCAATCCCGCAGAGGTAAAGCTCAAATCGTTCGGCAACCTTGTCGCTGCCCGGCTTTGACCGCGCCAGTGCGGCCAGAGGTAAAGGGTACTCATATAATATGCTCGCGCGACCAAGACCGAGATGCGGATCCACACGCTCGGCCAAAATACGGCTGAAGATGTCGCCCCAGGTATCGTCTAGTGCAATAGCGATGCCGGCTTTAGTGGCCTTAGCGGCAAGCGCCGCCTTGTTGCCCCTGCCTCCCCTCACCGTCGCCAGAACATCAATACCAGCATATCGGGAGAACGCTTCGGCCACAGTCAGCCGCTCCGGCGCCGCATAGGGATCAACGGTTTTGTCCCGAAATCGGAATTCCTTTGTATCGGCAGCACGCGCGGTCTCCGCCAGAACCGCGGCGCAATCGTCCATCAGCGCCTCGTAGGTCTCGTTCGCCCGATACCATTCCAGCATGGTGAATTCGGGATGATGCAGCGCGCCGCGTTCCCGATTGCGAAACACGCGCGCAAAGTCAACAACGCGCGTCTCGCCCGCTGCCAGAAGTTTTTTGCACGCAAATTCCGGCGAGGTGTGCAGATATAACGGCTGGCGTTTCCCGTCCGGCCCGATCAGATCAGTGGCGAATGCATGTAGATGCGTCTCGTTGCCCGGCGAAATCTGAAGGGTGCCTGTCTCGACTTCCACAAAATTCCGCTTCGCGAACCAGGCCCGCAAGGCAGCCGTTATGCGGCCCCGCGCCAACAGGAAGGGCCTGCGGGCGGCGTAGGCGCCGGCGCTCCAGAATGGCGGACTTTTCGGCACGTTTACCCCAACCGGACAACCCGCGAGAAAAGCTGGCATCGGGCGAGAAGATCGCTATGGTGCGGCCCGAAACGGCCCCCAGCCACACTTAAGTCAAGGATCCCAATCGTGAAGGTCATCGCTTCTTCGCTCCGTAAAGGCAACATCGTCGATATTGACGGCAAGCTTTATGTGGTTCTCACCGCAGAAAATTTTCATCCCGGCAAAGGCACGCCAACCACCCAGGTCGATATGCGCCGGATTTCGGACGGCGTGAAGACCTCCCAGCGCTATAAGACCACCGACCAGGTCGAACGCGCCCACGTCGAGGACCACGAATTCAGCTACCTCTATCAGGACGGCGATGGCTTTCACTTCATGAACCAGGAGACCTTCGACCAGGTGCAGGTGCCGGCCGACATCGTTGGAGATTACGCAGTTTACCTCCAGGAAGGCATGGTCGTGAACTTGAGCGTCCACGAAGGCGTTCCGGTCGCCATCGAAATCCCGCAAAAGGCGACGCTCGAAATCGTTGATACCGAACCGGTCGTTAAGGGACAGACTGCATCCGGTTCATTCAAGCCCGCAAAATTGTCAAACGGAGTGCGCACCATGGTGCCGACGCACATCGTTGTCGGCACGCGCGTGGTGATCAACACCGCTGATGGCTCTTACGTAGAGCGCGCGAAAGACTGACTTCGCTAAACGCGGACGCTTGCGCGCACTTCTTTTGGAAATAAATCGTCGGGGCTAAGTCTCTTTGCCGCTACGCCCTGTGCATGGGCAAAGCGGCAGAATGCGTCAAGGGTCCTGCGATTATCTTCCAGTCCGTAGGGGAACGGATTGTCACCGAAATTTCTGCTCCATTCGCCGGCGACCGCCGCCGCCCACGGCACCGGGATGCGTGACGCCGTCAGATCCTGCATCCGCTCGAGGCTCCGCCGCTTGGCCTCATCGAACGCCTTGAACAAGTTCATTGCCACCCACGGATATCGTTCGAACAAAGCCCGGCGCATCGCAATCACATGCATAATCGGAAAAATGCCGGTTGCTGTGTAGTAGCGCATCTCGTCGACGCGGTACTCGGGGTACAGCCGTGCAATCTTGCCGCCGCCCTTCTCGAAGGCATCCGGAACGCGCGCAGAGATCGCCGCGTCGACCTCACCCGAAAGAAGCATCGCCGAGATGCTGGTGTCGCGCCGCTGCTGATATTGAATTCCGTCTGGCAGTTTAAATTCGACCTTTTCCTCGCGACCGGCCTCGTTCATGCCGGCCTGTACCCATTCGATTTTGCGCAAATCCACACCGGCTGTGTCCGACAGAAAACCGCGCCCATAGATACCGGCAGTCTGTGCCCATTCGGGAATGCCAACGCGCTTGCCTTCCAGATCCTTCGGCTTGGCGATGCCGCGGTCGGCGCGTACATAAAAGGCCGAGTGCCGGAAAACGCGGGATGGAAAAACCGGAATTCCCACAAAGGGAGAATTGCCTTGCGAGGCGTAACCGATAAATTTTCCGAAGGACATTTCCGAAACGTCCCACTCGCGGTTCTTGATGAACCGGTAGAAAATTTCCTCGACCGGAAGTACGAAGGCCGTGAGCACGGCGCCTTCGACCCGCACTACACCGTTCACGAGATCACGTACGTGATCGTAGTCGGTGGTGGCGAGCGTCAAATGCAAACGCACGGTACCGCCGTTTTCGATAATCTCGGTTTCGCGATCGGCACTCGATGCTGGCGTTAAATTGGCTTCACGCACCGTCATAGTCTTATAGTCTCCAACTTTAGGGGGCGCCTGGCCGACGCTGCGGCGCACCCTACACCAGGACACGACCCTTGTATGCGGCGGTTCGATGCCCTTAACTCGGGATTCAGGATATTATTGAGGTGTGGCTGGCCGGGCAGAACGAGGGAAGCCGGATTGAAACGTGCCGTTCTTGTTGGCCTTGCCTTATTCATCGCCAATGCCGCGCCAGCGGAGGAGATGAAGAGTCCGCGTATTTCGGTGGCGCGAGTCGATTGGGACGCTGCGGCGGCGAATATCGCCGAACGGGCTGCGGGCACATCCGCGGAGGCATTTGCCAATCTTAACGTCGCCGCCGGAATGGGTTTTCCAGGTATCGCCAACAGCCCTGTGCCGGTCCTTCTTCCCTTCGATGTTGACGGCTTCGCTAAAGAACTGGCGGCCAATCCTGGGCAATCGGCGGAGAAGCTAGCCGAAACCGCCGATCGCTTCATACGTTCGGGCTTTCGTGCCACGAAATTCTTTCTCACCGGCCCGGCAGGTTACGACTCGACATTCGCATTGAAGGCCTCCGATGTCTCGGAATTCTCAGACATCCGTTATGCGGATCCGGTTTACGTCCTGTTCTCGGGTTTCGGCATGACCTATCAGCTTGACGGGCCGGCCCTTCCCAAAGGCGAACTGGCAAAAACGCTGCAGAACGACTTCCCCGGAATCCGCCGTTATCTGCACGAGTCCTATATCCGCTACAGCTTCGACCGTTATGGTGTGACCTACGTCGCGGCCATCTACTGCCTCGACACTCGTCCGCGTTCGAAAATTCTTACGTGCAAGCAAGCCGACCGAATTATGGATCGCTTCCTGCGCGCGCTTAAGCTCGCCGGCGGCACGCCGTCAGCCAACCCGACCGTCGACGCCCTGCGCCTGGAGCGACCGAAGGATGAGTCAAAAGATTTTACGTATTTCAGCCCGGGCTTTCTCATTCCCTATTCAGGATTGAAGAAGGACGTCGGGGGACGCGCCGACTACACGGTCTATGCGCGACTGCGGTTTCCGATAAAAGAGCCCCCCGCTTTCGCCAATTCTCAATCTTTTAACAACTGGGGTGATTGCGATTTTACCGGCCGCTCGGTACGCAACCCGCGCAGGAAGAACCAGCCCTACTCATGCAAGGTGAACGGATGGCCGCTGGTGTTCAATGAATCCGCTCCTGCCAACTATTCGTATCCATGGCGTGATAATTTCTGCGAGCACCGCCACTATTTCGTCGGCCAATGTCCCGGCGGCGAAGGCCATCAAGGTCAGGACATCCGGCCGGGCTCCTGTACGCTGTTCAACGATGGCGCCGACCGTTGCTTGCCCTATCAACACGAGGTTGTGGCTGCGCATGACGGCTTTATCCTGCGCGCCCGCAAGCAGGAAGCGGTGTATCTTTTTATCAATACGGCAAGCACTCACGCGCGTGTGCGGTACATGCACATGAATCCAAATCAACTCGACGCCGACGGAATCGTCAACGGCAAGCTGGTGCATGAAGGGGATCTGCTGGGAAAGGTCGGCAACTACAACAATGGCGAGCGGGGAACCACCTATCACCTGCACTTCGATATGCAAGTGCCGACCAAGCTCGGCTGGGTATTCGTAAACCCCTATATGACGCTCGTTTCTGCCTACGAGCGGCTGATCGGCGCGCGCGGCACGGAGATCAAAGATGGCGATGCTGTGCCTGCGGTGGCTGGGATCCCGCCGGTGATCCAACACCCGGAGCCCCTCGCCGCGGCTCAAGGTCCACAAATGCCGACGCAAGAATCAGCGGCCGTGCGCACCAAGCCGAAGCCGCACAAGAGCGTCGATAAGTCGCAGAAAAAACGCCGGCACGTACGAAAGCGTGGCCGGCATAGCGCGAGTTAGCCCCCGCGTCGGATTGTCTGCGCCCGATCCGCAACTAGAATGCACCATGCGACGATTCTCCAACACCACTTTACCTGCTTGTTTCGTGACTCGCCGCACGCTTATGTCCGGCGTCGCGGGTATCGCGGCAAGCTTTGCGTTCGGTTGGCATACCAACGCGGCGCAGTCTCCGGCCTTTGCAAACTGGGTTGTCAATTTCCGTACGCGCGCGCTCAAGCGTGGTATCTCGGAACAGACCTATGATCGTGTGATGGGCGCGGTGACGCCAGATACCAGCGTGCTCGCGGAGTACCGTTCGCAGCCCGAATTCACCGAGCTGATGTGGCAATACATAAATCGGCGTTGCTCGGGTTGGCGCGTGATGACCGGAAAACAACGCGCGAAGGAATATGCGAGCCTGCTCGGGCGCATAGAAAAAGACTACGGCGTCGATCGCTACATTATGCTCGGTCTATGGGGCATGGAATCGTCGTTCGGTGACGTCGTCACCAATCCGAAATACATGCGCCCGATTATTCCGGCGCTGGCCGCCCTCGCCTGGGGCGAACCGCGCCGGCGCGCGTATTGGGAAGCCGAGCTGTTGAACGCGCTCGCGATTGTTGACCGCGGCTTGGCCCAGCCGTCAGAGATGATCGGCTCCTGGGCGGGTGCGATGGGGCATACCCAATGGATGCCGGAGGTCTGGCTGCATATGGGTGTCGACTACGATCACGATGGCCGGACCTCCCCGTTTGGCAAGCCTGACGATTCTTTTGCCGGAACGGCGCGCTATCTTGTCGAGCGCGGCAATTACAGACGCGGTGAGGCCTGGGGCTGCGAGGTCACCGTGCCCGCCGGCCATGCCAAGTTGGCGAACAATCGCACGATGCGCTCGTACGCCAAATGGGCGGAACTCGGCGTCCGCCGTGCCGACGGCGCTGCCTTTGCCCGGCTGAGCGACCAGGTGAAGTTGTGGCTGCCGGTCCCGGGGGGACCAGCTTTCCTGACCGGACAAAATTTTCGAGCCGTGCATTCGTACAACCCCTCTTCGAGCTACACGCTCGCGCTCTGCCATCTCGGCGATCTCATTCGCGGCGATCCGCCGTTCCGCCAGCAGTTCCCAGGTGGCGAACGCGCGCCGACATTTGAGGAGGTCAAGGAAATTCAGCGCCGGCTTAATGACCAGGGGTTCAAGACCGATGGCATCGACGGGCGCATCGGCAGTGACACGATCAAGGCCATTCTTGCCTACCAAAAGAAAGTCGGCATGGACCCGGCCGATGGCTATGCCGGATTGAAGCTACTCGCCCGATTGCGTCAGGGCTCGTAATCCGGTTGGATGCCGCCACCCGCCCCGGAGGCGGCAAACGGCGGAGCCCACCTTGGCGAGTAACAGAAGCGATAGCGCAAAATCACGTCCTGCGGGCGGCGAAAGCTTGTCCGCACTCGACCGTCCGGTTCCGGCAGGCGTCAACGCGGCCGGTTTTGGCAGTGACGTGGTGGCGGATGCGTTGCGTGCGACCGACATCCCCTATATCGCGCTCAACCCGGGCGCGAGCTACCGCGGCCTGCACGACAGCCTCGTGAACTATCTGGGCAACGAGCGACCGCAGATGCTGCTCTGTCTGCACGAAGAAAGCGCAGTCGCGATCGCGCAGGGCTATGCCAAGGTGACCGGCAAGGCCATGGCCGCTGCCGTGCATTCTAATGTCGGCCTGATGCATGCCACGATGGCGATCTTCAATGCCTGGTGCGACCGCATGCCGATGGTGATCCTCGGCGCGACCGGCCCGGTCGATGCCGTCAAGCGACGGCCATGGATCGATTGGATCCACACGGCGCGCGATCAAGGCGCATTGATCCGCGGCTACACCAAGTGGGATGACCAGCCAGCCTCGCCGACAGCCGCGCGCGAAGCCGTTCTCCGCGCCAACTGGATCGCCAACACCGCACCGCGTGGACCGACTTACGTCAATCTCGATGCGGAAATGCAGGAAAGCAAACTTGCGGAGCCGGTCGCGCCGATCGATGCCGGACGATTCATGCCGCCAGTCGAAAGTTCGGCACCACCCGAATTCATCAAACAGGCGGCTGGTCTGCTGCGCAGCGCCAAGCACCCGGTAATGCTCGCTGGCCGCGTATCGCGCAATCTCGAGGCGTGGAAGGCACGCGTGACGCTCGCCGAGCGGCTCAATGCACGCGTCGTTACCGATCTGAAGATCGGCGCTTCGTTCCCCACCGATCACCCGCTTCACGCGGGCGCGCCGGGCGGGACGGTGCTCTCGGCCGAGGCGGCCGAAGCCATTCGTGGTGCCGATGTCATTCTCAGTCTCGACTGGGTCGATATCGCGGGCACGCTCAAGAATGCCGGCGGCAACGTCGCTGCGAAGATTGTCCAGGTTTCGGTCGATCATCGCCTGCACAATGGCTGGAGCATGGACTATCAAGGCCTGCCGCCAGTCGACGTCATGATCGACTGCGAGCCGGACTCGGCGGTGTCCGCGCTGCTTGCCGTTCTCGGGCCGGGCAAGCCGCATCTGGTGCCGGCCAAGGCCGAGCCGTTCAAGCCCGCCGGCGACAAGCTTACCGTCGATCATCTTGCCGACACGTTACACCGTGCGGTCGGCGACCGGCCCGTGTCTCTCACCCATATCTCGCTGTCTTGGAATGGTGCCGCATGGCCGTTCCGCCATCCCCTCGACTTCCTCGGTGGCGACGGCGGCGGTGGCGTCGGCGGCGGCCCCGGCATTTCGGTTGGCGCCGCATTGGCCTTGAAAGGCTCCGGCCGGTTGCCAGTCGCGGTGTGCGGCGATGGCGATTTCCTGATGGGTGTGACCGCACTTTGGACGGCGGCGCACTATCGCATTCCGCTGTTGATCGTGGTCGCCAACAACCGATCGTTCTTCAATGACGAACTGCACCAGGAGCGTGTCGCTCGCATGCGCAACCGTCCGATAGAAAACCGTTGGGTTGGTCAACGTATCTCGGAGCCCGACATTGACCTCGCCAGCATGGCGCGTGCGCAAGGCGCGGAGGGCTTCGGCCCTGTAACCAAAGTCGCTGATCTCGCGTCCACATTTGAGAAGGCGATCGCGACTGTCGAAGCCGGTGCCGTCGCGGTCGTCGATGTCCGGGTCGAGCCGGGTTACACTGCTCCGGTGACAGCAATCATGACCCGAACGAGCAACTAGCGTCCGATGGCGTTCGCTCCAGCATCCGCCAATGCCATTCTGGTGGCCGACGATATCTTCGTGCAATTTGACACGCCCGAAGGCCCAATTACGGCCGTCGACAATGTTTCTTTCAAAGTCAGCCCCGGCGAATTCCTTTCGGTCATCGGCCCATCGGGTTGCGGCAAATCAACACTGTTTAATGTGATTGGTGGCTTGCTCGGGAGCCACCAAGGGATAGTGAGCGTCGGAGGCGAGACAATTTCAGGGCCGCATAAGTCGATCGGAATGGTGTTCCAGGAAGAATCGACATTCCCCTGGCGGACAGTCGTCGACAACGTCGCCTTCCCGCTGGAGCTTGTCGGCATGCCCAAAACCAAACGTGCCGAGCGCGCGCGGCATTTCATCAAGATGGTTGGTCTCGATGGATTCGAAAATCGCTATCCGGGCGAACTGTCTGGCGGGATGCGTCAACGCGTGTCGCTGGCGCGAACCCTCGCTTCTGAGCCGAAAATCCTGCTGATGGACGAACCTTTTGCCGCGCTCGATGAGCAAACACGATTGTTGCTTGGCGACAAGGTGCTACAAATCCAGCAGCAGCTGAAGCAAACAACGCTGCTGATCACGCACAACATCACCGAGGCGGTACAGATGTCGGATCGCATTCTCGTGATGACGTATCGGCCAGGCAAGGTGAAGCGTATCGTCGATATTGATCTGCCGCGCCCACGCACGTCGGAAATTGTGGGCAGCGAGGCTTTCGGCCGCTATGTCGCGCAAATCTGGAACGATCTGCGCGAGGAAGCAAATCGCGGCATGCGTGACGAAGAGAAAAGCATGCTGAACCATGACGAGCGTGCAGTATGACAGCAGTCGCCGCCCCCGTTTCGCGCTCACCTCAAAGCTATGCCGCCCAGATGGTCGGTTTGGGCTCGTTTATTGCTTTTGTTCTGATCATCGAGGTGTCTATCCGCGTCGGCCTGCTCAACCGCTACATTATACCTGCGCCGTCGGAGATCATTGCGAGCTTTGGCCGTCTGTTTCTCGAGGAGAATATTGTCCATCGTTTCATTTTGACGGCCGGCGAATGCGTCGCCGCCGGCGTGATGGTTACGATATGCGGCGTCACTATCGGCGTGGTCATGCAGCGGTTCAGCCTGCTGCAAAGAGCCTGCGAAACCTGGGTCGCCGCGTTTGCCTCAGCACCGCTGGTTTTGGCCTATCCGTTGTTTATGGTGATCTTCGGCCGCAACGCCTGGACCATCATCATGATGGGGTTCTTTTCCGCTTTACCGCCGGTGATCCTCAAGACCATCGAAGGCATATCCGGCACACGCAAAGTTCTCGTCAATGTGGGGCGCAGCTTCAATCTCACGGCGACCCAACAATTCTGGAAAATCCTGTTTCCGGCGGCGTTGCCGACTATCTTTGTAGGTATACGACTCGGATTGATCTTCGCGCTGATCAATATTGTCGGCACCGAATTTCTCATCAATTTCGGCGGGCTTGGACAGCTCATCAACGACCTGGCCGAGCGCTATGATCTTGCCGGCACATATGCTGCGATCTGTTTTGTAGTTCTCGTGAGCGTGCTGTTTTTCATCGCACTGGAAAAGGCTGAACGATGGCTGAGACCGGTCGATTGAGACAGGCGGCGGTTGCCGCACCGATCGTGAGCCCGGTAGCGCTGCTGCGCGTTGCGATCATCCTCGGCGCGTTGGCGCTGTGGGAGCTGCTGGCCGACTCTGGCTGGCTTTATCGCGACGTGGTCCCTTCGTTACTGTCGATCGGCCGCGCCTTGGCCACGCTGCTTTCGGACCGCAATTATTATTTTCATCTCGGCGTCACAGCCGCCGAGATCGCCACGGCGCTGACAATCGGCGGGTTTGCCGGCCTTATGGTCGGCCTATTGCTTGGTGGCAACCGTTTTCTGTCCAAAGCTTTCGAGCCTTACCTCTATTATCTCGGGCCGACGCCGAAGATAATCTTCTTTCCGGTCATGATCATGTGGTTCGGGGTGGGTCCTGAATCCAAGGTCGCGCTCGGCACCCTGTCGTGTTTTTTTCCCGTCGCGCTCAACGTCGCTGCGGGGATGCGGCAGATCGACAAGGTGCTCATTCGCGTCGGCGAGAGCTTTCGCGCCTCCACCGCGCAGATGGTCCGCAAGATTTACTTGCCTGCCATGCGACACCCGATCATCAACGGCGTCCGCCTCGGCTTTGGCTTTGCGCTGATCGGTACTCTGCTGGCCGAAACCAAGCTGTCCAACAAGGGTATCGGTTTCCTGATCATCCAGGCCTATAGCGTGTTCGACATGCCGCGCATGTATGCCATGCTGATCGTATTGTTCGTCCTGGCAATCGGGGCCAATGCCCTGATCGGCCGACTTGGCGGCCTCGACAGCATTAAGCGAACCTAGAGGCCGGCAGAAAAATGGGTAGTGCATCATGAAAAAATGCGTGCTGCTCGGAATGGTGGCGCTTGCCGTCGGGGCCTTCTCGGGCTCCGCCACGGCAGACGACCTGGTGAAGATGACAATCGGGCAACGGGGTAACTGGGACACCGCGATAACCCATCTCGGCGAGAAGGCCGGCATTTTCAAGAAACACGGTCTCCACCTTGAAATGATCTATACATCCGGCAGCGGCGAAACGCTGCAGCCCGTGATAGCCGGCGGCGTTGATCTCGGGCTTGCCGTCGGCACGCTTGGCGCCATGGCGGCATATTCAAAAGGAGCGCCGGTGCGCATCGTTGGTGCACAGGCAACCGGTGCCGCCGATTATTGGTACGCCAAGAATCCCGCTATCAAGACATTGAAGGATACAAACGGCTACACCATCGCGTATTCGAGCAACGGTTCGTCGACCCACAGCGTCGTTCGCGCCTTCATTGACGAATACAAGCTTGCGGGCACCAAGACCCAGACCACCGGATCTCCGAGCGCAACGCTGACCGCGGTTATGACCGACCAGGTCGATGTCGGCTGGGCGTCGCCGCCGTTTGGCCTGAAAGAAATTGAGGAAGGCAAAATTCACATTATTGCCAAGGCAACAGATGCCGCGCTTGTGCGCGGCCAGACCATTCGTGTGCTGGTCGCCAACGCCAAAGTTCTGGAAGAGCGAAAGGACGTGCTTGACCGTTTCATGCGTGCCTACCGCGAATCTATTGACTACATGTATTCTGACAACCCGCAGGTCATCATAGACTATGCGGAGTTCGTGCGGGTGCCGGAGACCATGGCCAGGCGTGTGCGGGATGAGTTCTTCCCGAAAGGCCTGGTCAATCCGGACCAAATTCAGGGTCTTGATACGTTGATCCCGGAAGCTGTGAACCTCAAGTTCATTCCGGCGCCGCTCAGCAAGCAGCAGATCACTGAATTGATCCAAATTCCGCCGCGCAAATGAACAGCACGCATCAAATCAAGCCGCAGGGTGAGTAGCATGACCACCGCAGTGTCTCCCCAGTCAGCATCCGCGCAAGCCGTGGTTCTGCCAAAGAATCGCGGCGCTTATTACGGCGGCGCATGGCACGAGCCGAAAGCCGGCCGTTATGTCGATACGATCAGCCCTGGCACCGGGCAGTCGTTAGGCAAGGTTGCCGATTCGGGGGGCGACGATATCGATGCCGCCGTTGCATCGGCGAAGTCCGCCTTCAAAGAGTGGCGACGTGTGTTACCCCTCGAACGCGCCAAGATCCTGCGGCGAATTGCAGAAATCTTGCGGCAAAATGCCAATGAACTTGCAATGATCGATGCCGCAGACTGCGGCAATCCGGTGAAGGAAATGGTCAGCGACGCGATGATCGCGGCCGCGCAAATGGAATTCTTCGCCGGATTTGTGACCGAGATGAAGGGCACATCGATTCCTATGGGTCCCGATGTCGTCAATTTCTCGGTGCGCGAGCCCGTTGGCGTTGTCGGCCGTATTATTCCGTTCAATCACCCGTTTATGTTCTGTGCGGGCAAATCCGCTGCGCCGCTCGCCGCTGGCAATACCGTAGTGGTGAAGCCTCCGGAACAGGCGCCCCTGTCCTCATTGCGGCTTGCCGAATTGATCGGCGGGCTCCTGCCAGCCGGCGCGTTCAACGTTGTGCCCGGCGGACGCGAAGCCGGGCAACGACTGGCAAGTCATCCGGACGTCGCAATGATCGCGCTCATCGGCAGCGTGCCAACCGGGCGCGCAGTGATGAAAGCCGCCTCGGATACGGTCAAACGCACCATGCTCGAGCTTGGCGGCAAGAACGCCCTGATCGCCTTTAACGACGCTGACCCGGATGAAGTTGCAGCGGCGGTGATCGGCGGCATGAACTTCACGTGGTGCGGCCAGTCATGCGGCTCGACCAGTCGGGCCTTCATCCATGAGAAAATATACGATGCGGTCATCGCGCGGGTGAAGGAGAAGATCAAATACTACAAACCCGGCATCCCCACCGATCCGGCCACCACGATGGGCGCGATTGTTTCAAAACAACAATTCGATCGGATTATGAGTTTTATTGATTCCGCGAAGAGCGAGGGTGCCGAATTGATCACCGGCGGCGGGCCGCCATCGGATCCAGCCCTCAAGAGTGGCTTCTACATTGAACCAACAGTGTTCGCGGTGACCGAGAAAAACCGAATCGCGCGCGAGGAAATCTTCGGACCTGTGCTCGGCATCTTCAAGTGGCGGGACGAAGCCAAGATGCTTGAGACGGTCAACGCGGTCGAATACGGGCTCACCGCTTCAATATGGACCAACGATCTTTCAACCGCGCATCGCACCGCTCTTGCCGTGCAGGCGGGATACGTGTGGGTCAACGAAGTGAGCAGGCACTTTCTCGGAGCGCCGTTCGGTGGTTTCAAGCAGTCGGGCCTCGGGCGCGAAGAATGCTTCGAAGAGATGCTTGCCTTCACGCAGGAGAAGAACATCCATTTGAAAATCAGACCAGCAAAGGGCTAGCCGGGCGGGCCGAACCCGCCGCTTTTCCAGATGCCGCGATTTTCGGGCGCGGCCATGAACCTCACGAATGCCATAGCCGCCTCGTTCGCCGCGCTGTCGGTCGTGGCCGCACCGCCATAAAGAGTGTCGAAATCGATACCGACCGGCAGTGGTCCCACAACGGCAACGCCTTTGACATTCGCAACTTCGCTCGCCGGATAAATACCGATTTCGGCCCGGCCTTCAGCCACCAGCTGCACGCCACCGTCAAGCGCAGGCCTGTGGACGACCTTCTTCGCCATTTCATCGGCGATGCCGAGCTGCTCCATCACCTTGCCCATGTGCGTGCCGCTAGGCGTCTTCCCGGGCGTGGCGTGGACGACGGATCGCGCCGAAAGCATCGCCGCACGAAACTTTTCTTTCGTGGAAATATCCGGTTGCGACGCGCCTTCTTTCACCACCACACTGGTGCCGACGACGCCGAAGGTTGCTCGGCTGTCGGCGCGCACCTTGCCGTCCTTGCCGTAGCCGTCGAGCATCGGCACCGGCATCACAAGCACATCGGCTCTTTCGCCCGCTGCAATCTTGTCGCGCAGCGCGCTGAGGACATCATAAACAAAGATCACTTTGTTTCCGGTCTGTTGCTCGAACCTAGGGGCAAGCTGAGCAAATACCTCCTTCGGCGCGCCGCCGCTCATGACTCTGATCTCACTGCCTGATGCGGACATGCTGGTCACCATGGCGGACGTTAATATGACCGATCGTGTAATAGTCTTCATCTGTTTCGTTTACGGCTAGAGCTTGAATGTTTCAAGCGTACCCGGATGAAACATTTCTTCGATCGTCACTACTCGTGGTGAGAGGCCCTGTGAATGATGGTGGCGCAGGAAGGTCTCCAGCGTATTGCGGTTTGGCGCAACGCCATATGACCAAAAGTCATCCCCCATCAGCGCGCGAGCTTCCATGAGACGTTCTTCGACGAATGGCAGCGTCACTTTCGTCGACGATGTATCAGCAAGCTTTTCGAGCGCGATTGTCTTCGCGTGCTCGAAGGCCTTGAACACCGCACCCGGTAACCACGGATGTTGCTCTGCAAGTTCGCGGCGCACACCAACAAGGTGCATAATTGGAAAGATGCCTGTGCGCTTGTAATAGTCTTTCGCGGCCGCGACCGGGTCGGGAAATAACCAGCCGATTTGCGGATGGCGGCCGAAACCGGGGGGCACGCGCGGGCCGATGAAACCGTCGATTTCGCCGGCCTCCAGCATGCCCGATAGCGTACGTCCCTCGGGCGCGTTATCGAGCCGCACGTTCTTCGGCAGGGTAATGGCAATTTTTTCTGGCCGTCCGGCCTGTTCCAGTCCCCCTCTGATCCAATGGATATCGGACGGTTTCACGCCGTGGTCATCCTCGAGGATCGCGCGCGCCCACACATTTGCCGTCAGCTGATATTCCGGCACCCCGATTTTCTTGCCCTTGAGGTCGGCCGGCTTCTTGATGCGATCGGTACGTACATAAATAGCCGTATGTCGAAAGGCGCGCGACACGAAGGCCGGAACGCCAACATAGGGGCAATTGCCTTGCGCGGTTTTCACCGTGAAGCTCGACATCGATAATTCGCAGATATCGAATTCCGCGCGGCGGAACGCGCGGAAAAAAATCTCCTCGGGGTCGAGCGCCATAAATACCGGATCGACACCGTCGATTTGCACGAGGCCGTCGGACAGGGGGCGCGTCCGGTCGTAGTCGCGAACAGCTATGGAAAGATTGAGTTTCGCCATAATAATCCCGGCTGATCGTCAAAACTGCCGGAATGTCATATGCGAATTGGCGCCGGGATGCTACTCCACCCCGCGTTTCTGTGTTTTCTCGTCTGGTGTTACATCGACCGCCTGCGCGTGGCCGGTGATTTTCACAGGGCCACGGCAATCCTTCATGCAAGGATTTGAATTCCAGAAGGCTCGCTCGGTTTTCTCGCGATCGTCGTCATAGAAACCACCCCGGTTCGGCATTTTTACCTCGACCCAGGTTTCTCTCGACAACACGAATTTGTCGTCGACGATGTCGTTGAGATTGAGCACATAGGCAACGACGGCGTAAAGCTCATCGTTGCTGAGCGATTCCGCATCGCCGAATGGCATGGAGCGCCGGATATAGTCGAAAACGCTCGACAGATAGGGAAAATAGGAACCGACGGTCTTGACCGGATCATGCGAGGCGAGCGTGCCTTTGCCTTGCGCCAGCTGTGGCCAGCGACCAGCGCTTTCACCAAACTCGCCGTGGCAGGCCGCGCATTTATCCAGGTAAACCTTTTCACCGGTTTTGACCGAGCCATGGCCCGGGGGCGCACCCTGCCCGTCCGGCCGCACATCGATATCCCACCCGGCAATTTGCTCCGGCGTAGCAGCACGACCGATGCCGTAGTTACGTGGAGCGTCGCCTCTTTTTTGCGCGTATGCCGGAACGGCAAGAGCGAACAGCAGCGCGGCCAAAAGCGCCGGCCTAGCCAACCTCGACATTCTCCACCTCGCCGTTCGCCTTGAGCGCCCAGGTTTGAATTCCGTTGTTATGGTAGATCGAATTGACGCCGCGGATCTTGCGCAAGGCGTCCTTGCTTGGCTGCACATAGCCGGTGTCGTCCATGGCGCGCGATTGCAACAAAAGATTCTGTCCATTCCAGTCGAGGTCATGGTAGAAACGCACGCAGGCCTTGTCGAACACCGGCCCATCAATTCGCGCAGCGCTCCAATTACGTCCACCGTCGAACGAGATGTCGACGCGCTTGATCTTGCCACGGCCCGACCACGCCAGACCAGAGATCACATTGAATCCTTTCTGTTTCACCGGCGCTTGCGGTGATGGCGATGTAATGATCGATTTGGCGTCCATGACAAACGTGAATTGACGCGCTTTGCCGTCTTCGAGCAGATCGGTGTACTTGGACGTTTCTTCGCGTGTGAACCAAGGCTGGTCGCCGACTTTCAGACGGCGCAACCATTTTACCCAGACATTGCCTTCCCAGCCGGGCACCACCAGCCGCACGGGATAGCCCTGTTCGGGACGAAGCATTTCGCCATTCATGCGATAGGCGACGATACAGTCGCCGAGCGCCTTGCTGAGCGGGATAGAGCGGTTCATCGCCGCGGCGTCACCGCCTTCAGCCATGATCCATTTTGCATTCGGCTTGAGACCAGCCTGCTCCAGCAGAACTTTCAAAGGCACGCCGGTGTACTGCACGCAATGCACCATGCCGTGGGTGTATTGGCAGCCGTTGAGCTGCGCACCGCGCCATTCCATGCCCGAATTGGCAGCGCATTCCAGGAAATAGATCTTGTTAACGCGCGGCAAACGTTTGAGCTCGTCGAGAGTGAATATCAGAGGCTTTTCGACCAGCCCATGCAGCATCAGCCGGTAGTCATTGGGATTGATTTCAGCGACGCCTCCGTGATGGCGTTCGAAACACAATCCGTTCGGAGTGATGATGCCGTCGAGCTGATGCAGTGGGGTAAAGCTGACGGAGGATTCGGGCGTTGCCGTCAGCCAGGGGACCGTCCGTCGAATAACCTGCTTTTCGTATTTGGATGGATTGCCGTAAGCGCGCACGCCGACACCCTCGCCGAGTTGGCGCGTCCAGTCCGCCACATTGGGTGGGAGGTTCTTGGCGTTGTCGGCACGCGCAGCGCTCGCGCCCGCGGCAGCGAGCCCGGCTGCGCCGGCAAGAAAGCGACGGCGCGTAGCGCGCGTGTCGGTTGGCTCTGTCATCAGCACCTCCCGGCGGATCGGCTTGCAATCATGCTCGTATCACATTCTATTTCATGAATGTAATAGGACTTGCCGCTAGACCCCGGAAATTTTCACGCTCGCGTTGGGCGCAAGCCTTACGGTCTTTTCCGCGGCGACATATCGCTCGACCAGATCCCAAACCGGCGGGCCTTCGGTGCCTTCATTCACACTCGCCCAACCAGCAACCACATATTCTTTTTTGGGTTCAATGGACTTGCCGGATTTAAGGTGTGTCATTGCCGAAATGCGCTTGCCGATCGGTTTGGAAACGTCGATTGCGTAGCCAAGCCCTCCGCAGCGGACCATGTCACCGCCCTGCTGGTAATAGGGGTCGGGATTGAACAAGTTGTCGGCAACGTCCTCGAGGACCTCCTTCAACCGTTCGCCAGTCATCGACGTCCGGTAAACCTGCGGATAGGTGATCGCCGTAGCGTTGTGGATGTCTTCGATGGTAATCGGCTGGCCGGGCAGCACACTGGTGCCCCAACGGAAGCCGGGCGATAGCGCAATTTCGGCGTCGCGCTCCTTCAGGAGCGCAGCACAAATCAGATCGTCAAACGTGCCATTGAAATTGCCGCGCCGGTACAAGAGCGAATCGGCGCGCCCGACTTCACGGGCGAGTTCTTTGGCATAAGGCGCGCGCGCCTTCGCAATGGCCGCCGTCATTTCCGCGTCCGGCCTGATCGCGTCCGCGAACAGCGGGGTCAGCTTGTAACGAAAGCCTTTCACTGCGCCGCTCTGCACATCGAGATCAAGGCGCGAGACAAATTTACCGTGACTCCCGGACGCCACCAATAACGTGCTGCCCACCTTTATCACTTCCGGCAAGGCATCATGCGTATGGCTGGTGAGGATCACATCTATACCTGCGACGCGCGAGGCAAGTTTGCGGTCAACGTCAAATCCATTGTGCGAGAGAAGTATGACAAGCTGAGCACCGGCTTTGCGCGCCTTCTCGACATTGGCACGAACATCCTCCTCGCGGATGCCGAAGGACCATTTGGGCATCAGCCAGCGCGGATTGGCGACTGGAGTGTAAGGAAAGGCCTGGCCGAGTACGGCGATTTTGACGCCGCCTTTCTCGAATATCTTCATCGGCTCGAATGCTGGCTCATTCCATTCGCTGTCGCGAATGTTGAGCGCCAGGAACGGAAATCCAAGTCCCTTGATCAGCTCCTTTATCCGCGCTTCGCCGTAGGTAAATTCCCAATGACCGGTCATTGCGTCGGGTTTGAGCAAGGCCATGCAGTCGACCATATCCTGGCCTCTGCTGCGATTCGCTCCGAGCGATCCCTGCCAGGTGTCGCCGCCATCCAGGAAAAGAACTTTGTCGTCACCGCGTTCGGCGCGCACTTGCTTCACCACTGCGGCGAGACGATCGAGACCCCCGATGCGGCCATAGGATTTCGCCAGCGCCGCAAAATCCTGATCGGTCAGCGCATAGGCCAAGGCTGACTTTTCAGGAATACCGAAACGCTTGAGGAAATCCTTGCCTGTCAGATGCGGCGGTTGGCCCCTCGCCTCGCCAACGCCGAGATTTAGCGACGGTTCACGAAAATAAACCGGCGTTAACTGGCCATGGATGTCGGCGACATGCAGAAGCGTAACGTTGCCGAATGTGTCGAATTTCAGCAGCTCGGTTTCGGTCAGACGTTGCTGCGCAAGAACACGCGTGAACGCGGTGTCACCTGCCGCGAGCGCCGCAGTGGCGACCCCGACATGAAGAATTTCGCGGCGAGTAATCATCGCGTGTCCACGAACAACCCGTCATCCTGAGGCGAGAGCAACCTCGAAAGACGATAATCACAGTGGGCAGCAGCCTTCTTAGTGCCTAATGCCCGGCACGCTCAGATTCTGCCCTTCATTCTGGGCGGCGAGATATAGCTCGAGGTCGCCGTATTCCTTGGCATCGGGCGGCAGTTCGTCAGCGCGAATGTTCACCTGACACCACTGGAAGCGCTGCCGGATATCCCAGATTGCCAGCAGGCTGGTGCGCCACGTCGGGAAGTGGTCGTACTGCCCTTTCGGCTCGCCCAGCCACTGGCCACGGATCCAGTGGTTTGCCGATTTGCCATGACAATCGGTACAGGCAAAGTTCAGTTCGCCGAGCTTGCGATTGGAAAGCTCCTTGCCGCGCTCAATCGCCGCCTTCGATTCCGCGCTCGTAGTATCGACATGGATCGGCGTGCCGTTGGCAAGGAAGTGCAGATAGACCGACATGGCGCGGTTCTCGTCGGTTTCCATCAACCAGACCGCACCGGTCGTGGCCTTGGCGTGACGAGTCACGAACTCCTCCACGCCCAGCACCTTGTTAAGCCGCGGCTCCCACTTCGGCATCGACGACGCCCAGGTTTTAAATTCGGCTTTGGCGTCGGCATGGCAGCTCTGGCACGACTTGCCGGACGCACCAGGCTGCTTCCAAAGATCCTGCGCCTTGTCCACCGCCCACATGCCGGGATTTTCGATCGGATCGAGATTTTCGCGCTTCTCGACAGGCGGCGGGCGTTTGTCCGGGTTGTCCAATTCGGTTTTGAACGCTGCCGGAGACTTCAGCGTCTTAAGGAATACGACGATGTCCCCGATCTCCTGGTCGTTAAACAGACCATGGCCACCCCAGGGCGGCATCACCGTCTCCGGGTTATAAACACGCGGATCGTAGACATAGTTGAATAAATACTCATCCTCGCGGCCCGCGTTGCCGATTTCCGAAAGATCCGGTCCGACATTCCCGGGGAGATTGGCGCCTCCCGCGGGACCCATGACATGGCAAGCGAGGCACGAGCCTCCCCGGTTTCGATCGGCGACCAGCTCAGCACCTTTAGTCGCATCACCCGTGATCGGACCAGCGAGCTTCCGCGGTGCCTTTGGCACTGGCGGCGAAGACACCTGCGCAAGGGTATTCCACTTGGACTCATCGCGTGCGGGCCATCCGGCATAACGCTTCCAGGGACGCGCCGAAGCGTCACCACTGATTTCGAGCGGCGATTCCTTCTTGTTGGCTTGTGCGCCGGCGTCTGACCCACCGATGACAAAGGTACTAACCGCAAACAACCCCGCGGCCGTGCCCATCGCCAGAACTCCACCGCGCGTCATTGGATCCTCCCAATACATTCTTGTTTCTTGTTACGCCGTGTCACGCCTTTGCACGAAGCGTTATCAGCTGACGGTAATACTTTCTTCTGCGGTGGTGATCGTGCCGTCGTCGTCGGTCCAGGTAAATTTGAAGGTGCCGCTTTCCTCTACCTTTGCGTGGAACTGCATGTACGGATTGGCTGCGATCGCCGGTTCAAGATTGGCCGTAAACACCGGCTTGCCATTGAACTCGCAAACGAACTTGTTGATGATCTTGCGCGGAATCGACTTGCCATCCTTGTCCTTACGCTGGCCTGACTCCATGACGTGCGGCAGCAAGGTTTTGATTTCAATGACTTCACCCTTCTTGGCTTCCTTTGGAAGCTTGAGCCGTGGCTTTTCCGCCATGATTCTCTCCTGATTGCTATCGACTCAGCCGCCGCAGCCGCCGATTGTGACTTTCACCAGCTTCTGATTGGTGAAAAATTCGCCCTTGCTCGTCTTTGCGACCGCAATGATGTTCTGCGTTGTAGCGAGGCGAATTCGCGTAGACGCTTCGGCCTTACCGGAAAGCGGTGAGAACTGGAATGTGGCTACACCGGGATTGGGATTGCCGTCGGCGACAACAAGAACTTCGCTGACGTAATTGTCGGCCATCATGGGAGCATCAACCGAAACAGACAACGGCACGGTGTTGCCGTTTTCAGCAATCTCGGGCAATTCGATCGACACCTTGCCACTTGCCGCCGTCTTGCCGCCGGTAAACTTAGCGATCTGATCGGCAGCTTCCTTGGCTGCCGCGGACGCCCGCTCGTGCGAGCCGAAGAACGTTACCGCCGCGCCCGCGGCGCCGAGCGCCAAGGCGTCGCGACGAGATACTTGCCGCATCGATATTTCCTCCCGGCTGACCGTCTTGGACCTTGGATCAAGCCCCGTCCGACCCGACCATAGCGGTGGTCAATGGCTTGTTCAAATCATATTCATCAATGGGAATATTCACGCGGATAAACCTCTCAGCTCGGCATCGCCTTCAGGTAGTCGCGGAAACTTTTGCTCTCATAAGCTCTTTCGCGCACGTAACGGAACATGGCGAGAAAATCATCCGGCAGCATATAGCCGGGAGAACGCGCCACCTCGCGTTTAGCCGGCGGCAAAGTTTTTAACGTTGCAGCTTTTTCTCCAAAGAATTGAAAGGTAGGCGTGAAACGCACACCGTATTTCGCGGCCAGTTCTTTTTCCGAGAGTTCGGCCCCGTCAAAGTCGGTAACCTTGCGTGATCCAATGATGTTGAGCTGCAGCACTTCAAAATTCGTTTTCACGTAGTCCGCGATTCGCGGCTGTGCAAAATTGACGAAATGTGTCTCTTTGCAATAAGGACAGCCTTTGAGCTCCCACATAATCACAAAGCGTTTGCCCTCCTTGCCGGCGCCGTCGAGATCATCGGCAAGGTCAAGAAAGCTTTCCAGAAACCAGGACTGCTTGTAGAGCCCGTCGTCTGTCAAAATTGGCTGTTCGGCCCGCGCGCGCGCGGCGGCAAGCGCAACCATAGATGCAGCACCAATCAGCAGATTTCGCCGTTCAATCATGATCAGTTCTCATAAACCACGCGGCCAAGTTGACCTCGTCGGCCCAAGTAGCGGCGCGTATATTTAGAAGTATATGGAGTTACGCGTCAAAATTGGATGAATGCCTATGCTACCCTGGGTCGCTCGTGTCGCATGCCTCGTCCTCGCGCTATTGGTCAGCAATCCGGCTGCTCGCGCCGATGATCTTGCCGATTTTAACGCAGCTCTCGAGGCGGCCAGCGCCCACAATCGGGTCGCGATTGGCTACTTGCGAACCGGTAACAGCGATCTCGCGTCCCTCGAAATAGACCGATTGCGCGATGCCTGGATCAGATTCACCGAGCGTTTTTCCGGAAATCGGCCAAGCGTTTTCGCGGACAACGCCCTCTACGGCAAATTGTTCACGGTTGTAAGCGCCCGGCTCGTCGGTGCAGACCTGATGCTCAAAATGGGACGACTCGACGCGGCCGGCGATTCGCTCAATGCCATTCGCGGCGATCTCTACGCCTTGCGCAACACAAGCGGCGTCGTTGTGCTGGCTGATTGCGTCCGCGACGCCAACAACACGATGGATGCGCTCATGGTCTACAACGACCGAGCACTCAATTGGGACGATGCCTTGGTACGCTCCGGCGTTGCCGGAAAGGCATTGAACTATGGTGCTAACCTCGACCGTTGCGACGGGATAGCAAGCGAGTCTGTCCGTACGGCGCCCGAATTTCGTCGTTTGATCGATGGCGCCAAAGCAAGCCTGACCCTGATACCTAAAGCAATCGCTACCCGCGATACGGACCTTCTTCACCGCGTTCTGATCGAGCTTCGTTCGTTCGATAACTTGCTGGCGTTTCGTTACGGTTGAACCTTGTTACTGCCAGCACTATCGCAGCGCTTGGCGCGGTTTTGTGATATATTTTCATAATTCAATATCTTCCATCATCCTCCGTTCACATGAGGAATGAAGTTGGCGCTCATGCCGCAAATTCGGAAATTTTTTTCTCGTATCGCACTTATTGCCGCGATGTTTATTTTATCGGCGTTCGAAAACGTGCACGCGGCGGAACTTATAATGTTTGAACAAGCAGGTTGCGCGTGGTGCGAAACTTTTGATCGCGAAATTGCGCCGATTTATCCCAAAACAGTCGAAGGCCAGCGCGCGCCGCTACGCCGCGTGAATATCGATCATCCATTGCCGCCAGACCTAGCTTTCGTCGACGTAGAGCGACTCGCGCCACTGTTTGTATTGATCGATAAAGGGCAGGAAATCGGGCGAATTCGCGGTTATCCCGGCGAGGAACATTTCTGGGGATTGCTCGGTGCGCTGCTCAAGAAATTGGACTCAGTCGGAACGGGTGGAGAACCAGCGCGGTTATTCGAAAAATCGTTGCGCATCACCGGTTGATCGTCTGTATTCTGACGACGTCGGAACGCGATTATTGGTGTACTTATGGAATTGCATCACTTGGAAGGCCGCGCCCATTCGAACGAACTCGACCGGATGGTCGACAATGCGAAGCGCGCCAGCAATTTTCTAAAAGCGTTAGCGCACGAGAGTCGGCTGATGATCCTGTGCATTCTCGCCGAGGGTGAAAAGTCTGTCAGCGAACTGGAAAATCTGCTCAGCCTGCGACAGCCGACAGTGTCGCAACAACTCGCCCGCCTGCGTGCCGACGGGCTTGTGTCCACACGACGCGACGGCAAGGCGATTTACTACAAGCTGGCGAGCGAAGAGGCGCGTATCGTTATTGGTGCGATCTACGACGTGTTTTGCCGGAAACTTCGCAAACGATAGCAACTTAAGGCGCCGGCAGGAATTCGTTCGTTCTGCCTGTCAACCGATAGGCGAGCAAGCCGATCCATTCATAGGCGGCGGCATCCAGTTGCCCCAACCCTTCAGCAAAGGTCCTTGGCAGCGTCACTTCCCCTGGATCAGTGTGCCAGCCAACCGGGTAAGCCTCGATCGGGAATCCTGCCGTCCGGAAACAGCCGACCGCGCGGGGCATGTGCTGCGCCGAGGTTACGAGAAGCCATCGCTCGCCCGACTTGGGCTTCAAAAGATCCTTTGTAAACGCTGCGTTTTCGGCCGTGTTGCGGGAACGCGGTTCCAATATCAGGCGCTCGCGGCGCACGCCGAAGCTGTCGAGCAGTGGGTAAACAAAATCTGCTTCCGCCGGCTGGTTGCCGAGCAGACTCCCATCGCCGCCTGAATAGATAATGCGTGCATCAGGATAGGTGCGCGCGAGTTTCGCCATGGCGATGATTCGGCCGCCGTCGCCGACGACGACAGGTTCGCCGTAGTCGCGCGATAGTTTGGCTGAAAGTGCCCCGCCCAGGACGATGACTCCATCCGGTGAACCACGGGCGGCGTTCCATTGCGGAAACCGACTTTCGAGCGGGCGTAGGAGCAGGTTTCCGACTGGCAGGAATCCCGCGGCCGCCAGCAAAACAACACTAGCCACGGTCAGGCAGACCCCGGCACGCTTCCAGCGCGTCGCCATTAGAAGCACGCCCGCAAGCCCCAACAGGATCAGAAAATTTGACGGCAACAACAGAAAGCCGACAACCTTTGAGAGCATGAAGAACATCAGCGCGTCTTCTTCCAATCCTCATAGCGCTTCTTGTTTTCTTCGTTGGGAGGATAAAGGCCGGGCAGCTTTGCCCCTTTCTCCACCTCTTGGACCAGCCAGCTTTCGAGAAGCTCGTGCTCCGCCCCTTCATTGGCAACGAAATCTGCCAAATCCCTGGGTATCACTACCGCGCCGTCGTCATCCGCCACAATAATATCGTCCGGAAAAATCGCGCAGCTGCCGCATCCGATCGGTTCATTCCAGCCGACGAATGTCAGCTGGTTGACCGAGGCTGGAGCCGCAACTCCCGCGCACCAGACTGGCAGGCCGGTCGCCAGCACGCCGTGTTTGTCGCGCATGACCCCGTCGGTGATCAACGCAGTGACACCGCGCTTGACCATGCGCATGCACAAAATGTCGCCGAATATTCCTGCGCCCGTGATGCCCATGGCATCGGCGACAACAACACAGTTGTCAGGCATGGCTTCAATGGCGCCGCGGGTTGAAATCGGTTTGGACCAGCTCTCCGGAGTCGCGAGATCCTCACGAACCGGAACAAACCGCAAAGTAAAAGCTGGACCTGCCACACGTTTGCCGGAAAAGCCGAACGGCATTGCGCCTGCCATCCAGGAGCGGCGGATGCCCTTTTTCAACAACATCGTGGTGATGGTACCGGTGGTGACGTTGCGCAGGATGTCGATAGCCGAACTCATAACCAGCCCTCACGCAGCTCTCAGTCCAAGCTTTTCGTCGCGGCGGCGCATGTACGCTACGAAAGGCACCGCTAGCATGACCATCCAGAGCTTTCCGATAATCTGACCCGGCAGAAACTCAAGCGAACCAAAAGCAAGCCAAAGAAACACGATCGAGTCGACTATCAAGCCGACAGTGCTCGACGAAACCACCGCGGCCACCAATCTCCGGCGCGCAAGAGGTGTGTAGACTGCAAAGTCGGCAAATTCCGAGAGCAGGAATGCGACCGCCGATGCCACCACTAGCGAAGGTGGCGCCAGGCCCGCTGAGATAGCTGCGCCGGCAACAATCGCGCCGATGCCGAACTCGACGCCGAGGCGCCGTTGAACCAAATCACGCAGCACCAGCGCCGCGCCGATCATCAGCACCCCGGAGGGTGCCATGATCCCTGGCGCCACCGGCACCAGACAAGGACCGTTCGCAACGCACACGGTTCCCACATGTCCGATCATCCAGTTGGCGGCCGGAATGGTCAGGCAGAACAACACGAGAAAAATAATGCCCTCTAGGCGCATTCGCTTGTCGTTTTCAGTCATGACGTTCTTCGGCTCACAAATTTCGTGTAACCCTGTGCCCGCAACTCGCAAGCAGGGCAAGTACCGCAACCATAGCCCCAGTTGTGGCGTTTCGCGCGGTCACCCAGGTAGCAGCTATGGCTGTCCTCGATGACGAGTTCAAGAAAAGCTTTGCCCCCTATTTCCTCGGCCATGGCGAAGGTATCGGCCTTATCGACCCACATTAGCGGGGTATGGATGGTGACCCGCTTGTCGAGACCGAGGGATAAGGCGACCTGCATAGCCTTGACGGTGTCATCGCGGCAGTCGGGATAACCGGAATAGTCCGTCTCGCACATGCCGGCGACCAAATGACGGACGCCGCGCCGATAAGCCAACGCTCCAGCGAAGCAAAAAAAGATCAGATTACGGCCTGGCACAAAAGTGCTCGGCAATCCGCTGTCGGCAAGCTCGATTGTGGTCTCGCGTGTGAGCGCCGTATCCGAGATAGCGCCAAGAGTGTCGAGCTCAAGCAAGTGATCGTCGCCAAGCCGTGATTTCCAATTAGAATTCAGAGCCGCCATTCTTTCGCGCAAACGCGCACGACCTTTAAGTTCGATAGCGTGCCGCTGGCCGTAATCGAACCCGATTGTTTCCACGCGAGCGAAGCGTTCAAGAGCCCAGGCAAGGCAAACCGTCGAATCCTGCCCGCCGGAGAAAAGGACGAGAGCTGTATCGGTTGCAAGAGTCACAGTAAGGATACCGCCTCAATCCCACTTCGGCGACCAAGTCCAATCGACGATTCGACCGCCACGGCGCGCAAGCCCGGCAATTTCGCGCATTTCGGCGTCGCTTAATTCAAAATCGAACAGCGCGAAATTTTCCTCCAACCGGTCCAGCTTACTGGTGCGCGGTATGACGACGATGCCTTGTTGGGTCAGCCAGCGCAGGCATACTTGCGCCGCGCTCTTGCCGTGCGCCTTGCCGATCCTTTCCAGTAACTTGTCACCAACCGCATTCCCGCGCGCGATCGGGCTGTACGCGACGACCGCTATTCGATGTTTGCGGCAAGCCGCGATTACCTTGTCCTGATTTAGAAAAGGATGGCATTCGATCTGATTGCAAACCAGCGGTTCAGCCGAAGCCTTGGTGGCTTCCTCAAGCAGGGCGACCGTAAAATTCGAAACTCCGATCTGCCGCGTGTAACCTTCACGCTTCATTTTCGCCATAGCTCCAAGCGTCTCGGCGAGAGGTACGCGCGGATTGGGCCAATGGATCAACAGGAGGTCGATTACGTCGAGCTGCAACCGCGCCAAACTTTCTTTCACGGAACGCTCAAGATCGTGCGGGGCAAGCAACGTTGGCTGCACTTTCGTCGTAACGACAACCTCGGAACGCCGGCGCGAGGCTCGCACGCCCTCGCCCACCTCACGTTCATTGTCGTACATTTGGGCCGTGTCGATATGGCGATAGCCTATGTGGATTGCCTGTTCGGTCAGCCGCGCGCAATCGCGACCGCGCAGCGCCCATGTGCCAAGGCCGACAATGGGAATTTTAAAGCCCTTGACTTCGACCGCCTGCGTCACTTCTCTACTTGCCTTCCGAATCATTGGCGAAGCCCAGCAGGAAAAGCGCCCGCCGTCCCGTCTCGCGGCTCGCGCAAGCCGCCATCATGGGGTTGGCCATGCTGCCCTCGAAATAGTCATAGATAAAGCCACAGGTTTTGTCGCGTGACGCGATCCACGCGCGCTGCATTTCACGCATTTTGCGCTGTTGCTTATCATCGAGCGTCGCGCGCAACCGGCGGAAGCTATCGTTGAGGATACTGTCCCACACCAGTTTTTCGCGATCGTAACAGGCAATCACCTCCGATGGGGGCATCGCGCCTTCGTCTTTCACGCACGGCTCCGACACAGTACCGATGCAATTTTCCCAGGCCCAGTTCCGGCCGGTCTTTGTCTTTATGCATTCATGGATCGCCGTGGAATCGTGCGCGTCCGGCTTATCGTTTTGAGCAAAAGCCGGCGCTATGATCAGCAATGCACCCATCAATGCAATGCTCGTCCGTCTCACGGCGTATCCCATTTCGGCGCGTGCGGTGGATTGACCACGCGCATATTGGTGGCGTTGAGTTTCTTAAGCTCAGCCATCTCGGCAGTCGAGAGCTCGAAGTCGAACACGTCGATATTTTGCTTCAGATGTTCGAGCGTGGCCGTGCGCGGAATTGAGCACACGCCCATCTGCACCAGATAGCGCAGCGAGACCTGCGCCGCGCTCTTGCCGTGCGCCTTGCCGATGCGCTCAAGCGCATCGGCGCCCGGGACCTTGCCGCGGGCGATCGGACAGTATGCGACGACTGCCATGCCGTGCTTTTTGCAGGCAGCGAGCACCTTGTCCTGGTTGATGAACGGGTGCATCTCGATCTGATTGCAGACAAGCGGCTCTGACGTCACAGACCAAGCTTCATCCAGCATCGCGGTGGTGAAATTGGCGACGCCGATGTGCTTCGTCTTGCCTTCCTTCTTTGCCTTACACAGCGCGCCCACCGACAGCTTGAGCGGGACGTCTGGGTTGTTCCAGTGAATCAGCAGGAGATTCACGTACGGCAACTTGAGATTAGCCAGGCTCTGCTCGAGCACCTTGGCAAATGCATCCGGCATCAGGTCGCCCTGCCGCACCTTGGTGCATATGAAAACGTCCTCCCGCTTGACGCCCGATAGACGCAAGCCCTCGCCATTCTCCTTCTCGTTGCCATAGAAAGCGGCGGTGTCGAGGTGGCGGTATCCGATCTGCAATGCAGTTTTGACGGCTTGTATGCAGATATCCTCTTTCAGGGTCATGGTACCCAGTCCGATGGCTGGAATACGGGCGCCATGAGCTTCAATTACTTGCATCACGATCTCCTTGGAACAGTGTCTTGGCATCGGGAAGGTGGCGGGGTCGCAAAGAATGCCCCGTCATCGCAGAGCTGCCAACCGGGGTTCCTGTATGCACCGGAAGCCGGTCTGCGGCCGGTGCGGCGAAAGATCACGCGAATTTTGATCTGCCACAAAGTGGCGAAATACTATGAGCGGTACGCATTTTAGGTATGCTCTTACATTGGAATAATTCGAGAGTAAAAGAAAGTTATTGCATGAATAGCGTTTAATGGTTTTGTGAGGACTATTCTTTACGTGAGGATTGAATGCGCAGTGCTCTCATCGCTATTGGTTTCGCTGCCCTCCTGACCGTGGGGACTGCACCAGCACGGGCCGATGACTATGTGCTCACGATCAAGGATCACAGGTTCACACCCGCCGAGATTAAAGTACCGGCTAACCAGCGGGTCATGATTACGGTGATCAATGAGGACGTAACGCCCGAGGAGTTCGACAGTAGTGCCTTGAAGGTTGAAAAAGTCATCGCCGGCAAGTCAAAAGGTGTGGTGCGCATCGGCCCGCTTAAACCCGGCCGCTACCCTTTTATCGGCGAATATCATGAGGCTACAGCCAAAGGCGTCGTGATCGTGGAATAAATCATGCTTGGCGCATTGATCATCGTTTTTCGTGAAGTCATCGAGGCCGGCCTGATCGTCGGCATCGTGATGGCGGCGACGCGCGGTGTCCCCGGGCGAGGCCGTTGGATAACGATCGGCGTCGGAGCGGGCGTGCTTGGCGCGGGCATCGTCGCGATGTTTGCCGGCGTCATCTCGGAGGCGTTCCAAGGCGCGGGACAAGAGCTCTTCAATGCCAGCGTACTCGGCGTCGCCGTCATCATGCTGATGTGGCACAATGCCTGGATGTCGCGGCACGGCCGCGAGATCGCCGACGAAATGCGGCGTGTGGGCACTGCGGTGAGCGAAGGCGCCAGGCCGCTCACCGCTCTGGCGGTTGTGGTGGGCCTTGCGGTGCTGCGCGAAGGCTCCGAAGTTGTGCTCTTCCTCTATGGAATACTTGCATCAGGCACGACAGTACCTTCGCTGCTGGTTGGCGGCGCACTTGGCGTTGCTGCCGGGGCGGCATTCACCGCGCTGACCTACTTCGGTCTGCTGGCAATACCGAACCGGCACATCTTTTCGGTGACGAGCTGGTTGATCGCGCTACTTGCTGCCGGCATGGCGGCCCAGTGCGTACAGTTTCTCAACAACGCCGGTCTGGTCTTGGCGCTCGACCACACTGTGTGGGATACGTCCTGGCTATTGTCGGAAAAAAGTATTCCTGGACGCATGCTGCACGCGCTGATCGGCTATACCGAACGGCCGACCGAGATGCAGCTCGTCGTCTATGTCGTCATACTGATCGCGATGTTCCTGCTGATGCGGGTTGCGCGCTACTCGCCGCGCGCACGCCTCCCCGCCGCACCCGCCGAATAACGGATTAGCCCCCGCGCGAAGGCTGTCAGCGTCGCCTTCCGCCTAATGTTGCGAAAGCAACATCCGGCGCCTGATCGATCAACTTCAGCAAGGCACGTGCAGGCCCGCGCGGATGACGTTTGCCCTGTTCCCAATTGCGCACGGTCTCGATCGGCACCTCGATTTTTTCGGCGAACGCAGCCTGCGTCAGGCCGCAGCGCGCCCGCACATGGCGCACGAATTGTGCAGGATCGTTGTGATCGACCGTTTTCTCACTGCCGTCGGACAAAACTTCCACGATCCGCCCATCGGCCTTCAGCCGCACCCGCATCATGGCCGTCATCCCTATCATCGCTGATGTCGGCCAATGCACTATCTGATTCGCGAGGGCGAAAAGTTAATGGGCCTGTCCGCCTAGGCAGGCCGAGACCTTGGCCCGAGATATCGAATGGGACGACCTGCCGACCCAAAGAGCGCCGACCCAAACCGGCGCGACAATGTCACTGCAAAGTCGTTGATCGGACAAAACAGGATCGCGAAAAAGATCGCTACCGGCACGGTCACGATGCCAATGATCCATCGCTGCATCGATGGCTCAAGGCCAAGGGAGGCAATAACGTTCAGGCCATGGACGGAGAATGAATAGATGACAGTGGCCTGCACCAAATACAGTGGGAAGGAAATCCAACCAAGAAAATCGGCAAGCCGATTTTCGAACAGGCGTCTTGCCGGCGCGAACAGCGCGACACCGCCGATCAGGCAAACCGGAGCAAAGACGTACTTTGAATGCGGCGACACCAATATGCTCAGGACTATTCCAGCGACACACAGCGTCGCTCCGGTCAGATCGCGGAATCTCCAGTTCTCGATTTGCCGGAAAATATCCGCGATCAGAATGCCTGCCACGAACAGCGCAAAGTATGGGCCGTAGATTGCAAGGACGATAAACAGGAAGCTCAGAAACCATGTTCGCAGGCGCCATGATCGCAAAATCGCCAGCACCGCGAACACCATGAACGAGCCCAGAAATTCATAGAACATGGTCCATAGTGGCGGATCGTAGCTTTCGGCATTGGATTGCGACACGAATGCATTGAAAAGCGAGTATTCGAGCAATCCTTTAATGGACGGGGTGAACGTCGCGAAAACGTCCAGCGGGCTAGGTCTCTGCGTCGCGGGCGGAATGATATTGAACAGCAACAGCAAATAAGTGATCGCACAGATCGCAAAGATCGGAATCGCCAATCGCAGATATCGGCCGGCCGCCATGCGTGCCAACCCTCTTTCATCACCAGTGTTGAGATAACTGATCGAAAGTGAGAAGCCGGAAATCACGAAGAAAAGGCAGACCGCGAATGTGCCATTCATAAAAAACACTTTGGCCCAAAATATCCGATCCGCCATGAAACCATTCGGCGGCAACCCGTCGATGAATATGTGATGAAGTAATACGACGACCGCCGCCCAGCCGCGTAAACCGTCGAGAAACCGGAAACGCATCGGGCGTTGGTCGGCAGGCATTAACCGGTCATCCGACGTTTGAAATTCTCGTAAGCTATCCAACGCGGTGGTGAGCAATGCCCGCGTGACAACAACATACTGTCGTCGCCTTAATAGGAAGCTTCGGCGGTCGCAAACTTGCGCCGGAATTGTTAATAATCTTTAAGAAATGGCCGCACTTATCGTGTTTTCTCAAAAATCTCGCGCCCAATGAGCATTCGGCGAATCTCACTTGTCCCCGCGCCGATTTCGTAAAGCTTTGCATCGCGGAGCAGACGGCCGGTTGGAAAGTCGTTGATATAGCCATTGCCGCCCAGACACTGAATCGCCTCCAACGCCATCCAGGTGGCACGTTCGGCCGCATAAAGAATCGCGCCGGCTGCATCTTCGCGGGTGGTACGGCCCTCGTCGCAAGCGCGCGCAACCGTATACACATACGCCTTCGCAGCATTCATCGTCACATACATGTCGGCAATCTTGGCTTGAACAAGCTGAAAACGCCCGATTGCCTGACCAAACTGCTGGCGCTCGTGCACGTAAGGAATCACCACGTCCAGGCAGGCCTGCATAATTCCTAAAGGGCCGGCCGCTAGCACGACGCGTTCGTAGTCAAGGCCAGACATCAACACGTTGACCCCGTTACCGATTACGCCGAGCACATTCTCCTCCGGCACTTCGCAGTCCGCGAACACCAGTTCGCTGGTGTCTGAACCGCGCATGCCGAGTTTGTCGAGCTTCTGCGCGGGAGCAAATCCCTTGAAGCCTTTTTCCACGATGAATGCGGTAATACCGCGCGCACCCGCCGTACGATCGGTCTTCGCATAGATCACGATTGTATCGGCGACCGGCCCATTGGTGATCCACATCTTCGAACCGTTGAGAACGTAGCGATCGCCCTTTTTGTCGGCGCGCGTGCGCATCGACACGACATCGGAACCCGCCCCCGGCTCTGACATCGCCAGCGCACCGACATGTTCGCCGGAAATCAACTTTGGCAGATATTTTCGTTTCTGCTCCTCGCTGCCGTTGCGGCGGAGCTGATTGACACAAAGATTGGAGTGCGCGCCATAGGACAGGCCAACCGCCGCGCTGGCGCGCGAAACCTCTTCCATGGCAATGCAATGCTCAAGGTAGCCGAGACCAGAGCCGCCATATTCTTCTTCGACGGTGATGCCGTGCAGCCCCAGTGCGCCCATTTCCGGCCACAGATCACGCGGGAAAACATTGTCACGATCAATTGCGTCGGCGCGCGGCGCGATGCGATCCTGCGCAAAACCGCTGACTGTCTTGCGCAACATGTCGACGTCGGCACCGAGACCAAAATCGAAGCCCGACCAGGCATTAGGGATCATACGTCACCCTCCGCTCGCCCGCCCAACTCTATAAGCTGGAGGTCAGGCTGTCAGCGCCTCGCCCGAGGCCAAAGGTTTGCCGCCCTGTTTGGCCTGCGTCAGAAGTTTGTCGATGGCCTTGGCCGGCGCAGGCTTGGCAAACAAGAAACCCTGCATCTCGTCGCACCCGGCGAGCCGCAGCAGAACCCGTTGGTGCTCGGTTTCAACGCCTTCCACCAGCACCGACAAACCCAACGCACGGCCAAGCGCCACAATCGCCTGGATGATCACGCCGCCGTTGGCAGAACGGCCAAGGGCTGCGACAAAGCTTTTGTCGATCTTGAGCTTGTCGAGGGGGAAGCGCTGGAGATAGCCGAGATTTGAATAGCCGGAGCCAAAATCGTCGAGCGCGATGCGCACGCCCAGGCCGTGCAGATCCTTGATACGTTTGACCATCTCATCCGGGTTGTCGATGAGCACGCCCTCGGTGATTTCTAGGACCAAACGAGAAGGCGCGACCGCGCTTTCCGCCAATGCCGCACGCACTATGTCGACGATGGTGTTGTCACGCACCTGGAGCGGCGACAGGTTCACCGCCACATAGAGATCATCAGGCCAGCGCTTGGCTTCCTGCAAAGCGCGACGCAGCACAAAGGCGCCGATGGTATCCATCAGCCCCATTTGTTCGGCAACCGAGATGAACACTGCCGGCTGAATTTCGCCGCGCTTGGCGTGGTTCCAGCGCAACAAGGCCTCGACACCGACCATGCGCCCGCCGTGAGACGCCACGATCGGCTGATAGTACAATTCCAGTTCATTTGCGCTGAGCGCGCGCGGCAACTCACGGTGGATGAATTTCTGATCGGTCGACACAGTGTCGATCGAGAGATCAAACATGACTATCGCGCCCGGCCCTCTTTTCGCGGCCGCACGCAATGCCAGGTCGGCGCGGCGCGTCAGCTCGCCGCGGGTACTGGCGTGGCACGGGGCCTGCGCAAAACCCGCATGCGCGGTCACGCGCACCATTGTATCGATCCAGTGCGGGCGCGAGATTGACTCAAGGGCGTTACGGATGATCGCTTCAGCATCGACATCCGGGCCTGCAGTCAACGCAACCGCAAACTCATCGCTGGCGATGCGGCCGCACATGGCATAAGGAGGCAGCGTCTCCCTCAACCGCCTCGCCACCGCCACAATAAGGTCGTCGCTCCCCAAAACGCCATGCTGGGCGGCGACGTCAACCATGCCATCGAGCTCTATCAGAGCGAAGGTGGTCCAATCGTGGTCTTCTCGCTCCGCAAGCGCGAGATCGAGATATTCCAGTGTTTTGGCATGGTTCGGTAAACCAGTAAGTTTATCTTCATCGGCGGCGCGTGCCGCCTCCACTTCCCTCAGCGCGAGTTCTCGCCGCGCTCGTCTGAGTTGCCACAGTGGCACCGTAGCAAAGCTGACCAGCAGGAAGGAGATTGCGGCAGCAACAGGCATCCACCGATCCATCGCCTGCATCATGGGACGCGGCTTCTCCCAAGCGAGAAAGCCTGCGATACGGCCGTCCGCGGTCATCAGTGGCTGCATCTCGCGATTGTTTGAGACGGGATCGATCTCGAACTTGATCCTTTTAATCCCGACGATTTGCTCAGCTGTACGCATCAGGCGCGGATCAATTTCGCCTAGCCTGACGAACTGTGCACGGAATTCGGAGATGGCGTTACGCAAGGCTGCGTGCTGCTGGACCACCAGCTGCTCGTCGCTTTGCCGCGCCAGGTAATAGCCGAAGCCCGCGCCAAGCATGGTCGCAACCACAACGAGAACAATAAATGTGGTGATCAGGCGCGTGACAGCGAGCATGCGCCTGGTCGGCGTGGGTGAACTGCCGGAGGCAACCCGAGAGCCCGGCGTGCGCCTTCGTCTTGCCCGGGCCAACAGCCAGCCGCCGGGGTTTGAGCCCGCTGCTCCAGTACTGATTTCGTGCACCGGGATACTCCCAGCCTACGCTGCGGCGTCGGATACAGGGTTACGGGCGGGGCTTTAAGTGTTGGTCAGCAAATAGGGTGAACAAGTGGTAAGCAGCGTCCGCGCCCCGCTCACCGCAGGCCAAACCACAGGCTCGCAATGCTCAGAAATGAGAAAAAACCCACCACATCGGTCACTGTGGTCACAAATGGGCTCGAAGCGACCGCTGGATCGATCTTGAGCCGGTGCAGGGTCAGCGGAATGAGGATACCGCCGAGTGCCGCCGCGATCAGGTTGCAGATCATGGCAAGGCCGATCACGAACCCGAGGCCAGGCACCCGAAACCAGATGTAGGCCGCAATACCGGTGATGACCGCAAAAGCGACACCGTTAAGCAGGCCGACCATCAGCTCACGCATGATGACCCGCCAGGCGTTGGTGTCGCTCAAGTCGCGTGTCGCCAAGGCTCGCACGGCGACTGTCATGGTCTGCGTGGTGGCATTGCCGCCCTGACTTGCGACGATTGGCGCCAACACCGCGAGCGCCACCATCTTTTGCAACTGGCCTTCGAACAGGCCAAGGACTGACGATGCCAGAAACGCAGTCGCAAGATTGACCAGCAGCCAGTTGAACCGCCCGCGCGCGATCGTCCACACCGAATCGGACAATTCCTCGTCCCGGGTAATGCCGCCAAGGGCATGGATGTCTTCTTCCGCCTCCTCCTCGATCACGTCGGCAACGTCGTCAAACGTGATGACACCCACGAGGCGATCCCCACTATCGACAACCGGAGCTGTTACCCAATTGTAACGCTGAAATTGACGCGCGACTTCTTCCTGATCTTGAGTGGCGCTGACACGATGGCGATCCTTTTCCATCAGGTCCGAAATGGGCACCGGCCGTTTGCTGCGAAGCAATCGATCGAGCGGTACCGCTCCGAGAAAATGCCCACCCTCGTCAACCACGTAGAGCTCGTAGAATTGCTCCGGCAACTGCGTTGTCTCGCGCATGTAGTCAATCGCCTGGCCGACATTCCAGTTCGGCGGCACGGCAATGAACTCCGCTTGCATACGCCGGCCAGCGGAATCTTCGGGGTAGTCGAGACTGCGCACCAGCGCGCCGCGTTCGGGTTGCGGCAATTGCTCAAGGATTTCGGCCTGCTCGTCTTTCGGCAGATCTTCAAGGATCGCGACCGCGTCATCGGATTCCAGCTCGCTGACGCCTTTTGCGACCGTTTGCGACGGCAATTCCTCGAGAATTTCCTCGCGCACCGCATCATCGACTTCGGTGAGCGCGGTGAAGTCGAAATCGATGCCAAGCAGTTCGACAAGTCGAGACCGTTGTTCGTGAGGCAACGCCTCGATCAGCGCGCCCATGTCGGACTCGTGCAGGTCGCCAACCAGCGTACGTAGCCCGGCGGCGTCCGCAGCCTCGATCCTGCGCGCGACGCTTTTGACGAAGGTCTTGCGGATGGAGCCGTCTTTATTGCGCGGCAACTGCGCGGCCTCGGCGGCGTTCGTTTGTTCTTGATTGAGCATGTCGAAGGCTGCCGGCGAAAAGAAAACGCGACGCTTGTACGCCTGCGCCAGCACTTTGGGCAATCACTAACGCATATATACGTTTATTGAATGTGAGCTTGCGCGGCAGGCACTGCTGCGGCATTGGATGACCCATGACCCCGCCGCTCTTTCTTGCGCTTGTCGTAACCCTTGCTCCAGGGGTGGCCGCGGCCGCGTCATGCCCGGGCAATCCGAGCGCGCTCGGGACTGAGCGGGTTATCGAGGTCGACGCCAAGAGCACCCCGCGCGTCGGCCGCAAACAGTTCCCTTCGACATTACCTTTGCGTGCGAAGGAGCTCGTTCTCACCTTCGATGACGGGCCCTGGCCCGGAACGACCCCGAAGATTCTGGACGCTCTGAAGAGCGAATGCGTGCGTGCCACGTTTTTCCTGTTGGGGCGAAACGTTGCAGAACACCCGCAACTCGCGCGGCGCGCCCGCGCCGAAGGCCATAGCGTCGGCCACCACAGCTATTCGCATCCCCTGCTCGACCGTATGGCGCTGGCCAGGGCAGAAGCCGAGATCGACCGTGGGATCGCCACGGACGAACTGGCGCTCTATGGCGAGCGACGCACGACGCCGACAACCCCGTTCTTTCGCTTTCCCGGCTTCGCCTCGAACCGGGCCCTCCTCGAGCGCATGAGCGAGCGGGGGCTGGTGGTATTCGGCGCCGATGTCTGGGCGAGCGACTGGGTACGGATGACGCCGGGGCAGGAATTGCACCTCATCCTTTCCCGTATCGAGGAGGTCGGCCGCGGTATCGTGCTGTTTCACGACACCAAAGTGCAGACGGCCCAAATGCTCCCGGTCTTCCTCCGTGAACTTAAACGCCGGGGATATAGCATCGTGCACGTCATTCCGGCTGGAACGCGGGGCGCATCTCAATAAAGCGTCGCTTTTTTGCCGCATCTCGGGGAAAATCATTGGAAAACAAGGTCGTATGTGTTCATAACTTGTAAGCATCCATTAATGTCGCGCACCATATTGTCGGGAGGCCTCCATTTGGAGGCGGATGGCGCGGGCAGGTCGGGGGCCTAATGCGTGGAATTGTGTTTTTCGTTCTGGTCTTTTGGTTGGTTGGTAGTGCTGCCGCCATCGCAGAACCGTGCCCGGGCAACCCGGATGCGCTCGGCACCAGCCGCGTGCTGACCATAAGCCCAAGCGACTACCGCCGCATCGGCAGCATGCAGTACTCAAAGACGCTGCCCCTCAATGATCATGAGGTGGTGATCACTTTTGACGACGGACCAATCCCACCCTACTCCAATGTGATCCTTGACACGCTGGCGTCGCAATGCGTGAAGGTCACTTATTTCCTTGTTGGCGAGATGGCGCGCGCTTATCCATCAATCGTGCGGCGCATCTTTAATGAAGGTCACACGATTGGCACGCATAGTCAGAATCACCCCTACGCCTTCCAGCGTCTGGCAATGCCGCGTTTCGAGCAACAGATCGATGGCGGCATCGCCTCGGTCAACGCTGCACTCGGCGATCCAAAGGCGCTGTCGCCATTCTTTCGAATTCCCGGACTGGGCAGGACAAGCGCGATCGAGGATTACCTCGCGTCAAAGTCATTGGTGACCTGGAGCGCCGATGTCGTCGCGGATGACTGGAAGCACATCAACGCGAAAGAGATCGTGAAACGCGCGATGCGGCGGCTGGAAGAAAAAGGCCGGGGCATTCTGTTGTTGCATGACATTCATCCGGCAACTGTTCTGGCCCTGCCGACCTTGCTCAAGGAGCTTAAAGAGCGCGGCTATCATGTGGTGCAGGTCGTTGCGACGGGTGAGCGGCCGGAATCCTTGCCTGAACTGGCAGCGTCGCCCGATACCAGCAAGGAAACATGGCCGCGGGTCCTGCAAACAAAGACCAGCCACGAAAAGCCAGCCAAGACGGTTCTGCGTCACCGCGGCAAGAAAGGGATCACGGGCAAGCATCGGCGGCCCAGTGTCGCCAGCCTGCATGAGAACGATCCAAGTGCCCTTGGCCGGGACTGGCGACAGAGCCAGTTCTAGTACCGGCATACGTCGATGCCCGCTTTTGAATCAAAAGCGGGCATCGAACAACGCTTCAAAGCTTCAACTTATTTTTTACGCAACGCAAACGTACTGAGAAGCACGCATTCCAAGTCGTTCAGCTGCGCCTTTGGCAAGATCAAGTCGGGCGCCCATACGATAAGCAATTCCCCAAGGACCTTTGTCGTTGATCCTGACGACGATGGACCGCCCGTTTTTCGGATTGGTCACCGTCAGACTCGTCCCAATCGGCCAGGTACGCGCCGCCGCGGTATTGCCGTTCACATCGAATCTTTCACCACTGGCCGTACGTGTTCCTGAGGAGTACGAGCTCGCGAGAACCTCTTGTCCGGCGCAATTGCCCGATGGCTTTACGTACTTGTGAACCGAACCCCATCCGGCCGCGTTTGCTGACGAAAGGCTCAGCGCGCCAACTAGAATTCCAATGCCTATGTGCTTCATCCGTATTGTCCCCTCGAATCGAATGTCGACGTGGTGCACGTAGGACGGGGGCAAGATGGCGAGAGCAAGGCAAATGGTTACGTGACGGTGTTTTGATACCGTTAACTTCAACGGCGGTCCACTTCTGACCAATTCCGGAGGTGTTTTGAGACGAACACCTCGCGACGATTCGCTCCGCTCAAGTGGGAACGGAGGAGTAAACCCGCACGGCGGCCTCAACCAAGGAGGCCATCACACGCGAGGATGTCAGGGATAAAGGGCAACTCCGGATTCTCGATCGGGCGATTGAAAAATTTATCAGACGCCTTTCGACGAACGCGCAGACTTTTGACTATTGGTGCGGTCGGCGAGACTCGACGGGTCTTCACCAAAAGTGCTGCAAACACTGGGCTTCTGGACAGCTCCCCGACGCCTTTTGTACTCGGTCTTTGTACTGCACGCCAATAGCGACTCACATCTTTCCGCTATAATCGTCGCCTCGCGGCGGAGATTCGCATGGAGAAACTGGGAGCCTTGCCGATCGACTGGGCAGACGTAAATTGGCCCTACGTCATCGCGTTGATGCTTCTTGTTTTTGTCTGCACCTTTGTTGGAACCGCACTTTCCCTGAAGCGCACGTTTCTAAGCTGCCTGTTGACTGCCGTCCTGTTCGGCGGGGCATTCACGTTCTGGACCTACTACCCACACAGCCTGCCGCTGCCCACATTGGACAAGCCGCAGACGACGGCACCAGGCGGGACCGCACAACGACCATGGTCATCAGGGGACTACCTGCGCGACCCAGCTCGCCTGCGCGACCCAGACCGGTGACGACAATCTATTCTCCGCCTGCCAGGTCCCCTCCATGGCTGCAATGACTCCCGGAGAGTCACTGGCAAGCTTTGATGTCCTCGGACCGGGGCGGGTAGCCGCGTGGTCCGGCGGACTCGCCAGTGGACTCCTGAGGACTTCCACGGGCCTATTCCTACCCCATCAACCGGGTGTGTTTCCCGGACGGTAAAACTCACTTGAATGCGCGGACAAAACGTTACCAGTTATGGTTATGACCGGACCTATCCCGGCGCGAACCTCGGGGTCGCGTGTCCACTCGAGGCTCTCCCACGGCTTCTCGTGGACCTCCGGCGACGCATGGCTCCCGAGTTCGAGGAGGAGCACGTCCCACATCGTGCGCCAGCGCTCGGGTGTGCCTGGGTTCTCCTCGTGGCGGCCGACGTACCAGACGTACCACTCACCGCCGAGCGCAAATGCCTGGCGCTGCGACAGCGACTGGCTTTCGCCCCTCTGCGCGGCGCGGATTGTCGCGATACGGGTCTCGACCTCCGCAAGAAACTCGCCGGCGCGAATCTTCGCCTCGTGTGCCGCCGTTCTGGCGGGCACCGAGAGCTTCGCCTCCGAGGACACGCCGTAGAGACGCTGGTACTCGGTCCGGACGTCCTTCGGGATGACCTTGCGTGCCGTGACCGAGCCTGACCTAGAGCGACGTGCAGTGACCATGCGAAACGACATTTGTACTGCCCTTTTGTACTTCGGGCTGTCCAAATGCTCTTGTGTTGCAGCAACTTGCTGATTTACCGGCGGAACCTGGGCCGCTGGTGCGGTCGGCGAGACTCGAACTCGCACATCTTTCGATGCTAGCACCTCAAGCTAGTGCGTCTACCAATTCCGCCACGACCGCATGGGGAGAAGGACGAAAGGCTCTGGAAGCCTCACGTCTTATGATGCATCTAACAAATAGGATGTTGAGGGACAAGACCCGTGCGCCATCGGGCCGAAGGCTCAATTTCGGTGTGGTGTGGGGCCCGATCGCGGGCCTAAATCGTTTGCGTTGTGGCGGCCAGTTCAACGCATATCGGGAGGCCGCGGCAGCAATTCCGCGACATTGACGGCAATGCGATTGCCATTCACCACCACCGTGCCCTTGGCGACGGGCAGATTGTTCGCGAGGATGCTAACGGCGTCTTCCTCGGAGGCGTCCAGTTCGATAATGGCGCCGCGGCCGAGCCGGAGCACTTGATGGATAGGCATAGATGTGGTGCCAAGCACCACGGTGATATCGACGGCAACTTTGTCGAGTGTGGCCACGTTTGCTCCCTATCGCGCGCCAGATGCGGCGGCGGGCAAACATGAGGTCAGCATGGTATGGTGAACGAGTGGTTAATACGCGAAATACATTGATAACCGGCCTTCCGGCGTCCATTGAATCGGTCCCTGTTGAATGGCGCGTGAGCGATTCCCTCGTGCCTTACGACAACGCGGTTTCCGTTATGGAAGCCCGGGCCGGCGAGATCGCCGCCGGGCGAGCCCCGGAACTTGTTTGGCTCCTGGAACACCCCCCACTCTACTCGGCGGGCACCGGCGCAAACCCAGCCGACGTCATCGAGGCCCGCTTTCCTATCCACGAAAGCGGCCGTGGCGGGCAATTGACCTATCATGGGCCGGGCCAACGGGTTGCTTATGTGATGCTTGATCTCAAGCGTCGCGGTCCGGACGTGCGCAGATTTGTCGCCACGCTGGAGGAGTGGGTCATACGTACACTCGCCGCCTTCAATGTGCGTGCCGAACGGCGCGAGGACCGCATTGGCGTCTGGGTGCGCCGAGCTGAAAAGGGCGAAGGCTTCGAGGACAAAATCGCCGCCATTGGCATTCGCGTAAAGCAATGGGTAACGCTGCACGGCATGGCGCTCAATGTCGATCCAGATCTGTCGCATTTTTCCGGTATCGTGCCGTGCGGCGTCAGCGAAACACGCTACGGCGTCACTAGTTTCACCGATCTCGGCATCCCGGTGTCGATAACCGACGTAGATCAAGTTTTACGGCGAGAGTTTGAGCTGTTGTTCGGGCGGACAACGGATCAGATGGTGGGCAGCACCGAGAATGAATCGCCTTCCCCGCGCTCCAGAAGATCTGTCTCCGTGCCTTCACGATAATCGAGTGCACTAACGCGCGCAAATATTGGGCCACGCCGGCACGCTTCAACCATGGCTTCGACGGCTGCACGCGGGCCAACAAACGCTGCTTCGACCGAGCCGTCGTGGCGATTGCGCACCCAACCGCGCAATCCGCGACGGCGTGCCTCTTGCTCGACAAAGGCGCGGTAGCCGACACCCTGAACCTCACCGCGTACAATTACATGGCGAATGATGCCGATGCTCACGCAAGCTCTCCTGCGTCGACGACGCGCGTCCCAGTTCGGCGTGAAACGGACCAACGCTCTACAGAGCGGATATAGGGCTCAGGTAGTTTCCAGCCCCGGGCAGCAGCGGCGACCATCTCGACATAACCCGGTCGCGGATTACCGGCTATGCGTCGGCGCAGGAGATAAATCATCGCGCGTATCCGCCGTGTGCCATGGCGGATCGGCAAGTAGCGGACGTCATAGAGACCTTTATGCAACAGTTCGTAGGCATGCAGCGCGGCAATGTCGCGGGGTGTCAACCGCCAAAGGACGCCGTGCACGGTATCGCCAGGGCTAGGCGCAACCGAACCCCAGCCGTCAAGGCCGACAAAAAAACGATGTCCGCCAAGCACAGCGGGGCCAATCGCGCGCGCGCCCGGGCAGCGCCGCGTCATCGACGAGCGATGCATATTGGAACCATAGGCGAAATAGAACGTCACCGCGCCGGAATAGCAGACCCGGGCCTGGGTTGTCAGCGCGAACGGCTACACACCTCTACCGCTACGCCTTTAGGCAAATTCCAGGATCACAGCATCCACGGCAAGACTGTCGCCTGGCTTTGCCCTGATCTTTTTCACCGTGCCGTCGATCTCGGCGCGCAGCACATTTTCCATTTTCATGGCTTCCACAACTGCGACCGTTTCGCCAGCCTTGACCTCCTGGCCTTCCTGGACCGCGATCGAGACAACAAGGCCGGGCATGGGGCACAGAACCTGCTTCCCGGTATCGGCAAGCTTCCTTAGCGGCATCAGGCGCGCGTAACCGGCTTCCCGTTCGGTATAGACAAAGGCTTTGGTCTCATTGCCCCGGTAGGTCAGGGCAAAACCGTTGGTGACAGACCGTATTTGGACCGCTACCGGACGGTCATCGATCGTGCCATTCCAAACCAGATCGCCCGGCTTCCAGTTCGAATTCAATCGTCGGCCGGCGCCTTTGGTCTGGTTGAAACGCACGTTGATAACGCCATTCTCGCGCTTCACCTCAAGCTTGATCTCATGGTCGCCTAGCCAGACAGCACGCTGACTCTCTCGCGTAAAATTCGGGCCGCTCAGTTGCCCGGAGATTGTTCGCTTGCGCTCACCCAGAACGTGATCGATTGCAGCGGCAACAGCCGCCAGTACCTCTGCCGCCTCACCGTCCGGCCCGTGAACGTGAAAACCGCCGGGGAATTCCTCCGCGATAAAGCCGGTCGAAAGCTTGCCCGCCCGCCAGCGCGGATGGCCCATCAACGCGGCAAGAAACGAAATATTGTGACGAATTCCATCGATCACGAAAGAATCGAGTGCATCGCTTTGTTCCGCTATTGCCGCATCACGCGTCGGCGCATGCGTGACCAGCTTGGCGATCATCGGGTCGTAGTAGATTGAGATTTCACCACCCTCGTAGACGCCCGTATCGTTGCGTACGGTGATGCCGTTGCCGCTCCTCTCTTCCGGCGGCCGATAGCGTGTCAGCCGACCAGTCGATGGAAGAAAGTTGCGGTAGGGGTCCTCGGCGTAAATTCTGCTTTCGATTGCCCACCCACCCAGATTGACTTCGCTCTGCTTGATTGAAAGTTTTTCTCCGGCTGCGACACGGATCATCTGTTCGACCAGATCGATGCCGGTCACGAGCTCCGTCACCGGATGCTCGACTTGCAACCGCGTATTCATCTCAAGGAAGTAAAAACTTTTATCCTGCCCGGCGACAAATTCGACTGTACCGGCGCTGTCGTAGCCCACAGCCTTTGCCAGAGCCACGGCCTGCTCGCCCATCTTTTTTCGCGTCGCCGCATCGAGCAGTGGCGATGGCGCTTCCTCAATTACCTTTTGATTACGCCGCTGGATCGAACATTCTCTCTCACCGAGATAGATAACATTGCCGTGCTTGTCTCCAAGAACCTGAATTTCGATATGACGCGGGTCGGTAATGAATTTCTCGATAAAGACACGCTCGTCGCCGAATGAGGATTTGGCCTCCGAACGCGCCCGTGCAAAGCCTTCCGATACTTCAGCCTTGTTGCGGGCGATGCGCATGCCTTTGCCACCGCCGCCCGCACTCGCCTTGATCATGATCGGGTAGCCGATCTCTTCGGCGATCCTGACTGCCTCTCGTTCGTTCTCTATCACGCCGAGATGGCCGGGCACGGTTGAAACCTTGGCGGCCGCAGCCGCCTTCTTGGATTCGATCTTGTCGCCCATAGCGGCAATGGCTTTTGGATTGGGCCCGATGAAAACGATACCGGCTGCCGCCAATGCCTTTGGAAAAGCTTCGCGCTCTGACAAAAAGCCGTACCCAGGGTGCACGGCTTCAGCACCGCTTTGCTTGCAAGCCGCAACTATTTTCTCAATTACCAGGTAGCTTTCGGCCGCGGGTGAAGGCCCAATAGCGACGGCGGTGTCGGCCATCGCCACATGCAGCGCGTCCTTGTCCGCCTCCGAATAAACGGCAACCGTTTGAATTCCCAATTTGCGCGCGGTCTTGATGATCCGGCAGGCGATTTCGCCGCGATTGGCGATCAGAATACGCTTGAACATGCCGTGTCAGAGGCCCCAGTGCCGGCCGCTTGGCTTGCGGCGTTATAGCGAAAAAGTCAATCAGGCCCACAGGGCAGTTTGCAAACCCATAAGGCCGCCCGTAATTCAGGTAAAATTGCCAGCGGATAACCGGCGGTTGTTACAATATTGTCTTTTAACGAAGGTATCTACCGCGGCATCAGAATTAAGAAAAATGGGAGACCCAGCGATGCCATTTCGATCAACACTGCTCGCCGCCGCATGTGTCGCCATTTTTGCGCAAATCTCACCCGCCGGCGCGCAAAGCCAACGCAACCTGATTCTTTTCGTACCCGATGGGTTGCGCCCCCTTGCGGTAACCCCAGAAACGGCGCCCGCGCTTGCGGCGGTACGCGATAATGGCGTGAATTTTGTTAATCCGCATTCCCTGTTCCCGACCTTCACCATGGCCAATGCCTCGGGGATGGCTACCGGACATTTTCTCGGCGACACGGGTGCTTTCAGCAATACCATTTACACCGCCTATTCGGTGCCAACTGCCGGCGGCAGCGTGACGCCCTTTATCGAGAGCGATCCGATCCTCGGCGACATCGACACGCATTTTTCCGGAAATTTCGTGGATGAGGATTCTATCCTTTTCATCGCGCGCAATCAGGGACTCAGCACCGCGGCCATCGGCAAACTTGGTCCGACCCTGATGTTCGATCACACCGAGCGCACAGGCGAGGCGACGGTCATCGTTGATGACTCTACCGGTAGCAAACAGGGCATCCCGCTATCGCAGCCAATCCAGGACGCGTTGAAAGCAGCCGGATTGCCGTTAGTCGCTCCCTCGCGCAAAGACACCCCTGGCGACAACGCCAATGCAGGCGATTTCTCGAAACCGGGCACGCTGGTCGCCAATGTCGTGCAGCAGAAATATTTTGCCGACGTCGCCGCCAGGGTGGTGCTGCCGATGTTCAAAGCGCGCAACAAACCTTTCGTGCTGGTTTTTTGGTCGCGCGACCCGGATGGCACACAGCACAATCAGGGTGACAGCCATCTGAAAGTCACGCCTGGCATAAACGGACCAACCTCTCTCGCTTCTATCAAGAATGCCGATGATAATCTCGCGCAGCTGCGCAAAGCGCTGGATGACCTCGGACTTACCGCATCTACCGATATCGTCATCGCCGCTGATCACGGCTTCTCGACGATCTCCAAGGAGAGCAAGACAAGTCCAGCTGCGCAGGCAAGCTATGCTGATGTCCCGGCCGGTCTGCTTCCGCCTGGTTTCGTTGCAATCGACCTGGCCAAGGCGCTTGAACTTCCGTTGAGCGACCCGGACGATAAGAATATTCCTGTCGGTGTCGGCAAGTATCCGAAGCGCGGCAACGGGCTAATCGGCACTGATCCTGAAAAACCTGAGGTCGTAGTCGCGGCCAACGGCGGTTCCGATCTTGTCTACGTTCCGAACAAGGACGCCACACTCACCGCCAGGGTCATCGATGCCCTGCTAGCCCAGGATTATGTCAGCGGACTGTTCGTCGACAGCGACATCGGGAGTTTCCCGGGCACGCTGCCGCTCTCCGCAATCAATATGCAGGGAATGGCGCGCACACCCCGTCCAGCGATTGTGATCAATTTCCGCTCCTATTCGACCGATTGCGGGCGTCCCGTGATGTGCTCCGTAAACATTGCCGATACCACCCTGCAGCAAGGCCAGGGCATGCATGGCAGTTTCAGCCGCGCCGACACCATGAACTTTATGGCGGCGATCGGCCCCAGCTTTAAAAGCGGGTTCGTCGATGAAACCCCGGCGAGCAATGCCGATATCGGAAAAACCATTGCTTATGCCCTCGGACTAAAGATTCCATTCAAGGGCTTGTTGCAGGGCCGTATTCTGGAAGAAGCCTTGCCCGGCGGCACCGGCCCGACCGTTGAAACCTGGACCGAACGCAGCAAGGTGAGCGAAACCGGGCTTGCAACCATTCTGATGGGCCAGCGCGTGAGCCAGACGCGATATTTCGACGCGGCCGGCTTTCCGGGTCGTACCGTCGGATTGGACGAACGCAAAGCTGCCAGCCGCTGAAGTCTCGGGCCGGGGCGGAAAAAACCTTTCTGCCCGGCCCTTTAGCATCAAAGACTTTGTTCTCTGGCGTGCGCAGCCGGTGGCGTATCGATGCTACGGGCCCGTTTCCCTATTCCTCGCTGCCAGGGACCCCTATATTAAAACGATGACGAGTAACTGTTTCAGTGGAGGTTGGTCATGACGTTGGCGATTGGCGATACCGCACCAGATTTTGAAGCCGAAACAACGGAAGGAAAAATCCGTTTTCACGAGTGGTTGGGAAACTCCTGGGGCATTTTGTTTTCGCACCCCAAGGATTTCACACCTGTTTGCACCACCGAGCTCGGCACCATGGCCCGGCTCAAGCCGGAATTCGACAAACGCAACGCCAAGATCATTGGTCTTTCCGTTGATCCGGTCGATAACCACAAGAAGTGGGCGGCTGACATCAAAGACGTGGTCGGCTTTGCCCCCAACTACCCGATGGTCGGAGACACGGAACTGAAAATCTCCAAAGCCTACGGCATGCTGCCGGCAAGCACCTCCGGCACCTCAGAAGGCCGCACACCTGCCGACAATCAGACGGTCCGCAACGTTTTCATCATTGGCCCGGACAAGAAGATCAAGTTGATCCTCGTCTACCCGATGACAACGGGTCGCAATTTCGACGAGGTGCTCCGCGTGCTCGACTCACTGCAACTAACCGCAAAGCATCGTGTCTCGACACCGGCCAACTGGAAGCAAGGCGAAGACGTCATCATCGCAGGCTCCGTCAGCGACGAGGAGGCCAAGAAGATTTGGCCGCAAGGCTTCAAGGCGCCCCGGCCGTATATCCGGATCGTGCCGCAGCCGCGCGGCTAACATCCCTGCAAGATTGCGTACCAAAGGCGCGGGCGATAACGTCCGCGCCTTATTATTTTGGAGCAATTGCAATGAACGAAGCGGCCAAAATGCAACCGCCTTTTGCCGAATTTCTCGGCCTCAAGATTACACATCTCTCGCCTGAGCGTGTGACCGCGGAACTCGTTGCCCGAGATGACCTCAATAACCGATTTGGGATCATGCATGGAGGCGCCCTTATGGCTCTTGCCGACAATCTCGGCGGCACCGCGACCACCGCCAATCTCAAGTCTGGTCAGTCAACGACGACAGTCGAAAGCAAGACTAATTTCTTCGCACCGGTGCCGATAGGCGACACTGCGAAAGCAGAATGCACGCCGCTTCATCGCGGGCGAACCACCATGGTCTGGCAGACTCGCATTACGCGCGGCGACGGAAAGTTGTGCGCGTTGGTGACGCAGACCCAGCTCGTCCTCGATCGAGGGAAATAACAATCATACGTCGCGCGGTTTTGCCGCGCCACGATTGGCGAGTACCACGCCGCCAGCACAAATCACCATTCCCGAGATCGAGATGGCGTCCAGCCGCTCGCCGAACAGGAAGAAGGCAAACAGGGCGGTCACACCCGGCACCAGATAGAACAGGCTGGCGAAACTGGTCGCTGCGGAACGTCGGATGAGCCAATACATCAGCCCGATCGCCGCGATCGACAGCACCAACACGAGCCACGCGATCGCGAAAATCAACTCACCGCTCCAGTGAATCTCGCGTGTTTCGAATGCGTAGGCGCCAAAGGCAAACAGCAAACCCGCGCCGATATATTGCACGAGATTGCCGGCGCGCCAGTCGATATCACCACAGTAACGCTTCTGGTAGAGAGTGCCGAGCGTAATGCCGACTAGCGACAGGAGACTCGCGATCCAGCCGACAGTGGACCCTGCCAGCACGATGGTGCGGTCGTGCAGCACAAGCACGACGCCGGCGAGCCCGAGCGCGAGACCAAGCCATTGTATCCGTGTCACGGTTTCGCCCATGAAGCGATTGGCGATGGTCGAGGTTAGTATCGGTTGCAAACCAGGGATGAGCGCCGAAATGCCGGCCGGGACGCCTTGGCTGATGGCGGTGAACACCCCGCCAAGATAAAGCCCATGGACGAGGGAACCAGCGACCAGGGCGTGCTGCACCCGGCGCACGTCTGGCACTTTCGCGCGCCCGATGAGTGCGATCGCGGCCATGATCACCACCACAAAGGCCATGCGCACGGAGAGAAAGGTCAACGGCTCGATATAGGGCAGCCCGTAACGGGCGCCGATGAAGCCCGTGCTCCACAGGAACACGAACAGCACAGGCGCAGTCGCGATCGCCAGTCGGCGCATGAGGGTCTCGGCACGGGACTTGATGAATGCGGCGGGACGGGCGCCTATACCACTTTCCGTTCGCCCGTGCCTTCCCCTCTTACCAGCAATCGTCTTATGCTGGAGTGCACGGGGAATTGATCGGGACAGAGCAACCATGAAATTGATTGCGATTTACGTCGTTTTCGTCCTGATCGGCGAGACCATCGCCTATTTCATCGGTCGAACCGTCGAACATTGGTCGGCGACCGCAAGCCTGCCGGTGTTCCTCGCCTGTTTTTTCATTGTTTTCTGGGGGGCGTGGCGGCTCGCAATTCGCGTCACCTGATTTTTTCCTCTCAAGTCATGCGGAACCGCCGCGACGGCTAGGGGGTTTCCCCCTTTCCAGTTGTCTGGAAGGAGGATGCCCATGACTGATCCACGTTTCACCGATCCACGGTTGAGTGACCCTGTGATCCGACGTGACGAGGCCGTCGGCGGAATGTGGGGTTGGATTGCCGGTGTCGCAGTAGTGCTACTGATCGGATTCCTCGTGATTGCTGGCTGGAATAGCAATAGCACGACAGGCAGCAGCGGTTCCTCGACGACGTCGACCGCCAGCACGCCGACCAGGTCAACACCCCCACCGGCCACCACCGGCTCTGGCTCGTCGGCGCCGCAACCGTTTACGCCGGCTCCATCTAATACCCCGGCCCCGTCGAAGAGCGGCACACAATAGCGCACGTTAGTTCCTCCCAGCCTCCGTATGGAGGCCGGGAAGTGCTTGATAGAAGTCTTGTGGCAACCGGCCTGTTCGGCCGCGGGGAAACGTGTCCTTCGCCTACCGCACGCGGATCGTAATTGGCGTCGACATTACCGTTGGTGCAAATGGGATATGCGACCAATCGGCAAACACAAGCTGCAGCGTGTGCTTGCCCCTCGGCAGAGTAACCATGGTCTCGGTCTGCCCTGCACCAAAGTGCTTGTGCGTATCGTCCGCCGGGATGGCGCCTTTCATCTGTTCAGCCGTCAAGGTGGTGTCGATCAGCAAGTGATGGTGGCCGGTGTTCGGCTTGTCCACGCCGGCGGGAGCAACTCCCATACCTGTCAGGCCGAATTGCACCAAAAATGGACTTTTCACCCGGGCGCCATCCTTCAAATTGATGATGTAAACTTTCGCCCCGGCTGGCGACGCCGTCTGCCCGACAGCAGAGCTGGCGAGCGCGCACACAGCTAAAAACGCCAGCAGCGTTCTGAGAGTTGTCAAGATGCCACCTCCCTCATCCGATATCGCTGCCATCCGTTTTGGCCCAACAAGGCGGTGTTTGATTTATTCCGCCGGTTGCAATTGACCGTGCACCCGTGGAGGCGCTCCTTAGCCGAACGCTGAATAGATGCCCAATCCGACCGTCGCGCTCACCACAGCCTCTATTGCCTTGAACTGAATGCCCGTCAGTTGATCACTGACGTATGGGAATAATATGTGCCCTACTGGCAGCATGATCATCGCTACGAACGCGACGCATAGCAATTTCGTCAGAATAGTACTGTCGAACATAAACTCCCTCCCCGGCCTTTTTTCCATTGTGTCATGACGCAGTTGACTGGGCAATCTCAGGTCTTGAGGAAATCATCGATCGGAACGCGATAGCCATTGGCGAGCCGGTTGGTCTCATTGGCCATGCCGACCACGGCCATCAACTCGCCAAACATAGCTTCTGTCATGCCGGCCTTGCGGGCCGCAGCGGTGTGGCTGGCGATGCAATAGGCACAACCGTTGGTCACTGACACCGCGACATAGATCATCTCCTTGGTCACCGGATCGAGTTTACCTGCTGCCATGACCTCTTTCACACTTTCCCATGTGCGTTTGAGTGTTACCGGATCACGCGCGAGATATTTCCAGAAGTTATTCACGTCCGGCACATTGCGGGTTTTCTTAATGTCGTCATAGACCGCGCGTACCTGCGATGAAGCGTCGGCAAATTCGATTGGGGCTGGCGTCGTCATGCGAAGCTCCTTCAACGCGAATGCGTTACCTCGATATTGTCATTGCCGGGCTTGATCCGGCAATCCATGATGAGCTGTAGTTGCATGGCCGGAGAACAATTCATGCCTAAAACACCGGACTATTTCGCGGGAAAGACTATCATAATCACCGGCGCGGCAAGCGGGATTGGCCGCGCCGCGGCACTGATCTTCGCACGGGAGAAAGCCAATGTCGTATGCGTCGATATCGATGAGAAAGGCGTCGAGAAAACCGCCGAGAAGATCAATGCGATCAGCAGTCAGGTGCTGGCGCTGACTATTGATGTAACCAAGCGAGCGGCAGTTGAAGATATGGTTGAGCTCGCCATCGATGGTTTCGGCGGCGTGCAATTCCTCTTCAATTCGGCGGGAGCAGCAATAAGACGCGCAAAATTTCTTGAGATCGATGACGATCTGTTCGACAGGACTTTTGATCTTAATGTCAAAGGTACTTTGTACCCAATGCAGGCAGTGTTGCCACATATGCTCGCGAACAAATTTGGCGTGATCGTCAATATGGGCAGCATGGCGCATCGGCGCGGAGGACCCGGTTCCTCTGTGCATTATGCTGCGGCCAAGGGAGCGGTAGTGACAATGACCATGGGTGTGGCACGTGAATTCGCCACACAGGGAATACGAGCGTTGTCGATCTCGCCCGGACCTGTGAAGACACCATTCCAGGCCGCCGCCAGCAGTTCGCCAGAGCTGGTGCAGCGCTTTCTCGAAGACGTACCGATGAAGCGCTTTGCAGAGCCGGAAGAAATCGGCGAACTGGTATTGTTTATGTGCTCGGATGCCTGTGAATTCATGACCGCAGATACGGTCTATGTGAACGGCGGCGGTGGCTGGCGCTGATCAAGGTGTCGCAATCACGATTCCAGCCACAGCCAATAGGCCTGCAAAGACTGGCGTCATCGCATACCGAAACCCCTGAATTTTTAACCTTTGACTCGCATCACGCTTAAGCATCAAATTGGGATTGGGAGGGTGTAAACATGACAACGAAGCATGTTGGCATCATTGCATTGGCGGCATTGATATTTGCGCCGCTTGAAATCCCGGCGAACGCGCGTGGAACCGGCGGATCGGGGATGCATGCATTCCACGCCATCCATTTCGGGAAAACTTTTCGGCATTCGCATCGCAGAAATTTCAACAACCAGTGGCCGTGGTATGGGGGATATTACGAAGTCCCACCTTATGCTTATGACAATAGTGGCTACGCACAACCATCAAACGTTGTGTACGTGGTCGCGCCGGCCGTTCGCAGTTGCCAATACATCAAGGAAACCGTGACCGTCCCAGCGGAGAGCGGCGGAACTCGGGACATTACCGTCACTCGTTGCTGATCGAATCTGCGCAACCATTCAGAAAAACCGACAGCCAGATCCGAACTCGCTTTTTGACTGCCTACTGAATTTATGAAAGCTTTCTTTGCCGGCGTATTTTGCTCGCCATAATCTTCGCGTGCAAATCGATCGGCGCTTGCGAGTCATTCGGGGGCGCAAAACTCCACGTAACAAACAAGGAGGAGACAAGTGAATAAGCTTTTTTCTCTCGCACTGGTGGTCGGCATTAGTCTCTTCGGACTAGCCGCCGCCCAAGCCATGCCGCTTGCGCCGCTCGAACAGGCACAGACCGGTCTCACGATTCCCGTCGCCGGCGGTTGCGGCGTCGGCTTTCATCGTGGCCCGTATGGTGGCTGCCGTCGTAACGGTTACTATGGCGGCGTCTATTACGGCGGCGCCGTGGTAGCGCCCGGCGTGGTGGTGGCACCGCCGGTTGTGGTAGCCCCCGGCCCCTGCGGCGGCCGCGGCAGCCATCGCGTTTGCAATCCCTATCGATGCTGGCAGGTTTGCAACTAAGCCAATCGATAGCGATCGTGGCGAATGCTAGGCCCCGCTTTGGCGGGGCCTTGTTTACACCGAATGCAATTCTAAGAACGGCAAAAAATTTTAGCCCGGAAAACCCGGGGCCAAAATTTTTCGAAGCAACCGAAATTTATCAATTCCGGCGGCAACCTCCGTTTGGCCCTCGATGCCAACCACGACCGCAACCGCCCGCGACCAGCGTAATTTGGCCAGAGCTACTGCTTGCACCTTTGAGTTTCGACGCCGGCATGGCCTGCGCGCCGAACGCGACAAATAAGAAGATTGCAGCGATTGTCGCCAGCAGCGCCAATTCCTTGTGCATGGTCAGCTCCCTATGTTTTTCAAAGTCGGCATTTTTTTTGTTGTCCCGCGCCCCTGCAAGGCAAATAACTTCTGCGTAAAAAATTCAAACCGGCGACCGAGACCCGGCAGTGGCGGCTCAAGCGGAATGGTCACACCGGCAAATTGTCGTGCTTTCTCGCCGGCATCTCCACATGCTTGTTTTTAAGCATCGCCAATGCACGCGCTATCCTGCGGCGCGTCGAGTGCGGCATGATCACGTCATCGATGTAGCCGCGCTCGGCGGCCACAAAAGGTGACAGAAATCGTTCTTCATATTCCTTGGTACGCGCGGCGATCTTTTTCGGGTCATCCATATCGGCGCGGAAGATTATCTCGACCGCTCCCTTGGCACCCATTACCGCGATCTGCGCCGTCGGCCACGCGTAGTTGAGATCGCCGCCAACGTGCTTGCTTGCCATCACGTCGTAGGCGCCGCCGAATGCCTTGCGCGTGATCACCGTGACCAGCGGAACGGTGCATTGGCTGTAGGCGAATAGTAATTTGGCTCCGTGCTTGATCAACCCGCCGTATTCCTGGTCCGTACCAGGAAGGAAGCCAGGCACGTCCACAAATGTGATGATGGGAATGCCGAAGGCATCGCAGAACCGCACGAAACGCGCCGCCTTGCGCGAGGCATCGCTGTCGAGCACGCCGGCGAGCACCATCGGTTGATTGGCCACGAATCCAACCGTGCGGCCGGCGATGCGGCCAAAGCCGGTCACAATGTTCTTTGCATAGGCAGAGGAGAGCTCAAAGAAATCGCCCTCGTCCGTGACCTTCAGGATCAATTCCTTTATGTCGTATGGCTTGTTGGGGTTGTCAGGCACCAGCGTGTCGAGTGATTCATCGATCCGGTCGGAGTCATCGTATGCCGGCCACTCCGGCACGCCGCTCTCGTTATTGGACGGCAGAAAATCGATCAACCGGCGCATTTGCAGAAGACACTCGACGTCATTCTCGAAGGCGCCGTCGGAGACACCGGACTTGGTGGTGTGAATTGACGCGCCGCCGAGCTCTTCCGCGGTGACGACCTCGTTAGTCACCGTTTTCACCACGTCCGGGCCGGTGACAAACATGTAGCTGGTGTCACGCACCATAAAGATGAAATCGGTCATTGCCGGAGAATAGACATCGCCCCCGGCGCACGGTCCCATGATCACACTGATCTGCGGGATAACACCGGACGCAATGACGTTGCGCTTGAACACCTCGCCATACCCGCCAAGAGCGGCGACGCCTTCCTGGATCCGTGCGCCACCGGCGTCGAACAGACCGATGATCGGGCAGCGCGCCTTCATCGCCATGTCCTGAACCTTGGTGATCTTCTGCGCGTGCGTCTCAGACAGCGAGCCGCCGAAAACGGTAAAATCTTTTGAGAACAGATAAACGGCGCGACCGTTGACCGTCCCCCAGCCTGTGACGACGCCATCCCCGGGGATTCTCGACTTCTCCATGCCGAATTCGTTGGAACGATGCTCGACGAACATGTCGAACTCCTCAAACGAACCTTTGTCGAGCATGAGCTCGATGCGCTCGCGGGCGGTGAGCTTGCCGCGCTTGTGCTGTGCCTCGATGCGCGCCGTGCCGCCGCCGAGGCGGGCTTCCTCACGCCGCTTCTCAAGTCTATCGAGGATATCTTTCATGGCCCCTGCCCTATGCTGGTGAAAGAATCCGGCAGCAAAGCCATACCACACCACACCCATCGTCCACGCGAAAGCGGGAATGGCGGTCTTCAGACTTGGCACCGGCCTCAAACCCTGCTTACAAGCGCCAATGAGCGAACCACTGACCTCCGCCGACCTTATTCAGCAGGGCCTCACCCATCACCGGGCCGGCCAGATTTCGCTCGCAATGGACCGCTATACGCAAGTGCTGCGCAACGACCCGCGCAATGCAGATGCTCTCTATTACATCGCTGTGATCGCCTGCCATGAGGGCCAGTTTCAGCAGGGCATCGACCTCGCCCGCCGGTCACTTGCCTACGAGGGGGGGCAGGCGCGCGCGCACAACCTCATCGGCCAAGCGTTGCACAGGATGGGCAAGATTAACGAGGCGCTCGAGAGCTTCGACAATGCGATCCAATGCGACGCAAAATTCGCAGAGGCCTATGGCAATCGCGCAAATATGTTGAGCGCGCTCGGCCGCAACGCTGAGGCGCTGTCGAGCTTTGACCGCGCGGTCGAACTTAACCCTAAATCGCCAGGCGACTGGCTCAACCGCGGCGCCACCTTGCACGCCGTTGGCCGCGCCGAAGATGCGATTGCCAGTTATGACAAGGCAATCGCGCTGGACCCTGATTTTGGCGTGTCGCACTGCAACCGTGCGTATGTCCTCTCCGACCTCGGCCGTGACACAGAGGCCATGGCCGGCTACGACAGGGCGATTACGCTCGAGCCGAAATTTGCCGAGGCCTATCTCGGCCGTGCACTTGTCTTGAAGAAACTTGCGCGACTTGAGGAAGCGCTTGCCAGCATCGACAAGGCGATCGAGATCAAGAGCGACGTGGCTAAAATGCATGAGGCGCGTGCCAGCCTGCTGCGCGAACTCGGCCGCGAAAGCGACGCCCGCGTGGCAGACGCCAAGGCCGCCGAGATTGCGGCAAACCAACGCGAGCCTTCACAAACCTGACAATTTGACGGCATACTGTTAATGACCGGGTGGATTGCATCCTTCGGGGGGTGTTTGACAACCGAGGACCGTTTGCCATGAATCACGCCAAGCCATCGCCACGCCTTTCGACCCCGACAGATCTCGGCACCAATGCCGCCAAAGATATTGCCGGGGCGCTTAACGCGCTGCTGGCGGACAGCTTCGCGCTTTACCTGAAGACCAAAAACTTCCATTGGCACATCAGCGGACCACATTTCCGCGATTATCACCTTTTGCTCGATGAGCAGGCTGATCAGATTTTCGCCACTACCGACGTATTAGCCGAGCGCGTGCGCAAACTCGGGCAACAAACGCTCCGTTCTATCGGCGACATTTCGCGCCAACAGCGCATCGCCGACAATGACGCGGCCTATGTCGATCCACAGGATATGCTAGCCGAGTTGCGCGACGACAATCAGCGGTTCATCACATCGATGCGCGAGGCCCATGATGTCTGCGACGAGCATGGCGATGTAGCTACGACCAGCCTGCTGGAAGTCTATATCGACGAAGCGGAAAAGCGGGTGTGGTTCCTCTACGAGGCTGGCCGTCGCGGCGACCCCACCGGGCATTGATTTTTGTACTGTTGTCCCCTCGTCCCCGCGCAAGTGGGGACGAAGATCTTTCGCCGAATTTCCGCCCGGCGGGAGTTCGCGGGTTATTTTGCAAGCTTCAGCAAAGTGACCGCCGCCTGAAATTCCGTTCCACGAAAAGCGCGGCGTTCGAGCGCGAGCTCATCGCGGCCCCACTGCGACATCTGCCAGTCTTCGTCTATGTGCGCGGCAGCCCAGGCCGCGTCTGCCTCAAGCGCGCCATGTGCAAGCGCCAGCGCCAACAAACAAGAGCCCGTCAGCGTTGTGATAGAGGACATCGCGCCGAGCCCCCATGGCTCGAGCGGTATCGCCGCCCGCGCTGCGGCGACCGCTTCGTGCGGCTGGTGCACGTGCATCACGCCCTGGGTCTGCGCGAAATGCGCACCGAATGCCTTCCGCGCCCAGTCGAGTACGGGATCCCAGGCCTTCGATTGTTTCTCGACGAGCCCCGCAGGTCCATCGGCGCGATAGAACAGCAAATCCGAGCTTAGATATTTCGCGATCTCCTCGGCGACAGGCTGCGGCGCGTCGGTCACCGCGTCGATCACCGAATTGGCGAGCCGTGTGAGAGGCATGCGCGAAGGATCTATCACGTCATTTTGTGCATCCCACTCGGCCGCGATGGCCTGCGCAAGCGGGCGCGAGGGCGCCATGAGCGAGCGCCGCAGTGGCGTCCAAACAGGTTTTCCGTCGAGCAGGATTGCGAAATTGCCATTGTCAGCGTCGGCTACATGCGCCTGTTTGTAAAACCGCTTCCGCAGGCGCGGCCGCGTGGACTGCCGCGCCGCTTCGTTTGGGTCGAGCGGCTGGTTTTCGGAGATCGCGGTAAAAATCTCACGCATTGGGACCGGATTGTGCGCCGCAAAAGGGAGGGAACTTCCATCTATCATTGTTAGTCCAAAATCCCTGAAATAAGGGGCGAATTGCCATCGTGACGCCGCTTTCAAGGAGCGAAAAACCTCACGAAGACTTGTGGTTGATAGGCCGCATACCTGACCGAAGGATGTGTAGCATTGCGAGTTTCTAGCCCATATTATCCGCCCTCGGATTCGTGCCGGGAAACAAGGCCGACCGGAGGAAGCGGAGGCGCCCAGGGCTGTAACGCGACGCCGTTTGAGTTGCACGGAGTAGCGGGGCGCATTTCGAGGAGTCAATGAAGAATACCAACATTTCTGCGCCTGACTACTTCCACAAGGTCGTGGACTGCCAATGGGCTTGCCCGGCGCACACACCGGTTCCCGAATATATTCGCCTGATAGCGCATGGCCGCTATTCCGACGCCTACTTGATCAATTGGCGCTCGAACGTGTTTCCGGGAGTCCTCGGACGTACCTGCGACCGCCCCTGTGAGCCGGCCTGCCGGCGCGTGCGTGTGGAGAAGGAGCCGGTGGCAATCTGCCGCCTGAAAAGAGTGGCCGCGGACTACAAAGACGATATCCGCGAGCGATTGCCGAAGCCTGCGGCGAAGAAAAATGGCAGGCGCATCGCGCTGGTTGGTGGCGGTCCGGCTTCGCTCACCGTCGCCCGTGATCTCGCCCCGCTTGGCTATCAGTGCGTCGTGTTCGACGGCGATCCCAAAGCCGGCGGCATGATCCGCACGCAAATTCCAAAATTTCGATTGCCCGACTCAGTGATCGACGAGGAGTGCGGCTACATCCTCGACCTTGGTGTCGAATTTCGCGCTGGCAAACGCATCGACAGCCTGAAGTCCCTGCTGGCCGAGGGATGGGACGCAATCTTTGTTGGTTCCGGCGCGCCCCGTGGCCGCGATCTTGATATCCCCGGCCGCAAGGAAGCGGCCAAGAACATTCACATCGGCATCGACTGGCTGTCGTCGGTATCCTTTGGGCACATCAGCAAAATTGGCAAGCGCGTCGTCGTCCTGGGCGGAGGCAACACGGCAATGGATTGCTGCCGCTCCGCCCGCCGCCTCGGCGGCGAACAGGTCGATGTGGTAGTGCGCTCGGGCTTTGATGAAATGAAGGCGTCGCCTTGGGAAAAAGAAGACGCCATGCACGAGGGTATCCCGATCCACAATTTCCTGGTGCCGAAGCACTTCATGCATGAAAACGGCAAGCTCACCGGCATCATCTTCGAGAAGGTGAAGGCTGAATACGACGCCAAAGGTCGCCGTAAACTCATTCCCGCCGGTGAGCCTGATCAACACTTCCCCTGCGACGACGTGCTGGTGGCGGTCGGTCAGGAGAACGCCTTCCCCTGGATCGAGCGTGACATCGGAATCGAGTTCGACCAATGGGATATGCCCAAGGTCGACACCCAGACCATGGCATCGACCAACCCGAAAGTGTTCTTCGGTGGCGACGCTGCGTTCGGTCCAAAGAACATCATCTGGGCAGTCGCGCATGGTCACGAGGCTGCCGTCTCGATCGACAAGCTGGTCAATGGCGAGGACATCACCGATCGACCGCTACCGTCGGTCGAGATGATGAGCCAGAAGATGGGCATCCACGAATGGTCATACGACAACGAGATTGCGCTCGATAGGCGCTACAAGGTGCCGCACCGCGATAACGTGGTGGCGCTCAAAGATATCAAGGCCGAGGTCGAATTAGGTTTTGACGAACAGCTCGCCCTCGCGGAAGCCGGCCGCTGCCTGAATTGCGACGTCCAAACCGTATTCTCGGCGCAGCTCTGCATCGAATGCGACGCTTGCGTCGACATCTGTCCAATGGACTGCATCACCTTCACGGCGAATGGCGAGGAAGCCGACTTGCGCAAGCGGCTCAACGCGCCCTCGCACAACCTCACGCAAGACCTCTATGTCCAGGATGGCCTCAAGACCGGCCGCGTCATGGTCAAGGACGAGGACGTCTGTCTCCATTGCGGTCTCTGCGCCGAACGCTGTCCGACCGGCGCCTGGGACATGCAAAAATTCTTGCTCGATATGACTCACGCAGGGACTTCATGCCGACCGCCACGCCGATCAGCCGCGTAAACGATTTCGTTATCCGCTTCGCCAACGTCAATGGTTCTGGCTCGGCGAGCGCGAACGAGATGTTCGCCCGCGCAGTGATGCGCATGGGCGTACCGGTGGCGCCACGAAATATATTTCCGTCCAATATTCAAGGGCTGCCGACCTGGTATGAGGTGCGCGTCTCCGAAGCGGGCCACCTGGGCGCCCGAGGCGGCACCGACCTGATGGTGGCGATGAATCCGCAAACTTTCGACAGAGACATTGCGGGCATCGAGCCGGGCGGCTACCTGTTCTACGATTCAACCAAGCCGTTGCCGCCATCGAAATTCCGCGATGACATCACTGTCATCGGTGTGCCGCTGACCGCGATTTGCAATCGAGAATATACCGATCCGCGTCAACGCCAGCTGTTCAAGAACATCATCTATATCGGCGTGCTCACGGCCCTGCTCGACATCGATGTAAAGGTGGTCGAGCAACTCATTGGCGAGCAATACAAGGGCAAAGACAAGCTCATCGAGCCGAACATCAAGGCGTTACATATCGGCCGCGACTACGCCATTTTGAATTTGCAATGTCCGCTCGGCATCAAGCTCAAGTGTGCCAATGCTGTCGGCGATCGGATATTCATTGAGGGCAATTCAGCGGCGGCACTGGGCGCCGTTTATGGCGGCGCGACGGTGTGTGCCTGGTATCCAATCACACCTTCCTCGTCGCTGGCGGACGCCTTCACGCGTCACTGCGCCAAACTGCGCGTTGATCCGGACACCAAACAGGCGAAATACGCGATCATTCAGGCTGAAGACGAGCTCGCCTCCATCGGCATCGTGATCGGGGCCGGCTGGAACGGAGCACGCGCGTTCACAGCCACGTCCGGTCCCGGCATTTCTTTAATGCAGGAGTTCATCGGTCTCGCGTACTTCGCAGAAATTCCAGCAGTTTTGTTCGACGTGCAGCGCGCCGGGCCTTCGACCGGCATGCCGACCCGCACTCAGCAATGCGACGTGATGTCCTGCGCCTATGCCTCACATGGCGACACCAAGCACGTATTGCTCTTCCCCGAAGGGCCGACGGAAGCGTTCGATTTCAGCGCGCAGGCCTTCGATCTGGCTGACCGGCTGCAGACGCCGATCTTCGTCATGCTTGATCTCGACATTGGCATGAATCACCACTTGTCGAAGCCGCTCGCCTGGGACGACAACCGCAAATACGACCGGGGCAAGGTCATGACCGCGGCTGAGCTCGAGGCCGGAAAGGAATTCGGCCGCTATCTCGATGTCGACGGCGACGGCATCCCTTACCGCACCTACCCGGGCACGCACCCGACAAAAGGTTCGTTCTTCACGCGTGGGACCTCGCGTGACCGCTACGCGCGCTATACCGAAGAAGGCGCGCCTTACGTCGACAATATGCAGCGGCTGATCCGCAAGTTCGATACGGCCAAAGACCTGGTGCCGCGCCCACTCATAGCCACCGGTGGAAAGCCGACCAAATACGGCGTGATCTATTACGGCTCGACCGCACCGGCGATGGACGAGGCGATCCACATGATCGAGGCGCGCGGTCACGCCCTTGACCGCATGCGTATTCGCGCTTTTCCGTTCCATTCAAGCGTCAACAGCTTCGTCGCGGATCACGATTTCGTCTTCGTTGTCGAGCAAAACCGAGACGCTCAGTTGCGCTCACTTATTGTGAATGAGTGCGGCATCGACCCGGTGCGGCTGGTGCCGGTCCTGCACTATGACGGCACACCCATTACCGCGCGTTTTATCGCCAAGGCGATCGGAGATCATCTCGACAAGCTGAAGGTGAAGCCGATGAAGGTAACCTCATGACCTATCTCGCCAAGCCGAAATTCCATCATCCCGATCTGCCGAAAAACGAGCTCGGCTACACCCACCGCGATTACGAGGGCACGGTTTCGACCCTGTGCGCCGGTTGTGGACATGACTCCATCACTGCCGCAATCATCCAGGCCTGCTTTGATCTGTCGATCGAACCACATCGCGTGGCGAAGATTTCCGGTATCGGGTGCTCGTCGAAAACACCGACCTATTTCCTCGGCAATTCGCACGGGTTCAACTCCGTCCACGGCCGCATGCCATCGGTGCTTACAGGCGCCAATCTTGCCAATCGTGATTTGATCTATCTTGGCGTCTCCGGTGATGGCGACAGCGCATCGATCGGCCTCGGTCAGTTTGCGCACTGCCTGCGGCGCGGCGTGAACATGGTCTATATCGTCGAGAACAATGGCGTTTACGGCCTCACCAAAGGCCAGTTCTCGGCCACCGCCGACCGCGGCTCGAAATCGAAACGCGGCTTCATCAACACCGACAACTCCATCGATCTAGTGGCAATGGCACTTCAGCTGGGGGCAAGTTTCGTCGCCCGTTCCTTCTCCGGTGACAAACATCAGCTCGTCCCTATTATCAAGGCGGCGATTGCCCACAAGGGTGCAGCCTTCATCGACGTGATCTCGCCCTGCGTCGCCTTTAACAACCATGCAGGGTCCACTAAGAGCTTCGATTTCGTGCGCGAGCACAATGAGGCAGTCAACCGTCTTGATTTCATCTCCAGCCGGATGCCAATCGAGGTCAAATACGAGCCCGGCACAGTCGAGATGGTGGAGCAGCACGACGGCTCCAAGCTCGCCTTGCGCAAGCTTGCCGCCGACTACGAGTTGCATGACCGTACGGCCGCTTTGGGGTTCCTCCAGCACCACGCCGCCAAGGGCCAGATTGTCACCGGCCTGCTCTACGTCGAGGAGGAGCCCGAGGATCTGCACGCGCATCTCCGCACCGTCGATTCCCCACTGAACGTGCTCGGCGAAAAAGAGCTTTGCCCGGGCCAGGCAGCTCTCGATAAATTCAACGCAAGTTTGCGGTAGAGACTCCGCCCCCCCTGTCATTGTCGGGCTCGATCCGGCAATCCATGATGCGATTCATCAATGGCAATCTTTGCGTAAGGCTTTGCCACGCCGCAAATCATTCTGGATGCGCGGGTCAAGCCCGCGCAATAACGCCGACTATATCGTCTGCACATTGAAAGCAGTCCGCCATGGAAAAGCGCCGCCTTGGCCAATCTGACCTGCACCTTGCCCCGCTCATGCTCGGCGGTAACGTGTTCGGCTGGACCATCGACGAAAAGACATCGTTCGGTATCCTCGATGCGTTCATCGATGCCGGTTTCAACGCCGTCGATACCTCCGACAGCTATGCACGGTGGGTGCCGGGCAGTCCGGGCGGCGAATCAGAAACCATCATCGGCAATTGGCTCAAGCGCAGCGGCAAACGCGGTCAGGTGCTGATCGCCACCAAAGTCGGCGAAGACATGGGCGAAGGGCGCAGCCTGAAGAAGGACTACATCTTGCGCGAATGCGAGGCCTCGCTGCGGCGGCTGCAAACCGATCGAATCGATCTTTACCAGACCCATTTTGACGACGACGTCACGCCGCCGGAAGAGACCATGCAGGCTTATGCGCAGCTGATCGCAGCTGGCAAGGTGCGGGCGATCGGAGCTTCCAACATCACGCCCGCACGGCTCAAGGATTCGCTCGCGGCCAGCAAAAAGTTTGGCCTGCCGCGCTACGAAAGCTTGCAGCCGCTGTACAATTTGTCGGACCGCAGGGAATTCGAGACCGAATTCGAGCCGCTCTGCCGGCAGGAAAGGCTGGGAGTCATCAATTATTATTCGCTCGCGGCCGGCTTTCTAACCGGCAAATATCGCTCGCCGGAAGAAGGCGCCAAACACCTTGGACGCGGTGGGCGCCTCAAACGCTATCTCGATGCGCGCGGGATGCGGATTTTGCAGGCGCTCGATGCGGTGGCCGCACGCCACAATGCAGTGCCAGCTCAGATCGCGCTGGCCTGGCTGATCGCCAAGCCATTCATCACCGCTCCGATTGTCAGCGCCACCAGCCGCAAACAGCTCGACGAAATCCTCAAAGCCCCGCAAATCAGGCTTTCAGGCGAGGACATCGCCACACTCGACGCGGCTGGTGCCTAAATGTAGGCCAGGGCTTCCCGACCGACCCCTGTCTTGGCAATGCCGCGGCATCAATCATGATGCAGCGGCGGTTTCATTGTCATACCAGGGCGCGCGCAGGACGCGGTTCGCCTCCAGGTAACTCTTGAGGCTCGACAATACGAGTGGCCAGCCGCTGCTGATCTTCTCGAACACCTTGCTGTTAGGCGCAAAGTCGTCATGGGTCATAGTCAGTTTGACCTGGTCCTTCTGCTGTTCGATTTCCAATACCACACGCGACGGCTGCTCGGTGTAGAGACCGTCGTGCTGAGAATGAAAGGTATAGGACAGCCGACGGGGCGGATCGTGTTCCAGCACTTCCCCCTTGACGATGAGTTCCCCATTTCTGTGAAACGTCACGGGTGAACCGACTTTCCAGTCGGATGTGACGGCATTTCCAAACCAGAAGCGTGCGGTTGCTTCCGTGTCTGTCAACGCCTTGAAGACTTTGTCGGGCGTGGATGCGATGTAAGTGATGTAGACGAAATTCGGCTTGTTCATGCGTGTCTCCATGCTGGCTCAAGAGTGTTTGTTTCGATTGGGATAGAACCTCGGCTACAGGTGAGCGGCCGTCCTCACGTTTTCAGCGCGATCTCGCCGGTTTCCAGAAGCGACTTGCGCATGCCGAGCCAATATTGTTTCGTGAAATTCGGATAATGAAGTTCGGCCTACTCATCTCCCGCCTCCAGTACCTTTTTCATGTCGCTCAGCGCCTGCAAGCGCGAACGCTCGAATTTGCCGATCCAGCGTTCGCCAATCTCATGGATCGGCACGGGATTGAGGTAGTGAAACTTCTCGCGGCCGCGTTTGACCGTCGCGACCAGATTCGCCTCCTCGAGAATGGCCAAATGCTTGCTCACTGCCTGCCGCGTCATGGCAAGGCGCTCGCACAGCTGACCAAGCGTTTGTCCATTGTCGGCGCGCAGGCGATCCAGCAACTCCCGTCGGCTCGCATCGGCCAGCGCTCTGAATACAGCATCCATGGCGACAATATGCAACCATTTGGTTGCATGTCAAGCCTTGTTGCGCAGTTCCCTTTTCGGAACCCCGGCCGGCAAGGAGACGTTGACCCAACGCATGAGCGCCCGAGCTTCTGTTGCCTTCCGTAGGAGCCACCAACGCAAGCCCTCGCGCAGCGCTGGCCGCGCTCGCGGTATCAGCGAGGACGAAATCAAAGACGTCCAGGAACTGGCGACCCCGCGCACACCGGTCATCTACGAGGTCGTGCGCCGTCTTGGCGAGGAAGAGATGGTGCGTCCCCTGACATCGCTATGGTGGTCGGGAGTGGCGGCCGGGCTTTCGATCAGCTTCTCACTATTGACGCAGGCTATATTGCAAACGCATCTGCCAGACGCACCCTGGCAGCCGCTCGTGTCCAGCCTCGGTTATTGCGTCGGATTCGTCATGGCGGTGCTGTCGCGGCAGCAATTATTCACTGAGAGCACGATCACCGCCGTCTTGCCGGTCGCAGCGCAATTCACGTGGAAAAATATCGGGCGCATGGCACGGCTCTGGGCGATCGTCCTCGCGGCCAATCTCGCCGGCACCTTGTTTGCAGCATTGTTCTGCGCTTTCACCCCCGTGCTACCGGCGCAACTCTACGATGGCATGGTAACGGTCAGCCGCGATCTGCTCGCCGTCGGCTGGTGGGACATGGTCTTTCGCGCGATTGCCGCCGGCTTCCTGATGGCCGCTATGGTCTGGCTGATGCCGGGCGCCGAACGCGCCCAGTTTCACGTCATTACCGTTATGACGTGGCTGATTTCTGTTGGCGGATTCACCCATATCGTCGCCGGCAGTATGGAGGCTTACCTCCTGGTTCTGGCAGGGGACTGGGCGTGGTGGCAGATTGTCAGCGATTTCGTGGTGCCCGTCCTGATCGGAAATATGATCGGCGGCACCGCATTATTCGCTCTCCTCGCCTATGCGCAGGTGATGAGCGAGATCTGAAAATGAACGATTAAAGCCACACGTGAACTTGAAGAAACGGCCCTAACTGATGATGTTTCTCCCAAGTGACGGACGAAGTTACTGATTGACGCAGGTTCCCATATAGGTGCCGCGGTCCCCGGCGGCCTGTCCATAAACACCTGCTTGATGGGCGCAGCGCGCGGCGCGATCCTGGAAGGTTTCGCGTCCCCCTGGTCCGGCTCCCGGAACTGTCGGCAGATTCGGAAGGACTCGCCCGGTCTGGGGAACGACGATCGGCGGCGGAACCGTCGCGGTAGGAAACGGCACGGTCTTCGGCTTCGGGATGGTTACATGTTTCACCGTGCCCCGCGGCGATTTGTACTTTGGCGCGAGCCATGGTTCCGGCTGTTCCCGTCTGGACCCTTTTTCCGGGACCATGATGCTGTAGTCATCCCGCATGATGTTGTAGTCACTGCCGCTTTGCGCACGCGCAAACGTCGCGGGCAGCGCCGACAGGAAAAGTACCAAGATTATCGAACGTCCGCGCATAGTGCCTCTCACATAGGACCCCCGCAGCCTAACCGCTACTCCTCGGGCGCTTCTTCGATCGGATCGTAACGTTTGGCGTCGAAGCCGAGCAAATTCCACGACTGCTGCATGTGAGGCGGCAACGGCGCTGAAACATCGATTACCCCGCGCCGAGGGTGCGGTACCGCGATACGGCGAGCAAGCAAATGCAACTTTTCCTGCATTCCTCCAGGCAGTTGCCAGTTTTCCTTATTGAAATACTTCGGGTCACCAACAATCGGATGATGGATATGCGCCATGTGAGCGCGCAATTGATGCGTACGTCCGGTGACCGGCTTGAGCGACAGCCAGGCGAGTTGTTGCGCCGCCGTCTCCACCACCGCGTAGTACGTTACAGCGTGCACCGCGTCTTTCTCACCGTGCTTGGCGATGCGCATGAAAGAATCTTCCTCGACTTCCTGCTTGGCAAGATAAGTCGAAATGCGCCCTTGCGCGGGTTTGGGTACGCCCACCACCAATGCCCAATAAATCTTGCGTGCCGAGCGTGATCGAAATGTTTTAGCCAGCGCCGCCGCGGCAAACCGGCTCTTGGCAACCAGAAGACAGCCGGCGGTATCCTTGTCCAACCTGTGTACGAGCCGCGGACGTTGGCCGTCGGGTGAGCGTAAAGCGTCAAGCATGCCGTCGATATGACGTGTCGTGCCTGAGCCGCCTTGCACAGCAAGACCCATCGGTTTGTTGAGGACCAGCACGTCAGCGTCTTCATAGAGGGTGATCGATTTGAGAAAGGCGCGGTCCTTCTGCGCTGCTGGTGCGTCATCGCGTGGCGGCGGCGGCTCAAATTTTAACGGCGGGATGCGGACGGCCTGTCCGGTTTCCAGGCGCGCCTTCGGTTGCGCGCGTTTACCGTTCACGCGCACCTCGCCTTTGCGGATGATGCGCTGGATGTAACTGAACGAGAGGCCTGGAAAGCGTGCTTCGAAAAAGCGATCTACCCGCATGCCGGACTCATCCGGGGTCACGGTGACGGTCTGAACCTTATAGGCGACCTGCAACGCATTCGACCCGTCATCGCGAGGTGGTCGGCGCTGACCCGTGGGCGGTCGGACCGGACCGTCCTTCTTCAATGCGTGCTGCGATTCACGGTGACCGACTGAATGATGCCGCGTCTTGCGCCGTTCATGGCGTGGCCCTGCCATCTGCCGGCCACCGCCCGGCTGGCGAGGACCGGAACGCCCGCGGCGGCTCACGACCCGCCCCGCTCGTTCCTCAGCTTCGCCCAATACTCCAGCCGTTTCCTGATTTCACGTTCGAAACCGCGCTCGGGCGGATCATAGAATTTCTGGCGTTTGAGCGCGTCAGGGAAATAGTTCTGTCCGGAGAACGCTTCCTCGGCACTGTGGTCGTAGGCATAGCCGCGGCCGTAGCCCTCCTCCTGCATCAGTTTGGTCGGCGCATTGAGGATGTGCTTGGGCGGAAGCAACGAACCCGCATCCTTGGCGGTGCGCATCGCTGCTCCGAAAGCGGCATACCCGGCGTTCGATTTGGGAGCCGTCGCGCAGTAAATGACCGCCTGGGCGATTGCCAACTCACCTTCGGGCGAACCCAGGAAGTCGTATGCTTCCTTGGCGGCGTTTGCGATCACAAGAGCCTGCGGGTCGGCGAGCCCGATGTCCTCGATCGCCATGCGCACAACGCGGCGCGCTATGTAGAGCGGTGGTTCGCCGGCATCCAGCATGCGGCAAAGATAATAGAGTGCGGCGTCGGGATCGGAGCCACGTACCGATTTGTGCAGCGCAGAGATGAGATTGTAGTGGCCGTCCTGGCTCTTGTCGTAAATCGGCGCACGGCGCTGGACGATATCCTGCAATTTGGCGCTATCGAAAACCTCGTCCTTGCGCGCCGCCCGCCAGACCTCTTCGGCAAGCGTGAGCCCGACGCGGCCATCACCATCGGCCATGCGCTTGAGCGCTTCGCGTGCCTCGCCATCGAGCGGCAACCGCCGGTCTTCGATCTTTTCCGCGCGCCTGAGCAGTTTTTCGATCGCGTCCGCATCGAGCGATTTGAATATCAATACGCGGGCGCGAGACAGCAGCGGAGCATTGAGCTCGAAGGACGGGTTCTCGGTGGTGGCACCAACAAGGATGATGGTGCCGTCTTCCATCACAGGGAGGAAGCTGTCCTGTTGCGCGCGATTGAAGCGGTGAATCTCATCGACGAACAGGAGGGTCCCCTGCCCCATTTCCCGGCGGCGCCGCGCCTCTTCGAAGACCTTCTTGAGGTCGGCGACACCCGTGAAGATCGCAGAAATTTGCTCAAAATGCAGATCAGTGGCCTGCGCGAGCAACCGCGCAACTGTGGTCTTGCCAGTTCCCGGCGGCCCCCAAAATACCAGCGAGCCAAGTGAGCGCGTCGCGAGCATGCGCGAGAGCGCTCCATCCGGCCCGAGCAAGTGATCCTGGCCGACCACCTCGTCGAGATTCTGTGGTCTGAGCTTGTCGGCAAGCGGACGCGGCGCGTCTTTTTCGAGGCCTGCGGCAGCGAACAGGCTGGGACCGGAGGGTTTGGGGCGGACAGCCATCAGAACGTCCGTCTAATGTCATGGCCGGGCGGGCATGACAGGGGAAAGGCAAAACGTATCCTCATCCGCTAAACACCGCAGAAATCTTCTGCCCGCCGCGCAGAATAATAATCCGCCAGCTGCGGTTGGGCGTGCCCGTTAGCCGCTCAAGGTCGCGCGTCTTGGCGATGCGCTCACCATTGACCTCTTCGATCACATCGCCGCGCTGAAAGCCGAGATTGCTCGCATAGGAGCCGGCATCGACGTCAACGATAGCGACGCCCTGTTCAACATTCTGCAGCTGCAATTCATCGGCAAGCGCCGGCGAAAGGTTCGCGATCTTGACGCCCGAAAATGGCGAGCGCGATCGGATCACGATTTCATCACGCGGCATCTCTGGCGCACTTTGCAAGGCGACGGTCGCCATCTGCTCACGCCCGGCTCGCAAAAGTCCGAGACGAGCGTTGCCGCCGATCGGTTTCGTAGCAAAGCGATAGTCGAATGCATTGGGATCGTCGACGTCCTGCCCGTCCACCGAAACGATAAGGTCGCCTGCCTTGATCCCGGCTCGCGCAGCCGGGCTGTTCGCCGTCACATTGGCAACCAACGCGCCGGCCGGACGCTTGAGACCCATGCTATCGGCGATATCGGCCGTAACCGCCTGCAATTTGGCGCCAAGCCAAGGGCGCACCACCGCGTTGCCGCCTGTCTTGGCGGAGGCCACCACCACTCGCACCATGTTGGCAGGAATGGCGAAGCCCACGCCTTGCGAGCCGCCCGAACGAGAGAAGATCGCGGTGTTGATACCTATTAGTTTGCCGGTCAAATCGACGAGCGCACCGCCAGAATTGCCCGGGTTGATGGCGGCATCAGTCTGAATGAAGAATCGGTAGTCGGAAATGCCTACCTGGGTGCGCGCCAACGCCGACACGATACCGTGTGTGACCGTTTGCCCAACACCGAAAGGATTTCCGATTGCCAGCACCACATCGCCGACCTGCACCGCATCGGAATCCGCAAAATCAAGTACAGGAAATTGCTCGCGTCCGTCCTTGATACGCAACACCGCAAGGTCCGTACGCGGGTCCTTGAGCACCAGCGTCGCCTCGAACTCACGTTTGTCGGCAAGCGAGACCTTTACTTCATCTGCACCTTCGATGACGTGGTTATTCGTTACAACCAGACCGGCGGGATCGATGATCACGCCCGAACCGAGTGACCGTTGCAACTGACTGCCACCGCCGCCCGGTACACCAAAGAACCGACGAAAGATCGGGTCGTCGAACAGCGGATTGCGGTTCTGCACCGTCTTGGCGGCATAGACGTTGACCACCGCTGGCGCTACATGCTGCACCACCGGTGAATAAGACAGCCGCAACTCCGATTGCGTCGGCAGACGTCGCTCTTGTGCCGCGGCGGCACTCGCCAGTGCAATACCCGCGATCAGGAAGGCAGTTTGTATCTTAAGGCGCATGAGTTCGAATCCCGGCTAACTGGCCGTGATATAAGCCTCTATCGGGCCTAAATGAAGGCCGCTTATTCTACTGCCGGTACGGTCCGCAGATAGGCCACAACGGCGTCGAGGTCATCTGGTGTCAACGTTGCATAGTATTGATAGCCCATCGGTGGCTTGAGCTTGCTGCCATCCTTGCTGATGCCGGCAATGATCGCGCGTTTGATTTCATCGTCAGTCCAGGCCCCGATGCCTTTGGTCTTACTCGACGTGATGTTGCGAGAAACCGAGACACCCCACGGGCCGGGGAATTCAAAGCCGCCGGCACCCAGACGAGTGTCCCACTGCCGCACGCCCTTCTCCATCGGAGTATGGCACTCCATGCAATGGGCGATGGTGACGAGATAAAAGCCCTTCTTGAGCTTGTCGCTCATCATGTCTTCGGTGAATGGCTTTTCCCCGCCTGGGATCACGTGCTCGACCTGGGGCATCTTGTAGACCGGATCCGGGACATGGTTGTTCACCGGCTTAAGCGCACGCAAATAGGCAACAACGGCATCGAGATCGCGATCAGTCATGATGTGATAGAAGCCGGTCGGCATGATCATCGCCACGTGCACACCGTTTGGTCGTATGCCTGTGCGCATGACGGTTTTGATCTGCGCATCCGTCCAGTTCCCAATGCCCGTATCCTTGTCCGGTGTGATGTTTGGTGCGGTCACCTTGAACGGCGGCTCATCCCACGACAGACCGCCTGAGTAATCCTTACCGGTGACCGCCGCGGGCAGGCCTTTCGGCGAATGGCAATTTGCGCAGGTCAGTATTCCGTTTGCGAGATAGTCGCCCCGCTTGACCAGGTCGGTTTGCGCAGACTGCGCACTGGCCACACTCGCAATCCCGGTTGAAACCAACATTGCCAGCAATGCCTTCCGGATTGTCATGATGCTCCCCCGTCCCGTCCATGTTGGGCGGGATCATAACCGCCGGAAGCAATGCGGCAAATAAAAAGGGCGGCACAGATTGCCGCCCTTGTCGAACCGTGATCGCAGGCGTTCACGCCGCCGCGGTCGCTTGTTCCTCGGCCTTCTTCTCTTGCACCGGACCGGAATCCTTGCCTTTAGCCTCGACATCGCGGTCGACAAACTCGATCACCGCCTTGGCGGCGTTGTCGCCGTAGCGGAAGCCCGCCTTCATGATGCGGGTATAGCCGCCATCGCGGCCCTTGTAGCGCGGGCCGATGATGTCGAAGAGTTTTTTAACCTGGGTAACGTCGCGAATTTCGGCGACCGCCTGACGCCGGGCGTGCAGTCCACCTTTTTTTGCGAGCGTCACCAACTTCTCGACGATCGGACGTAGTTCCTTCGCCTTCGGTAGTGTGGTGATGATCTGCTCGTGTTTGATAAGCGACGCCGCCATGTTGGCGAACATGGCCTTGCGGTGCTCCGCCGTGCGATTGAGCTTGCGGTGAACCTTGCCGTGACGCATCGCGTGTTACCCCTTCATTCCATTTCAGGCCGCGTCGCGGCTCAGTAGTGATCTTCGAAGCGCTTGGCGAGTTCTTCGATATTCTCCGGCGGCCAGCCAGGCACTTCCATGCCGAGATGTAGCCCCATCTGCGCCAGCACTTCCTTGATCTCATTGAGCGACTTGCGCCCGAAGTTCGGTGTGCGCAGCATTTCCGCTTCGCTTTTCTGCACGAGATCGCCAATATAGACGATATTATCGTTCTTCAGGCAGTTGGCCGAACGTACCGATAATTCGAGTTCGTCCACCTTCTTGAGGAAGGCCGGATTGAAGGCGAGGTCCGGAATGGCTTCGGCGGCCTCCGCCTTGCGCGGCTCCTCGAAATTCACGAACACATTGAGTTGATCTTGCAGGATGCGCGCGGCATAGGCGAGCGAATCCTCCGGCGACACCGCGCCATTGGTCTCGATCGTCATTGTCAGCTTGTCGTAGTCGAGAATCTGACCTTCGCGTGTGTTCTCGACTTTGTAGGAAACTTTGCGTACCGGCGAATAAAGGCTGTCAACCGGGATGAGGCCGATGGGTGCGTCTTCCGGGCGGTTACGTTCGGCGGGTACATAGCCCTTGCCGGTATTGACGGTGAACTCCATGCGAATCTCGGCACCCTCATCGAGAGTGCACAGCACGAGGTCGGGATTGAGAACCACCACGTCGCCAACGGTCTGAATGTCGCCGGCGGTTACCGTACCGGGACCCTGTTTCTTAACGACCATCCGTTTGGGACCCTCGCCTTGCATTTTAATGGCGATGTCCTTGATGTTGAGCACCATGTCGGTGACATCTTCGCGCACGCCGGCAATCGAGGAGAACTCGTGCAGCACGCCGTCGATATGTACTGACTGCACCGCGGAACCCTGCAGTGACGACAACAGAATGCGGCGCAGCGCATTACCGAGCGTGACGCCGAAACCGCGTTCGAGCGGCTCGGCGACTACCGTCGCAACCCGCGCGGCGTCGCCGCCCGCGGAGACCTGGAGCTTGTTCGGCCTGATCAATTCCTGCCAATTCTTCTGGATCACGTGTTCACCTTTTCAGCGGCGCGATCTTGGCGCGCCTCGCGCACCCCACCCGCCGCGTGGGGAAAATCTCGGCGGTAGCACGCGCGCGGGACATTTGGACCCGCGCGAAAGAAACAATCACACCCGACGACGCTTTCGCGGCCGGCACCCGTTATGCGGAATCGTTGTCACGTCGCGGATCGAGGTAATGGTGAAACCGGCCGCCTGCAGCGAGCGCAGTGCCGACTCGCGTCCCGAACCGGGACCCGACACCTCGACTTCAAGAGTGCGCATGCCGTGCTCTTGTGCCTTTTTCGCGGCATCTTCGGCGGCGACCTGCGCTGCATAGGGCGTCGATTTGCGCGAGCCCTTGAAACCCATGGTCCCAGCCGACGACCAGGCGATCGTGTTGCCTTGCGCGTCAGTGATGGTGATCATGGTATTGTTGAACGAAGCGGCGACGTGCGCCACGCCCGAGGCGATGTTCTTTCGTTCGCGCCGTCGGACGCGGGTGGCTTCCTTACCCATTCTCAATCCTTTCGCGCCCGTGCGCCGTCGTCGGCGCGGGGCTTATCCTGTTATCAAGTCGGTCCCGGAGTCTTCTTTTTGCCGGCGATTGTCTTGGCCGGGCCCTTGCGGGTCCGCGCGTTAGTGTGGGTGCGCTGACCACGAACCGGGAGGCCTTTGCGGTGACGCAGGCCGCGATAGCAGCCAAGATCCATCAGACGCTTGATGTTCAATTGAACTTCGCGCCGAAGATCGCCCTCGACCATGTAGTCGCGGTCGATTAGCTCACGGATCTGGAGCACTTCGGCGTCGGTCAACTGCGATACCCGCCGTTCCGGCGGCAGGTTAACCTTGCCCACGATATCGTGGGCAATCTTGGACCCGATGCCATGAATGTATTGCAGCGCGATCACCACGCGCTTGTTAGTCGGTAGATTGACGCCCGCGATACGAGCCACTTAGCTTCTCCTATATTGGCCGCTGGCGCGGAACGCGCCAAATTCTCGTGTCCCTGGAAGGGGATAGCGCAAAGCGTAACACGACGCCTGTCCCCGCCTTGCTGGGGCCCGGCATCGCGTCAAACTCCTGAATGTGCAGCTTATTAAGGGATTCATCGCGCTCTCGTCAACCTCCGTCCAGTGCGGTTTTTGCGCTTTCCTGGCTTGTTTTTGCGTTTGGCCACGGTTGAACGTTTGCTCTTGCGGACGGTCTGCTTCGCCATCCTGACGGTTTTGGCCCTCCTGCGGCTCAATTTGGCCTTGGCAGCCTCACCGGGCGTCAAAAGCCGACAAATCGCCGCCGCCACCTTGTCGACCGAAGCCATTCCATCGACGCCCCTGAGGATGCCCTTGTCGGCGTAGTAGCTGGCAAGCGGCGCGGTTTGCGTCCGGTAGGCAGCCAGCCGGCCCTTGAGGACCTCGGGGTTGTCGTCTGCACGCACCGTTTCGCCGCGCGCGGTCATGTCGGCTACACGCCTTTCGATGCGACGAAGGAGAATGCCCTCGTTCACTTTCAACTCAATGACCGCGTCGAGTTTGGCGCCCCGTTCGGTCAGCAAGCGGTCAAGCGCCTGAGCCTGTGGCACCGTGCGCGGAAAACCATCAAGCACGAAGCCGCGCTTGGCGTCGGGCTGACCGATGCGCTCGGCAATGATCGCCACGACGACCTCATCCGGTACCAGGTCGCCTCGTTCAATGATGCTTTTCGCGCGTAAACCTATCGGCGTTCCGGCAGCGACGGCGGCGCGCAGCATGTCACCGGTCGAGAGCTGGACAATTCCGTGTTTGGTAATCAGTCGCTGCGCTTGTGTGCCCTTCCCCGCCCCCGGCGGGCCGAGCAGGACCAGTCTCATCGCGTACGACCTCGCAGCTTCGAACGTTTGATCAGTCCTTCATACTGGTGCGCGAGCAGATAGCCCTGGATTTGCGCCACCGTATCCATCGTGACGCTGACAACGATCAGCAGCGATGTACCACCGAAATAGAATGGCACCGCCGCATAGGAAATCAGTATCTCCGGAATCAGACAGACGATGGCGAGATAAAGCGCACCGACGGCAGTGATGCGTGAGAGCACGTAGTCAATGTACTCGGCTGTCCGCTCGCCTGGCCGAATGCCCGGAATGAAGCCACCGTGTTTCTTCAGGTTATCGGCGGTTTCCGTCGGATTGAAAACAACCGCCGTGTAAAAGAATGCGAAGAACACGATAAGAGCGATATAGAGAATGAGAAACAGCGGTCGGCCGTGACCGAGAAGCGTTGTGACAGTCGTGAGCCAGCCGGGGCCCTGCCCGGCATTGAAATTTGCAACGGTGGTTGGCAGCAGCAGCAACGACGAGGCAAAAATCGGCGGAATCACGCCGGAGGTATTCAACTTGAGTGGCAAATGCGAGGACTGCCCCTCAAACATGCGATTGCCGACCTGACGTTTCGGATATTGGATCAAAAGGCGTCGTTGTGCGCGCTCCATGAAAACGATGAATGCAATAACGGCGACCGCCATTACAATCACGGCGAGGATCAGTCCGGTTGACAATGCGCCTTGGCGCCCAAGTTCGAGAGTACCGGCGATTGCAGATGGCAGCTGCGCCACGATCCCGGACAGGATGATCAGCGAGATGCCGTTGCCGATGCCGCGCGACGTGATCTGCTCGCCCAGCCACATCAGAAACATCGTGCCCCCGGTGAGCGTGATGGTCGTGGACAACAGAAAGAAGATGCCCGGATTGCTGACCACACTTCCGGTACCTTGCAGGCCGACCCCGATACCGTAGGCCTGAAACGCCGCGAGAAACACGGTGAGATACCGTGTGTACTGGTTCATGATCTTGCGACCTTGCTCGCCTTCCTTCTTGAGCGCTTCAAGTGTCGGCGAGACGGTCGTCATCAGCTGAATGATGATCGAAGCCGAGATGTACGGCATGATGTTAAGTGCAAAGATCGCCATCCGGTGGATGCCGCCACCGGAGAACATGTTGAACATGCCAAGAATGCCGCCGGCCTGGGTGTTGAAGATCTGTTCCCAGGCATTGGGATCAATGCCCGGCAGCGGTATGTAGGTGCCGAGGCGATAGACCAGCAATGCGCCGACTGTGAACCAGATACGCTTCTTGAGCTCGTCGGCCTTGGCGAGTGCCGAAAAATTGAGATTGGCTGCCAGTTGTTCTGCTGCCGAGACCATCCGTCGCTCCTGCCGCCCCCAACTCTTTCACCGCGTCGCCTCGCGGCCCGTGCCTTAGATAGGCAAGTCTTCCCGAACTTGAAGCCGGCACGAACCTTGTTAGTCGGCCTTTGGGGCTTCGCCTTCTGCTTCCGCCTTTGGTTTGCCGCCTTTTGGTTTGTCACCGCCCTTGGCGGCCTCGAGCGCCTTGCGCTTGTTCTTGCCCTTCGGCTCGGCATCTTCTTCCTTCGCCGGCGCGAGAATCTTCACAGTACCGCCGGCCTTCTCCACCGCCGCAATCGCGGATTTCGACGCGCGCCAAACAGAAAATGCGATCTTGCTCTTGAGCTCACCGTCGCCGAGCAGCTTCACGCCGCCCTTCTCTCGCCGCATCAGGCCGGCCTTCACCATGACTGCGACATCGACCGGCGCCTTTGCATCGATGAGGCCGGCATCAATTGCAGCCTGTACTTTGCCGAGGTTAATTTCGTTCAGCTTGAGCGCAAATGGCGTGTTGCGGAATCCGCGTTTCGGCAGGCGGCGATGCAGTGGCATCTGACCGCCTTCGAAGCCTTTGATCCTCACGCCTGTACGCGCGGTCTGGCCCTTGCCACCGCGGCCGCCGGTCTTGCCCATACCGGAGCCAATGCCCCGGCCGATGCGCATCCGCTTTTTGCGCGCACCTGGCTTGTCGGCAATCTGATTGAGTTTCATTGCACCGTCCTCTTGCTTCTTACTTCGCGCCGCCGACCACGCGCACCAAATGCTGCACCTTTCGGATCATCCCGCGGGTTGCCGGCGTATCCGGCAGATCGCGGACACGCCCGATTTTATTGAGGCCCAGCCCGATCAGCGTCGCGCGCTGATCATGATGGCGGCGTTGCGGGCTACCCACCTGCTCGATCTTGATCATCGTCTTTTGGGCCATACGCTAAATTCCTCAATCAGCCGCCGCTTCCGCATCGCCATCCCGGCGGCGCGACTGCAAGGTGGAAACCTTGATATTTCGGCGCGCGGCAACAGAGCGCGGCGAATCCTGGTGCTTCAAGGCGTCGAATGTCGCGCGCACCACGTTGTAGGGGTTTGACGAGCCTAGTGATTTCGCCACGACGTCCTGCATGCCAAGAGTTTCGAATACTGCGCGCATTGGGCCGCCGGCGATAATGCCTGTGCCGGGAGGCGCTGCGCGCAGGAACACCTTTCCTGCGCCATGGCGACCGAGCACGTCGTGATGCAGCGTGCGGCCTTCGCGCAGCGGAACGCGAGTCAGACCTCGCTTTGCGGCATCGGTCGCCTTGCGGATCGCCTCCGGCACCTCGCGCGCCTTGCCGTGACCGAACCCAACCCGGCCCTTCTGGTCACCCACCACCACCAGCGCAGCGAAGCCAAACCGGCGGCCACCCTTGACCACCTTGGCCACACGATTGATATGCACCAGCTTGTCGGTGAACTCGCTGTCACGCTCTTCGCGGTCGCGGCCGCCGCGTTCACGATCTCGTCGAGGTTCATGTGCCATGATTGACCAATCCGTTAAAAGTTAAGGCCGCCTTCGCGCGCGGCATCGGCCAGCGCCTTGATGCGTCCGTGATAAAGATAGCCGCCGCGATCGAACACGACGTCCTTGATTCCTTTTTCCTTAGCGCGCTCGGCGATCAGTTTGCCAACCGCTTTGGCCGCTGCGATGTTAGCGCCGTTCTTGGCGCCTTCACGCATTGTCTTTTCGACCGATGACGCGGCAGCCAGTGTTGTGCCCTTCACATCGTCAATAAGCTGGGCATAGATGTGTTTCGACGAGCGGAATACCGACAACCGCGTGCGCCCGTGCGCCGAAAGTTTGATCTTGCGTCGCACCGTCGCTGTCCGCCGCGCGGTCCGGTCACTCAATCTCGACATAGCGCGTCCTCTATTTCTTCTTGCCTTCCTTACGGAAGATGTACTCGTTCGCATATTTCACGCCTTTGCCTTTGTAGGGCTCGGGCGGCCGGTAGCCGCGGATCTCGGCAGCGACATGTCCGACTTTCTGTTTGTCAATGCCGGTCACCACGATCTCGGTCGGCTTCGGCGTCGCGATCGCGATCCCTTCCGGGATTGGAAAGTTCACGTCGTGTGAAAAACCAAGCTGCAATTGCAGCGTCTTGCCCTGCACGGCAGCACGGAAGCCGACACCTGTGATCTCCAGCCTCTCTTCAAAACCTTTGGTCACGCCCGCCATCAGATTGGCGACCAGCGTGCGCGAGGTGCCCCACATCGAGCGCGCCCGCTTACCCTCGCCGCGTGGCTCGAGCTTGATCGAGCCCTTGTCCATCGCGACGGAAACGTCGTCATGGACGACCGCTTGAAGAGCACCCTTCGGACCCTTCACTTTGACGGTTTGCCCTTCCACATTGGCGGTGACGCCTGTGGGGACCATGACTGCTTTGTTGCCGATACGCGACATCAGAACACCGTGCAGATGATTTCGCCGCCCACATTGGCCTCGCGCGCGTCGTGGTCGGCCATCACTCCCTTGGGCGTCGACAGAATGGCGACCCCCAGACCGTTATTGATGCGCGGCAGGTTGCGAACTGCCACGTACACGCGACGGCCGGGCTTGGAAATTCGTTCGATTTCGCGAATGACCGGCTCGCCGTCAAAATATTTCAGCTCAATTTCGAGTTCGGAGCGTCCGCTGGCATGCGCTACGCTGGCATAGCCACGGATAAATCCTTCCGTCTTGAGTACTTCAAGCACGCGTTCCCGTTGTTTGGAACCCGGCATTGAGACCTTCGATTTGTTGCGCATCTGCGCATTTCGGATACGCGCGATCATATCGCCGATCGGATCATTCACTGCCATCGCGCCCTCCCTACCAGCTCGACTTCACAAGGCCCGGAATGAGCCCTTTGGAGCCAAGCTCGCGCAATGCGATACGGCTCAAGCGATGTTTGCGGTAATAGGCGCGTGGACGCCCGCTGAGCTCGCAGCGATTGCGTATGCGCGTCCTGGAGGAATTGCGCGGCAATTCAGCAAGCTTCAGAGTAGCGGCGAAACGTTCCTCCATTGGCAACTTCTTGTCGTGCGCGATCGTTTTGAGCTTCGCGCGCCGGTTGGCAAATTTCTTTGCCATCTTGCGCCGCCTGTTGTTCTTCTCGATCGAACTTTTCTTCGCCATACTTTCGCTCCTTGCGGTTCCGCGTATGAGGCGTGGCCTCACTGCCGGAACGGGAAGTTAAATGCTGTGAGCAGCGCCCGAGCCTCGTCGTCGCTGCGCGCGCTGGTGCAAACGGTGATGTCTAGTCCCCAGGTATCGGTGACTTTGTCGAAGTCGATTTCCGGGAACACGGTGTATTCCTTGATGCCGAGGCTGTAGTTACCGCGGCCATCGAAGCTCTTCGGATTGAGACCGCGGAAGTCGCGGACCCGCGGCAGAACAATGTTCACCAGCCGGTCGATAAAGTCGTACATCCGGGTCTTGCGTAACGTGACCTTACAACCGATGGCCTGGCCGTCGCGCAGCTTGTACGTCGCGATCGACTTGCGAGACTTGGTGATTACCGCTTTCTGACCAGCGATCAGCGCCAGGTCATTGGCGGCATTGTCCACTTTCTTGCGGTCGGCCACGCCCTCGCCGATACCCATGTTGAGGACGACCTTTGTAATCATCGGCACTTGCATGCGATTCGTGTAACCAAACTTCTTGGACAGATCGTCGCGTATCACCTGTTCGAAATGTGTCCGCAGGCGCGCGACATAGTCGGAGGGCTCGCGCGGCTTTTTTACCTTCGGTGCACCATCCTTGGGCGCGCCACCGTCCTTCGCGCCTTTCGGCGCTCCTTGCGGCGGCTTTTGCGGCTTCTTGGGCTGGTTGCCCTGCTGCTGGGTATCAGCCATCGATTTCGACTCCGGAACGCTTCGCAACGCGCACCTTTTTGCGCGCGGCGCCCTCACCCACAAATTTAAAACCGACACGGGTCGGCTTACCGTCCTTGGGGTCGGCCATCGCCAGATTGGACAGGTGGACCGAACTCTCCTTGGAAACGATTCCGCCCTCTTGCTGTGCGGTCTGGCGTTGGTGACGTTTGACCATGTTGATACCGCGCACCAATGCGCGGCTCTCATCTGGGCGCACTTCAATCACCTCGCCAGTACGCCCCTTGTCGCGGCCTGTCAGCAGGATCACCTTGTCGCCCTTGCGGATCTTGGCGGCCATCACAGCACCTCCGGGGCCAGCGAAATGATCTTCATGTGATTCTTGGCGCGCAACTCTCGCGGCACCGGTCCAAAGATACGGGTACCGACCGGCTCCATCTGCGGCGTGATCAGTACTGCCGCATTGCGATCAAAGCGGATGACCGAACCGTCCGGGCGCTTGATATCTTTGGAGATGCGCACGACAACGGCCTTCATCACGTCGCCCTTCTTCACGCGGCCGCGCGGGATCGCCTCCTTCACAGAGACGACGATGACGTCGCCAATGGTGGCATACTTGCGTTTGGAACCGCCCAGCACCTTGATGCACATGACGCGGCGCGCGCCGGAATTGTCGGCCACGTCGAGGTTGGTTTGCATCTGAATCATGATGCAGATCTCACTGTCTGGTCGCGCATAACGCTCATTGAACTTTCTGTTTCTTTTCGCCGCGGATCACTTCCCAGCACTTGAGCTTGGAGATCGGACGACGCTCCTCGATCCACACGAGGTCGCCGACCGAATAGGTGTTGGCCTCGTCGTGGGCGTGGTATTTCTTCGAACGGCGAATGGTTTTCTTCATCGTCGGGTGCGTGAAACGACGCTCAACGCGCACGACCACGGTTTTATCCTGCTTGTCGCTCACGACAACGCCATGGAGCGTACGCTTCGGCATCTCGAACCCCTTATTCCTTCGACTTCGTCTTGGCGCGCGACTTCGGCTTCGCGGCGGCCTTCGGTTTCGTGGCTTTGGCTTTCTTTGCGGGCGCCGGCGCAGCTTGAGCCTTTGCAGCTGGCTCAGGCGCCCCGGCGCGCTTCTGCGCCGCAATCGTCTTCATGCGCGCGATATCGCGTCGAATGACCCGCACGCGCGAGGTGTTCTCGAGCTGGCCGGTCGCGCGCTGGAAGCGCAGATTAAACTGCTCCTTCTTTAGCTTGAGCACTTCGTCATCGAGTTGATCGAGCGTCATCGCTCTTGCGTCGGCGGCTTTCATGGCGTCACTCGGCGATACGTTCAATGAAACGGGTCTTGACCGGCAGCTTGGCCGCGGCGAGTGCCAGCGCCTCTTTGGCGACGTTGACGGGAATGCCGTCGACTTCGAACAAGATACGGCCGGGCTTCACACGCACGACCCAAAGCTCGGGCGTACCTTTGCCTTTGCCCATGCGCACTTCGATCGGCTTCTTGGATACCGGGACATCCGGGAAGACGCGGATCCACACCCGGCCTGATCGTTTCATGAAGCGGGTCAGCGCGCGGCGCGCGGCCTCGATCTGTCGCGCCGTGACGCGCTCGGGCTCCAGCGCCTTCAGCCCATATTGACCAAAAGCGAGCGTGGTGCCGCTGGTCGCAACACCGTGGATGCGGCCCTTGAATGCCTTGCGGAACTTAGTGCGGATCGGCTGCAGCATGACCTAAACTCTATTCACCCCTCAAGCCGCGGTTTCACGGCGCGGGCGACCGCTGTCGCCCTCGGCAAGTTTCTTGTCCTGCGCCATCGGATCGTGCTCGAGGATTTCACCCTTGAAGATCCAGACTTTGACACCGCAGGTCCCGTACGTCGTGAACGCGGTCGCGACTCCGTAATCGACGTCGGCGCGAAGTGTGTGCAACGGTACGCGGCCTTCGCGGTACCACTCCATGCGCGCAATTTCGGCGCCGCCGAGACGGCCCGAGCAATTGATACGGATACCTTCTGCGCCAAGACGCATTGCCGATTGCACCGCGCGCTTCATGGCGCGACGAAAAGCGACGCGGCGTTCAAGTTGCTGCGCGATAGATTCAGCGACGAGCTGCGCATCGAGCTCCGGCTTGCGAATTTCGACGATATTGATGACGACGTCGCTGTCGGTGAGCTTGGCAACCGATTTGCGGAGTTTTTCGATGTCCGCGCCCTTCTTCCCGATGACCACACCTGGACGCGCCGAATGGATGGTGACGCGGCACTTCTTGTGCGGGCGCTCAATAACAATGTGCGACACCGCTGCCTGCTTGAGTTGCTTCATCAACTCCTTGCGGATTTTAATATCCTCGTGCAGCAGCGTGCCGTATTCGGCCTTGCCGGCGAACCAGCGCGAATCCCAGGTGCGGTTGATACCGACGCGCAGCCCGATCGGATTGACTTTCTGACCCATCGTTTGCTCCTCAGGCTTCCGCTCGCGCCTCGACCTGACGCACCACGATGGTCAGGTGAGAAAACGGCTTGAAAATGCGTCCGACGCGGCCACGGCCGCGCGGTGTGAAGCGCTTGATCACCAGCGCCTTACCGACATGGGCCTCGGCGACAACGAGATCGTCGACGTCGAGGTCGTGATTGTTCTCAGCGTTGGCGATTGCCGATTCCAGGCACTTGCGCACGTCCTTGGCAATTCGCTTGTGCGAAAACTCGAGATCGGCGAGCGCGCTCGCAACCTTTTTGCCGCGGATCAGTTGCGCGACAAGGTTGAGCTTCTGCGGAGAAATCCGCAGCATCTTGCTCACAGCCTTCGCCTCGTTCTCGCCGAGGTCTCGCTCGCGTTGGCGCTTGCCCATGACGTTACTCTTTAATCCCTTAACTTGCTGCCGGCGCTGCCGGTGCTGGTGCTGGTGCCGCACCCGGCGCGGCGGGCGCGCCCGCGCGCTTGGCTTTACGATCGGACGAATGGCCATAAAACATTCGGGTCGGCGCAAATTCTCCGAACTTGTGTCCGACCATTTCTTCGTTCACCAGGACCGGAATATGCTTCTGACCGTTATAGACACCGAAATTCAGCCCCACGAATTGCGGCAAAATGGTCGAACGCCTGCTCCATATTTTGATCATCTCGTGACGGCCCGAAGAGCGCGCGGCTTCTGCCTTGCGCAGCAAGTAACCGTCGACAAAAGGACCTTTCCAAACTGAACGCGTCATAGTTCTGTCCTTACTGCTGCTTCTTCTTGCGATCGTGGCGGCTCGCAACGATGAAGCGCTGGGTACGCTTATTCTTGCGGGTCTTCTTGCCCTTGGTCGGGAATCCCCACGGCGTGCTCCAGTGCTTGCCGCCTTTGGTACGGCCACCATGCGGATGGTCGACCGGATTCATGGTTATGCCGCGGTTGTGCGGCATACGGCCCTTCCAGCGTTGACGTCCGGCTTTGCCGATCGTTGTGTTCATGTTGTCGGGATTGGAAACCGCGCCAACCGTCGCCATGCAGCGGCCATGCACGATGCGCTGCTCAGTCGTGCTCAAGCGCAGAATGACGTAATCCTGGTCGCGCCCGACAATCTGAACGTACGTGCCGGCCGAGCGTGCAATCTGCCCGCCCTTGCCGATCTTGATCTCGACATTGTGCACGATGGTGCCAACCGGGATATTGGCTATCGGCATCGCATTGCCCGGCTTCACGTCGGCATGCTCGGACGCGATCACCGTGTCGCCGACGGCAAGGCGTTGCGGCGCCAGGATGTAGGACAGCTCGCCGTCCTGATACTTGATCAGAGCGATGAAGGCGGTCCGGTTCGGATCGTATTCCAGCCGTTCGACCGTCGCCGGTACATCGAGCTTGGTGCGGCGGAAATCAACACGACGATACGCCTGCTTGTGGCCACCGCCACGGAAGCGCGAAGTGATGCGGCCGTTATTGTTGCGGCCACCGGTCGAGTGCTGACCTTCGGTGAGTGCCTTGACCGGCGGCCCCTTGTACAGGGTCGAACGGTCGACAATCACCAGCTGGCGCTGGCCCGGCGTCACCGGATTGTAGGTTTTTAACGCCATCGCAACGCTCTCCTTACAATCCCGTGGTCACGTCGATCCTGTGACCCTCTTCGAGCGTCACAATCGCGCGCTTCACATCGGACTGCTGCCCGATCTTGTTGCGGAACACTTTGCGCTTGCCTGGCCGCATAAGCGTGTTGACGCGTTTCACCTTGACGTCGAACAGCTTCTCCACCGCCTCTTTGATTTGCGGCTTGGTCGCATGCTTGGCCACCTTGAACATGACCTTGTTATGCTCGGATGCCATCGTTGCTTTTTCGGTGATTACCGGAGCGATGATGACGTCGTAGTGGCGTGGATCGCTGGTGCTCATTTGAATCGCGCCTCCAGCGCATCGAGCGCGGCCTTGGTCAGCACAAGGGTCTTGCGACGCAGAATGTCGTAGACATTGATGCCTTGCACCGGGAGAACGTCGATATTCGGGATGTTGCGCGCCGCGCTTCGGAAGTTGGCTTCGATTTCGGCGCCATCGATGATAAGCGCGCTCTCAAGTCCGAGTTTGCCGAACTGTTGTGCCAGTGCCTTGGTTTTTGTGTCTTTGAGCGTCGCCTTCTCAAGCACAATGATGCCGCCGTCTTTGGCCTTCGACGACAAGGCGTGTTTGAGCGCAAGCGCCCGCACTTTTTTCGGGAGGTCAATAGCGTGGCTGCGCACCACGGGGCCGAAAGCACGGCCACCGCCGCGGAACTGGGGTACGCGTGCGGACCCGTGACGTGCGCCGCCGGTTCCCTTCTGCGCATACATCTTTTTACCGGTGCGCCAAATCTCGCTGCGGCCCTTGGTCTTGTGGGTGCCGCGTTGACGTTTGGCGAGCTGCCAATTGACGCAACGTTGGATGATATCGGTGCGCGGTTCGAGGCCGAAAATAGCATCGGATAAGGTAGCCTTGCCGGCTTCCTTGCCGTCCAGGGCGACGATCTTGAGTTCCATCACTCGCCCTCCTTCTTATTCTTATTTGCAGCCGCGGCGGCCTTGTCGGCAGCCTTATTGGCAGCTTTGGCAGCCTGATCGGCGGCCTTGGCGGCTTGCGTTGCGGCTTTTGCTGCCTGGTCGGCAGCGGCAGCAGCTTTCTCCGCCGCCTGCTCTGGCGTTGGCTCCGCTTTGCGAGTCTGATCAGACGCGGGTTTGGCCTGCTCCGGCTCGGTCTTCGCGGGTTTCTGGTCGGGCTTGGCATCGGCCGTTTCGCTGACGCGGAACTTGCCGGGCTTGGGCGCTTCCTTCGGCAATTTTTTCTTCACTGCATCGCGCACGGTGACCCAACCGCTTTTTGCGCCAGGCACCGCGCCCTCGACCAGGATGAGCCCCCGCTCGACGTCGGTCTGTACAACCTTGAGGTTGAGCGTGGTGACGCGCTCGACACCCAGATGTCCGGGCATCTTCTTGTTCTTGAAGGTTTTGCCAGGATCCTGGCGGCCGCCAGTGCCACCAATCGAACGATGCGAAATCGACACACCATGTGACGCGCGCAAACCCGCAAAATTCCAGCGCTTCATGCCGCCGGCAAAGCCCTTACCGATTGTGACGCCGCAGACATCGACGAACTGCCCGGGGATAAAGTGGTCAGCCGTGATTTCGGCACCCACAGGAATTAAGGCGTCCTCGGTCACGCGAAATTCGGCGAGCTTGCGCTTGGGCTCGACTTTCTGCTTGCCGAAATAGCCACGATCGGCCTTGCTCATGTTGTTGGCGCGGCGCGCGCCCGAGCCAAGCTGCAACGCGACGTAGCCATTCTTATCCTTTGTGCGGTGAGCGACCACCTGACACTGCGCAAGGCGCAGCACCGTGACCGGCACATGCTCGCCGGCTTCGGTGAACACCCGGGTCATCCCGACCTTCTGTGCGACTACGCCCGAACGCATTTCTGATCCCATCTCGGCCTTAAAGCTTGATCTCGACGTCAACGCCGGCAGCGAGGTCGAGCTTCATCAGCGCGTCTACCGTCTGCGGAGTCGGATCGACGATGTCCAAGAGGCGCTTGTGTGTACGCATCTCGAACTGTTCGCGGCTCTTTTTGTCGACGTGCGGCGAACGGTTTACCGTAAACTTCTCAATTCTCGTCGGCAGCGGAATCGGGCCCCGGACCTGCGCACCGGTGCGCTTCGCCGTGTTCACGATCTCGCGCGTCGACGCGTCGAGGATGCGGTGATCGAACGCCTTGAGCCGGATCCGAATATTCTGGCCGTTCATTGTCTTTTCTCTCGTCCGTCGTGCCCGCCCGTCAGCCGGGCAACCACGGAATGTCCAACCTGAGTAAAGATGCGGATGGCCGGGACTGGCCCGGCCATCCGCCTTGACACATCACTCGATAATGCTCGCTACCACACCGGCGCCGACGGTGCGGCCACCCTCGCGAATGGCGAAGCGCAGTTTCTCTTCCATCGCGATCGGCACGATCAGGTGCACTTCCATCGCCACGTTGTCGCCGGGCATAACCATTTCCGTGCCTTGCGGCAGATGCACCACACCGGTGACGTCGGTGGTGCGGAAATAGAACTGCGGACGATAGTTAGTGAAGAACGGAGTATGACGGCCGCCCTCTTCCTTGGTCAGGATGTAGGCTTCCGCCTTGAACTTCGTGTGCGGCTTAACCGAGCCCGGCTTGCAGAGCACCTGGCCGCGCTCGACTTCCTCACGCTTGGTGCCGCGCAGCAGCGCGCCGATGTTGTCGCCCGCCTCACCCTGATCGAGCAGCTTGCGGAACATTTCCACGCCGGTGACCACGGTCTTGATGGTCGGCTTGATACCGACGATCTCGACTTCCTCACCGACCTTGATGATACCGCGCTCGACGCGGCCAGTGCACACGGTGCCGCGGCCCGAGATCGAGAACACGTCTTCCACTGGCATCAGGAACGGCTGATCCTTCGGACGTTCCGGCTGCGGGATGTAATCATCTACGGCCTTCATCAGCTCCATGATCGACTCTTTGCCGAGCTTTTCGTCGGTGCCTTCGAGGGCCTTGAGGGCCGAACCCTTGATGATCGGGATCTTGTCGCCAGGGAAATTGTACTTCGAGAGCAGCTCGCGGACTTCTAGTTCGACCAGTTCGAGCAATTCGGGATCGTCGACCATGTCGACCTTGTTCATGTACACGACCAGCGCCGGAACGCCGACCTGACGAGCGAGCAGAATGTGCTCGCGCGTTTGCGGCATCGGGCCGTCGGCAGCCGAGACCACCAGAATAGCGCCGTCCATTTGCGCGGCACCGGTGATCATGTTCTTCACATAGTCGGCGTGACCCGGGCAGTCGACATGCGCATAGTGACGCTTGTCGGTCTGATATTCGACGTGCGCAGTCGAAATAGTGATGCCGCGCGCTTTTTCCTCCGGCGCCTTGTCGATCTGGTCATAGGCGGTGAACGTGGCACCACCCTTTTCGGCGAGCACTTTGGTGATCGCCGCTGTCAGCGTCGTCTTGCCGTGGTCGACGTGACCGATCGTCCCGATATTGCAATGGGGCTTGGTCCGCTGGAATTTTTCTTTGGCCATGGAACTCTCCGTTCAGATCCTTCTGTTATCTTCGTTCTCGATCACGCGAATTTCTTCTGCACTTCAGCCGATACGTTCGCAGGCAGCTCCGAATAGTGATCGAATTGCATAGTGAATGTGGCGCGGCCCTGAGACATGGACCGCAGGTTGTTGACGTAGCCAAACATGTTCATGAGCGGCACCATCGCGTTGATCACGTTGGCATTGCCGCGCATGTCTTGGCCCTGGATTTGCCCACGCCGCGAGTTGAGATCGCCGATGACTGAGCCGGTGTAGTCCTCCGGCGTCACCACCTCGACCTTCATGATCGGCTCAAGCAGAACCGGCTTGGCCATCTGCAGCGCTTCCTTGAGACACTGGCGGGCGCAGATTTCGAATGCGAGCGCCGAAGAGTCCACGTCGTGATATTTACCATCGATGAGCGTTACCTTGAGGTCCACCACCGGGAAGCCTGCCACCACGCCGGAGCCGAGAACGGACTCAAGACCCTTCTCTACGCCGGGGATGAATTCCTTCGGTACGGCGCCGCCGACGATCTCATTCTCGAACTCGAAGGGTGTGCTCGGTGGCGTCGGCTCGGCGATGATCTTGATCTGGGCGAACTGACCGGAGCCGCCGGTCTGCTTCTTGTGGGTGTATCCGTGTTCAACACGCTGCGTGATCTTTTCACGGAAAGCGACCTGCGGGGCACCGATGTTGGCGTCAACTTTGTAGGTGCGCTTGAGGATGTCGACCTTGATGTCGAGATGTAGCTCGCCCATGCCCTTGAGAATGGTCTGCCCGCTCTCTTGATCGGTGGAAACGCGGAAGGACGGGTCCTCGGCCGCGAGTTTGGCGAGCGCAACGCCGAGTTTTTCCTGGTCCGCCTTCGATTTCGGCTCGATCGCAATCTCAATGACCGGATCCGGGAACTCCATCTTTTCCAGGATCACCGGCTTTTGCGGATCGCACAGCGTGTCACCGGTACGCACTTCCTTCAGGCCGGCCAGGGCGACGATGTCGCCGGCATAGGCTTCCTTGATATCCTCGCGGTTGTTCGCATGCATCAGCAACATGCGCCCGATACGTTCCTTGCGCTCCTTGGTTGAATTGATCACGCCCGTGCCGCTTTGCAGCGTGCCGGAATAGATGCGGCAGAAAGTAATGGTGCCGACGAAGGGATCGTCCATGATTTTAAAGGCAAGCAGTGCCAGCGGCGCGCCATCCTTCGGCTCGCGAATCACGTCTTCGCCGGTGTCGGGATTGATGCCGTGAATCGGCGGCACGTCGAGGGGGCTCGGCAGATAGTCTACAACCGCGTCAAGCAGCGGCTGTACGCCCTTATTTTTGAAGGCAGAGCCACACAGTACCGGGAAGAATGCAGACGTGAGAACGGCCTTGCGGATCAACTTCTTGAGTGTCGCCTCATCGGGCTCCTTGCCTTCGAGGTAAGCCGTCATGGCGGCGTCATCGAGCTCGACCGCGGCTTCAATCATCTGCTCGCGGTACTTCTTGGCGTCCTCGAGCATGTCGGCCGGAATGTCGATGTCGTGATACTTGGCGCCGAGCGACTCGTCGTCCCACACCACGCCCTTCATGCGCACCAGATCAATCAAGCCCTTGTAATTTTGCTCCGAGCCGATCGGAAGCTGGATCGCCACCGGTTTTGCACCAAGGCGGGTCTTGATGTCTTCGAGGCATTTGAAGAAGTCGGCACCGATCTTGTCCATCTTGTTGGCAAAAACGATACGCGGAACTTTGTATTTGTCCCCCTGGCGCCAGACCGTTTCTGTCTGCGGCTCTACACCCTGATTGGAATCGAGCACGCATACCGCGCCGTCGAGCACACGCAGCGACCGCTCGACCTCGATCGTGAAGTCGACGTGACCGGGCGTATCGATAATATTGAGACGTTTTTCTTTCCAGAAAGCGGTGGTCGCAGCCGACGTAATGGTGATGCCGCGTTCTTGTTCCTGCTCCATCCAATCCATCGTCGCGGCGCCTTCGTGCACCTCGCCGATCTTATGGCTCTTGCCGGTGTAGTAGAGGATCCGCTCGGTCGTCGTCGTCTTTCCGGCGTCGATATGCGCCATAATACCGAAGTTACGGTAGTCCTCGATTGGGTGGCTGCGGGGCATAGGGGGTCAGTCCTTAGATCTTTTCTGCTGTCACCAGCGATAATGCGAGAAGGCCCGATTGGCTTCCGCCATCTTGTGGGTATCCTCGCGCTTCTTGACTGCGTTTCCCCTGTTATTGGATGCGTCGAGCAGCTCGCTTGAGAGCCGCTCGGTCATCGTGCGTTCGTTGCGTTCCCGCGCGGCCGCGATAATCCAGCGAATGCCGAGTGCCTGGCGGCGCGACGTGCGCACTTCTACGGGCACCTGATAAGTGGCACCGCCGACGCGCCGCGATCGGACTTCGATCGACGGCATCACATTGTCGAGCGCTTGCTGAAAAACAGTAAGCGGGTTCTGCTTGGTCTTGCCCTCGATCATCTCAAGCGCGCCGTACACAATCCCTTCTGCTACCGATTTTTTGCCGTCATACATGATGGCGTTCATGAACTTGCTGACGACGATATTTCCGAACTTCGGATCCGGGATAATGTCGCGTTTATCGGCTGCGTGGCGGCGGGACATGACGCTGATCCTTACTTGGGCCGTTTCGCGCCGTATTTGGAACGACGCTGCTTGCGGTTCTTCACGCCTTGGGTGTCAAGCACGCCGCGCAGGATATGGTAACGCACGCCTGGCAAATCCTTCACGCGGCCCCCGCGGATCATCACGACCGAATGCTCTTGCAGATTATGACCCTCACCCGGAATGTAACCGATGACCTCAAAGCCGTTGGTCAGCCGCACCTTCGCGACCTTGCGCAGCGCTGAATTCGGCTTTTTCGGCGTCGTTGTATAGACGCGCGTGCAGACGCCTCGTTTCTGCGGCGAGGATTCAAGCGCCGGCGCCGTATTGCGCGCCTTGAGTGGGTGCCGCGGCTTGGCAATCAGCTGATTGATCGTCGGCATTCGTTGACCTTCGCTACCTTCGTTCGAGGACGAGTGCGTGAACGGAATCGCTCGCGCCGCCCCTCTGCATCCCTTGCGGACATCGCTATCGTCCGCTTCGTTTCGGGCTTACGCCCCGGCATTTCCACGCGTCTTTCCCACGCGCAAAACGAAATCGCGCCATCCGCCAAATTGCGGCAGGGCGCTCTTCCGTTCGGACGGCCACACTGCGGTTAGGCACCGTGGCCGTTCACTCTCAAAGTCTGACAGGTGCTGTCAGAGGCAGCGTTTGAGCTTCATTCGTCGAGGTGATGCGCGACCAAGCTCCGAGAAAACACAACGCTCTCAAAGGATTAGCCGGGCGGCCGTTCCGAGCAAGCGAAGCTCACCGCCTGCCGAAAAGTGTGGGGTATGTATCGGCGAGAGTCCGCTAAGTCAAGCGAAAACGCCTGAAATATCGAGGATTCGAGGTGCTCCGGGATCCAACTACCTAAGATGAAGCGCTTTCAGTTACTGGGAGGTGACGCCGGTCTCCTTGATGACCCGAAGATATTTCGCACTCTCGTTCTGCACAAACTCCTTGAACTGAGCGACGGACATGGGCGTGACAACGGCCCCCGCCGCCTCCAAACGCGTCTTCACCTCAGGGTCTTCGATAACCTTGTTAATCTCCGTGTTTAAGCGATCGATGATCGGCTGTGGCGTGCCGCGCGGCGCGAAAAACCCAGCCCACAGCGTGAAGTCGTAGTCCTTCATACCGGTAATTTCGGCAATGGTCGGGACATCGGGAGCTGCGGGAGATCGTTTGGCGGAGGAGAGAGCCAGAACCTTCACAGTACCGCCCTTCACATGCGGGGCGGCCGCCGGAAATCCTGGGAAATAGAAATCAACGTGATTTCCAATCACGTCATTGAGCGCCGGACCTGCACCCTTGTAGGGCACATGCGTCAGATTATCGTCGAACTTCTGTTTGAGCAGTTCACCTGCGAAATGACCGGGTGTGCCAATGCCAGCGGATGCGAAAGTCATTTTGGGCTTCGCTTTGAGCGCCGTGAGAAACTCTGGCAGCGTCGAGTACGGTGCTTTAGCCGGCACCACGAGCGCGAGCGGCACAATGGCCGCAAGAGCAATCGGCATCAGATCCTTGTCGGGATCGTAATTGAGGCCTTTAAGCCAGTGTTGGTTGACCGCAATTTCCCCGGTCTGTCCGACCAGAAGGGTGTAGCCATCGGGAGCGGCACTTGTCACTGAATGCGCGCCGATCGCCCCGCTCGCGCCGGCACGATTCTCGACCACAATCGACTGACCAAGCGCAGCGCCAAGCCGATCTGATATCGAGCGCGCAACAACATCGCCGGTGCCTCCGGCTGCATAGGCGACAATCACCTGGATAGGACGGGTTGGATAAGTCTGGCTCCACGCCGGCAAGGCAGCGATTGCATTGACGGCAGCGGCGACAAGACCGGCAGCCAATGTACGAGTGGCCCGCATGACGAAATCCTCCGTGTGATCCTCGCCGTTTTTCCGGTCGTTGTCGTTATTCGAACCCGTAGAGCCGCGTCGGATTGTCAGACAGAATACGCTCGGCCAATTCCGCCGAACCAATCGCCGCCATGAAATCATCGACCAGCGTTTCGTACCGAAGACTACGATAGGCACCGAGGACAGCGCTACCCATTTGCGCTTCGTGCGGCGGTGTGTGTGGCCAGTCGCTACCCCATACGCAACGGTCCTGCGCGGCCGCTACGATAGCTGCAAGCCAAGCCGGGTCAGGTTTTGTCGCCAAAGGGTTCTCGCTGACGCGGTAAGGCGCGGAAAGCTTTATCCAGACGAACGGCATCGCCAACAATTTCAATAAGGCACTACTTTCCGGCTGATCCGGGCGGAAGCCGGCATAAAGCCCATAGTGATCGATCACCAACGGCACGCGCGAGGTTGCGAGGAGCGCCGCGTTCTCGCACAGCATCTTGAGCGCCGCGACAATTTCGATGTGCCAATTCAACTCGTGCGCAAGACTGGCGACGGCTTCGAAGCGCGCCGCAAGCGGCTGCTTGTCGCGAAGCGGGCTGTAGAGATTGAGACGCAAGCCACGGACACCCTGCCCTGCCATAGCGGACAGCGTGCGCGCAGAGGTCATTTCCGGATTGATGACGGCGACCCCCCGGCCCCTTCCGCCCAGGGCGTCCAGGCTATCCAGCAGCAAGTCGTTGTCCGTACCGTAAAAGCTCGGTTGCACGATTACAAAGTGCCTGATGGCCCGTGATGCCGAAACGCTTTCGAGCTGCTTGAGCGTCGCAACGTCCGCAAGATATGTACGTTCGGCAAGCTGCGGATAGCGATCGTGCGGCCCTACGACATGGACATGGCTGTCGCAACGCATCGCGGCCTTCACGCGCACAGATATGCGGTAACTGCTTCACCGGTCTCACGCGTACCAAGGCGTCCGCCGATGTCGGCGGTTGATTCCTTCGCCGCAATTGCTGTTTCGACCGCTTTCTCGATGGCAGCGGCGGCGGCTTCGAACGCCTTTAATTTGCGACGGCGACCGTTCCAGGCCAACAGCATCGCGCCGGACAGAATCAGCGATAGCGGGTTTGCAATATTCTTGTCGGCAATATCCGGAGCCGAACCGTGCGCGGCCTGTGCCATGGCGTGATCGGCGCCAGCATTGAGCGAAGCCGCAAGCCCCAAGCTACCTGACAATTCTGCGGTCAGATCCGAGAGAATGTCACCGTACATATTCGTGGTGACGATGACGTCGAAACGCTGCGGGTTGCGCACGACATGCGCCATCATGGCATCAACGATAACGTCGTCGACCACGACTGCCGGAAACTCCTGGGCAACCTTGCGGCACACTTCTATGAAGAGGCCATCGGTGACCTTCAGCACATTCGCCTTGTGCACGATAGTCACGCGCTTGCGCCGGGTCATCGCCAGCTCAAATGCCACACGGGCAATGCGTTCGCTGCAGAAACGCGTGATCCGACGCAACGAGATGGCAACATCTTTGGTCACCATCATCTCCCCGCTCCCCGTCTCCATGTTGCGGTCGGCATAAAAGCCCTCAGTGTTCTCGCGTGCGATCACGAGATCGAATTCGCCACAGCGCAGCGGAAAGCCCGCGTAAGTGCGCGCCGGCCGGATATTTGCGAACAGATCGAGACTCTTGCGCAGCGTCATCGAGGGATTGACCTCGCCCTTGGCCGGATCCTTGAACTCGAAGGTCGAGGTGGGTCCAAGAACGATGCCATCTGCCTTTCTTGCCTTTTCGACGATGTCCGGATGGATCGTGTGACCATGCGCGCGCAAGCCGGCATGCCCAACGGGGGCTTCCTCGATGCGTAGAGCGAGCTTGAAGTGCTCGGACGCCGTGCGCAGCACCGAGAGCGTAGCGGCGGTAATTTCGGGGCCGATACCATCACCGGCGAGGACAAGGAGATGCATAGAGTGAATTCCACAATGTGGGGCAGCCATATTCCCTCATTCCCCGGCAAAGAAAAGGGCCGCCCTGGGCGGCCCTTTTTATTGATGCGGTGAAGAGAATTATTCCGCCGCCGGGAGCGCCGGGGCTTCCGCCGCCTCAGTCTTGGCCGCAGCTTTCGCCGCGTCCTTTTCGCGCTCCTCGAGAATGAGCGCGTCACGTTTTACGGCGACTTCGCGCAGGCTGTTCATCATGGCGCCGGTGCCGGCCGGGATCAGGCGGCCGACGATGACGTTTTCCTTGAGCCCATCGAGCGTGTCGGCCTTGCCGTTGACAGCGGCCTCGGTCAGCACGCGTGTCGTTTCCTGGAACGATGCCGCGGAGATGAACGAACGGGTCTGCAGGCTCGCCTTGGTAATTCCGAGCAGGACCGGATGTCCGGTCGCGCCCTTCTTGCCCTCGGCTTCGACGCGAGCGTTGATCTCGTCCAGCTCGATCTTGTCGAGTTGCTCGCCCTGCAACAGCTCGGTATCGCCAGAGTCGTCGATCTCAACTTTTTGCAGCATCTGGCGAACGATCACCTCGATGTGCTTGTCGTTGATATTGACGCCCTGCAACCGATAGACCTCCTGGATTTCGTTCACCAGGTAGGCTGCCAGTTCCTCGACGCCCTTGATGGCGAGGATGTCGTGCGGAGCCGGATTGCCCTCGACGATATAGTCGCCCTTCTCGATGACGTCGCCGTCCTGAAGGTGAATATGCTTGCCCTTCGGGATCAGATACTCTTTCGGCTCATCGCCCTTGCCCGACGGTTCGATGGTGATACGGCGCTTGTTCTTGTAGTCCTTGCCGAACCGAACCGTCCCGCCGATTTCCGCGATGATCGCAGCCTCCTTCGGGCGCCTCGCCTCGAATAGCTCCGCCACCCGCGGCAAACCGCCGGTGATGTCGCGCGTCTTGGCGCTTTCGGTCGGAATACGCGCGATTACGTCGCCCGCCTTCACATGACCGCCCGGGTCAACTGAAATGATCGCATCGACGGCAAGTTGATAACGTGCCTCACCGCCACGAGCGAGCTTGAGGATCTTGTTGCCCGACTTGATAATGATTGCCGGGCGCAGGTCCTGCTGGTTGCGCGAGGAGCCGGTCCGCCAGTCGATGACGACCCGCTTGGCGATGCCGGTCGACTCGTCGAGTTGCTCTGACATCGACAGCCCGTCGGTCAGGTCCTCGAACTCCACATTGCCTTCGACCTCGGTCAGGATCGGCCGCGTGTAGGGATCCCACTCGGCAATGCGCTGGCCGCGCTTGATCTTATCGCCGTCCTCGACGCGCAAACGTGCGCCATACGGAATACGGTGATGTGCGCGTTCAGTGCCGTCGGGATCGACGACTGCGACAACCATATTGCGCACCATCGCCACGACCTCATTATCCGAATTTTTGGCGATGTTCTTGCCCTTGAACTTGATCTTTCCATCGAAGTTCGATTCGATGAACGATTGTTCGGAGATCTGCGCCGCGCCTCCGATGTGGAAGGTACGCATAGTGAGCTGGGTTCCCGGCTCACCGATCGATTGTGCAGCGATGACACCGACCGCCTCGCCCATGTTGACCGGCGTGCCTCGGGCGAGGTCGCGTCCGTAACATGCGCCACACACGCCGTTGGCCGCTTCGCAAGTCAACACCGATCGGATCTTCAGCTCCTGGACGCCGCCAGTGGTGATGACCTCGACCTCGGGCTCGGTCAACAACGTAGCGCGCTTTATCAATGTTTTGCTGCTGGACGGATCTTTCACGTCCTCTGCCGTGGTGCGGCCAAGGATGCGGCTGGCAAGCGAAGCGACCACGGTGCCGGCATCGATAATCGCCCGAACCTTGATACCATTCTTCGTGCCGCAGTCTTCTTCCGTAATGATGCAGTCTTGCGCCACGTCAACCAGACGTCGCGTCAGGTAGCCCGAGTTCGCCGTTTTCAGGGCGGTATCGGCAAGCCCCTTGCGGGCACCGTGCGTCGAGTTGAAGTACTCGAGCACCGAGAGACCTTCCTTGAAGTTCGAGATAATCGGGCTCTCGATGATCTCGCCCGACGGCTTGGCCATCAGGCCGCGCATGCCGGCGAGCTGACGCATTTGCGCGGGCGAACCGCGCGCACCGGAATGCGCCATCATGTAGATCGAATTGACTTGTTGATCCCGACCGCTGGAATCTTTTTTGGTGGAAGAGATTTCGCGCATCATTTCTTCAGCGATGCGGTCGGTCGACTTTGACCAGGCGTCGACCACTTTGTTGTATTTCTCGCCCTGAGTGATCAGACCGTCATTGTATTGCTGCTCGAACTCTTTCGTGAGTTCGCGTGTGGTCTCGACGATCTCCCACTTCGACTCCGGCACCACCATGTCGTCCTTGCCGAACGAGATACCGGCCTTGAACGCGTGATAGAAGCCGAGCGACATAATGCGATCGCAGAAGATGACCGTCTCCTTCTGTCCGCAGTGGCGGTAGACCGTGTCGATCATCGACGAGATCTCGCGCTTGGTCATCAAGCGGTTGACGATGTCGAATGGAACCTTCGCGCTCCTGGGCAGCACATTGCCCAGCACGACGCGCCCCGGCGTGGTTTCGTACCACTTTTTGAACGATTTGCCTTTTTCGTCCACGCCTTCCCAGCGATACTTGATCTTGGTGTGCAGGCTGATGACTTTTTCGTGCAAGGCGTGGTCAATCGCCGCCATGTCACCGAAAGTCTTGCCTTCACCGGGCATCCCTTCACTCAACAGCGAGAGATAATAGAGACCAAGCACGATATCCTGTGACGGGACGATGATCGGCTGTCCATTTGCCGGATGCAGGATGTTGTTCGTCGACATCATCAGAACGCGCGCTTCCAGCTGCGCTTCGAGCGACAACGGAACGTGCACGGCCATTTGATCGCCGTCGAAGTCGGCATTGAAGGCGGCGCAGACAAGCGGATGCAGCTGGATCGCCTTGCCCTCGATCAGCACCGGCTCGAAGGCCTGGATGCCAAGGCGATGCAAGGTCGGCGCACGATTGAGCAGCACCGGATGCTCGCGGATCACCTCGTCGAGGATGTCCCAAACCTCCGGCTTTTCCTTCTCCACCAGCTTCTTCGCCTGTTTCACGGTGGTGGAAAGGCCTTTGGCATCGAGCCGCGAATAAATAAATGGCTTGAAAAGCTCGAGCGCCATTTTCTTCGGCAAACCGCACTGATGCAGCTTGAGCTCCGGACCGACAACGATCACTGACCGGCCTGAATAATCGACGCGCTTGCCCAGCAGGTTCTGCCGGAAGCGGCCCTGCTTGCCCTTAAGCATGTCAGCAAGCGATTTCAGCGGACGCTTGTTGGCGCCCGTTATCACGCGGCCACGCCGCCCATTGTCGAACAGTGCGTCCACCGCCTCCTGAAGCATGCGCTTCTCGTTGCGGATAATGATGTCTGGCGCGCGCAGCTCGATCAGCCGCTTCAGGCGATTGTTGCGGTTGATGACACGACGATAGAGATCGTTCAGGTCGGACGTGGCAAAGCGGCCACCGTCGAGCGGGACCAGCGGCCGCAGGTCGGGCGGGATCACCGGCACGACTGTCAGAATCATCCATTCCGGCTTGTTGCCGGAGGCAATGAAGGCCTCAATCAGCTTAAGCCGCTTGGCGATTTTCTTCTTTTTGATATCGCTGTCGGTCTCGCCCATCTCGGCGCGCAGTTCGGCCTGCATTTTTTCCAGGTCGATGCCTTTGAGCATCTCGCGGATGGCTTCCGCGCCAATGGTCGCGGTGAAGCTGTCGGTGCCGTATTCTTCCTGCGCCTTGAGGTATTCGTCCTCGGACAGGAGCTGGCGATCCTTGAGCGGAGTGAGGCCCGGCTCAAGCACGACGTAATATTCGAAGTACAGGATGCGCTCGAGGTCCTTCAGCGTCATGTCGAGCAGCAGACCAATACGGCTCGGCAACGACTTGAGGAACCAGATGTGGGCGACGGGGGCCGCAAGTTCTATGTGCCCCATGCGCTCGCGCCGGACGCGCGACAGCGTCACCTCGACCGAGCACTTCTCACAGATAATGCCCTTGTACTTCATGCGCTTGTACTTGCCGCACAAGCACTCGTAGTCCTTGATCGGCCCGAAAATGCGCGCACAGAACAAACCGTCGCGCTCGGGCTTGAAGGTACGATAGTTGATTGTCTCCGGCTTTTTGATTTCGCCGTAGGACCACGACAGAATCTTTTCCGGGCTCGCGATCGAGATCCGGATCTGGTCGAAGACCTGAGCCGGAACCTGCGGGCTGAAAAGATTCATAATCTCTTGATTCATCGTTTTCTCCTCGACCGGGGAACCGCGGATTCCCCACCTGTCGTTGATCGTTCTTCCACGGAGCGGCGCCCTCGCCGCTCCGCAACGCCTGACTATTCTGCCGCCTCGGCCGTCTCCGGACCTTGTCGCTGCTGCTTTGAATTGTGCAGATCGACATTGAGACCGAGCGAGCGCATCTCTTTGACCAACACGTTGAAGCTTTCCGGAATGCCCGCCTCGAACGTGTCGTCGCCGCGTACGATCGCTTCGTACACCTTGGTGCGGCCGGCAACGTCGTCCGATTTGACGGTGAGCATTTCCTGCAGCGTGTAAGCAGCACCGTAAGCTTCGAGCGCCCACACTTCCATTTCGCCGAAACGCTGGCCGCCGAACTGCGCCTTGCCGCCGAGAGGCTGCTGGGTCACCAGCGAATAAGGGCCAATCGAACGAGCGTGGATCTTGTCGTCCACCAGGTGGTGCAGCTTGAGCATATAAATGTAACCAACCGTCACCTTGCGGTCGAACGGCTCGCCCGTGCGTCCGTCAAACACGGTCACCTGCCCCGAATGATCGAGGCCGGCGAGATCGAGCATCTTTTCGATGTCGGCCTCTTTCGCACCGTCGAACACCGGAGTGGCGATCGGCACGCCGTGACGCAGATTACCGCCGAGCTCGATCAGGCCATCTTCGTTCAGTGACTTAATGGTCTCATCGTCACCGTAGACCTTCTTGAGCATGTCCTTGAGCGGGCGCGAGTCGTGCTTCGAATTGTAGGCATCGACCGCCTGCCCGATCTTGAGCCCGAGGCCGGCACAAGCCCAGCCCAGGTGGGTCTCCAGAATCTGACCGACATTCATACGGCTCGGTACTCCGAGCGGATTGAGCACGATGTCGACCTGCGTTCCGTCCTCGAGGAACGGCATGTCTTCGACCGGCACGATCTTTGACACCACGCCCTTGTTGCCGTGGCGGCCGGCCATCTTGTCGCCCGGCTGGATCTTGCGCTTCACCGCGACGAAGACCTTGACCATCTTCATCACGCCGGGCGGAAGTTCGTCGCCCCGTTGCAGCTTCTCGACTTTGTCGAGAAAGCGTTGCTCGAGCAGTTTCTTGGACTCATCGTACTGCTTACGGATGGCCTCGATTTCGGCCATCAGCTTGTCGTTGGGCGAGGCAAACAGCCACCACTGCGAGCGCGGATATTCGTCCAGCACCGCCTTGGTGATCTTGCTGTCTTTCTTGAAGCCCTTCGGACCAGCGATGCCGGTGCGGCCTTCGAGCAATTCGGCGAGACGGCCGTAGACGTTACGGTCGAGAATCGCCTGCTCGTCGTCCCGGTCCTTGGCCAGCCGTTCGATTTCTTCACGCTCGATCGCGAGCGCGCGCTCGTCCTTCTCGACACCGTGCCGATTGAATACGCGCACTTCAACGACAGTGCCCTGCACTCCCGGTGGAACGCGCAACGAGGTGTCACGAACGTCAGAGGCTTTCTCACCGAAGATGGCGCGCAGAAGCTTTTCTTCAGGCGTCATCGGGCTTTCGCCCTTCGGTGTGATCTTGCCGACAAGAATGTCGCCGGCGTGCACTTCCGCGCCGATGTAGACAATGCCCGCCTCGTCGAGGTTTTTGAGCGCCTCTTCCGAAACGTTCGGGATATCGCGGGTGATTTCCTCGGGACCGAGCTTGGTGTCGCGCGCCATCACCTCGAATTCCTCGATGTGGATGGACGTAAACACGTCGTCTTTCACGATCCTCTCGGAGAGCAGGATCGAGTCCTCGAAGTTGTAGCCATTCCAGGGCATGAACGCGACGAGCACGTTCCGGCCAAGCGCAAGCTCGCCCAGATCCGTCGAGGGACCGTCGGCGATGATGTCGCCTTTGTCGACGCCATCACCAACCTTCACCAGCGGACGCTGATTGATGCAGGTGTTCTGGTTCGAGCGCTGATACTTCATCAGACGATAGATATCGACGCCCGGTTTCGTCGGGTCGGTCTCATCGGTTGCGCGAACAACGATACGGGTCGCGTCTACCTGATCGACGACGCCGGTGCGGCGCGCGGCGATCGAGGCGCCGGAGTCACGCGCGACAACACCCTCCATGCCAGTGCCGACGAATGGTGCCTCGGCGCGCACCAGCGGCACAGCCTGACGCTGCATGTTCGAGCCCATCAGAGCACGGTTGGCATCGTCATTTTCCAGGAATGGAATAAGTGCCGCAGCAACTGACACAAGTTGCTTCGGTGACACATCCATGAAGTCAACCTTGTCACGCGGCACCAAATGCACGTCGCCAGCCTGCCGGCACACGATCAGATCTTCAGTGAAACGACCACGGCCATCGATCGTCGCATTGGCTTGCGCGACCGCGTGGCGGCTTTCTTCCATCGCCGAGAGATAAACCACCTCGTCGGTGACACGGCCGTCCTTAACCTTGCGATAAGGTGTTTCGACAAAGCCGTATTTGTTCACACGCGCATAAGTCGCGAGTGAATTGATCAATCCGATATTAGGGCCTTCCGGTGTCTCAATCGGACAGATGCGGCCGTAATGGGTCGGGTGCACGTCGCGCACCTCGAAGCCGGCACGCTCGCGGGTCAGACCGCCCGGACCAAGCGCTGAGAGACGCCGCTTGTGGGTAATCTCCGACAGCGGATTTGTTTGGTCCATGAACTGCGAGAGCTGCGAGGAACCGAAGAACTCGCGCACCGCGGCCGCCGCGGGCTTAGCGTTGATCAGGTCCTGCGGCATGACGGTGTCGATATCGACCGACGACATGCGCTCCTTGATCGCGCGTTCCATGCGCAGGAGACCGATCCGGTATTGGTTCTCCATCAGCTCGCCGACCGAGCGCACCCGGCGATTGCCGAGGTGATCGATGTCGTCGATCTCGCCCTTGCCGTCGCGCAAATCGACCAGCGTACGAATGACCGAGATGATGTCATCCTTACGCAGCACCCGCATCGTGTCGGGCGCGTCAAGGTCGAGACGCATGTTCATTTTCACACGGCCGACGGCCGAGAGATCGTAACGCTCGGAGTCGAAGAACAGCGACCGGAACATTGCCTCCGCTGTTTCGACAGTCGGCGGCTCGCCCGGGCGCATAACGCGATAGATGTCGAACAGCGCATCCTCGCGCGTCATGTTCTTGTCGACCGACAGCGTATTGCGGATGTAGGCACCGACATTCACATGATCGATGTCAAGCAGCGGCAATTCCTTGTAGCCGGCTTCGATCAAAATCTTGAGATTCTTCTCAGTGATTTCTTCGCCGGCCTCCATGTAAATTTCGCCCGTGCGCCCGTTGGCCAGATCCTCGGCAACGTAGTGACCGATCAACTCATCATCGGTCATGCGCAGAGCTTTGAGGCCCTTCTCGGCAAGTTGGCGTGCCTGGCGCACGGTGAGCTTCTTGCCGGCTTCGACCACAACGCGCCCGGTGTCGGCATCAACGAGATCGTTGACCGCCTTGTAGCCTTTCAGCCGGTTGGCATCGAACGGCACGCGCCAACCTTCCTTGGCGCGCTTGTAGCTGACGTGCTTGTAAAATGTGCTCAGGATCTGCTCGCCATCGAGGCCAAGCGCGTAGAGCAGCGACGTCACCGGAATCTTGCGACGGCGATCGATGCGGGCGTAGACGATGTCCTTGGCGTCAAATTCGATGTCCAGCCAGGAACCGCGATATGGAATAATGCGCGCGGCGAACAGGAGCTTGCCCGACGAATGGGTCTTGCCCTTGTCGTGATCGAAGAAGACGCCCGGCGAGCGGTGCATCTGTGAGACAATGACGCGCTCGGTGCCGTTGACGATGAAGGTGCCATTGTTGGTCATGAGCGGAATGTCGCCCATGTAGACATCTTGCTCCTTGATGTCCTTGACCGAACGCGCGCCGGTCTCCTCGTCGATATCGAACACAATGAGACGCAGCGTCACCTTGAGTGGCGCAGCGTAGGTCATGCCGCGTTGGCGGCATTCGTCGACGTCATATTTTGGCGGTTCGAATTCGTATTTGACAAATTCAAGCTGTGACGAATTGGAAAAGTCAGAAATCGGGAATACCGATTTGAATACGGCCTGCAGGCCCTCGTCGGGGCGGCCGCCTATCGGCTCCTTCACAAGCAGGAATTGGTCGTAAGATGCCTTCTGAACCTCGATGAGGTTCGGCATCTCCGCCACTTCCTGAATTGACCCGAAAAACTTCCTTACGCGCTTGCGACCGGTAAACGTCTGCGCCATCTTTTCTCTCTCGATTCTATTTCGGCGGGCAGCGCGGGCGCCTCTCCGAACAGCCGCAATCCATCGCGACCATCAGGACAGGCGTCGGGGCCGTCCGGTTCTATGTGATTCGGGCTTGGCCCGAACCGCCGCACACTTCACTTTTCATCGTGACCAGTTCGCTGCTCACGACCGCCTCGGCGTTCGGCCCTAAGCCGGCCACCTTTCTCTCCTGTCCGAGATCCCCGGGCTTGCGCCCGGAGATTCGGTAAATCCGCTCCGTCATGGCCGGGCTTGTCCCGGCCATCCACGTCTTAATTTGTTCGATCCCCGGATCGCACTCGGCTTTGCCTCGCTTGTCCGGGGATGGAATTGAAATAAGCATCTCTTATTTCAATTCCACCTTCGCACCGACCTTTTCGAGCGTGGCCTTGATCTTGTTGGCCTCGTCTTTTGCCACGCCTTCCTTGACGGTTTTCGGCGCGCCCTCAACCAGGTCCTTCGCCTCTTTCAGGCCAAGACCTGTGAGCGCACGCACTTCTTTAATCACTTCGATCTTCTTGTCGCCGGCGCTGGCGAGAACGACCGTGAACTCGGTCTTCTCTTCAGCCGCAGCAGCCGCGCCGCCGCCGCCCGCAGGACCCGCAGCAACCGCCACTGCGGCGGCAGCTGAAACGCCCCACTTCTCTTCAAGCATCTTGGCCAGATCCGCCGCTTCCAGGACGGTCAGGCCAGACAATTCGTCGACGATCTTTTTCAAGTCAGCCATTGTTTCAATTCCTATCGGTTCGAACCAGAGAATGAGTGTTGAGCCGTCAGGCCGCCGCGTCCTTGGAGGCATAAGCTTGGACCACGCGCGCGACTTTCGCCGCGGGAGCGTTGGCGAGTTGCGCGATCTTGGTCGCCGGAGCCTGAAGCAGGCCGACGATCTTGGCGCGTAATTCGTCCAGTGACGGCAGGGCGGCGAGCGCCTTGACGCCATTGGGGTCCAGAGAAGTCTTGCCCATCGATCCGCCAAGGATGACGAACTTCTCGTTCGCCTTGGCGAAATCGATAGCCACCTTTGGTGCCGCCACCGGATCGCCGGAATAGGCGAGCACGGTTGGCCCCTTCAGCAAGGGCGCGATGGAAGCAGCGTCGGTGTCCTTCAGCGCGATCTTGGCGAGACGGTTCTTCGCGACCTTCACCTGCGCACCCACCTGCTTCATCTGCTTGCGCAGAGTCTGCATTTGGGCAACGCTGAGGCCGGAATAGTGAGCCACCACCACGACGTTGGAGGTCTTGAACACCCCACTCAGTTCAGTGATGGACTCCGCTTTAGCCGCTCGATCCACTGCAAGCTCTTTCCGGTTTGACGGTTTGCCCGCGATGCACGGGAGCCGCCGGGTTGTGACCAGCCGTCCCGCTTAGAGTTCACGCGCAGCGAACCAGGGCAGGACGACGATTGAAAAGCCTGCCCCCCCGAAACGGCATTGCTGCCGCGATCGGGTCTTCGAGGTTCGAACCAAATTGGCGCACCTCTTTCAGTGCGCAAACTCGGGTCGCTTCCCCGTCTGTGCTGGCCCGCCTTAAGGGATTAAGCGTCCGGCCTTGTGAGCCGTCGGCACCGGCAGTCTTGGACAGGTTGACCGTCCACGAGCGGACGGTCTTGTGCGCCTTCACATTCTTAACGGCATCGGCTCTCTTCCTTTCAGAGCTCCCCCACCCGGGTTTCTAAAAGGAATAAGTTCCGCTCACCATAGGTTTGTAGAGACGCGCAAAGGCGTGCCGACAAATTGGGCCGGCACGCCCGATCGCTGTTATCTAGACCTTTGCAGACCTTTTGCCAAGGCCTTTTCGCGAAGTCGCCAGCGAAAATCCCCAATTCTGCTAATGGCCACCGCCGGCGCCAAACAGGCTTGGAATCTCCACTTTCACGCCCGGGCCCATTGTCGATGATATCGCGACCCGATTGATGTAGTGGCCTTTTGCCCCCGGGGGCTTGGCCTTCTGAACGGCGTCCGCAAAAGCCTTGATATTCTCGACCAGCTTGTCTTCCGCAAACGAAGCTTTTCCGACACCGGCCTGTACGATCCCCGCCTTCTCGACGCGGAACTCGACCGATCCCCCCTTCGCCCCCTTCACCGCATTCGTGACGTCCATCGTCACCGTACCGACTTTGGGGTTCGGCATGATCCCGCGTGGGCCGAGCACCTTACCGAGGCGGCCGACCAGCGGCATCATGTCAGGAGTGGCGATGCAGCGATCGAAGTCGATTTCGCCCTTGTTGACCTTCTCGACCAGGTCCTCCGCGCCGACCACGTCAGCGCCTGCAGCTTTTGCCTCATCGGCCTTCGCGCCGCGCGCAAACACCCCGACGCGCAATGTGCGGCCCGAGCCATTTGGCAGGGTGACAACGCCACGCACCATCTGGTCCGCATGCGTGGGGTCAACACCGAGGTTCATCGCAATCTCGATGGTCTCGTCGAACTTCGCCTTCGCGCGTTCTTTCACCAGTTTGACCGCTTCCGCGATCGGATATGACTTTTCGCGGTCGACGCCTTCGCGGGCTGCCTTCGTGCGCTTTCCAATTGTCATGGCGATTACTCCGTCACCGTAAGGCCCATCGAACGGGCTGAGCCTTCGACCATTTTCATTGCCGCCTCGACGGTGTCGCAGTTTAAATCCTTCATCTTCTGCTCGGCGATTTCGCGCACCTGTTTCTTGCTGACCTGTCCAACCGGGTCACGGCCGGGAGTTTTCGATCCGCTTTCCAGCTTGGCCGCCTTCTTGAGGAAATAGGACACCGGAGGTGTCTTCATCTCGAAGGTGAAGGAACGGTCCTGATAGGTGGTAATGATCACCGGGATCGGAACGCCCTTCTCCATTTTCTGGGTCTGCGCATTAAACGCCTTGCAGAACTCCATGATGTTAAGGCCACGCTGGCCAAGCGCCGGCCCGATCGGGGGCGACGGATTGGCGGCACCGGCCGGTACCTGCAATTTGAGGAATCCAGTGACTTTCTTCGCCATAACTTACTCCGTTAGTGGTGCGGATCTTGACGGTTGGCGACCGCCTCACCTCCCACGATGCTCTCACTTGTCATGGCCGGTTTTGCCCCGACCATCTCGTTGGGCACAACGAGCGCCTGTTAAAGCTTTTCCACCTGCCCGAATTCAAGCTCGACCGGGGTCGCACGGCCGAAGATCGACACAGCGACTTTCACGCGCGAGCGGGCCTCATCGACTTCTTCAACTGTTCCATTAAAGGAAGCAAATGGACCGTCGGATACGCGAACTTGTTCGCCAACTTCGAATGAGACAGCTGGCTTTGGCCGCTCAATGCCCTCCTGCACCTGATGCAGGATACGATCAGCTTCAGCATCCGAAATCGGCATCGGCTTCTTGTCGGTGCCGAGGAAGCCGGTGACCTTGGGTGTATTCTTGATGAGGTGATAGACCTCGTCCGTCAGATCCATCTTGACCAGCACGTACCCGGGAAAGAACTTGCGTTCGGTTTCAACCTTCCGGCCGCGTCTTGCCTCGGTGACTTTCTCTTTTGGCACCAGCACTTCGCCAATATGTTCGGCCAAGCCGCGCTGCTTGGCTTGCTCGCGGATTGAATCCGCCACCTTGTTTTCGAAATTCGAATAGGCGTGGACGATGTACCAGCGCTTCGGCTTGGTCGATGCCGTCGTATCAGTGGCTGTGTCGCTCATCCTCGTTGAACCTTCAGGTTCCGATGCCGAGTACGAAGGTAACGGCAATGCGGATTAATTGATCCGAGACCAGGAAAAAAACCGACGCGATCGCGACCATGACGAAGACCATGGCGGTGGTAATCAAGGTTTCCCGGCGCGTCGGCCAGGTCACTTTACGGGTTTCCTCGCGCACCTCTTGCAGGAAGCGGAAAGGACTGACCCGCTTGCGTCGTACTTCGGCTGGCGCTTGATCGCTCATAATGCTCGCTCGTGTTCGATCTCAATATCTCATGTGCGGTCCAGCTTGGCAGGAGTGGCAGGACTCGAACCTGCAACCCCCGGTTTTGGAGACCGGTGCTCTAGCCATTGAGCTACACTCCTCCGTAAAGCGGCTGCGGCGGACCATATAAGGGTCCGCCGCCGCGATGTCATGCATTATACATGGTGCTAATGCAAGGGCGGAGATGCCCTCTTAAAGGCATTTCCGAAGGTAATTCCGGCGAAAGCGCTCGCGTAAGGCGTGGAGCGGGTGAGCGGAATCGAACCGCCGTCATCAGCTTGGAAGGCTGAGGTTCTGCCACTGAACTACACCCGCAAAGGCCAAAGGTCCCTCCTCTATACCCAGGAAATTCCC
>DATIWJ010000066.1:0-14501 GCA_035519415.1 Pseudolabrys sp.
AACGATTTTCGATAGGGGTCTGGCGCAACATTAATGTGAGTAAGCTCTCTAGGGCGCATCATAAATTCACCCGAGTGGCGCGTTCGATTCTTTTGTTACGCGCGGGTAATTTTATTTCGAGTTTTCACACAGCCAGGGTCATCAACGGACATACGGCATGAATTTGGGATGTCCGCGTTAGCCCCAGTAGCGGACAAGTCATTCATTCGATCACCTCGTCGGCGCTGGCGAGTAGCGTTGGTCGGGTGATGAAGCCGAACCCTGGCGCCCCCGCTGGCTTGCCGGCCGCGGCAAAGGGCACGTCAGTCAACCAGACCATTACAAGTCAAGCGGGTGCAATCCTGGTAGACGTTCCGACACTCGATCGATGGCATCTGCTTCAGAGAACGGCACTCGCGATATCGTGCACGACAGGTATTTATGCATTTCTGTTTAGCGGTCTGAACCGCCGCAAAGGTGTGAGAGGCGAGATCGGCATCGAGCGCATTGAGTGTTCCCGCACTCAATAACAGAAGGACTGCGACGAGTACGGAGACAAAGGCAAACGATTGAGTGCTACATTTCATGGCCCAGCTCCCTTTGGGTCGAAACGCATCATAGCGGTTCAAATTACCACATTGAAAGGGGTCGGGTGTGACGCGAGTCAATGTCCGGGCCAGCAGACATTGCGCCGGCGAGGTCGCCAACTGTCCGGCCGCGATGACATCCACGACCATACGCACCTTGTTGCTGAATACGCGGCCGGGAACCGCGGCGCCTGGTGCTACTGCAAAGATATGGTCAACCCGGCTACACTGATGGATGCCGCAAGGCCAACCTGTTTTCCTTGCAACTTCAGAACTACGCCGTTCGAGTTCCGCAGCACAGCTGTTTTTGCGCCGCCCACGATCGCAATCCCTGTAGAGACTGCCGAATAGGTACCTGCGATGTCCGCCGCGAACCGCAGATTGGACGCGGTGCCAACCAGGCGCATCCCTGCCGCGCCAATGGTGCCAGCGCTAACGCCACGGATGCGCAGCCGGTATCGATTGTGATGGAAGGTCAAAGTGCCGGAGCCGCCGGCGGCACCCATGACGAGTCCGACCTTAGCGAGTTTAATGTGTACTGTGCCGATGTCAGCGTAGGACCGCGAGGGCGCGCCCGCCAGCATGACCGCCGCCAGCATTATAGCCGCACACACTTTCGTTAGTTGAAAGGTGGGTATTTTGACCTCCCGGTCTTGCAGTCGTTGCACGGCGTCAGTCGCTTGGATCAACATTGAATATCACCGCCGCTATGACCCATAGCGGGCATCCGCCCATATCAATGTCCGCTGAACACCAGCGTCTGGAAGGGAAGTATCAGCGCCTGCAGCCGTAAAATTATGGCGTGTACGAGAGCAAGCGCATCCACAGCATGCAAAGCGAGACCACGTAAGGTGCCGGTATCCTTTGCCGCGATTATGTCGTGGTTGCTGGAATAGGCATTGGCAATGCAACTGCTGCCCGGCGTCACTCCCTCGAGTCCGCCCTTGAAAAGAGGCTCGAGAAAAACAAGAAGCGTGCCCGGCCGCGTCACCTGCTGCGCTTCCAACAATTGCTCGCCACCGCGAAACTGGCCCGCAGCGATGTAATCCTGCACGCCGGTCACCACCATCGGGATGATAGTGAATGGCTTGGACACGCAGGTGACTTCTGCGGCCATCCCGACTTTCATGATCTGCGCCTCGATCTGCCCGAAACCGGCTTGCAAAGATCGCTCACCGGCCCCCTCGGGGATCAGGACGCCGGCCGGACGCATCAGTGGATTGACGACGTCGCCAACGCGCAGAAGGAACTGCTCGACCCGCCCGTTTACTCCCGCCCGGATCACTGTCTTGTCGAGCTCGACCTGGGCCTGGGCCAGCTCGGCCTGGGCGCTCGCTTTCTCTGCAGGCAGAAGCGTAGATATCCGCTCCTCGGTGCCCTGCTTCGCGGCCGTCGCGGCGGTGATCGCACCGAGCTGACCCCGCTCGCGTTCCTGCAGGCGCTCGATCTCACGGAAGGGAACGTTTCCCGGATTACGTCGATACAGTTCTTGCTTCGTCTCAAGTTCATCGACCGTCTGCTGGTGCGCACTCTTGGCCTCCTGCAGCTGGCCTTCGGCTTTCGTCACGTCCGCCTGCGCCACCAGCATTTGCGCTTCGATCTCCGCAATCTTGCGCCGGGCCGACTCGACGGCGGCCTCCTGCTTCGAGCTGTCCAGCCTGAAAATCTGAGCGCCCTTCGTGACGGGACCGCTAACGCCGAGGTTAACTTCGGCGACACGCCCGTTAGTCTCGGGAAGGATCGGAATCGTCCGGAAGAAGAGCGTCACGTTGGTCGTGGACGGGTGGTTGTAAAAAACGGTCGTGATCAGGAGTACGGTCAGGATGAGGCAGCCGGTGATGCCCCATCGGAGCTCGAACCACACCGAGTAGAAGGTTATCTCCTTGCCGAGTCGCTTTCCCTGGACATAGCGGCGGTAGAGATAGTCCGGAAGAAGTGTCACCAGTGAGCAAAGGAGCATCTCAAGCATGGTCGAGCTCCTTCGTGCCAGCCGCAACACGCGCGGGTTTTCGTGGCGCAGATACTGCATCGTCGGCGTGGCTGGCATCTGTCCCATGCGTCGGCCTGCCACGGTCCGGTACACCATCGGCGCCCGCGCCAGGCCTCACGCCGGCCATCCTCTCAACCGAGCCCGCGATGCGGCCAAGAAAGCCACTGAAGTTGGGAAGGTCGATAAACGCCAGCAGCAGTCCGGCGACCCAGAAAATGTGCATGTGCGTGAAGAGAGCAATCAGTCCCAGGATTGCGACAATCTCGAACTGCACTTTTTGGCCCTTGTGCGCTATCTGCTCGGGCAACGCATGCAGTCGCAAGTACAGGATACCGAAACCGACGACGGACGCGCCAAGGATTACGGCCGTAACGACCATGAGCACGTCGGTCTCGCCGGGCGCGGTGATGAATGCCGGCAGATGGTGAGTAGCGGCGGGGTTCAGTTGCTCAGCCATATTGAGATCCTATCACAAACAGAGCGCACCGATACCGAACATCGCACCTGGCCAATTCCGAAATCTACCCACTCCTATGAAGGCGTGTTTTTTTTAACTGATGCCATTGGAGAACCCTTCCTGTGTCGTCGCCCCCGCCAGGCCACAACCTTCAGTCAGTGATATGATAGCCGCCATCGACATAGAGCGTTTCGCCGGTAATGAGCCGTGCTGCGTCGTGCGCCAGAAAGGCAGTCGCGGCCCCTACATCATCAATGCTGACGAGGCTGCGCGCGGGCGCTTTCGCTTTCGCTTTATCGAGCAAGGCGTCAAATTCGGGGATGCCGGAGGCTGCTCTGGTCGCGAGTGGCCCCGGTGAGATGGCATGCACGCGAATGCCCTTTGGTCCGAGCTCCGCTGCGAGATAGCGCACCGCACATTCGAGCGCCGCTTTGGCAACGCCCATAATATTGTAATTCTTAACGACCATCTGGCTGCCGTAGTACGACATCGTGAATAAAGTGCCGCCCTTGCGCATCAGTGGTTCGGCCAAATGCGCCATGCGGATAAAGCTCCAGCATGACACGTCCATGGTTGTCGCGAAGCCTTGCTGCGATACGTCGACCACACGCCCCTGCAGCGCTTCCTTCGGCGAAAAGGCGATGGAGTGAACCAGAAAGTCGAGCTTGCCCCATTCCTTGGTAATCCGTTCAAAGACAGCCTCCATCTGCCCGGCCACGCTCACGTCGAGCGGCATAAAGATCGGAGCTTCCAGCGCGCGGGCAAGGGGCTCGACGAACTTTTTGGCTTTGTCATTAAGATAGGTTACGGCCACCTCGGCGCCGAAGGCGCGGAAGGCCTTCGCGCAACCCCACGCAATTGATTTGTCGTTGGCAATGCCAACGATGAGACCCTTTTTTCCTTCCAGGAGCTTGGCCTTCACCGCGGGGAGCATCGGTGCAGTAGTCTTGTTCATGTGAGACTCCACGTAACGTTCCGCGGTCTGTTGAATTGCACGAAAAGCCTGGCGTCGATTCCTGGCATCGTTGATGTGCGATTTTCCGGCTGTTGATCTTAAGCCAACACTCCCATCATCAAGCCGACTACACAATGTCATTTCGATGACGAGCGATTGGGACAATTAAGGGACGAAGCATTAAAAAAGACAACGAGAACAAAGATGAAGCGAAAGCAAAGAACTCTTTTGAATCACGGCAAAGGGCATGGCCGCAATCGCTGCGCGCCCCTCAATTACTTGCGTGCGGACTTTCGATCTGCGTGATCCCGCACGTCAGCCGGCTAGAGCTTATAGCCATATTTCTTCATGCAGGCCGCACCGCGCGTATGACGCACATTCGCCTGAGTCGACGTCCCCGGAGTGCCTTCCTTGTCCATAATGGACTTGCACCGTGCGTATGCCTGTTCGTACGTGAGTTTTTTCTTGGCGGCCGAGGCGCTGTCGGCGAAGCAGAAAGCCCCGGCAAGCGTGGCAGCCAGCAACGTCGCAAAAAGTTTGTTTTCACGCACCATGGTTTCCTCCTTTAATTTATCTGAAAAACCATTGATCATGGTCGCCGCCAAACATTTGATCTAAGTCAAAGAGGTAAGTCAAAAACCTTGCACACACGCGGATCTAAAGGGTGACCTGTTTAGACAGGATTGGATTGTCGACGATGCTCGAAACGTCGAAGTATTCGGCGATGGAGCGCCTACGTGATGGGCGTACGGTCGAAATCCGCGCCCTCACGCCGGAAGACAAGCCTGGTTTGTTAGCCGCTATCGATCGCACCAGTTTCCAGTCGATGTACCGTCGCTTTTTCGGCGGAAAGCGTGAATTTTCGGAGAAGGAACGTGCATTCTTCCTGAACGTCGACTTTGTCAATCATGTCGCGCTTGTCGCGGTCGTCGAAGAAGCTGGCCGTGCCGATATCGTCGCTGGCGGGCGGTATATCGTCCAGCGGCCCGGCACGGCAGAGATCGCTTTCGTTGTGATCGACGACTATCAGGGTCAGGGCATCGGCGCGGCGTTGTTGCGTCATCTCGCCATACTTGCTCGCGATGCCGGACTGAAGGAATTCACCGCCGAGGTGTTGCCGGAGAATATCCCGATGCTGAAGACGTTCGAGAAAAGCGGTCTGAAAATGAGCACCAAGCGCGAGTCAGGCACCGTGCATGTCACGCTCCAGCTTTGTTGATCCGGATTAACCGAACGATTTGCGATGCCGACCGACAAAATGGTCCAGGCGAAACTGAAAACACCGCGGGCAGCCGCTATCGCGGGAATAGCCTTTTCCGTGCTGTTTGTCGCCGCGTTCTCGATGCTGCGCATTTCCGTTCCAAGCGATCCCGCCGAACCAGGTGAGTGGCTCAAGACAAGCTCGAGACTGGTCGGTTTTGCGCTCAACCTCCTCCCGTTTGCCGGAATTGCGTTCCTTTGGTTTGTGGGGGCGTTGCGCGATCGCCTTGGCGCACTTGAGGACCGTTTTTTTGCCACGGTATTTCTGGGGAGCAGCCTGCTGTTTCTGGCTATGCTTTTTGTTCTGGCGGCCGTCATAGGCGCGATCATTCTGACCTTTGCTGCCGATTCCCAGGCTCTGACGAGCGCCCCGACATTTCAGCTGGCCCGCACGCTCAGCTACAACCTGGTCAATATTTATCTGGTCAAAATGGCGGCCGTGTTCATGTTCTCGACTTCGACCGTCATCACCTACACCGGCATCGCGCCCCGCTGGGTCGCCTATCTCGGGTTTGTTCTCGCGCTGCTGCTCCTGTTCGGCAGTTCGTATTTTTCGTGGGTATTCGTGGCTTTTCCTTTCTGGGTGTTCCTGATCAGCATCTGCCTCTTGACCGACGAGTTTCGCAGGCGGCTTCGAACTTCAGGCTCAAAGCCCTGAGGACTCTTTTTATTGCGTCTTCTCGATACCCGAGGCGCCCCCCAATCCCTGCGCATCTCCCACGCGGGCAAGGGCGAGGTCCTCGGGATAGCGAAAGTGCTCTTCGATCGCACGGTCCAGCAATTGCAGTTCTTTCTGCAGGGCGGGATGCCGATTCCCCGGCAGTGTCTGAACCAGGTTTTCGATCATTGCGCGCAGTCGCCGGGCAATCTGCATATTTTGCGCGCCGCAGTGACGTATTTCGGTGAATGCGAGATGCACAAAGTCGTGCCAATTCGGCGTTCGAAAGATCACCACCAGCTTTCCGGTTTTATCGAGGATCTCGTCGGTGCGCAGGTTCTTGTTTCCGGCTTTCCGGAGCAACCGATGCAGCTGGTCGATTGCAATTACAGCCGTTGTCGGATCATTGATGGCGGGTGACAGAGCCTTGAGCGCGATGTCGACGATGATACGAAAGGCGAAGGTCGGGTCCTGTTCCAATGTCCGTTCCGGCCCGAATGCAACGGTTGATTTCAGCCTTCCCTCGTCGAGCGAGGCAGCCCCACCGTACAAGTTGAACAATGGCTCGTCGGTCGCAATAAAATCGCCGACCTGCGGAACGAATTCGACCACGCCGCCGGATCCCTCGGCCTCGGCCACAAGCTCGTTCACATTGGCTGCGAGAACAATTTCCGACGTGCCCCCGTGCTCAATTGTCCGGGCCGGTTTTCCAAGTTTGAAACGGTGGCTGTTCGATTGCGTAGACCCCAGGTTCGGGTCCGGGTAAACGCTGTCAATGACCGCGATCCCGGCTTTGCCAACGTGGCTCACGATGCTGATCGGGCGCAATAGTCGCGCAGCATAATCGATCAGAAAAAGAAATGCCGCAAAGCAAAGGATTCCAAGGCAAGCGGCGACGAATATGACGAGCTGAAAAACATCGTCCTGCATCGTGTTCCGCGCGCTGACCGCGAACAGCAGGGTAAAAATGAAAAGGCCGGTTGTATACCTGACAACGTTATTTCGGACCAATATGGTGGCGATGATGCGCGGGGTCAGTTGTCCGCTTGCAACCTGAAGGGCAACGAGGAGCGAGCCAAACGTAAACACGACAAAGCTCATCGTGGCCGTAATGATGGTGTTGAGCATCGCCTCGGCGGCAGATGCGCCGAAGTCGAGAAAACGCCAACCGAGCCAGGCATCCAGGCGGTGCAATAAGCGGGTTGCAACAAGCGCGAAGGGAATCGCAATAAGTGGAACGAGCCAGAGCGAAGATCTGAAATGGTCTTTGAGATAGTACGATTGCTTCCAGTACATGAGGAGCCCCCGCCCACGGTTTAGATACAGCGGAGCCTATCCTGTAGCGGTCCTGGGTGCGACGCTTTGGGTCGAAAGCAGCTCCAGCGTATGTCGTGCGATCATCAGCTCTTCGTTGGTCGGGATAACATAGACAGGAACGCGGCTGTCGTTTTTCGATATCAGCGTTGCACCTGCGTTGTTCGCGGCGGCATCGAGATGGATCCCAAGCCAGGCGAGGCGCTCGGCGATGCGTGCGCGCATTGTCGGCGAATTTTCACCGATGCCGGCAGTGAAAACGAACGCATCGAGCCCGCCGAGTGCGGCTGTCAGCATGCCGACATAGAGTCCGGCGCGATAGGCGAAATAGTCGAGCGCAAATGCGGCTTTCGGATCCTTGCTGTCCTGGAGCTCGCGTACGTCGTTGCTGATTCCGGAAAGCCCCTTCAGCCCGGATTCCTTATAGAAAAGGTCCTGGACCGCCGCCGGGCTCATTCCTTTTTCTGCAATCAAGTAAAGCACCACGCCGGGATCGAGTTGACCCGGGCGAGTTCCCATGGGCAATCCATCGAGAGCCGTGAATCCAAGCGTACTTTCGACGCTTCGGCCGCTTGCGAGAGCGCACATTGAGGCGCCGCTGCCAAGATGCGCGACGACCACGCGACCCTTCGCAATGTCCGGCGCGACAAGCGGCAAGCGCTGGGCGATATATTCATAGGAAAGGCCGTGAAAGCCGTAACGCCGCACGCCCTCTCTGTAGAAGCTTTCGGGCAATGCGTAATAATCTGCCAGCGCGCCGTGGCCACGGTGAAACGCGGTGTCGAAACAGGCGACCTGCGGTAGCTCCGGACGGCGGTCAAGAAGTGTCCGGATCGGAGCAAGGTTGTTCGGCTGATGCAGCGGCGCTAGCGAGACGTAGCGTTCAAGCTGCGCCGCAACTTCGCGGGTCACGCGCACGGGCCGGTCGAAGTCGGGACCCCCGTGAACGACCCGATGTCCGACGGCGAGAAGATTGACCTTCTGCGTGCTGCGCAGCCATTCCCCCGCGACCTGGATGGCGGCGGGCAGATCCGGGATTTTGTCGGCACTGTACGTCTGGTCGATCAGGGACTTTTTGTCCGCACCCTCGGCCTTCAGGCGCGGACGACTGCCGACCCCATCGACCTGGCCTTTGACCAGACAGTCAAGCTCGCCACCCGAGCCGCTGGTTGTGAACACCTGGAATTTGAGGCTCGACGATCCCGCATTGACAACTAGAATGGCATCCATGGCGGTCACACCGCAGTGACGGTCGCCAGACGGCGGCGCGCATCGGCATAGAGCACGGCGACCGCACAGGACGCCATGCGCGTGCGCACCGAGTCGGCGCGCGATGTCAGGATGATAGGCACGCGAGCGCCGAGCACGATGCCTGCCGCATCTGCATTCGCCATGAATGAAAGGTTCTTGGCCAGCATATTGCCGGCTTCCAGATCGGGAACGACGAGAATCTGGGCGCGACCTGCAACCTCGGACTTGATGCCTTTGATTTTAGCCGCTTCGGGATCGATCGCGTTGTCGAAAGCAAGTGGGCCATCGAGGATGCCGCCAGTGATCTGGCCGCGGTCGGCCATCTTGCACAAGGCCGCTGCATCGATCGTGGACGGAATCTTTGATGTGACGGTCTCGACCGCAGACAGAATGGCCACCCGGGGCGTCCCGAGACCCGTCTGCGTCCAGAGATCGATCGCGTTCTGCACAATATCGCGTTTGACGTCGAGATCGGGAAAGATATTGATCGCGGCATCAGTGATGAAGAGGGTCTCTGGATACGTTGGCACGTCCATGACAAAGACGTGACTGATACGCCTTGCGGTACGCAGGCCGGTGCTCGACGACGTCACCGCGCGCATGAGCTCGTCGGTATGCAAGCTGCCCTTCATCAGGAGTTCACCCATGCCCGCCTTGACAAGCTCGACGGCCTTGGCGGCTGCCGCATCGCTATGCGGCACGTCGACAATTTCGATGCCGTCCAGATTCAATTTGTGAGCGCGTGCGACTGCTGCGATCTTTCCCGCCGGACCGACCAGAATGGGTACGATAATGCCGATCTCTGCTGCTTCGAGCGCGCCGCGCAACGAAGTCTCATCGCATGGATGAACGACAAGGGTCTTGGCGGCCTCGACTCCCTTGGCCTTTGCGATCAGACGTTCGTACTTGGCATGAGGCTTTGCACTGCTTTGTTGCACCGTGGAAGACATTGCCATCGCCCTTCTCCTTGAGTCACAGATTCACACTCGCGAATCCAATGGCAGATCGCGCTCCAATTTTCCAAGTTGAATACTAGCGCCGTCCCTTCGATCGCGTTTGATTCACGTCAAAGGAGCAGCACTAGGTCGAGTCTATACACTAGCCCAACGCGACGCTACGCTTAAAGAAAGCCATAACGCCAGTGTGACAGAACGCCCAAAGGGAGAAGTCGCCATGAAAGGTAGCGCCGCACTTGCAAAGGAAGTCGGGACCAAAGGTGGTGAGGATCCATGGCGCGGCTTTAATCCCGGTGACTGGCGGACTTCGATCAATGTCCGGGATTTTATCGTTCGCAATGTGACGCCCTATACCGGCGACGAAAAATTTCTCGCGCCGGCATCCGCCAAGACAAAAGCGGTCTGGGCAAAACTGCAGCCATACTTCCAGGACGAACGGAAAAAAGGCGTTCTCGCCGTCGACGCAAAGACGCCTTCTACAATGCTGGCGCACAAGCCCGGCTACATCGATCGCGACAACGAAGTTGTCGTAGGTCTGCAGACAGATCAGCCCTTCAAGCGCGCGATCTTCCCGTTCGGCGGTCTGCGCATGGTCGAAGCGGGCCTCAAGGCCGCGGGCTTCGAAGCCGACCCGCAGGTCCACGAAGCATTCACGAAGTATCGAAGATCACATAACGACGGCGTGTTTGACGCATACACGCCGGAGATCATGCGATGCCGAAGATCGGGAATTGTTACCGGGCTTCCGGATGCCTACGGGCGGGGACGTATCATCGGCGACTACCGTCGCGTCGCGTTGTATGGCGTCGATCGACTGCTCGAGGTGAAGCAGATTGAACGCGCGCAGATCGATGACATGTGGCCCACCGATGAGGTGATCCGCCAGCGCGAGGAATTGGCGGAGCAAATTCGCGCACTCAAAGATCTTGCCGCGATGGCAAAGCTCTACGCCTTTGACATTTCCCGGCCGGCGGCCAATGCGCGCGAGGCCGTTCAATGGACTTACTTTGCGTATCTCGGCGCCATCAAGGAGGCCAATGGCGCGGCAATGTCGATCGGACGCATCTCCTCGTTCCTCGACATCTACATCGAACGCGACATTCGCGAAGGCAGGCTGGACGAGGCCGGAGCTCAGGAGCTGTGGGACCAGCTCGTGCAAAAGCTCCGTATCGTGCGATTCCTCCGTACGCCGGAATACGATGCGCTCTTTAGCGGCGATCCCTACTGGGCGACCGAATGCGTGGGAGGGATGGACCTCGACGGTCGTACGCTCGTGACCAAGAGCAGCTATCGCATGCTGCACACTCTCTACAATCTCGGTCCGGCGCCCGAGCCGAACATCACTGTGCTGTGGTCGAAGCACTTCCCCGCCACGTTCAAGCGATATTGCGTCAAGGTCAGCCGCGATACGTCGTCGCTACAATACGAAAACGACGACCTGATGCGCCCGTTCTGGGGAGACGACTACGGCATCGCGTGTTGCGTGTCGGCAATGAAGCTCGGCAAGCAGATGCAATTCTTTGGCGCGCGCGTCAATCTCGCCAAGGCGCTGCTTTACGCAATCAATGGCGGCCGCGACGAGATCTCAGGCGACCAGATCGCGCCGCCGACACCTGCGGTGAGCGGCGAATTCCTAGATTATGACGAGGTGATGAAGAAATTCGACACAACAATGGAATGGCTCGCTCGTACCTACGTGCATGCGATGAACTGCATCCACTACATGCACGACAAGTATTTTTACGAGCGACTCGAGATGGCGCTGCACGACCGCGACATTCTGCGCACCATGGCCTTCGGAATTGCGGGGCTATCGGTCGTCGCCGACAGTCTCAGCGCCATCAAGTACGGAAAAATCCGCGTAATTCGCGATGATAAGGGCCTGGCCGTCGACTACAAGAACGAAGGCAATGCCAACATTCCGCAATTCGGCAACAACGATGATCGCGTTGACAAGATAGCGTCCGAGCTCGTCACGAGCTTCATGCAGAAAATCCGCAAGCATCCGACATACCGGAATGCGACGCATACCCAAAGCGTGCTGACCATCACCTCGAACGTCGTCTACGGCAAGGCTACCGGCAATACGCCCGACGGGCGCCGCAAGGGCGAACCTTTCGGGCCGGGGGCAAACCCCATGCACGGCCGCGACAACCACGGCTGGCTCGCGTCGTGCCTGTCGGTTGCCAAACTGCCCTACAAGGATTCGCAGGACGGCATCAGCTACACCGTTTCTGTTGCCCCGCAGAAGGCACACCTGTCCGAACACGAGCTCATTGAATCAGCGACGAAGGCGTTCGACGTCTATTTCGATCATGGCGGGTTCCATATGAACCTGAACGTCATTGACAAGGAGACGCTCGAGGACGCGATGAAGAACCCGGACAAGTATCCGCAGCTCACGATTCGTGTGTCCGGCTATGCGGTGAATTTCGTCCGGCTGACACCCGAGCAGCAGAGGGATGTGATCAGCCGGACGTTCCACGGCCAGATCTGAGGTACCTGCAATGTCGACCCTTGGAACGTTAGAAGCCGGCAGCCGACACGATCTGCGTGTCGGGCTTTCCCCGGATGCGCCTGATGAAGGCGAGCTTAAGGACGAGGCTCAGGGTGCATTTGGTTACGTTCATTCCTATGAAACGTCATCCCGCTACGACGGGCCAGGCCTGCGCGCGGTCCTGTTCGTGTCGGGATGCCTGCTTCGCTGTACCTACTGTCACAACCCCGACACATGGCATCTGAAGGACGGGACACACATCTCCGTCCAGCAGGTGATCGATCGCCTCGGGCAGTTCGCCCCGGCCCTGCGCGCGCTAGATGGCGGCCTCACCATATCGGGGGGCGAACCCATGGTGCAGCTCGCCTTCACCAAGCAAATTCTGGCCGCCGCCAAAAAACTGGGTTTGCACACGGCAATCGAAACGTCGGGTTTTCTGGGCGACCGGGTCGATGAGTCCTATCTTTCCGTTCTCGATCTCGTCCTGCTCGACATTAAAAGTTCAAATCCCGACACTTATCGGAAGGTCACCGGCCGCGATCTGGCGCCGACGCTGCGGTTCGCCGAGCGTCTGTCAAAAATGAACAAGCCTGTGTGGGTGCGGTTCACCCTCGTCCCTGGCCACACAGACGATCCCGCCAATGTCGAAGGCATCGCCAAATTTGTCGCACCAATGAAAAACGTTGAATGGGTGGAGGTTCAACCATTCCATCAGCTGGGTGCGTTCAAGTGGAAGGCGATGAAACTCGAGTACAAAAACGCCAATACGCCGACGCCGACGCCAGACCTTATCGCTCGCGTGATCGAACAGTTCCGTACCGCGGGCTGCCGTGTTCGCTAGTCGGCCGTTCCGCGGGTCAGCACCAGAATTCTAGGAGATTTTGTCATGATCGATCTTGCGCGCGAGATCATTGGGACCCAGCCAATTCTTACGGCGTTTCTCGCGATCGGCCTCGGTTACCTTGTCGGACAGATCAACATCGGCGGGTTTTCACTAGGTGTCGGGGCCGTTCTGTTTGTCGGTCTTGCGCTCGGCGCATTTGCTCCAAAGGCGCAGATCACCGGGCCCATCGGGCTGACCGGCCTGATCATGTTCCTTTACGGCATCGGAATCCTGTATGGACGCCAGTTCTTTGAAGGAATGCGCGGAGTCGGCCGCAAGTACAACCTGCTGGCGTTGGTCGGCTGTGTGGCCGGCCTCCTTGTGGCGCTCGGTCTGGGTCAGGCCTTCGGCATCAAAATTGGTCACACCCTCGGTATCTATGCGGGATCGATGACGAGCACCGCGACGCTCCAGGCCGCGCTCGATGTCATGAACAACAAGGAACCCTCAATCGGATATTCGATTGCCTACCCTTTCGGCGTTATCGGCCCGATCCTGTGCATCTATTTCATGACGCGCATTGTTCAGCCGAAATTTCCGGCAAAAGCGCAGCGCTTCCACATGGGCGAAATTTCCGTGGGGGAGAAAGTCTCCGGCCAAACGCTTGCTGAACTCACCAAGCAGCTGCCGAGCGGCGTACAGGTGACGATGGTTCGAAAGGCAGGACAGAATATCGTTCCGACGACCGACATCGCGTTGTCATCCGGCGACGCACTTATGATCGTCAGCGAGAGAGAAGATACGATTGCGGAAGCGGCCGCGCGGCTTGGAAAATTGACACCTGGCCAGCTCATCAGGGACAGAGCCGATCTCGACTACATCCGCGTGTTCGTCGGGAAAGCAAACGTGGTTGGCGTGCCGCTCTCCAGCCTGCCATTGCCCACTGGTTTTCCGGTCCATCTGCTGCACGTAAGGCGTTACGATGCGGATCTTGTGCCGACGCCGGAGTTGATGCTTGAGTTTGGCGATCGCGTTGGCGTGCTGATGCCGCCGGATCGGAAGGAAGAGATCAGGAAATATTTCGGCGACACGGTAAAAGCGGCCGCAGAATTCAGTTACGTCTCACTTGGAGTCGGGATGGTGCTCGGCGTCCTGCTCGGACTTATTCCGATCCCAGTTCCGGGCGTCGGCAAAGTCACGCTTGGCATCGGCGGCGGCCCGCTGATTGTTGCGCTCATCCTCGGCAAATTGCGGCGGACGGGTCCCATGCTGTGGACGATGCCGCTGCCGGCCAACATCGTGCTTCGCAATTTCGGGCTCGCGATGTTTCTCGCCACGGTCGGCGTCAACGCCGGCCAGCCCTTTGTGCGCACCATCGCAGAGTCGGGCTTTACGATGTTCTTTATCGGGATAGCCGTCCTGCTGACGACCGTGTTGATCGTCCTCATCGTGGGCTACTATCTCATGAAGATCCCGTATGACGATCTGGTTGGCGTCGCCTCAGGCGCGACTGGAAATCCCGCCATCCTTGTCTATTCGACCAAGATGGCGCCGACCGAGCGGCCCGATATCGGCTACGCGATGATCTTCCCGTCAATGACGATTTTGAAAGTCATCGCGGTGCAAATCGTCGGCATCCTCGCGGCTACCGGCACGGGCGGTTAGCGGCGCAAATGAAGCACAAGCCAGCCGACAACGAGGTTTCCGTTCCACAAGTGGTGACTTTTGACGCGATCATGCCGGCAAGCATGGCCGTGCGCGCCGAACAGAGCGG
>DATIWJ010000067.1:0-9681 GCA_035519415.1 Pseudolabrys sp.
ATAAAATTACCCGCGCGTAACAAAAGAATCGAACGCGCCACTCGGGTGAATTTATGATGCGCCCTAGAGAGCTTACTCACATTAATGTTGCGCCAGACCCCTATCGAAAATCGTTTTCACACGACCAAGACCCAAAGCGGATATGGGCGTCGTAATTAAGACGTCGTTATGAGCTGACTAATGTCTCGTCTGCGTCGTGGATCTTGATGAGGCTAAGCGGAAACTTCTGCTTCAATTGCATGCCTGCTTTCAAGGCTTCAATATAAACTCCGTACCGTGATCCGAATTTTCCATCGATTTCGACAACATAACATTCATGAGACAAATCATTATTCGTGATGGCGGTTTTCATGAGTCACCTCGTACTACTGAAATATTCGACCCATCAAATTAATGACTGCTTAAATTGAGTTAATTATTTCTTAACAGGCTGAAAAATTTTTTCCCATAGGGCGCGCCTATTTACCTCGGGCCGGCATCCGACTCAGCACAGAATGAGGCCACTACTCAGTGATGAACGGTCACGGAGGAGAGCATGAAGGTCGCCGCACTTGCCGCCCTCAGTTTACTCACAGCGCCGCTCGTATTGCCGGTTCAGGCTGGGCAACGTCATCGCCTTAGCGTTTCGCCGACAGCGACATGCGACAATGACGGCCACTGCACCACACCGAGTGCGCCCTTCAGGCCCGTCGCGAGCAATCAGGCGAGCCGGAGGAAAGTGCACGCCGTAAACGTCCCGATCGTCGCGCCGACTGCGACCAACACGGAAGGAGCAATCCACACGGAGGCTGGCCCGACCGCGGCCAAGGCGGCACCTGTTGCGAGCGCACGCGATGCCAATGGCAACAACATAATGGTGACGGTGCAAACAGCCTATGGTTTCAACATAACGGTGAATCCGGCCTACGCCAGCAAGTTCCAGAAATTCTTCGCGCTACTGAAAGAGCGTGGCTATAAAGTGCCGGCCAACATCACCAAGTGCTGGGCACCGCGGGGCACGCATGTCGCGGGCTCCAATCATTACATCGGTGCGGCCTGCGATATTCAGACGGGTTGGAATCGCGGGCCTGAGTTCGTCTACCACATGAGCGACATCGTCGAACAAGCCGGCCTGTACAACGGCTGTTCCTTCCATGACTGCGGCCATGTCGAAGCGGTCCGTGGTACGCACAATAGAGCACCCAATCTCTACGCTGCGATGGAAAAATTCAAATCAGAGCAATCGACAGCAAGCTATCAACCATGAGCGCTTTGAAAGCAGACAAAAATCCAGTTGGTGATAGGCGGTTGACAAGTCTATTTCCGGCTGCCCTAGGTTGCCGGCGTGTGCAAGGAAACGTTAGTCAGTGTCGGCGCCGTTTTTGACCCGTCAGCGACGCGGTGCCGACCTATCAATCCCCCGTTCTTACGGTCTTCGTTTTATTGTTATTCGGTTGCGCGCCCGGAATTGGCCGTTGACGTTTCACTGTCGCAACGATCCGCTCGGTCCTGGAAGTCCGTAACTGTAAATCTTCCAGAAATTCCCTCGGACTGCGGACGAACTTGACGTCGTTGCTCGCAGGAAGTCGAAGCGCGATAGCGATTTCTTTTACGAATGTCACGCAATTATGCGTATCAAGATTGTAAGATGGCTGAGGATATTTCCGCCAACGTTCCACGACGGCAAGTGCAGCGCGATATTGTGCGTCGCTGATCGGGAGCGAAAGATGCGGCGTCATCGTCGCGATGTAATCGTCTGGCATCGACAAGACAGCACCTTCCACCCAATCCCAAAGTATGGAAGGCGAGATCGTCTGAGCCGTGAATCCGAAATTGGCCTTGACTGGTTTGCCGTCGGTTTGGGTGGTTCCGCTGAGCACGATATGCGCGTGGGGGAAGGCGATGCCGCCCCCATAGGTGCCTAAATGGTGAGAATAGAACGTCAGCGTGACTTCGGCACATGCGCCCGAAGCCAGGGCAAAGAAAAACATCGCGGTCAGCAGCAACTGACGCACTCGAAATGACCCCCTGACAACTTTCAAATGACGCCCCCGGCAGCCGATCAAGCACGCAGACTAGACCATAGCATGCCTTCAGTCTCGAAGACCCGATTAAATACCTCTGATTAAAGAATGCGGTGTTTGGGAAAGTGTAACCTTTTAGCACTAGCGATAATCACGAATAACGATGACGCTTGCTTACCCGAGCTTTTTGGAAGGGGGATCCTCTATGAGAAAATTTTTGGTTGCAATGTGCTCTGCAATTCTCATTTTTGGGCTTGCTGGTTGCATAGGCAAAGGCAAGGCTCCGGTTGGCAAAGGCAAAGCTCCAGTCGTTCAAACGAAGGGCTAATTCAAACCGGTGGGTCGAGACTTAAAGCCGGTATGCGCGGCACGTTTGCGGCCGCCGCGGCGTTCATCTCCATTGCATTGGCCATCGCGACTGCTACCCGCCTTCTCGTCAAACGCTCCTAGCCACTAAAGCGCGGATTGCTTTGATGTCTGCTTTTGGCGTTTGGCGGACTTGCCGCCCGCGCTCATGAATGTCCGCTTTCGGGGGGTAAAGCGGACCTAAAAAAGGTCGTACAAAGGCCCGTAGGATCCGTGTACCTACGGACAGGAGAAGATGGACTGGACAAGAATTGCCCGGTGCTCGATCTTGATCGCGTCAAGCCAATCGAGTGATGAACTACAAACTAGCGAAAGAATTACGAGATGCAGGTTTTCCGCAAGGCGGAAGAGGAACATACGTTGGCCCTTCAGACAGTTTGGTCTGGAAGAGCGGCGATCGTGTTTATGTCCCCACGCTCTCCGAACTCATAGAGGCACTCCCAAAAAACAGGTTTTCACTTCATCGGGTCGAAGAGGGTTGGATAGCTCAACACGTTGAAATTCCCGACAGTGGACGTTTTTACTTCTCCCCCGAAGAAGCAGTGGCTGACCTCTGGCTTGTGCTGAATGTCCGCTAATGACCCTGGCTGTGTGAAAACTCGAAATAAAATTACCCGCGCGTAACAAAAGAATCGAACGCGCCGCTCGGGCGAATTTATGATGTGCCCTAGAGAGCTTACTCACATTAATGTTGCGCCAGACCCCTATCGAAAATCGTTTCACACGACCAAGACCCGAAGCCGACTGTCCGCGAGAGGCGCCCGTCACAAGGCTGTCTACCACCATTCACGCCGACGATCTGACCGGTAATGACGTTTCACCCGGGAGGATGCGATCAAAATATTTCGCGGCCTGTCCCGAACGGAACAATCTTGTTGTCGGTGTCATGCCCAATGTCAGCGCGTCCCAACCATGGAATCCCGGACCTCTGGCACCAATAACGGGCAATCTCTTCTTCGTTCATTCCGAAATCGGGTTCGTTCGGGGTGATGCCGCTACAACGGCCAAGCATGACGCCCGACACCCGCCTGATTTTAGCGTTACTGGTAATGTGAAATAGCGACCTATCAATTCTGTACATTGCCTCCCCCACCTCTTCCAACATGAGCACATGTCCGTCGAGGTCAGGTTGCAGCGACGTGCCAATTAACTGGCTAAGAACGGTCATGTTAAATGCTGCCGTCATTTTCCCAAGGCTTACTGTGGGCTCCAACGCGTCTGGCGACCGATCGACGATCCAGGCGAGCGCTCGCCCAACCGCTGCATCTCCCCCGTCTCGGAGGATGTCCTGCGCCACGGGACCATGCGCTACGGCCTTGAACCCAGCCCGGTACAAGGCAGCGAGCAGCACACCGGCATCACTATAGCCTACGTAGGCTTTTCGTCTGGACGATTCTGTCAATCCACATATGACCGCTTCCACCACGCGGCAGGAACCGTAACCACCGCGCGCGAACCACACGGCGTCGTAGCTCTCGTCGTTAGCAATTTCGAGAAAGGCCTGCGCGCGCGTTTCATCATCGCCAGCGAAATGTCCGTGCGAAGCAAAGCATTGCGGGTGGAACACGATTTCCGGCGGCCTGTCCGGGTAAAGCGATCTGGCCAATGTCGGCAACCTCTCAGCAACTTCGGGAGACATGCGCGAAGCCGGCGCGACTACGCCGATCCTGCACCTCTCTTTGCTCATCAAAGCGCCCAGCCTGCATTGCGCCTCATCGTCAACCCTTCTAGATTTTATCAATGTCCCAGCTCGGAGATTACTTTTTTTGCGGCGTCGGTGGTAGTGGCATGACCCCGCTCGCTTTGATCATCCAAGCTAGAGGTGGTCTAGTTGAGGGCTCTGATCGCGCGCTCGACCAAGGTCGCAACGCCGAAAGATTTGACTTTCTGCGCGCACGCGGTGTGCGTTTGCATCCCCAGGATGGCAGCGGCGTCATCCGGGCCAGTCAGATCTTGGTGACGTCCGCTGCTGTTGAGGAGACGATCCCCGACGTGCAGGCCGCACGTCGTATTGGCGCCGCCGTCACCACGCGCGCGAGGCTTCTCGCCGAACTCTTTAACTCCGCCGCCTTAGGCGTCGGTGTCGCCGGCACGAGCGGTAAGTCCACCACGGCCGGCATGCTCGGCTGGATTTTGCACCGCGCTGGAAAGAGCCCAACGATCATGAATGGCGCGGATATGAAGAACTTCATTGATGTGAGCTCGCCTTTTGCGAGCGCCAGGATTGGCGAGGGCGAGGTTTTCGTCAGTGAAGTGGACGAGAGCGATGGCTCGATTACGCATTTCGAGCCTCGCGTCGCCGTCGTGAACAATATCTCCTTGGACCATAAATCGCTGGACGAGTTGCGCATCCTTTTCGGCAGTTTCATTGCCAAGGCGGAGACAGTGGTGCTGAATCTCGATAACTCGGAAACCGCGGCACTCCTGGCCGGTTTGAAGCCGGGGCAAGCGATCACCTACAGTCTGACTTCTACGCAAGCCCATCTCCTTGCTTCTCCGCCGGTTCAGTCGCCGGCTGGAATCGTGTTCCAAGTGAAGGCGCGCGAGACCGGTGAGACCGTCGAGGTGGATCTGAAGGTTCCAGGACTGCATAATGTGGCCAACGCACTCGCCGCTCTGAGTGCCGCGAAGGCCTGCGGCGTGACCCTCGCGGCGGCCGCGGCCCATCTAGGCGAGTTCAGTGGTATCCGTCGGCGACTGGAGGTCGTGGGCACCGCAGATGAAATAACTGTGGTCGACGACTTTGCTCACAACCCCGATAAGATATCGGCCACGCTCGAAACCTTGCACGCGTTCCCCGGGCGTTTGCTGCTGATGTTTCAGCCCCATGGCTACGGTCCAATTCGTTTGATGAGGGATGCCTTAGTGGGCTGCTTTGCTAGCAGTTTACGCGATGAGGATGTCTTGGTCATGCCCGAGCCCGTTTATTTCGGTGGCACGGTCGACCGCAGCGTCGGCAGTGACGATATTGTTTGCGAAATCCAGCGGTGTGGCCGAAAGGCCCTTGCTTTTCCAGACCGCGGAGCCTGCGGCGACATGCTGGTCAGGTTGGCCCGTCCTGGTGATCGCATCGTGGTCATGGGTGCGCGGGACGATTCGCTTTCGCAGTTCGCACACGAACTTCTTCGACGTGTCATTGCTAAAAAATGAATTTTGGGGAATTGGGCCACAATTAGCGTAGGTCGCCCAGGCGGCTTCTTGCTTTTGGAAACAATTAGCTAACGCAATGTCCGCTTTTCAGGGGTAAGAGCGGACATTTTCAGGGGTATGCGGACATCAGCCGGTCGCAGCCGGAGCGAATATGGGCGATGCGTTGAAACATCTCGAGAGGTGGAAACCAAAAGAAAAGATGCTATGGGATGCCGCTCGACATGCACGCACATCGGCAACCGTCTAGCTACGAATCCGGGGATCAGGAGTTCGAAATCTTTTTGGGCGCGCTACCCTTATCCTTCAAGGCGCCGGTAGCTCAGCTGGATAGAGCACCAGACTTCGAATCTGGGGGTCAGGGGTTCGAATCCCTTCCGGCGCGCCAAGCACTTAGCACCCGACTTCCGTGCAAAAAATCGCCCATTTTTACGGTTTTTGCAAGGAACCACCTGGCTCTCCTCACCGCGTCGTGCCGTATCACGCAGCGGCTTCGAATTTCTCCCTCTCCGCCAGCAAGAGAAAAATTGGCCCGAAAAAGTGACGGTTCTGGTGAACGGGCAGATCGTGCCCTATCAAGTGCCCTAGCGTCGTTGTGTGTATCTGACGCACCTTGTTCTCGACGCTGTTGTCCAGACATCAGTCGTTGCCACGTGTGTCAGCCCGTGCGACGTCGCGCAATTTACCCCCCGGTACCATGGACAGGCCCCGGTCTTTGCGCGGGCGAGAAGGGTGGTCAGCGAAAATATCTGGGACCAAAAAAGCTTCTTAACCTTTATTAACGGGAAAGTTGGCTAGCTGCTCGATGATGCGGCAACGCCATCAAACTTGCATTCGCAAATCATATGCTCGCTCCCAGCAAGTTCGACTTAGGGTTTTCGTACAAATGACGAATATGGTACCCGACTAGTCCTGAGGTGGCGGACTATGTCGAATTCGACGACGATCGAATGGACGGACGCGACGTGGAATCCGGTGACGGGTTGCACAAAGATCAGCGCGGGCTGCGACAACTGCTACGCTGAGCGCTTTTCGGAGCGCTTTCGCGGTACGCCTGGCCATCCTTTCGAGAATGGTTTTGACCTGACGTTGCGACCGGGACGGCTTCAGCAGCCTTTGCACTGGCGCAAGCCTCGCATGATTTTTGTCAATTCGATGAGCGACCTCTTCCATAAAGAAGTGCCGACCGAGTTCATCGCCCGCGTGTTCGACACCATGGAAGCTGCCAACTGGCACACCTTTCAGATCCTGACCAAGCGTTCTTCCCTGATGCAGCGCTTCTTGCGAGCGCGCTATGGCCGATCGATCGGGCCAAGCCACATGTGGTTTGGCGTGTCGATTGAGAACGGCACCAAGTTGTCGCGCGTTCGACATCTGCAAGGGGCGCCAGTAAGCGTGCGCTTCCTTTCGATCGAGCCCTTGCTCGGCCCAGTCGGCACGCTCGATCTTGCCGGCATCGATTGGGTCATCGTGGGTGGAGAGAGTGGGCCGCGGGCACGGCCGATGAAGCATGAATGGGTGCGAGACATCCGCGACCAGTGCAAGGCTGCGCGTGTGGCCTTTTTCTTTAAGCAGTGGGGCGGCTTGAGGCCTAAATCAGGAGGCCGGAAGCTCGATGGCAGGGAGTGGAGCCAATTCCCGAAATCGCTCGCCTCTTACGCCGTGGCCGCTGAGTAGCAGCGCGCCGTGGTCTCGCTTGCCGATTACGCGGGCCGCGAGCAGTCTTACGTCAAGCATGTTTTTCTCGAGCGCTACCTTGAAGCGCTGATCTTCAAGACAGCGAGCGCCTACGATCACATCGTCTATGTGGATGGCTTTGCCGGGCCATGGCAAAGCGCGAGCGAGCAGTTCGAGGATACGTCGTTCGGTATTGCTTTGAACGCACTGCGCCGCGCTAAGGCAGCTTGGAAGAAAAATGACCGGAACGTCCGAATGACGGCCTTGCTGGTGGAGCGGGACGCGGCAGCTTATGAGCGCCTTGCGACAATCCGGCCCAAATATCCCGACATTGAGATCAAGCCCTATCATGCGGATTTTCTCAGCATCGTCCCGGAGCTCGTTAAGGACATTCCGAGCGGTGCCTTTGCTTTCTTTCTGATCGACCCTAAGGGCTGGCGGATTCCGCTTGACGACCTGCGCCCGCTTCTGGCGAGGCCAAAGTCGGAAGTTACCTTCAATTTCATGTTCGAGTTCATCAACCGCGCAGCCAGCATGACTGAGCCCGCTATTGTGCAAGGCCTCGACGAGCTAATGCCCTACGGTAACTGGCGGCAGAGACTTAGGGATGCACAGGAAAGACAGGGTGGACCACTTACCTCGGAAGAGCGTGAGCAGATTTTGGTCGACGCCTTCAAAGAGAACCTTCGACAGGTTGGCGGATATGAGTACGTGGCGGACACGCCTGTGCTACGACCGCTTCGGGATCGGACGCTCTACTGCCTGTTTTATGCGACCCGGCATGAACGCGGCATCGCGGCCTTTCGCGATTGCCAGGGCACGGCACTCGCCGCGCAGTCGACAACGCGCGCCGCCGGCAAAATCAGACACGCTGAGTCGAGCAGCGGACAGTCCGAGTTGTTCGATTCGCTGCACGACATGGCCCCCGACAAGATGGCGGACCGTCTGGAGCACGAGCGCGGCATGGCCGAGGCCACCATCATGGAGCTGGTCCCGGCCCAGCCCGAGTCGATTGCCTACCTCAAGCTCTGGCCGCACGTGCTTGCCCGGCATATGGTCAGGCTCACGGACGTGAACGTGATCTGCGGCAGGCTCAGGAAGGAAGGCCGGCTGCTGTTTCCCGATTGGGAGCTCCTGAAGCGCGTCCCCAAAGATCATTACCGTGTTCAGCGGCCCTGAGCCGTCACGCGCCCTCGCGCTCGATGCGGCGTATCACCCGCTTGAAGGCGCGGCTCGCCGGCTCCGAATCGCGGCCGAGCGCCTTGCGGATGACGCGGCTCGTCATTTCCTCAAACACCCGATTTTTCGGCCCAACCGTCGTCGCGCTGTCGCACATGTCCGGTTTATCCCCGAAAGCGGACATGTGCAGTGCACTAGCGCATGTCCGCTACGTGCCAATAGCGGACATTTGCGAATAACCGCTTGGAAAACAGAAAGACCGCCTTACGGCGGTCTCTCCGAAATCCAATCGAATACTTGGATCACGCGGCTGTGCGCTTGGCTTTTTCGACCTCGAGGTGGCCAGCGATAGCATCGAGTACGGCCACCTTAGCCTGTTCGATAGTTGCGATGGCATAGTCGATGGCGAAAGAAGCGTCTTCATCCAACAACTCGGCATAGTTCGCAGCACGTTTAACGCCAAAATCGTGCTTCTTTTGGGCTACTTTCGACTTCAAATTGTCAATGTCAGCGTCGATTTTCGCTTTCAATCCATTCCACTTTGCGGACGTCGTATCGCTAGCGGACTTGATGTTCCGATTTACCTTTTGGATCGTTTCCTCGGCCGCAGCTTGTGCCTGTGCAACGCGTGCAACGACCTTATCATGTGCTTCCTTCTGCGCCGCTGCCGCGGCATCCTCGATATTCTTAGCGCGAGCTGATAAATTAGCGAGCTGTTCGGAAAGTGGCTTACCCATAGTACGCCTCCATGTGTGAATTCATCTTCCCGGGTGTCAGTCCTGCGGGTTGATGAAGTGTCGCGATAGCGGTGCGTTTGGCTGAGCACATTGATGTAGATCAAAGCTCGCCTTGGTATCCCTATTTCTTGCCTGGCAGGCGTCGCCCCAATGTCGGCCTTGTCAGAAGCCGACATTTGCGTTGCAAAAACGTCATGTCCGCTTTAGCCCCAACAGCGACCGCAAAAGCAGACATCCGGAAACGGTCATGTCCGCTTTAACCCCGAAAGCGGACATGTGCGATGCAAACTTGAATGTCCGCTACGGGCGGTGAGTTCAACCGATCGACGCGACACCTTCTAATCCTACCGGATGGGGAGGTGAGCGATGGGGTTGCATGCACGGACATGGTTCACGCCGAAGCAGCGAGCAGAGCTTTGGGAGCGCTGGAGGAGCGGTCAATGCGTAGCGGATATCGCCCGCGCTCTTGAGCGGAGGAACAAAAGCGGCGTCTATCGGGTGTTGGCGCTCAGTGGAGGGATCGCCCCACTGCCGCGGCGGAGAGCTGCGCAAGCTCTGAGGCTTGCGGAGCG
>DATIWJ010000068.1:0-25916 GCA_035519415.1 Pseudolabrys sp.
TTTCCGTAACAAATCGCCATTACCGTGACGATCATGCCCGAGCGCGGAGGGACGCGCACGCGCAGCCGATTGCGCATTGGGGACAAAAGGGCGGTAAGCGAATGCCAAAGACCGTCCTGATCGTGGAGGACAACGAGCTTAATATGAAGCTCTTCCACGACCTGCTCGAAGCGCATGGTTACCAAACCATCGGCACACGCAACGGTATTGAAGCGCTCGATCTAGCCCGCAAGCACCGGCCGGATCTGATTTTGATGGATATCCAGTTGCCCGAGGTCTCTGGCCTCGAAGTGACCAAATGGCTGAAGGACGATCCCGATCTCAAGGCCATCCCGGTGGTTGCAGTCACAGCTTTCGCCATGAAAGGCGATGAGGAGCGCATTCGCGAGGGCGGCTGCGAGGCCTATCTGTCAAAACCGATCGCGGTGGGAAAATTCATCGAGACCATTCGTCACTTTTTGGGCGCGAGTTAGCGGTGCATCGATGACTGCGCGTATTCTTGTTGTGGACGATGTGCCAGCCAATGTGAAGGTGCTCGAGGCACGACTGTCTGCGGAATATTTCGACGTTGCGACGGCTTATAACGGCGCCGATGCTTTGATGCTCTGCGAGCGGTCCGAGTGTGACATCGTGCTTCTCGATGTGATGATGCCGGACATGGATGGTTTCGAAGTCTGCCGCAAACTGAAATCCAATCCGCTTACGCATCATATCCCGGTCGTCATGGTGACGGCACTCGATCAACCGTCCGACCGGGTTCGCGGTCTGGAAGCAGGTGCCGACGATTTCCTCACCAAGCCCGTGTCCGATATTGCGCTGGTATCGCGGGTGCGATCCCTGGCGCGCCTGAAAATGATGACCGACGAATTGCGCATGCGAGCGGTGACCTCGAGGGAGATCGGAATCCAGAGCCCCGAGCGTGAAGCGATCACGGAAACCGGCCGCAATGGTCGCATCCTTATCGTGGACGACCGCTCAAGTTCTTATCAGCGGCACGTGGCTACGCTGTCTGCCGAACATGCGGTCGACGTCGAAACCAAACCGGGCCAAGCGCTATTTCGTGTCGCTGAACGCGATTATGATCTCGTTATTGTGTCGCTTGCGCTGCGGGATTTCGATGGCCTTCGTCTGTGCAGCCAGGTTCGCTCGCTCGAACGCACGCGAAATATCGCGATCCTGGCAATTACAGAGGCGGATAATAGCGCAAGGCTCGCGCGCGGGCTGGAAATCGGCGTGAACGATTATTTGCTCCGTCCGGTTGATCAGAACGAGATGCTGGCGCGCGTTCGGACCCAGATCAAGAAGAGACGCTATACCGAGCGGTTGCGGGACAACGTCCAGACGTCGATCGAGCTGGCAATCACCGATGGTCTTACGGGGCTTTTTAACCGGCGCTACATGGAAACGCATCTGGAGGCGTTGATCGAGCAGGCTGCCGCTCGCAGCAAGCCGATCAGTGTGCTGATTATCGATATCGACTACTTCAAGGCCATCAATGATGGCTACGGCCACGATGGCGGGGATGACGTGTTGCGCGAATTCGCGCTTCGCGTCCGCAAGGTCATCCGCAATATCGATCTGGCCTGCCGGTACGGCGGCGAAGAATTTGTGATCGTCATGCCGGAAACCGACATGGCGGTTGCGACCATGGTGGCCGAGCGTTTGCGGCGGCGCATCGCAAGCGAGCCTTTTGTTATTCAGCAAGGTACGCGCAGTCTCGAAGCCACGATATCGATAGGAATCGCGGCACTGTCAGGCGCGGACGACAACGCGGCAACTATTCTCAAACGCGCGGATCAGGCGCTGTATCGCGCGAAACGCGACGGCCGCAATCGAGTGGTACCGGACGCTGCGTGATTCGCGGTTGGAAGATTCGCTGGCCGATGCGGCGCTGACCACCGGAATTGCCGAAAGATTCCATAACGTTATGGGGGCGTTTGGTCGACCTTTGCGCTTGGTCTAGCCTTCCGGGCAGATATTTTGAGTCGGCGCGGGCGACGCGCGCGGCGACTCATGTCCGGGATACCCTACGGAGTGCTCAGGTCCGCCGCATCTCCTGGGTCCGTGGGGTTCGGCCGGTCCGGGAGCGGTGCGAGTGGCCTCCTCATGCCGCCGCTTCCGGCCGGCCACCAGTCTTTGCGCAGTCGCGCTAGGGGCGGACGATCGTCCAGCCCTTTTCGCTGAGTTCAATCAGTGTAACCACACCGGCCTTCACGCGCTCGGCATTTTCGACCAATGGTGGTTCTTTGCCCTCGCTGCGGGTCATTGCCTCAAGCGTATTCTCGCAGGCCATGAACGAGACATTGGGCATGCTCTGCTTGAACGATTTCAGCCGTGGCTTCACCGGCGAGGTATCGTCGCGCAGCATGTGCAGCCCGGCATTGAATGCCACGATCTCTATCTCAATCTCGTCGCCTTTGTCCGAATAGTACTTCGACACATTGGCCGCGACGTTGAGGACCGCATTCATCTTGGCCGCATCATTGTCGCTGATCTGGAGCGCAAGCTTGTGCTTTTCGACGGCGCCGGCCTGGGCAAAGGCGAGGGGCACCAGCAGGAGCCCGATACAGAAAGTGCGAAGCATCGTGGATGCCTCCGCAATTATTTTATTTTGGACTCGGTGTACTCGACGTGCTTTTTCGCGATCGGATCGTATTTTCTCTTCTTCATCTTGTCGGTCTGTGTGCGCGAATTCTTCCGCGTCACGTAGTAGTGACCGGTGCCGGCGCTGGACACCAACTTGATTTTGAGACTGATGGCTTTGGCCATGGAATTTTCCCTTGCAACTCAATTTGGCGGTGACGGGGGTGGCTTTGGCGCGGAAACTAGCGTCGAAGCGGCAAATGTCAAGAAAGCGCCATTTCTGGCGTAGGTTACAGCAGTTCCCGGAAGAACTGCTTTTCAACCATAAAGTAAAAGGGCACCGGCAAGTTGTGGGCCATACCGGCTTCCACGCGCGCCAGCAGCTCCTCGAGAACAATGCCGGTGATGGTCGGCATGTCCAGTTGGGCTGCCTCCTCAATCGGCACCCAGCTGAGTTCGACGAGTTCAGAATCCGGGCCCACCACACCCGCAATTGTATGAGCGATGGCTGAGGCGTCGGCCGTGAGAAAGCGCGTGTCGAAGCGGCGCGGCCGGCGCGGAGGCGTAATGGCGCGGGCGACGAAATGGATCTGACCGAGATCCGGATGCACTCTTGCTTTGGCAAATTCGGTCCAGATCTCCCCAGGCACGGTGGGGGGCTGGTCACGTTTCACACCGAGTAACAGGCCGGTTTCTTCCGCCGTCTCGCGCACTGCCGCGAGCGCAAAAGCGCGCGCAAATTGAATGCTAGGCTCCGCAACCCGTTCCATGAGCTTTGTCTGTGCGTCCGGATGCAGCTCGCTCACCGCCGTCATCGCCTGGTCGAGGGGCTCGATGCGGCCGCCGGGAAAAACGAACTTGCCCGGCATGAATTTGTGGCCGGCATGACGGCGGCCAAGCAGAACTTTCGGCCGGGCACCGGATCGATCGATCAACATGAGCGTCGCGGCATCGCGTGGTTCGCTGTCGGGAAACGATGTGTCGCGCTCCGACTTGGTCATGCGCTCGGCCCAAAGTTTTCCGAGATCTTTCGTCATCGAGCTTTCCGTTGCTTGCCGCGAGAGCGGGAGTGGTGGCCGCGGTCGTATCGCATGCGAGGCTGTGGTCTTCCAGCGCGCCCCTCGGACAAAAGCTCAAAGCGCAGGGCGCCGGCGACCGGCGCGGCCTCCACCAGTTTGACCGTTACGGGATCGCCCAGCCTGTAGGTCTCCCCGGACCGGGAGCCGACCATGGCGTGGCCCTTCTCGTCATGGCGGAAATACTCGTCACCGATCGTGCGGGCAGGCACAAAACCGTCGGCGCCCGTGTCGCGCAATTTCACAAATAGTCCCGCACGGGTCACACCGGAAATGCGGCCATCGAAACTCGCGCCCACGCGGTCGGCAAGAAAATGTGCAATCAACCGGTCGTTCGTCTCGCGTTCGGCCAGCATGGCGCGGCGTTCGGTGGCGGAAATCTGCGCGCTGACTTCAGCCAGCGACTTTTGGTCGGTGCCATCGGGGAGACCATCTGGCCCGAGCTTCAAAGCGCGTATCAATCCCCGATGCACAATCAGGTCCGCATATCGCCGGATCGGCGAGGTGAAGTGCGCATAGCGGCGCAGGTTTAATCCGAAATGACCGTAATTCTCCGCGGCATATTCCGCCTGCGCCTGCGTGCGCAAGACCACCTCGTTGACGAGCTGCTCTGCGTCGCGGCCTTTGACGCGGGCCAGTATGCGATTAAAAGCCTCCGCTTTGAGAACGCCACCTTTGGCAAAGGGCATGTCGAGCGTCGCGAGGAACTCGTGCAAGGCCTGCACCTTTTCCATCGCCGGTTCATCGTGCACCCGGTAGATCAGGGGCGAGCGCGCGCGTTCGAGTGTTTCCGCCGCCGCGACATTCGCCAGGATCATGAACTCCTCGATCAGCCGATGTGCTTCCAGCCGCTCGGGTGTAATCACGCGATCGACGGTGCCATCGCCCTTGAGCAGGATCTTGCGTTCGGGCAGATCGAGATCAAGCGGCTGCCGTTCGCTGCGCGCGCGATTCATCGCTTCGTAGGCGGCATAGAGAGGCGCGAGCACCGGCTTGACCAACAACTCGGTGTCTTCGTCGGTGCGCCCGCTGATTGCATACTGGGCTTGTTGATAGGACAGCTTGGCGGCCGAACGCATCATGATGCGGTGGAACGTGTGCGCCCGCTTGCGCCCGTCGGCGCCAATCACCATGCGCACGGCGAGCGCTGCACGGTCCTCACGCGGGCGCAGCGAGCAAAGGTCGTTCGAGATCCGCTCCGGCAGCATCGGCACGACGCGGTCAGGAAAGTAAACGGAATTGCCGCGCGTCAGAGCCTCGCGATCAAGCGCAGAGCCTGGTTTGACGTAGTGGGCGACGTCCGCGATGGCGACATCGACAACGAACCCACCGTGATTGTTGGGTGTCGTATCGGGCGCGGCATGCACGGCGTCGTCATGGTCCTTCGCGTCCGGCGGATCGATGGTGACAAAAGGCACATGACGCCAGTCTTCGCGGCCATGCAGATTGGCCGGCTTGGACGCATCGGCCTCGAGTTGTGTCTCGCGGCGGAATACCGAAGGAATGCCATGCGCATGGATCGCGATCAGGCTGACGGCGCGCTCGCTTGCAAGCGAGCCAAGCCGCTCGACCACGCGGCCGGTGGGCAGCCCGAGGCGCGGCGCGCGTGATGTTTCGACCGCGATCAGGTCGCCATCCTCGGCATTCGCGGTCGCTCCGGCGGGAATAGCGAGTTCTTTCCCGAGCATCTTTTTGTCGACCGGCTCCAGCCGGCCGCCGCCGTGCGCAATTTTTCGAAAAATTCCCAGTACGCGATGCTTGGGATGATCGATGATCTTGATGACACGTCCGCGATGGCGGATTCCCTCATCTTCATCGATTTCTTCAACGCGCAGCAGGACGCGATCGCCGACACCGGCCGCTTCTCCGGGCCGCGCCTTGCGAGGCAGATGAATCCGGATTTTCGGCGCTGCGCCATGCGCCTCCTCGTCCCATTCATCGGGGGTGGCGATGAGGTCGCCATCGCTATCGCGCGCCGTGACGTCGGCAAGAACGGTTGAGGGCAGGATACCTGGATGGTGCAGCTTCTTGCGCCGCTTTTCGACGGAGCCTTCGTCGGCGAGCTCGCGCAACAAGCGCTTGAGGTCGGCGCGGAGCGCGTTTTTCAGCCCGAAGGCACGTGCGATTTCGCGGGTACCGACTTTGCCGGGCTTGGTGCCGATGAAGGCGAGAATGTCAGCCTTTGAAGGGAGAGATGGGTTCTTTTTGGATTGTTTGCTCAAAATGGAAAGTCCCGCGCCAAAACGGCGCAACAGAATAAAATGTAATGACCGAACGGCGGCTTCGCCAGTTATTCGGCGGCTGTAATTTTGGCAATCTTTTTTGCCGGCTTCTTGCGCGGCTTGGCGCCTTTCTCGGCTGTATCAGTCGCTTCGGCGGCCTTCTTCTTGCGGCCCTTCGGTGCTTCCGAGGGCTCGCCAGCCTTTTTGCGGCCGGCCGCGCGTCGCGGTTGTGAGCCGAGCGAGTCAGCGCGCGCGTCGAGCAGCACGACAGCCTCGGTCAAAGTGATCGTCTCCGGTGTCTTGTCGCCGGTGATGGTCGCGTTGATGCCGTTGTGGCTCACGTAAGGTCCGTAGCGGCCGTTCTTGACGACAACCGGCCCGCCTTTATCCGGGTGTTCGCCGAGAACCTTGCCGGGATCGGCACCAAAACGCCGGCCTTTCTTCGGGTTGGCTATCTTCTCCGCGATCAGCGTGACCGCGCGATTGAGGCCGATGGTGAGGACGTCATCGCCGTCCTCCAGGTTCGCATAGGTCTTGCCGTGTTTGACGTAGGGACCGAAGCGTCCGACGCCGGCGAGAATGGGCTCGCCATCCTCAGGCGATAGTCCGACTTCACGCGGCAGCGCCAGAAGGCCAAGCGCCTTTTCGAGATCGATGTCGTCTGGCGAAATTCCTTTCGGGATACCGGCACGCTTGGGCTTTTCTACTTCCGGCTTTTTCTCGCCTCTCTTCGGCTTCGGCGGCTTGATTTGCTCGCCGATCTGCAAATACGGCCCGAAGCGGCCACCGCGCAGCGTCACTTCAAGGCCGGTTGCCGGATCTTCGCCCAACACCTTCTTGCCCTGAACTCCGTCGGCGTTGGGTGTGATTTGTCGCGTGAAATTACACTCCGGATAATTCGAACAGCCGACGAAGGCGCCGAAACGTCCGGTCTTCAACGAAAGCTGGCCGGTGCCGCACTGCGGGCATTCGCGCCGCGGCTTGCCGTCGATGCGTTCCGGGAAAATATGCGGCTCGAGCAAATCGTTGAGCGCGTCGAGCACGACGCGATTGCGCACCTCCTTGATCTCGTTGACGGAGCCGACGAACTGCTCCCAGAATTCCGCGAGGACGGCACGCCAGTTGATCGTGCCCGCCGAGATTTCGTCGAGCTTTTCTTCGAGGCCGGCGGTGAAATCGTATTCGACGTAACGCGTAAAGAAGCTTTCGAGAAAGGCGACGACGACGCGGCCTTTGTCTTCCGGAATAAGGCGCTTCTTGTCGATGCGGACATAGCCGCGGTCCTGCAACACCTGCAAAATGGAAGCGTAAGTCGAGGGACGGCCGATGCCGAGCTCCTCCATGCGCTTGACCAAAGCGGCTTCCGAGAAACGCGGCGGCGGCTCGGTGAAATGCTGCGAGGATTCGATCGCCTGCTTGCTGAGGGGTTCGCCCTCGGACATCGCCGGCAGGCGGCGCGACTCGTCATCGTCAGACGTTTCGTCCTGGCCTTCCTGATAGAGGGTGAGAAAACCGTCGAACTTCACAACCTGGCCTGACGCGCGCAGCTCGATGTTTCGCGTTCCCGCCTTGGCGACAATATCGACGGTGGTGCGCTCGAGCTCGGCGGATTCCATCTGGCTTGCGATCGCGCGGTTCCAGATCAATTCGTACAGTCGTGCCTGGTCGCGATCGACATATTTTGCGACTTCGGCCGGTGTGCGGTCTGCGCTGGTCGGGCGCACCGCTTCGTGCGCTTCCTGCGCGTTCTTCGATTTGTTGTGATATTCGCGCGGCGAAGCGGGGACGTATTCCTTGCCGTAGTTGCGGCCCAGCATGGCGCGCACGTCGGCAATCGCCTCCGGCGCCATGTCGATGCCGTCTGTCCGCATATAGGTGATCAGGCCGGTGGTTTCGCCGTTGATCTCTACGCCTTCGTACAGCCGCTGCGCGAGGCGCATGGTGATCGCTGGCGCAAAGCCGAGTTTGCGGCTGGCCTCCTGCTGCATTGTCGACGTGGTGAAGGGTGGCGGCGGATTGCGCCGCGCCGGTTTTGCTTCGACCGACGTCACTTTGAAGCTGGCATTTTCAAGATCGCGGGTGAAGGCTTCCGCTTGGGCACCGGAGCCGATGTCGAGGCGCTGGATCTTCTGCCCGTCGGCGCCGACAAGGCGCGCTTCGAAGATTTCGTTGCGTGGGGTCGCCAGCTTGGCGACGATCGACCAGTATTCCTTTGCGACGAATTTCTCGATTTCCAGCTCGCGGTCACAAACGAGCCGCAGTGCGACAGACTGCACGCGGCCGGCCGAGCGCGCACCCGGCAGCTTGCGCCACAGCACGGGCGAGAGCGTGAAACCGACGAGGTAATCGAGCGCGCGGCGGGCGAGGTAGGCATCCACCAGCGCGGCGTCGATCGTGCGCGGATGCTTCATCGCCTCCGTCACCGCTTGTTTGGTGATGGCGTTGAACACTACGCGCTCGACCGCCTGCTTGGTGAGTGCCTTTTTTTCCTTGAGGACTTCCAGCACGTGCCAGGAGATTGCTTCACCCTCGCGGTCCGGGTCGGTCGCGAGGATCAGCTTGTCGGCACCCTTCAGTGCGTGTGCGATGTCGTTGATGCGCTGGTTCGATTTGGCGTCGACTTCCCAGATCATCCGGAAGTCTGCATTCGGATCGACCGAGCCGTCCTTGGCGGGCAGGTCGCGAATATGCCCAAAGGAGGCCAGGACCTCGTAGCCTGGGCCGAGGTATTTATTGATTGTCTTCGCCTTGGCCGGCGACTCGACTACGACAATATTCATGAAAATCCAGTGGGTTATCCGCCAAAACCGTTGAGAATCAAGGCGGAATCGGCCGTGTCTGTGGCCCGGAACATGGGGAAGGTGACCCCTAGTGTCAAATAAGCCCGTTAAGAAGCCGTGTCAGACCAGCGAAATGGGGCACGAAAGAGACCTCATTCATGATCTTGGCAACCATAAGATGCATTCGTAGGGATATTCTACTTAAATAGGCAATCCCATCCCCTGGCTGGGGGATGCTGCTGGCCGTTCGAAGATCGAGGCTAAGACGTTCCGGCTAGCGGACTTTTACGCCGAGCTTCTCCAACAAAACAGTCGTTGGGTTGCCGTCCGGCAACATTCCGGATTTTTTCTGCTCGGTACGGATGTTGTCACGCAAATCAAAATCGATGTGGCCTTCGAAGTCGTTCACCTTGTAGCCGAGCTCGGACAATTTTTTCTGCAAGGCGATTCGCGCATCGCGTGAAAGTTGCCGGTCATCTTTCGGCCAGGGCTTTTTGATCAACCCGCCGCCATGAATGCGATCTGCGAGGTGGCCGACCGCAATCGCATAAGCATCCGAGTTGTTGTACTCCTTCAACACATCGAAATTTTCCGTGACGATAAATCCTGGACCGCTTGCGCCGCTTGGGAAAAAGAGGATTCCCTGACCCGAAGCCGGGAACGGCTTGCCATCGGCGCGACGCACGCCGAGCGCCTGCCATTCCGTGAAGGTGGCGCGGCTGCGCATGTAGTCGAAGCCGCTTGGGACCGTGACTTCGAATCCCCAGGGCAGCGCGGGATTCCATTTCCATTTGTGCAGATAATTCGCCGTCGAGCCCAGGACATCGGGCACATTGCTCCAGATATCGATGTGGCCGTCGCCCGAAAAATCAACGGCGTAGTCGACGAAATTCGACGGCATGAACTGGCTCTGGCCCATGGCGCCAGCCCATGAGCTGACCATCTTGTCGCGGGTGAAATGGTTGTCCTGCATGATCCGCATCGCCACAACCAATTCGTTGCGGAAATAAGGATGCCGATATTTCACATAGGCAAGCGTGGCGAGCGATCGAAAAACATCCCAACGATCCTTTTCCGTGCCGAAATCGGATTCCATTCCCCACAAAGCGAGCAAGACCCAACGTTCGACCTGGAAGTGCTTCTCGACTGCATCGAAAGTCTTGGCCCATTCGCGCGCTTTGAGTTGCGCGTCCGCAATACGACGGTTTGAAACGATCGCGTTCACGTAGTCGCCGACCGGCTTGCCGTATTCAGGCTGGCGGTGGGTTGCGGCAATCACGCGCTGGTCGAGCGTCACACCCTTCAAGGCGAGGTCGAAAGTAGGGCGGGTAATGCCTTTGGCTTGCGCATCGGTCCAAAGCTCGGTGGCGAAGGCCGTGAAGGATTGGTCCTGTGCGTTTGATGATGCGCATTGAAGCAAAAGAACAACCGCAAGCGCCGGAAGGTATCGGATGGCCATGGAAAAAGTCCGGTGGGAGGCTCCGTATCGCACGTTACAAGAGCGATACCAACCCCGCACCATGGCGTACGAGACGGCCGGCGATTTCAAGTTCCAGCAGCACGCTACGTACGTGTGTGGCCGAACTGCGCGACAGCCGCACTAGATCGTCGATCGATACGGGTGCTGGCCCGAGCAGTTCGACGAGACGGTTGCGCTCGTCGTTACCTGGTTCGGTAGGCGGCGGGCCGAACGATTCCTGGGAGGCCTCCTGCGCCGATGGCCGGCTGAGGCCACGGCCAAGGATCGGCTCGATCGCCGTGATGACATCGCCTGCTTCGGTGACCGGAGTAGCACCCTGCTTGAGGAGGCCGTTGGTGCCTTCGCTGCGCGGATCGAGCGGCGATCCAGGGACCGCGAAGACTTCCCGGCCTTGTTCGCCGGCAAGCCGCGCGCTGATCAACGATCCAGAGCGGCGCGCGGCCTCCACCACGACAACGCCAAGGGAAAGGCCCGAGATCACCCGATTGCGGCGCGGAAAGTCGTGCGCGCGCGGCTCCCAGGTAAAGGGCATTTCCGATATGGCGGCGCCATCCACAACAAGTCTCTCGACCAGCCCGGTGTGCTCCGTCGGATAAATCCGATCGTGACCGCCGGCGAGCACTGCGATTGTGCCGGTGCTCAAACTGGCGCGATGGGCCGCGGCATCGATCCCGCGCGCGAGCCCGGACACCACGGCAAAGCCGGCTTCGCCCAAATCACGCGCCATGCGTTCGGCGAATTTCACTCCGGCTGCGGAAGCGTTGCGCGAACCGACAATCGCGATCATCGGCCGCGCCAAGGTGGCGAGGTTACCGCGCACCGCGATAACCGGCGGCGGATCATCGATCATCTGGAGGCGCGATGGATAATCTGGCTCGCCAAGCGTGAAAAATTCGACGCCGGCTTGGCGCGCGGCCTTTAATTCGGCTGCGGCATGCTCGTGCGAGCAAATGCGCAGCGGGCGCGCCGAACCGCCACGGCGTGCGAGGTCGGGCAGGGCGGCAAGCGCGGCACGGACGTTGCCGTAGTGGTTGACGAGGTCGTGGAACGTGCGCGGACCGATATTGTCGCTGCGAATGAGGCGCAGCCAGTCGAGCCGCTCCTCCTCGCTTATTCGTGTCGGCGCTTTCAACGTGCCACCCGCTTCGCACCAGCCGCGAGAAGGACTACAACCGATTTTGGCTGAATACAACTATAAGTTTAGCGCGGCGCGTCGGCTTTTGCAGCGATTTTGCCTTCGCTGCCAGTGAGAAGGCGAGCGATGTTCGCGCGATGCATGATCCACAGTAAGACGGTGAGAAGTAGAAAGAGTGCGGCAACGTGGGCCACGCCAAAAAACCACAGGCCAATGGGTGTGAACGCACTTGCGATGAGAGCCGCAAGCGAGGAGTAACGCGTGACTGCCGCGACGGCGAGCCAGATCGCGCCAAACAGTAAAGCTGCGGGCCAATAGAGGCCAATGAGCACACCAATATAGGTGGCTACACCCTTGCCGCCTTTGAACTTCAGCCAGACGGGAAAGAGATGCCCGAGAAAAGCGCCCATACCCGCGGCGAGTGCCGCATCGACGTTATATCGCGCCGCCACGAGCACGGCGATCGTGCCCTTGAGCATGTCACAGAGCAGCGTCGCCGCAGCGAGCCCCTTATGCCCGGTGCGCAGCACGTTTGTTGCGCCAATATTGCCGGACCCGATTGCGCGGATATCCGGCCCTCCGGCGGCGCGCGTTAACAGCAGCCCGGACGGAATTGAGCCGAGCAGATAGCCGAAGGCAAAAGCGAGCGCGGCAGTCATACGTATTCGTAGACGGTTCGTCCGGACACGATTGTGCGCACGACGCGACCAGTGAGCCGCGCTTCATCGAACGGTGTATTCTTGCATTTTGATTTGAGTTCGTCCGGGTCGAGCACCCAGGGCAGTTCGGTATCGACCACTATGACGTCGGCGGGCGCGCCGCTCTTTAGGGTGCCGCCGGGCAGCCCCAGCAACTCCGCAGGCCGTGTGGACATTGCGCGCAGCAGCGCCACCAGTTCGATTTCGCCGCCATGGACGAGACGCAGGCCGGCTGTGAGCATTGTTTCAAGCCCAATCGCGCCGGGCGCCGCTTCCGCGAAGGGAAGCCGTTTCGTTTCGACGTCCTGCGGGTTGTGGTCCGACATGATCACATCGACAAGTCCCGCACCCACTGCTTCGACCAGCGCCTTACGGTCATCTTCGGTACGTAGCGGCGGCGCGACCTTCAGAAAGGTCCGATATGGCCCGATGTCATTCTCGTTGAGCGTAATGTGATTGATCGACGCCGAGGCGGTGACATCGAGGCCTGCGTCTTTGGCGCGGCGCAATTCCTCGATCGTGTCGATGCAAGTCACTGAAGCCGCGTGATAGCGCCCGCCTGACAAGGCAACGAGGCGAATGTCGCGTTCGAGCATCACCGTTTCCGCCGCTTTCGGAATACCGAGCAAGCCGAGGCGAGCGGCGAACTCGCCTTCGTTCATCACGCCATCGCCGATGAGGTCCGGATCTTCGGTGTGATGCACGATCATCGCGTCGAAGTCGCAGGCGTAGGTCAGCGCGCGCCGCATGACCTGCGCGTTGGTGACGCTTTTTGCCCCATCGGTGAAGGCGACGGCGCCGGCTGCCTTGAGCAAACCGATCTCCGTCATCTCCTTACCTTCGAGGCCCTTGGTGATTGCCGCCATCGGATGCACATGCACGATCGCATTATCGCGCGCGCGGCGCAGAACGAAATCGACGGTCGCCGGGTTGTCGATCGCGGGCGAGGTATCGGGCTGACAAATGATGGTAGTGACGCCGCCGGCCGCCGCCGCCTGGCTCGCGGAGGCGAGCGTCTCGCGATTGGCTTCTCCCGGCTCTCCAATGAAAGCGCGCATGTCGACCAGGCCCGGCGCTATCAGTTTGCCGCGGCAATCGATCACCTCGGTGCCTTCCGGCACGCCGGCGGCTCCGATACCTTTCTTGGCCTCTCGGATCACACCTTCAGCGATTAGCAGATCGCCGACGATATCGAGATCGCGCGACGGGTCGACGATCCGCGCATTGGCGAGCAGGATCGGGCGGCGGTCGGACAACATCATGTCACGCGTTCGGCAAATTTCGTGAGAGTGCTTCAAGCACCGCCATGCGCACGGCGACGCCCATTTCGACCTGCTCGCGGATGAGCGACTGCGCGCCATCGGCGACGATCGAGTCAATCTCAACGCCGCGATTCATCGGCCCCGGATGCATCACCATCGCGCCTGGTTTTGCGTAAGCGAGTTTCTTCTCGTCGAGCCCGTAGTAGTGGAAGTATTCCGACATCGACGGCACGTAGGAACCGTTCATGCGCTCGCGTTGCAGGCGCAGCATCATGACGATGTCGGCATCGGCGAGACCTTCGCGCATATCGCGCGCAACCTCGACCCCGAAGCGCTCGATGCCGGGAGGCAGAAGAGTGGAGGGCGCCACGACGCGTACGCGCGCACCCATGGCGTTGAGCAGAATGATATTCGAGCGCGCGACGCGCGAATGCAGAATGTCACCGCAGATTGCCACCAGGAGGCCATCGATGTGACCCTTGTTGCGGCGGATCGTAAGTGCGTCGAGCAACGCCTGTGTCGGGTGCTCGTGCGAGCCGTCACCGGCATTGATCACCGAACAGTCGACCTTGCGCGCCAGCAATTCGACCGCGCCGGACGCGTGATGGCGCACGACGATGATGTCCGGATGCATGGCATTGAGCGTGATCGCTGTGTCGATCAGCGTCTCACCCTTGCGCATCGAGGACGAGCTGGTCGACATATTCATGACGTCGGCGCCGAGCCGCTTGCCGGCAAGCTCGAATGAGGCCTGGGTGCGGGTGGAGACTTCAAAGAAAAGATTGATCTGGGTGCGGCCGCGCAGCGAAGTGCGCTTTTTCTCGACCTGGCGATTGAGTTCGACGAATTCCTCAGCCAAATCGAGGAGGCCGGAAATGTCCGTGCCCGAAAGTCCCTCGATCCCCAACAGATGACGCATGCTGAGGACGAAGGAGGGTTTCGGCGCAATGGTCATTAAAGCAAGACCTATATGCGCAACTTGTTCTCCCGGCAAGGGTATTACCCCTTGATCCACAAGGCACCCATTCAGATCGTTAATGTTTTCGTTCCGCCAACTTTTCGTGATGGCCAGACCGTGTTTTGCAGGAACTGCCGTCGCTGTTCCCGTGTTGAGCCCCGATACGTCAAAAAGCCGGCATGAAAAGGAGGCCTGCATGAAGACAGCTTTCAAATTTGCCACTGCGGTGACATTGGCGGGTGCGCTCGCGCTTGCGGCGGCATCGCCGAGCGAGGCGTGGAACGGACGCAATGCCGCCGCGATCGGCTTCGGTGTCGGCGCACTGGCGGGCGCTGCGATCGCCAGCTCGGCCTATAACAACAGCTACTATGGATATTACGGTGATCCGGGTTATGCCTATGCGCCAGGCTACGCCTATGAGTCCTACGCCTACGATCCCTACGCCGACACGTATGCCTACCAACCGGCACCGCGATACGGTTATTACGGCGAGCACTGGTCGCGTCAGCACAACACCAACAATTTCTCGATTGACTCGCAGCGCTAGGCTGAGGGGATGTCGAGAGACAGAGGCCGCTCTTCGGAGTGGCTTCTTTTTTACAAACGCGACAGACGATCAAGCGCGCCCTGCAGAATGAACGCAGCGGCGTGCTGGTCTATGACCGCAGCACGCTTCTTGCGACTCACATCGGCGGCTATCAATTCGCGCTCGACTGCGACCGTGGAAAGCCGTTCGTCCCAGAAAGCGATAGGTAATTCGGTAAGCTTGCTCAGGTTGCGGGCGAAGGCGCGGGTTGATTGCGCTCGGGGGCCTTCGCTGCCATCCATGTTGATAGGCAGGCCGAGCACGAATCCGACCGCCGAACGTTCTGCGGCGAGTGCGAGGACCCGCCGCGCATCAGCGGTGAATGTTTTCCGCGCAACGGTCTCAACGCCCGTAGCGAGCTTTCGATCGGGATCGCTGGCGGCGACTCCGATTGTCTTGGTGCCGAGATCGAGTCCGATTAGCGTCCCGCGAGCGGGGAGATGCAAAGCAGCTTCGACAAGCGGCAGGATGACAGACATGTGCAAACGCTTTACGGCACCGTACCGGCCGGAAGCTGCTGCGCATAGTCCGCAATTTCGCCTGCGGTCGTAAACCACACGCGCTCGTCGGCGCGGCGCATCATGTGCCTGAGCGCTCGCGCCAGATGCCTGAAACGGTGCGGCCAGCCAATGATGTAGGCGTGCAACGCTACTCCCATGACCAGCGGACGCTTCATGCATTCCTCATGCATGACCTCGAACGCATCCACGATCATGTCGGCGAATTCGGAGCCTTCGCGCTTGCGCGCCACGATCTGCGGGATGTCGTTGAGTTCCTGCGGATAAGGCACGGAAAGAATGCGGCCGCTGCGAGTTTTCATCCAGACCGGTTGATCGTCGTGACACCAGTCGAGGAGGTAGCTGTAGCCGGCCTCCTGCAATAAATCCGGCGTCAGCGGCGATTGTGAAATCCAGGGGCCAAGCCAGCCGCGTGGGCGTTGCCCCGAATGTTTTTCGATGGTCGCGGTGGTTTCCTCGATCAGCAAGCGTTCCTTGTATTCGGTGAGATCGCCCTGGCGCTCGGAATTGCTGCGGCCGTGCCCGATCAATTCCGCACCGGGAAATGCGGCGATCACTTGCGGAGCATGGCGGTACATTTCCGAATTGAGCAGAAGCGATGCCGGCAGCTTGAGCTCGCCGAACAGCTCCGCCAGCCGGAAGACTCCGACGCGGTTGCCGTAGTCGCGCCATGCGTAATTGAGCACATCCGGTTGCGGCCCGCCGGGTGCGAGCTCCGCGCCAAGCCCTTCGCCGAAGGAGAACCATTCGAGATTGAGGCCAACGTAGATTGCGAGTCGCTTGCCGCCTGGCCAGTCGTAGACCGGGCGCGCAGAGATAGGCGAGTAGGGATACCGGCCATGGGTGCGTGCGGACATGCGCAATCGTAGCGGGTTCCACGGCTGCTTGCCTCTTCTTTCGCACGTGCGCAGCCTTCGCCGATGCGCTTATCCTCGGTAAACCCATCGCGAATTTTTACCGGCGACGGGACACGATAGTCTTGCGCCAAGCCCTCACACCGAGAGGATGCTATGTGGCCGGACCGACGCCTTCAGGATCTTTTCAAGATCGAACATCCGATATTGCTCGCGCCGATGGCGGGCGTGATGGACGCAGAGCTTGCCATCGCCGTTGCCAAAGCGGGCGGGCTTGGCGCGTTGCCCGCCGGCATGCTCAATGCGGACCAATTGCGTGCGCAGGTCGTCCAATTTCGCACTGCGACCGTGAACAAACCGATCAATCTGAACTTCTTTGCGCACAAGCTGCCGGTGCCGAACAATGCGCGCGAGCACGTATGGCGGGAAAAACTCAAACCTTACTATGTTGAATTCGGCATCGATCCGGCGGCACCAGCGCCTTCGGCAGGCCGCGCTCCTTTCGACGCGGCAATGTGTGCGGTGGTCGAAGACCTCAAGCCGGAGATCGTGAGTTTCCACTACGGTCTGCCGGAAACCGCATTGACTGAGCGCGTGAAAGCTGCGGGCTGCAAGTTGATCAGTTCCGCCACAACGGTGGTGGAGGCGCGTTTCCTCGAAGAAAATGGGTGTGACGCCGTGATCGCGCAGGGGCTCGAAGCCGGTGGACATCGCAGCATGTTTCTGAGCGATGACATTGCGACGCAGGTCGGATTGTTCGCGTTGCTGCCACAGGTGGCTGATGCTGTGAAGGTACCGGTCATTGCCGCCGGAGGAATTGGTGACGCACGCGCGATCGTGGCCGCCTTCGCACTTGGTGCGGCGGGCGTCCAGCTGGGTACTGCATTTCTCTTTAGTCCCGAGGCGAAGGCGCTGCCGCCGCACCGTGCGGCGTTGCGGGCGGCGCGTGACGACAGCACCGTGCTCACGAATGTTCTCAGCGGCCGCCCGGCGCGTGGTCTGATTAACCGTGCGATCCGCGAGCTCGGCCCGATGAGCGGGATTGTGCCGGAGTTTCCATTGGCGAGCGGTGCGCTGGCGCCTTTACACACCAAGGCCCAAGCGCAAGGATCCGGCGATTTCTCGCCGATGCTGGCGGGCCAGGCTGCTGCCCTCGGCCGTGAGTTGCCGGCCAAAGAGCTGATCGAAAAATTCGTCTCCGGGTCGCAGGAACTGCTGCGACACATGACGAGATAACGCCGGATGTTGAGGCGGTTGTCGCGATGAAAGCCTCTCTGCTATAGGCTGGCAGAAGAGAAAGGCTCCTGGAAATTCCATGTCTGTTGACGCCGACACAGTTCGCCGCATTGCGCATCTCGCACGCATCGCAGTAGCCGAGAATGAAATCGATCACCTCAAGGGCGAGCTCAACACCATGCTCGCTTTTGTCGAGCAACTTTCGGCAGTCAAGGTCGACGGTGTTGAACCCATGACTTCGGTGACGCCGATGGCGATGAAGAAAAGAGTGGATGCGGTGACAGACGGCAATATCGCCGACGATATCGTCAAAAACGCACCGATGAGTGAAGAGAACTTTTTTCTGGTGCCGAAGGTGGTGGAGTAATGTGCATTGCCTGCGAGCTCGGATACTGGTCGATGATCGACGCTCTTGAGGCGGAGCGGGCCGTGTCCAAGAAACGGGCGCGCGCTGACGACGCCGGCTTTGCCTGCGAAGCGTCATCCGAACAGCCAAAGCAACCGACGGATGAGCCCGCGCCGTGAGTGAACTGACTTCGCTCACTTTGGCCGAGGCGCGCGACGGACTGAAGAAAAAAACCTTCTCTGCCGTCGAATTGTCTGGCGCACACCTGGCGGCGATCGAAAAGGCGCGCGCTCTCAATGCCTTCGTACTGGAAACACCGGAGCGCGCGGCCGACATGGCCAAGGCATCCGATGCACGCATCGCGGCAGGCAAAGCTGGCCCGCTCGAAGGAATCCCGCTCGCCATCAAGGATATGTTCTGCACGGCAGGTGTTCGCTCGACGGCCTGCTCGCACATCCTCGACAATTTCGTGCCGACCTACGAGTCGACCGTCACGTCTCACCTTTGGCGCGACGGCGCCGTTCTGCTCGGCAAGACCAATTGCGATGAATTTGCCATGGGGTCTTCGAACGAGACCTCGTATTTCGGACCCGTGCATTCACCTTGGCGGCGCAAGGGATCGAACACTCCATTGACACCCGGGGGCTCGTCGGGCGGTTCGGCTGCGGCGGTAGCCGCAAATCTTTGTCTCGGAGCCACGGGGACAGACACCGGCGGTTCGATCCGCCAACCGGCGGCGTTCACCGGCACCGTTGGCATCAAGCCCACTTACGGCCGCTGTTCGCGTTGGGGAATTGTTGCCTTTGCGTCCTCGCTGGATCAGGCAGGACCCTTCGCGCGCAGGGTGCGTGATGCGGCCATCCTCTTGCGCTCGATGGCGGGCCCCGACGCCAAGGATACGACTTGTGTCGATCGCGTGGTTCCGGATTACGAAACAGCGGTCGGCAAATCGGTGAAAGGCCTGCGCATCGGCATCCCCAAGGAGTACCGCCTCGACGGCATGCCTGCTGAAATTGAAAAAATCTGGGAACAAGGGCGCGCCTGGCTGAAGGCCGCCGGCGCTGAACTGGTCGAAGTTTCACTTCCGCACACGAAATATGCCTTGCCGGCGTATTACATCGTGGCGCCGGCCGAGGCTTCATCCAATCTCGCGCGCTATGACGGCGTGCGTTACGGGTTGCGCTTTCCCGGCCGCGATATCATCGACATGTACGAGAAGACACGCGGCGATGGCTTCGGTGCCGAGGTACGCCGGCGCGTGATGATCGGAACTTATGTTCTTTCGGCCGGCTACTACGACGCCTATTACCTGCGCGCGCAGAAAGTGCGCAGTTTGATCAAGAAAGATTTCGAGGACTGCTTCAAGACGGGCGTGCATGCCATGCTGACGCCGGCGACGCCGTCGGCGGCGTTCGGGCTGGGCGAAAAGGGCGCGGCCAATCCGGTGGAGATGTATTTGAACGATGTGTTCACGGTGACTGTGAACATGGCCGGGCTGCCGGGCATCGCCGTGCCCGCCGGCCTCGATGTACAGGGTCTGCCTTTGGGATTGCAGTTGATCGGCCGGCCGTTCGACGAAGAGACATTGTTTTCGCTCGCCGCCGTGATCGAGCAGGCAGCGGGACAATTCAGTCCTCAGCCGTGGTGGTGACGCCTATTTACTTATCAGCTGTCGAGACCGGGGGCAGGTCCTGGTCCCCTTCGATGGTTTTCTTGCCGCCCAGTTCGCCGCCGCTGAGGATAAATATCGCCGCGATCACGGCGACAACGCCGCCGATAATGATGCCGAATGTGCCGTTGCTGTCTTTGTTCATGACGTTCTTCCAACGTCTGTCGCGCAAGCCTGTTCCAAGTCCGCGGCCTACGCCGGGAATTCGCAAAAATCGTTGCAGAATTCGGGCCATTTCGTGAAATACAGACTGCAGCTTTGGCAATGCAGCCGTGCGAAAAATATAGGCGCTGTGCTCATTTTGGCAGCGGAGGTCACTCATGATAATGACGCGCTGTGGAGTGCAAATAACAGGGTGATATGGACGCTCATCCCAACACGAAAAAGTTTCTAAAAGGCGCTACCGGCGACTGGGAAGTCGTCATCGGCATGGAAGTGCATGCGCAGGTAACGTCGCAGTCAAAGTTGTTCTCCGGCGCGTCCACCGAGTTCGGCGGCGCCCCCAACAGTCACGTGTCGCTGGTCGACGCCGCGATGCCGGGCATGTTGCCGGTGATCAACGAAGAATGTGTGCGCCAGGCAATTCGCACCGGGCTCGGCCTGAAGGCTAAGATCAATTTCAAATCGGTTTTCGACCGGAAGAATTATTTCTATCCCGATCTGCCTCAGGGCTACCAGATCAGCCAATACAAGTCGCCGGTCGTCGGTGAGGGTGTAGTGACCGTCGATCTCGAAGGCGGCGACAGTGTCACCATCGGCATTGAGCGGCTGCATTTGGAGCAGGACGCCGGCAAGAGCCTGCACGATAGGTCGCCGACGTATTCCTACGTCGATCTCAACCGGTCCGGCGTCGCGTTGATGGAGATTGTTTCCAAACCCGACCTGCACTCGGCCGAGGAGGCGAAGGCTTTTATCACCAAGCTGCGCTCCATCCTGCGTTACCTCGGCACCTGCGACGGCGATATGGAAAAAGGAAACCTGCGCGCCGACGTCAACGTTTCAGTGCGGCGCCCGGGAGAGCCGCTTGGCACACGTTGCGAAATAAAAAACATGAATTCGATAAGCTTTATCGGCGAAGCCATTGAACGCGAGGCCCGGCGTCAGATCGAGATCCTCGAAGAAGGGGGCTCCATCGATCAAGAGACGCGACTTTACGATCCCGGCAAAAAAGAAACGCGACCCATGCGCACCAAGGAGGAAGCGCACGACTATCGCTATTTTCCCGATCCCGACCTGTTGCCGCTGGAATTCGACGCAGTCTACGTCGAACAGCTGAAGAAAAATCTGCCCGAGTTGCCTGATGAGAAGAAGGCGCGGTTCATGCGCGACTTTTCCTTGTCGGGCTACGATGCTGGCGTGCTGGTCGCTGAACGGGAGACCGCAAATTATTTCGAAGCCGTCGCAAAGGGACGAGACGCGAAGGCGGCGGCGAACTGGGTGATCAATGAGTTATTCGGGCGACTGAACAAGGAAGGCAAGGACGTCGCGTCCTCGCCGGTATCAGCCGGCCAGCTTGGCGCGGTGCTTGACCTCATCGCGGACGGCACGATTTCCGGCAAGATCGCCAAGGATTTATTCGAGGTAGTCTGGCAGGAAGGCGGCGACCCGCGTGCCATCGTCGAGCAGCGGGGCATGAAGCAGGTCACCGACATTGGAGCAATCGAGAAAGTCATCGACGAAATTATCGCGAAGAATCCGGACAAGGTCGCGGATGCGAAAACCAATCCGAAAGCGATCGGGTGGTTTGTTGGCCAGGCGATGAAAGCATCCGCTGGCAAAGCGAGCCCGCAAGCAGTCAACGACGTACTCAAACGCAAACTCGGATTGTGACGCGCACGGCGCGGCGGCTGCTCGTAAAGTTTCAAATTTGTTTCGAGAAGCATGCGCATGTGCAAAACGTTTTGCGTGCGAGGCGCTCGTCTCATCCATTTGAAGGACTCATTTGGTCGCGTGACGAGCGCGAATCACCCCGAATCACCCCGCACCGATTCGCTCGTTTTTGATCGATTCCGGGTGTCTGCGGGCCTTGTACGCGGTCATCTGTGCAAAATTATTTCGTTGCGTCGGTGCAAGTGTTGCCAACAGCGTGACAGCAAAACACAGCGCGTATTGTGCAAAAAATTCATCGTAGAGTGTAAGCGCAACGAAATACCGTCGTGGCAAAACCCCTTATTTCATCGAGTGTTTTTAAAGTTTTCTGTTGTGCACACAATCGAACGTCACGTGTCGCACATGCGCGCGATCAATTTCAATTTTCGTCGCGCAATTGCATCGCATGGCGTCATGCTGCACTCGCGTACACACTTCGTTAAGCGCAACGCTGTTTTTTTCGCCGTGCTGTAGTAAATGGAATGCACAGTGCTCGTCGATTCGCGACGCGTACTGATGCGACACCCGCCATGATCCATGGCTAGGAGGGCAGCAATGGCTAGACGTAGGAAGAAGGCAGCGGCGAAAGCAGCGAAGAAGACGAAGCGCCGGAAGAGGAAGCTTTAGTCTGACGCTGCTTCCCGATCTTCGGCCTTACGTGTCGGAGATTGCGTCATACGGGCCGGTGTGCGTCATGGAGTAATCAGCGCAATGCGGTTGGTCCGCGGCGCCCCGGTTCGGATGACAGAAGAGGGCGTCGGCGAGATTTCAGATCTCGCCGACGCCCTCAGTCTGTTTGGAGTACGTTGTTGCGTTCGTGTGCGCGCGGGAAAAATTTTTGGTGCGCGTTTAGTTGGACGCTGACTTGAGACGCTTGTTGCACGCGCTCCAGAATTTCGGCCAGGTCGTTCCTTCGACCTTGTTCGCGGCTTTCGCCTCTTTCCATTCGGCGGCGCATTTTTTCTGCCGCTCGCGCGCCGCCAGTTGTCCTGCACTTGGTTCCTTTTTTGGCTTGGCATTCTTGTCCGGCGCCTGCTGTTGCGCGGCGGCGTTCGAGATAAGTTGCGGCGTTGGCGCTGTGATCATTCCGACGGCGAGCGCGGCAGCAAATAAGACTTTGTGCATGAGTTCACTTCCCATTATTTCCAAAAGGTGCGGGCGCTGTCGGTCGGCAATCGGCCGCAGTCCGCAAACCTGCCAAACAGAATAACCCGCATAGGTTGCATGCTCCATCCTGCAATCGTATGAGGTGCACCGTTGAAAAGTTTGCGCCGGTTGCGGATTGCGGTGGTCGGGCCTAGGTCTGTCCGGTTGTCTGCAAAAAACAGCGGGAATGGAGCACGGCATGGCGCGAGCGAAGAAGAGGCGGGCGACCGCGAAGGCGGTCAGGGTGAAGACGAAAAAGAAAAAATCGGCGAGACCCGCAAAGCCCATCGAGCTTTATTACTGGCCCACGCCAAATGGCTTCAAAATTTCAATTATGCTGGAAGAATGCGGGCTGCCTTACGTCATGAAGCCGGTGAACATCTCCAAGGGAGAGCAGTTCAATCCCGACTTCCTGAAGATTGCCCCCAACAACCGCATGCCGGCGATTATTGACCCGCAAGGGCCGGGTGGGCGTCCAATTTCCATCTTCGAGTCAGGCGCAATCCTGCAATACCTGGGGCGAAAAACCGGAAAATTCTACCCGGCTGACGAACGTGCGCGTGTCGAGGTTGATGAGTGGCTGTTCTGGCAAATGGGTGGCGTCGGGCCGATGGCAGGTCAGGTGCACCACTTCAAGAATTACGCGGTCGAAACGCTGACCTACGCGATCAACCGGTATGTTAACGAGGTGAACCGGCTCTACGGCGTGATGAACATTCGTCTCAAGGATCGTCCGTTCATCGCCGGCAAATACTCCATTGCCGATATGGCGCTGGTCGGCTGGGTCAATGGTTGGGAACGGCAGGGGCAGGACATCAATGAATTCCCGAATCTCAAGCGCTGGCTCGATGCCGTGAAAGCGCGGCCTGCGGTCCAACGCGGCATGACGCTCGGACTCGAACTCCGCAAAGGCATCGACATGAAGGATCCGAATGTCCAGGCGGTGTTGTTCAATCAGCGCGCTCGCGCGAGTTGAGAAGCATCACTCCGCTCATTCCCGCGCAAGCGGGAATCCAGTTGCGAACTCGGAATCTGTTGCTCAGGGTCCCCGCTTGCGCGGGGACGAGCGGAGGGGGCGGCTCAGTCGTCATGCGCGGGCTTGACCCGCGCATCCATAATGAGATTCCGCCTTCGCAAGCAGTACTGATTTTTGCCGTTGCAATTCATCATGGATTGCCGGGGTCAAGCCTGGCAATGACAGCGGAGATGCACCGAACAACGCTGTCCAGCGTGGGCCGGATAAACCCGAGATCGTTTGGTGGTTAGTTACGGCTGAATGAGTTCGGTTAGCGATCTCTCAATAGACGGCGAAACAGGCCATTTACGGCAGCAATGCGGCACGAAGCGGCGCGGAGCTGGTGCGCATTCATGTTCGATTCATCGCATCACTTAAACTGCCATTCAAATTTTATCCCGAAGATCGCGCCGCTAGGACAAAGCTCCAGGCAACAGGGGCATCGCGGACCGACGGGCCACATTGGGTGCACCGTTGGGAACAAGAGGGGGGAGTCGAAATGACGAGTATGGAAATGGCATCAGGGGGCGCCGAGCCAGCGAATGCCGAAGATTGTTTCGGTCTCGGCATGGTTTTTTCCGCGGGGGCGGGCGTACCGGTTGATCTGGTGCAGGCGCACAAGTGGTTCAACATTGCGGCCATGCGTGGCCACAAGGACGCCGCGCAGTTGCGCCGTGAAATCGCCGAACAGATGAGCGATTCCGAAATCGGCTGTGCGCAGCGCGCGGCGCGCGACTGGCTCAAGGCACATCCTGAGACGCCAGCTCGGGCAGCCGCTGTTCGCGTCGCAGCCTGATCATTGTTTTGCCGCGACGCGCAGCAGCGCGTCACGCGCCGTGGCGATCGCACTTGGCCAATCGCCATGTGTCAGTTGACGAAATAGTTTCGCCTGCGGATACCAGGGGCTGCGTTCACCGCCGAGCGTCCAGCGCCAGTCGGGCGAAAACGGCACCAGGACCCAGGCGTCGCGCCCCATAGCCCCCGCAAGATGAACGACTGAGGTGTCGACCGCGATCGTGAGATCGACGAGCGCGACAATGGCGGCGGTGTCGGCCATGTCAGCAAGATTGTCGCCGACGTGAGTGACGTTGTAATGACGCGCGAGGTGCGCAGCATCGCCGTCTCGCAACTCGCGCTGGATGCTGATGAAGGAAACGCCTTCCAGTGCAAACAACGGCTCAAGCAGTTTGAGATCGATCGACCGGTTGCGGTCGTTCGGATGGCGGGCATTTCCGGCCCAGGCGAGAGCCACGCGTTTTCCTGCCAGCGCTTCGATCGCCGGCCGCCATTTCGCAACGGAGGCGTCGTCGGCGCTCAGATAGGGGATATCGGCGGGGATCGTTGCCGGTCCGGTCTTGAACGCCAAAGGCAGACTGCCGAGCGGACAATAGTAGTCGTAAGCGGGCAGGGCCTCGCCGTGCGCGTGGCATGATGCAACGCCCTCGACATTCGTCAGCAGCGCTTTGAGTTCAGGATGCACTTCGAGAATGGGCGTTGCGCCAGCGCGCGCCAGGAGCGGCGCATAGCGCGCGAACTGTATGGTGTCGCCGAGCCCTTGCTCGGCCGGCAGCAGGATCGTCCGTTGGCCGAGCGGAAATTCACCGAGCCAGAGACGCCCGCGATAGCCGCGCCGCGTATCCGACATTCCGGTGCGCTTCCAGCGCCATTCATACTCGGTAAAACCGCGATGAAGTTCGCCGAGCGTCAGGAGTGAAAGTGCCAGGTTGGAGTGCGCATCGGCATAATTCTTGTCGGTTGCGATCGCTTTCTCGAAGCTCGCAACCGCTTCCTCGTGTCGATTGAGCGCCTGCAATGCGCGCCCTCGGTTGTTCCAGGCCTTCGCATGTTGGGGTGCAAGCGCCAACACGCGGTCAAATGTTTCAAGCGCCTCAGTATGGCGATCGAGATCGAGCAGGGCAGTGCCTCGATTGTACAAGGCTTCGACATGGTTTGGCGCCTGTGCAATGACCGCGTCGAAATCGGCGAGCGCTTGCGCGTGGTGGCCAAGATTGGCAAGCGCGGTGCCGCGATTGAGAAGCGCGTCGCCGCGGTGTGGATTGCGCGCCAGGACCGCATCGAAACATGAAAGCGCGTCCTGCGCGCGATCGAGCGCAGCCAAAGCATTTCCGCGGTACAGCGTGGCTTCCAGATCGCCGGGCCGCAGAGCGAGCGCCTTGTCGAGACAGTCGAGCGCGTCGGAATCGCGCTTGAGCGCATGCAACACATTGGCAAAGTTGATCAGCGCGTCCGGGGCGTTCGGATTGATTTTCAATGCCGCCGACATCAGGCGATAGGCGTCGCCCATCTGGCTATTTTGCGCCTTGATGAGACCGAGCAGATGGAGGGCGTCGAAATTGTCCGGCGCCGCCTTGAGAACGCGCGCGTAAAGCTTTTCAGCCTCACGCAGGCGCCCCTGCTGTTGCAGGGTCACTGCCTCTTGCAAGGCTTGCGCGATATTGAAGGGCCTCGACTGCACGGCGGCG
>DATIWJ010000069.1:0-113628 GCA_035519415.1 Pseudolabrys sp.
TGCCTGCTGCCGTAGATTTTGGCATAGCGGATCACGGCAAGGGCACCCGCCATGAACAGGCTGCGCAAGTAGCGATCACCTTGCTTGCTGATACCGCCGAGCCTGTCTTTGCCGCCGCTCGAATGCTGTCTCGGCACCAAGCCGATCCAGGCCGAGAAGTCGCGTCCCGAGCGGAATGCCTTCGGATCAGCGATGCTGGCGACCAGGGCCGTGGCAAGTGCGGGGCCGACGCCCGGAACCTCATCGAGCCGTTTGCTCGTTTCATGCGACCGATGCCAGCGCATGATCTGGCGATCGAACTCCAGAATCTGCGCCTTCAGCGCGCGCAGTTGCGTACCCAGAGCTGCGATGCAGCAGCGTGCTAGCGCCGGAATCCGTTGCTCTCTTGCATTGGCGAGGGCATCGAGCAGTTGTTCAACGCCTTTGCCTCCGACTGGCGCGACGATGCCAAACTCAGCAAGGTGGGCACGGATGGCGTTGATCAGGGAGGTCTGTTGACGAATGAACAGATGCCGCGTGCGATGAAGCACCAGGCAACTCTGCTGCTCTGTCGTCTTGGTCTCGACAAAGCGCATGTTGGCTCTGGCGACGGCTTCGCAGATCGCCTCGGCGTCGGCGGCATCGCGACTGAGATTAAGCCGCTAAGCGGCTTCACTGGTCTTGCCGTCGAAATGCTCTTTCATGCGTCGAGCGTCGGCCTTGGTCACATGCACGGTTCCATCGCGATGTTCGGGTGGGCCATAGAGTGTGTAGAGCCGCAGCGGCTTGTCGCCCGTGTTGATGATGTTGTGGCGCGCGCCAGCGGGGACGAGCACCGCATCGTCCCCTTTGATCTTCGACCGCTTGCCGTCGATCAGGACTTCTCCCTTGCCCTTCTCGATGCGGAAGAATTGGTCGCGATCTTTGTGGACTTCCTCGCCAATGTCCTCGCCCGGCTTTAGCGACATTAGGACGAGCTGAAGATTTTCGCCCGTATATACTACACGCCGGAAATCAGAATTGTCCTCTGCCTGATCTTCAATATCGCCGACAAAACCCTTCATGGCACACCTCCTGTGAATTGGAATACTAGGGTCACAGGAGTTCCAGGCCCGCATTGATCCAACGCAAACTGAAGGCGGTCTGAACGCCTCAGAAGTATCAACCATCCCAAGGCCAAACAGCGCCTTTGTCCGCTTGGTGCAAGTGCCAAAAGCGGGCATCACACTAACCAGCCTCTCATCTGGCCGGCCCATTTTGATTTAAAGCAAGGCAACTTCAGGCTCATTCGTTTCACTTCGCAAAGGGTCTTCTTAAGCGACAGTCATCGCAGTGCTCCATCGGCGAGCTACAAGACAAAAGTTGACGAGTCGCTGGTCCATTGCAGGCGGGAGAGTGTCTGTCATGATGAATTTAGAAGATTATCGGTTGCTGACGATCTTCGTGGTTGGCTTGGTTGCGATTCTTGGCGCCAGCGAAATCGGGCGTTTGCTTGGCGTACGTGCCAGCGGTCGAGGCGGCGACGACGTTTCGACGTTGGAGGGCGCGGTCCTCGGGCTACTAGCACTTATGATCGGCTTTACCTTCGCCATGGCTTTGACGCGTTTCGAGGCCCGGCGAGATGCGGTGTTAAATGAGGCAAATGCGATCGGCACAACGGCGCTGCGCGCGCGATTGTTGCCGGCGCCGCATAGCGCGGAAGCGTTAAAATCATTGCGAGAATACGTGAAGATCAGGCTCGATATCACTCAACGTGTGGTGACGGCGGCGGAGCTCAAAGCCGCGATTGGCCGCTCGAACGAAATTCAGGAAGCGCTTTGGCAAAATGCGAAGGGTCTGGCTGCGAAAGATATTGGGTTTGTGCCGACGGGTGTTTTCATCCAATCGCTGAATGAGATGATCGACAGCCAAGGAAAACGACTGCACGCGTTGCAAAGCCGGGTACCGAATATCGTCTTCCTGGCGCTCTACGGTGTCGCCATCGTCGCATTCCTCTTTGCTGGGTATGCAAACGGGCTAGGGACACGACGTGTAAGGCTCCCAGTCTACGTTATGGGAGTGCTGGTCTCCGGTGTGATCCTCTTGATCCAAGATCTCGACCGTCCCGCCGCCGGCTTTATTTCCGTCAGTCAACAGCCAATGATTGACACCGCCGCCAGTATCGCAACTTTCACGGATTAGCGCACGCCAACTTTGGCGCTATCACGATTCATAGCCATTGGTATGTCCGCTTTGTACCAAGTGCGCCACGGCTTCCTCAAAATCCGGCGCCCCAACGATACTGCCACGCGACACCAAAGAGGCTGAACTCGCTGCCAGTGCGGGTCGTGATGCCAGTGCTGGCATTAAATTTGATAGAGTTGTGTCGGTCCACCGGCAGAGCGAGGGTCAGGCCGGCGCGCGTATTCGTTTGCTCGTTATTATCTCTTACACCATTCAACGCGGTGCGGCCGCCGGTAAAATAGCTGCCTTCCAACGACACCCACGCGCCGGATTCAAAATTGTAAATGATATCTCCTCGCACCAGGTAAATCGGCGCCTGCGCGAAGGTACTCCCGTTGAAGAAATCGGTATTGTCGGTGAAAAACGTAACGCTAGGGGCGACCTCGATTGTCCACGGTCCCCACGCCTTGGATAGGCCAAACTCGGGTCTGAACGACCAGCGATTGTTGCCGAGGTTGAGCAATTTGCTGTTGTCGTATTGGCCCAATGGGGCCGACACTTGCAGGCTCACCCCGATAATGAGGTCCTGCTTGTAGTTCGCAAAATCCTTCACTGAAAGCGCGGGAGCGCCGAACAAGTTTATCGAAAAGCGAAATCGCGGATCAACCAATCCCGACATCTCGCGCGTTCGAGGCTGGTCGTCCACGACTCCATGCCCAGCGAAAGAGGAATAAGGCAGGATGACATCGAACTTGGCGGATTTACCCCATACGTCGAGAGACCTGACGTAGACCAAGGCCCCTGTTTGGGAACGAAATTGTGCGTCGGTGATGGACGAAGTCGGATCGAAGGCGATTTTGCCCTCAGAGTAAAGGTAGCTGGCAATCAAGAAATTAAGTCCGACCGGCGTGTTCGTGTATGACCTTGGTTCAGCATCCTGAGCTTTGACATTTGTGATCACCAAGACCGTCGCAATTATCCCAAACGCGATCGAAAGCCGCTTCGAGGCTGGCGCGTCAGGCAAGACGAGGCGACGCCAAGGCAAATTTATATTGAGCGCCTGTGGTGCGATTGAACCCCACATCGAGCATTCTTCCACGCAGGTCGCGAACAACATCCGTACTTGTAATCTCAGTCTGCTGTCGGCCTCAGATTATCGACCAGAATATAAATGCTGACTAAGAAGACCCAGAGAGGCAAGACCGCGAAACTCCAGCTAATATAGTAACTACCGACCAGAAGAATGCACGCCAAGACGTAACCCAGAAGGGCAATCCAGCGTGGTGCGATCTTGGTGTAGATCACCACGGTCGATGTTGAGATCATGAATACCCCAGCCATTTTGATCGCGTAAACATTTGTAAAGATATAGGCAGTGGCACGCGCCAAGCGGAAAGTCGTGGAGTTGATCAGCTCATTCGGTTCAGTTGAAGCGGCCACCAGAATGACAGCGCCTGCTATTGCAGCTGCCGCGAACAGCATGGCCAGAAACAATAAGGCGCTGCCAGAAAATACAGTGGCAAAGAAGCGATCTTCCTGTTGGCCCAGCCGATCCCGCAGCACGCCGATGAACCACAAGAAAGCTATTCCGGCAAAAGGAACCAAATTCAATGCAAGTGCAACCGTTCTTGATTCGGTAGCGAGCCACGCTCCGGTCTCTAGCGGATCAGCCGGAATAGAACGCCGAAGCAGCCAGAGTATCGCAATCAAAAGAGTGGAAAAGGCGATGCCAGCGATCGCGGCAGCCTTCGGCGTTTTTAGGTGCGCGCGCGTGAGAGCATTTTTCTCGGACACTGCCAGACTCCGTAGCGATACAAGCGAATGCAATGTGTCCGACCGTAATTGAGTGCTCCAGTCCGACGCTATTCACGACACGGGATGGTTCAGCCGGCTGTGTTCATGAAAGCCGAAGTTAGACTTCCTCATAAATTTTGATTTTGCCTTTCTTCACTGCAGCTTTGAGAACGGCATAGTCTCGCTCAGCCTGATCGGCGTAGGCTATGGCAAATCTGCCCATTGCTTTGTCGAACTCATCGCTCGATGAGCCGAGATAACCGCTGATCGTCGCGGATAGCTCGCTGACCTTCGCATGCGCGCGGGCAAGCACCCAACCACACATCATGCCGTAGATATCCAGCACTTGGGCGTCGCATTTCTCGACCAATGGCTTGATCTTGGCATCGCGCAGCTGTCGCACATAGAGCGCTTGACCCGTCCGACCGGTGACCCATCCCAGAAAAATATCTGATGCTGGCTGCATCAGACGTTGTCCCATCACTACACGTTGACCGTGATGCTTGTAGATACTCTTTCCCGCGTAAGGCTCAAGCACGGACTCCCCCGCTTCCTTGCATTGAAGGAACAACGGATCGTTTGCCTCGGACATCAGTAAGACGATCGAACACAGTCGGCCGACGCTGCCGACACCGACGACCTTGATGGCGACATCCACCAGCCGATACCGATCGAGCAGCATCCGCCGCTCATCAGGCAATGTCTCACGGTAGGCGTGCAGGACTTTTTCGATTTGTGCCCATGTCTCAGGGGCATGGACATCTTCTGGATGAAAGATCAATGGCGGCTGGTCCATTATGCGCGTCTGCCCGGCTATGGTCCCCGCAAGCTTGGGGAAGTCCAACTCCGAACCAGTGCCGGAGGTCACTTTTTTGATCCGTTTCCTAGCCCGCTTTTGGACAGCCTCGGGCATCACCGCGATGATATCTTCGGCGCTGATGGTCGCGTACCAGACCCGAAGCGGGTCCATTCTGGAGAACTCGCGCATGTGCTCGCGATAGCTGCGCGCCGCAGTCTCAGCGCAATCACGGCCCTTGTTGTCGGACAGGCCAATCGACCGCGCGGCAAGTACCATCGAAGCGACGAGACGCTTGACGTCCCACTCCCATGGAGCCGGCGACGTCTCATCGAAATCATTAATGTCGAAGATGATGTTGCGTTCGGGCGTGGCGAAGCCGCCGAAGTTCATCAAGTGACAGTCGCCGCACGCCTGTACTTGAAGGCCGGTATTAGGCGTTCGCGCCAAGTCGGAAGCCATCAAACCAGCGGACCCGCGATAGAAGGCAAAAGGCGACTGCAACATTCGGCCATAGCGAATTGGCACGAGTTCCTTCATTCGGCCAACGTCTGATTTTTGCAGAATGTCGATCGGGCTCGGCCGGCCTTTGAATTCTTTCCATGCGCCGTGCCACTCTCGCGGGACCTTCTCACGTAAAGCTTTGCCGGTTGCGACTCGGTCGTCTCGAGGGTGGATATGGGCACTGGTGACCGGTGCCGGCGCTTTCGCAATGTCCTGGGTGTGTTTCATGTCAATGTCCATGGGTAATGTTTCATGCCAATCGAGCCGACATTGAAGTGCGTGGAAATGCATTGAACGCCACAATAACAGCCCATTCGACGTAGCCGGGCATTGACGTGGATCAAGCCAACTAGGAGGCCAACCCGGTATGAAGGTTAGGTGGTGGCTCGGGCGAGCGTCGCGTGGAGGATTCAACGAAACTCCGAAAAACGAGTACTTGGCTGTGGTGGTTTCCACCGGCCGGTTGGTTGGCTGAGTACCGCGCCGCTTGGCTGCCCGGTGATATGATCGCCGGGGTCACCTTGGCCGCCTACGCGATCCCGGTTTCCCTTGCTTACGCGGGGCTTGCAGGCTTGCCCCGCAAGTTGGTGTCTAGGGCTATCTGCTCGGTGGACTGGGTTATGCCCCGAGCAAAAGACAACCGGCGGCCAAGGGGATTATCCCTTCGAGCTTCGTCTTGTGTCGGAACCCACATCATACCACTCCGTCACGAATGCGAGTGTCCCAATAATTCTTAGAGGGCATTGACTTGCTCAACATTGAGATTGGTCAAGCAACAATGCCTACAAACCGCGCGACGGATACAGATGCGGTGGCGACGTCTGCTCTATGTATGATTCCGGAAGTCCAACCCGTTGTGCGCCGAAGGGAAGTGGCCGCAGGACCATTACGGCATCGGCGTAGAAGAGCAACACGGCAAGTACCGAGCCAACCACCAAAAAATACGAAAATAGCGGCACGCAAACCTCGATCGGCACCATGTTTCTGGCTCTTTCGCGTTACCGGATGCAGCGCGTCTACTAGCTGAGATGCACAACACCGGACCGTGGGACGAAAGCGAAAAAGCACGGGCAGAAATATCGCCTTTTAGCCAAGAGACGCCCTTGGGCTAGGGGCTAACCCAAGAGCGTCTGCAGCACGGTGAAAAAGTATTTCCACGTACTTACCCCAATGAAACGGCTTCTCCACCGTTCCTAAAAAGCGAAGCCCAAACTTTCAGCGCTGGCATTGATACAAATCAAATAATGGTTGAGCGTATTGTCATGCGGGCAAAGCACGTCCGCTTTCCCCGAAAAGGAGCATTGATTGGCGACTAAGGTCGGATAGTGGACAGCTGGTACTTTCAAGGCGAGTCTCGACTGCACGGGAATGGTGAGTTGACTTGAGTCAATGACACAGGAACGGACGACGTCTAGCTTTTCATAATATATTTGAAGCCTAAGAAAGGCGGATATCATGTCGATAATTTGCAAAAAAGCCGGACTCATTTGCGCGACGGTCGCAAGTGTTACGATGTTTTGCGCACTGCCCATATCGGTTGAGCCTTCGGTAATATCAGGCATTGTTTTGACGGTTGACCAAGCAGAAGCCCGCGTTGGTCGTCCAGCTACTGCGACCAGCGTGGCTGGAGTCCATCGGCGTACAACGCGGCGTGCGGTACGACACTGCACGGCAGCGGGCGTTTGCACTTACTATTAGGCCGACTGGACCGACTGGACCGACCGGCTCTGGCGTTTAAAAATGCGGCATGTCCGCTTTGGGTTGCCGGTTCAACCGGTCGACGCAACACCTCTTGTCTTGAAGGAGAAAGACGGAGTGTATGCCGATACGTCGAGGGTTTTTCGAGGACTTCGCTGCGGCAGAAAAACCAGGGACTTTGGGATCGCAGGCGATATGCGCAACGCCTTGGGATTCAAACCCCAGCAGAAAGAATGAGATAAAAGTGTTGCGTCGACCGGTTGAATCCACCGCCAAAAGCGGACCAACGAGGCTGTGCTTAGGGGTGTGGGTGAGTGTCGATGCCGAACGTCTCGATGACGATGTACACGCACATAGAAACGTAGATCGCGACAAACGTGGCCGCAGACGGCCCGAAAATCGCAACAAGAGCGACAGCAATAGCCAGAACGATAGCAGCCCACACGTCCCAAGGTATTAAAGCAAGCATGGCGGTTTACGTCCCAGTCTACCTTGGCCGCGCGGGCGAAATCAAAAACGAATACCCGGTAGCACTGGAGCGCTTGGCTGACATTGCGAAATGTCAAATGAACGAGGTACGAATGAGCGTCGGCAAAGGGCCAATCATCCGACGTTGCGTTGGGGGCCCAAAGTTGACCCTAATCAATGCTGTTGTGGATTGTCGCAACGTTTTTTTGGCGAGCACATTGTTATGACGGCGCAAGCCTACGAACAACATTTCGAAGAAAACGTCACGCCCCCCGTCGGGGCCGAGAAAATTTTTTCCTACGCCGACGACTTCTCGAAACTATCGTCTCATATGAACAAGTCGTCATCGATGATGATGGGCGGAAGCATGCAGACATCCGTCGACAAAGCCGGTGGTCAAGAAATCGGTTTCTCATGTTCGCATGAAGGGGAGGATCGCGTCGCAAAGCATGGGAGACGATCGGCCGACAACACCTTCTTGTAATCGACAACTATCGCCTAGGCTTCGAGATAAGTGAGGGAAACAAAGTATCCGACCTCCGTGTCTTCTGACTACGGCCTCCCAGCCAAGCCCCCGCTTCGCCGGCTCGGTCTCGTGTTTGGCAAATTTTACGCAAAGTGGTGCGTGCATCAGATGATCAACGATACGTATCAGCATTTCGTGCGTACTAACACCGTGCAGTAGGAACAATTCATCATGACAAAACTTCCTTACGTGCGCCTTTATTCGATCACCTCGTCGGCGCGATTTAGAACCGACTGTGGCACGGTGACTCCCAGCGCCTTCGCGGTCTTGAGGTTGATGACCAGCTCGACTTTCATTGGTTGCTGCACCGGTAGATTGGCAGGCTTCTCTCCCTTGAGAATCCGGCCAGTGTAGATGCCGACTTGGCGGACCGGTTCCGAAAAACTACCGCCGTAGCTCATAAGACCGCCAGCCGCGGCGAACTCTCGAAACTGGGTGATCGCAGGCACCGCGTGGTGTGCTGTCAATGAGCCGAGTTGCTCGCTCCGGCTGATGAAGAACGCGTCGGGAGCGATCACAAGCGCGCCAACTCGCAGGTGCGCCAACGTTGCGAAAACCGCATCGAAGTCGCGCTCGCTACTGGCTTGCAGAATATGGAGCTGCAGCCCGAGGGTGCGAGCAGTTGACTGCAAGTCTTTTGAGACAGACTCTGCAATTTGGGGACTGGTCGGGTTGACTAGAAGCGCGACGGTGGTTGCCTTGGGCACCAACTCGCGCAGCAGTTCCAGTCGTTTCGACACCAGCTCGGTGTTTATGTTGGTTATGCCGGTAATATTGCCGCCCGGTCGGGCCAGCCCAGTGACAAGTCCAGCCGCGACGGGATCAATCCCCACCTGGAAGACAATGGGGATCGTCGCTGTTGCCGCTTTTGCCGCCAGTGCCGCGGGTGTGCTACCGGGCGCGACAATCACGTTCACCTGACGCCGAACGAGATCGGCCGCCAAAACTGGCAAACGATCGTTTTGGCCGTCCGCCCAGCGGAAATCGATTGCTACATTGCGACCCTCGACGTAGCCGGTTTCGGCCAGGCCCTGGCGAAAGGAACGCAAAGGGGCTGCGTACAAGTCTGGCGACGAACTGCCGAGAAACCCGATCACTGGCATCGCCTGCTGTGCGCGGGCAGCGAGCGGCCAAGCAACTGCCGCGTTGCCAAGAAGTGTGATGAACTCGCGCCGTCGCATTGCCTCCCCCGAGGCTCAAGACCGGCCATCGTATCAGTTCAAACCGGAATGTCCGCTACGGCAGCCCATAGCGGACATTCCGCCATTCAGTCGATCACCTCATCGGCACGCGCAAGCAGCGACGGAGGCACCGTTAGGCTGAGCACCTTGGCCGTTTTAAGATTGATCATCAGCTCATATTTGTTCGGGGTCTGTACAGGAAGATCGCTTGGCTTTTCACCCTTGAGGATACGATCAACATAGGCCGCCGCGCGTCGAAACGGGTCCACTCGATCCGGCCCATAAGAGATTAAGCCACCTTCGGTAACAAAGAAGTAGTACGGATAGACTGCGGGCAAACGATATCGTGCCGCAAGTTTGGTGATCAGCCGGCGATGGCGAACCGTTAGGGCGCCTGCTCCTACAATCAGGCCCCCGTTGGACGTCCGCGCGAAGGCAGCGATGCCGCTCTCAATCTCATCTTCGGTGTCGCCAATGCCGAGCGGGCTTACCTCCACTCCAAGCGACGGTGCCACCGCCTGGATTGCGGCGAACATACCGGTTTCGCTTATCGTCACATCACGAGTACGAAGTACAGCAGCTCGGGTCACATGGGGCGCGATTTCTTTGAGCAGCTCTAGCCATTTGCCGCTCATGCCATATTCGAATTGTGTAAATCCTGTCGTATTACCGCCCGGTCGTGCCAGACTATCCACGAAGCCAGCACCGACCGGATCAACGACACCTGCGAACACGATCGGTACTGCACGGCTCGCGCGCTGCAAGGGACCCACGGTCGAAGTGTTGCCGGCTATGATGACGTCCGGTGCAAGTGCAACTAATTCCGTCGCATATTTGCGTGTACGTTCGGCATCACCCCCCGTGTAGCGATCATCGATTTTAATATTACGACCTTCGGTCCAGCCTAATTCCCGGAGCGCTTGTGCGAACGCCGCTAGACGCGCCTGAGCTTCCGGGTTGTCCTTTGTCAGCGACACGATGAAGCCGATGCGCCGCATTCGCTCGGGCTGCTGCGCGCGTGCCGCAAAAGGCCACGCCGCCGCGCCACTGAACAGTGTGATGAACTCGCGCCGCCTCATTGCCGACCCCCCGTGGCTCATAGGGCATCGTAGCGGCTCAAACCCGCAAGGGGAAAGACCCTGCCAAGGTCCGCTTTGGGCGAAAGCGGACCTTCGGCAGCGCGCCTCGCCTCCGAATTACTGACCGGCGAGGCCCGCCTGCGGTGTGGCCGGTATCGCGGTTGTCTGTGATGTGTCAAAGCAAAGATCGCCCGCCCGAATCGAGCGGACCGCAGGATAAACGCGAAAGACCTGTGCTCATCGAGCGGCTACGTCGGGATCTCGGAGATGACGTAGATGAAAAATCACAGCTGCATAACTTTGCAACGGTATTGAGTTGCCACGAATCTTTGACTGTTAGCGATATTGTTAGTCTCCGCGTCTGGCACAAAAAAGCCCGCCAGCGCGACAGAGGGGCTAAACCTATGGCGCTTGCGGTTCTTGGCATACTCATTTTGCTTTTGCTCGCAGCGACAGCGTTGAGATACTTCATCACCCGGCCGCTCAATCGGTACGACCGCATCGGAGCCTTCGTTTTTTTTATTGTGATAGGTCTGCCGGTTTTTGTCGTTGGATTGGACTTGATTTCTCAGTCCACCGCGACAGTGATGACCGCCTTGGGTCGTTAGCGGACATTCTCCGATGCAAATGGCATATCTGCTTTACTACCCCAGAGCGGACATTCGTCAGGACGACTGAACAGTCTGCCAAGGCCGGACCCATGCAGCGCAGTGTGCTTATTGCCAAGGTGCATCGACCGTCAGCATGTGCCGACGGTCGATGATGATCGATGAACCGGTAAAGGTTCAAGCAGTCAATGTTGCGAGCTTCGCTTTCAGCGTATCAATCGTGGGCTTTATGATTTCGGCTACACGAAGGATCGCCAGCACCCTGTCGCGCTCCGGCACGCGGTAGCACGACACCGCGATGGAACGATCTACCGGATAAAACGCAGGTACGTGCGGGTATCCAGTTCAGCTGCGCCAGCCAACAACCATAAGAGCTTCACGCAATGGGATTGGCTTTTCGCGGGTTCTGGGGCTCCGCCCAGTCGCGAATTGTTGATGATCGTGAGCATTGGAAGGGTAGTAAATTCGGGGCCGCTCTCGTCCCCAAGAGAGCGCGGCCCCGATCTCAACCTGGTATTCCCCGTACCCCGTCCACGAGGTCGGGGCCGACATTCGTACAACGATTTGTGGCTGTTCGGTGGACGCAAAGCGCCGCCATCACGAATTCCTGTGAATTGTTGCCGTCAGGTCACGCTCCTCGTGGCGCGCCCTTACCGATCTACCTCCGCCCGAATATCGGTTGGCGCCTGCGTAGTCGGCATGGTCGCTATGGGACCGAAGCGGACATTCACGATTTCGGCGAACGCTCCTCTCACAGACATCAGACGAACGCAGCCGTGCGGGGCAGAATAATCCTGATTTCGGTGAACTCGCCTGGCTGAGTATTGACCTCGATTGAGCCCGCGTGTTGCTTGACGAGGATGTCGTGGCTGATCGAGAGGCCAAGGCCTGTGCCCTCACCCGTCGGTTTGGTCGTGAAGAATGGGTTGAACATCTTTTCTTTGACATCAGGCGCAATGCCAGTGCCGTTATCGCGGATCGTAATTTCCACGCGATCGCCGAGATTTTTCGTCGAGGCAGCAAGGGTCGGCTCGTAGTCGCCGCCGTTTGCCTCATCCCTGCGTTTGGTTGCGGCATAGAAGCCATTTGAAATCAGATTCAGAAGAGCTCGCGTGATGTCCTGGGCGAATAGGTCAACCTCTCCGGCCGCCGGATCGAAGGAACGCTCCAGGGTAATGTCGAAGTCCTTTTTCTCGGCCCGCGCCCCGTGCCAGGCGAGATTGAGGCTCTCTTCGACGATGACATTGATATCGACTGGCCTGTGCTCACCCGAGCTTTCACGCGAGTGCAACAGCATGTTCTTGACGATCGCATCCGCGCGTTTGCCGTGCTGCACCACCTTGTCGAGATTGCCCTGCAGCGTGTCCGTCAGTTCGTCGATTTCAGCGCGCGCCTTCTCGTCGAATTGTATATCCTTCAGGGTGCCCCGCAATTCATCGATCAATTCGCTGGAAAGTCCCGAGAAGTTGTTGACGAAATTGAGCGGGTTCTTCATTTCGTGGGCGATGCCGGCGGTGAGCTGACCGAGCGAGGCGAGCTTCTGGGTTTGCACCAGGCGGTCCTGTGTGGCGCGCAAATTCTCCAGCGCCTCGCGCGTTTCAGTGAGCAAGCGCACATTTTCGATCGCAATTACCGCCTGGTCAGCGAAAGTCGTGACCAGTTCAATCTGCTTTTCCGTAAATGGACGCACCTCAGAGCGTGTCAATGCCATAACGCCAATACAATTTCCGTCCCGGACCAACGGAACACCAAGCATTGTGCGATATCCCCCAAGTCTGCGACCTTCCCGATAAGTGTATTCAGCATCAGCAAGCGCGTCCGATATGTGAACTGGAGCAACTTCCAGCGCTGTTCGCGCAACCAAAGTGCCGCGACCTGGTGTGATCGGGTGCTCTCTCACATATTCTTGATATTCCGGTGAAAAGCCGTTGTCCGCAGTAAGGCGGTAAAGCTCGCCATCCCTTAGAAAGATTTGTGCGTTTTCGGCCTGACATAATCCGCCCGCCGATTCGATCAAAGTGTCGAGGACGGTTTGGAGATCAAATGTCGAGCGGCTGATAACCTTGAGCACATCGGCAGTGGCGGTCTGCTGCTGTAGCGACTCCGAAAGATCTTCGGTGCGTTGTCGCAGTTCGCTGAGCAGGCGCGTGTTCTCAATGGCAATCACCGCCTGATCTGCGAAAGTCTCGACCAGCCCGATTTCTTTGTCGGTGAATGGTTTGACCTCTTTGCGCATCAAGGCAATGACGCCAATTGGAATGCCCTCGCGCAGCAAGGGCACTCCAAGATCCGAGCGATATTTTCCCGCATGTTGATAGTCGACGTAGGTGTATTCAGAATCGGCCAGACAATCAGGAAGATGGATCGTCTTACCTTCCAGCGCGACGCGACCGACCAACGAACCACGTCCTGGCGCAATTGGGTGCCTGGACGCAAAGTCGACAAATCCTTGGTCCGCATTGTTTGACGCGGCCACGTGGTACTTGCCGTCGTCCAGTGTAAAGATGATGGCGAATTCAGCCCCACACAGCCGCGCTGCGGTTTGAACGATGCTGTTGAGAACCGAGCTCAGATCAAAGGTCGAGCGGCTGACGAGCTTGAGCACCTCCGACGTTGCGGTCTGCTGCTCCAGAGCCTTATGGAGCTCTTGCTTTAGCCGCGCCACACTTGTTTTCTTGCCGCCAGCAAAAGGACCACGGCGTGCAGCCTTTAACTTTTTGCGGCGCGCCGGCATCTTGGAGCGGCGCCTTTTAACTGCCTTGTCGCCTGTCTTGCCGCGTCGTCCCACTCTCGCCCCCCCGAGGATAATACAGGAAAACGTAGCGGTTCAGACCAATTCTGTGAAAGGGGCTGAATTGCCGCAATGTCCGCTTGGGTCCCCAGCAGAGCCATGTCCGCTCTTCGCCAATAGCGGACACCGGCATCTGAATCACGAAAGCTATTGGAAGCCGGCGATAATCGGCGCGGTATCATTTATCACGTCGGCTTCGTCCTCATAATCCTTGGTGCCCGCAGGGACACCGTTATAATTAATTGACGGATTTGACCAAAAAGGAATTCGGGGACAAGAGGCGCAGGCTTTGCGAGTTGCCATTATCGTTCGCCATTCATTTTTGTACACGTAGCCATGTCCACTCCTGAAAGGCTTGTCGTCTTTATCTGCGGCACGCTCGTGTCTTAGTCCTAACAGGTGGCCAAATTCATGTGCCAGGGAAAAATTTCCCACTGCACAGACATAGTTTATGACTGCAAACGCACTGCTTTTATCAGCAAGGATGACATCTGAAAGGCCGCAATAGTCGGCAACTGTGCTCAGAAGAAAAACGACATGCGCTTTTGCTGCCTCTCGTTCCGTCTTGACCCATGCGGACTTCTGCAACATCGCAAGGTCTGAGGGGAAATCGCTCTCGACATACGCAATTTCTTCGGACTTCGCGAGGTTGAGCGACATCCTCACGTTGCTGTTTTTCGAAGCGAGATTTGTGCTTTCAATGGCGAGGGTCGCAAGCGCGTCCGGGCTCGAGCCGAATTGCTCCAGCGCTTTCCGAACCGCCGGCGTGTAAAGAACCAATGCCCGGATTACAGCCACCGATTGGTTTTGGAAGAGACCTTCCTTTTGCGGACGAATTGCGGGCGCATCATTTGTATTGGGTATGGTTCCCGGCGGATGCTCTGATGGATACAAACTCGAGTTTGTCTTCACTATGGCATATGAGTCATTGCCAAGTGGATTGACGATGTAGACATCCGATCCAATAACGACCGTCCCTGAAATTTTTCCGTCCTGGACAACGAAAGTCGCTACACCATCTTTTTTCCCCGGTGCAGCCTTGCGATTTTCAACCTTCCCATGCCAAACGAAAGACGAAGGACCGCGTTGATTAATGTCCTTCTGAATAGCGTCGACCTTCATTCCGGGAGCCAGATTCAGTTTTATGCCGTTTTCCTTGCTAAATCCGTCCGCGATTGTGAGAGCTCCTCTGAGAAGCTCGAGTGAGATACCCGCGGGTCGAACTTGAGTGACATAGACCAAAGCTGACGTTTTGCGTTCGCGAAGTTTTGCTACCGCTTCTTTTTGAGCTTGAGAAATTTGCACGGCGTCGGAATTGGTCGTTGGCGTCATCCGGAAAAGTCGTCGATAATCGCCGCCCGCCTCTACAGCCGAGATCGCCGGGTTATCCCGTGCCGACTTCACAAGATTCGCTACATTGCCAGTCGGAACCTGGAAAATCACGGCATTGAGACCGGGGATTTGTCTTTGCACTATCGCGTGAAATTTTTTTGACACCTCCTTTACCCAACCTGCAGTCACCTGATCGCGCGCCTTTAAAAATACTTCGGTTGCCTCGGCCGATACGACGTGACCGAAAAGAACAACGAGGATCAACGTCGTGTATCGCATTCCAGGGTCCAGTCAGAGCTGTTGAACGAATTCACATGGAGTCCGGAAATCTCCGCCGACACTCGTAGTCTGCAGCGGAATGTCATTGAAACGCAATGAAGTGCAATCAGACAGGAGCGCCGCAGCCTTCCGCTTCCTGCGCGCTGCGCAAGCAGACCGATGACATGGATACCGGATCGTTAGACCAAATTTCAGGCCGCCGCGCCGACTAGTTGTCCACGCGCTTGCGGTAGTGTCGCCTCGTATAGCGGCGGTCCGGCGGTGGCGCGTACGCGCGCTGCGGCCCGTACCGGCTCACCCCTGGTGGCAGGTAGCCGGTGGGCGGCTGGCCGAAGCTGTCGGCGCCCGGTGGCGGGTTCGGCCCGTAGTTAGGCATGCTCTGGGCGATCGCTGCCGTCGCGCACATGATCACCGCCGATGCCAGGATGAATGTCTTCATGTTTCGCACTCCAATTTCTTTTGGAAACAAAGTTGTCGAACCGGGCGTCTTGCTGATTCCATGTTGCGTTGCCGTATGGACGTGTTGCCATGCCCCGCTTTCAGGCCAACAGAGACTCCTATCATCATTATCGCAAGGCTCGACGCGATTGATAACTCTCAGCCGACTAACCCGAGGCCAATCCACGCAATCGTGATCGAAAGTATCAAGGATACCGTAATGATTTTTAAATGGGTATCTCCGTTCGCTGTCAGCATTGTGTAGTTCATCGCGAATCTCCAAATCAAAGTCAGAATATCGCAGCCCGTTTGAATGAGTTTGATATTGATCAACTGCCGCATTACTGGTCGCGGCCTTTAAGCGGCTTGCCACCGAGCGGGTTTCGAGACACCTGAAGCAGGCGCTTATTCCGTCAACTGTTTGTACAAGAAACAAATCAATGTGATTGCCAACGTATTGAGCACTGCAATGACCTCGCTACCGTACACAACGCAAAACGACGTACTCACGCGAGGGATGCCACATGATCTCGTGCAAGATGAAACTGCTTTCAGCGGTTGTTAGTGCAGCGGCCTTGCTAGCCACGCCAGCACTTGCCAGCAAAGCTCACAAAAAAAAGGTATCGCGTCACGACGTCCATGCTTCCCAGACCCAACGCGGGGTCTATTCATGGGATGGCAGATACCTCGGTTGGGATCCCGATCCGAACATTCGCTTTCAGTTGATGCGGGACCAAAACATGCCGCCCGATTGATCCCTTGAGTATCGTGCGCGATCAGCGCTTGGCAGCGGCGGTCCGCGCTTGATCTTCTACACGCTTGCGCTCTTCGTAGTGCCGCCGCTCGACATAATGCGGGTCATCAAGCACTTCCCGCCACGCCTGGTCCAAGGCGTCTTTGTCTAACGCCTGTTTGCTCTTCCGCTCGGTCCAAGCGACCCAGGCGATGCAGACAACCACAACAAGCATGATGATAATGACGATGTGTGGCATTGCGTACCCTTCCTGACCTTTATCGCTGCTTCAGGCTGAGAATATAATCAATTATGGCATCGGTATCCGACGTCGAGATTATAAAATTGGGCATTCGTTTGTGGTTCGATGCAAGAAATACCTTCAAGGCAAGAGCGGTGGTCGACGGCATATTGGCGATGGCGCTGAAGCTCGGAGCGTTCTGGACAGCGGGACGCTGTCCCTCGATCACTTGATGACAGGAACTGCAAATCTCCATCGCAACCTGACGTCCCGGAGAATGGTCTGAAAGCGACTGGGCGACTGCTGGAACTGGCGCAGCCAATGTTGCGGCGGCGAAAAGGTAACCTGTGATGCGGTGCATGTTGTCACCTTTAGGACGACTTATTGCAGCGTACGCGGTCCAGTCCGGTCTTGACCTAAATCAATGGAACTTATTTTCGTTTACACGAGCTTGGCGTCATCTGTAGCCGCGTGGCGCAAAGGAAGATTGGTGATTGTCGTTTTTAGCCAATAAAAAGTCGTTTATGTCCAAGTTTTAGGCCGGCAGGCGACTTATTTTGTCGCTGTAAACCGTGCATGCGCGGTCCAGACATACACGTCCTACGGAAGCGTCATTTGAATGAAGGACCGCTTTGCAAGGATCGCCGACATTTTCATCGACGTCGGCATCATTGCACTGATGTTGGTCTCGCTGCTCTGGAACCCACCCGCATTCAAACTGAACGAAAGCCCGGCGCTCGCGCTGCCTGAAAATAGCAGGCGTCCACTAGTCGCGACGGGCGATGTTGAAACCAAACAAGCGAGGAGGACCTCATGGTAACCTGCATTTTTCGACTGGCTTCGTTGTTCGCCTTTCTGGCATTTCTGTCGCTGCCCGCTGGCAGCCAACCCACACCAGCGCAAGCCGAATGGATCAGTGCGTTGCGTGATGGCGGCTACGTGATCGTTTTCCGCCATGGCGCAACCTATCAGGACCAGGCCGACACCGACCCACTCAATCCGAAGGACGTCGCTAACCAGCGTCAGCTCAACTACGAGGGCCGTGCGCTCGCAAAATCGATCGGAGATTCGCTGCACAAACTCAGGATTCCGGTCGGCCAGGTTCACACCAGCCTGTTCCAGCGGGCGATCGACACGGGCACGCTGATGGGTTTCGGCGACGCCCAGGCCTCGGCCGATTACACCGAGGGTGGACTCGTCGTTACGCCGATCGAGAACAATCGGCGCACCGCGGCCTTACGCAAGGTTGCCGGGACAATGCCGCCCGCCGGCACCAACATCATCGTGGTCACGCATAAGCCGAACATCCTGGATGCGTTCGGCAAGGACTGGTTCGACGTCCGCGAGGGCGAAGCGTCTGTGTTCAAGCCAGATGGCAACGGCGGCTACAAGCCGATCGTTCGGATCCAGGCCGGCGACTGGAGCAAGCTCGCGCATGCGACGAACTGAGCGGGGTGATCTGCCCCCCGATACGCACGGCGATCAGATCGTCGGATTCCACGGCACCGGAATGTAACGGTAACCGCTGCCGTCCTTCTCGACATGGGCGAGCGACGGGAAGGGATAGTGAAATCCCTGCACCCGCAGTTTTTCCGCCGCCAGCATGTCGTAAACCTTGCGGCGGGTGGCTGCTGCCATACCGCCATCCTGGTCGTAGAAGGCATGCCAGTCGGGATGCCGCACGAACAGGAATGGCACGTGCGTAACGTCGGACTGCACGTAGACTTGTTCTGACCCGGAGGCGATCACGTAGGACGTGTGACCGGGCGTGTGGCCGGACGTACCATGCGCGGTGATGCCGGGGACAACCTCCTTGCCCCACTCGTAGGTGCGCACGCGCTTTATCACATCGGCGTTGAATACGCGCCGGATGTTTTTGAAGTTGGTCGCGATGCGGCCGGCGCTGGCGCGACTCATCTCGCCATCGTCCATCCAGTATTTGTGCTCGGCCGCAGGCACCAGGATTTCGGCGTTCGGATAGGTGAGCGAGTTGTCGGCCATCAGCAAGCCGTTAATGTGATCGCCGTGATAATGCGAGATGATCACGGTATCGACGGCGGAGCGGTCAATGCCGGAGGCCGCGAGGTTGGTGATGAACTGACCGCCGACGCCATTGGATTTCTTGTAGTTGGCTTCACCAGTGCCGGTGTCGATGACCAGAAGATTGGAACCGGTGTTCACCGCAACCGGATTATAGGGCGTCGTCATTATGTCTTTTTCCATGAAAACTTCGGCGAGCGCTGCGTTGACGGCATCCAGTTTAATGTTGATGACGTGATCTTCCGCCATCTTGAAGCGGGCGATGCCGTCCGTGGCGACCGTCACTTCGAAACTGCCGATCTTGTATCGATACCAGCCAGCGGCCTGCTTGCCGGTCGGTGGCATGGCCGCGCGCGCAGGAGCCGCATACGGCAAAGTCGCCATGGCGGTCGCGCTGGCAGCTGCGGACAACATATCGCGGCGTGTAATCATCTGGCATCTCCCCCAAAATCTTTTTGTGCTCGGTCGTATGGCCGGCCAATTTTAGCCCGGGCCCCGATACCCGGACAGCAAACGTTAAGCGTTTTCCGAGCTGGCTGGAAGCGGTCCGAAATCCTCTGTACTCGTAAACTGGGATTGGTCAGCGGGTGGCCCGGATCGAAGGCATTTTGGCAATTGGAACGGAGCAATGTCCGTTCCGGGTCACGGACAACTAATTGGCCTTACCGGCCAGCGCGGCGAGCGGCTCCGGCACAGGGCCACCGGTCGCCCAGTCGAGCAATTCGACTGTGTGAACGATCGGGATGGCGATGCCGGCAGCAAGTTGCATGATGCAGCCAATATTGCCGGCCGCGATCGCGTCCGGTTTGAGCAGCTCAATGTTGGCGACCTTTCGGACACGCAATTGCTCCGCGAGTGCCGGCTGGAGAATGTTATATGTGCCCGCCGAACCGCAGCACAAATGGCCTTCGGGCACGTCTTTGACCACGAAGCCTGCCTTGCTGAGCAAATCCTTCGGTTGGCGCAGGACTTTCTGGCCGTGCTGCAGCGAGCAAGCAGCGTGATAGGCAATTGTGAGCGGCATGGGAGCGGCCGCATCGCGCAGCTTGAGCGTCGCCAGGTATTCGGTGACGTCGCGCGCACGCGCGGAAACACGGGCGGCCTTGGTGGCGTAAGCCGGATCGCTGCGCAGCATAAATCCGTAATCCTTGATGGTCGTGCCGCAGCCGGAAACGGTGACGAGGATCGCGTCGAGCCCCGCTCCTTCGATCTCGCGCGTCCACGCATCGACATTGTTGCGCGCCTGTGACAGGGCCTCGTCCTCGCGCCCCATGTGATGGACCAGCGATCCACAACAGGCCTCACCAGCGGCGATCACCACCTCGATGCCGTGACGATTGAGCAGACGGATGGCGGCCTCATTGGTCGAGGGCGCAAGCACAGGATTGATGCAGCCGGACAACAGCGCGACCCGGCCCCGCCGGCGTCCTTCGGCCGGATAGACCTTGCCAGTGCGATCGACCGGAGGCGCCGGTTTGCGACGCGGTGTCAACCGGAGCATCGCCGCCATACGGTGCAGGCCCAGTAAATCCAGAACCGGCGCCAGCGGCCGTGCGATCAGCCCGGCCACTGCGGCAATACGGAAAAGGCCCGGGTTGACCAGCACGCGCGCCAGAAGCCCGCGCAACATGCGGTCGGTCATTGGGCGCTTGTAGGTCTTCTCGATGCGTTCGCGCGCATGATCGACCAGATGCATGTAGTGCACCCCGGATGGACAGGTCGTCATGCAAGCGAGGCACGACAGGCAACGATCGATATGCTTGACCACTTCGCGTGTGGCCGGCTTGTCCTGTTCGAGCATCTCCTTGATCAGGTAGATGCGTCCGCGCGGTGAATCGAGCTCATCGCCGAGCAACACATAGGTCGGGCAGGTCGCGGTGCAGAAGCCGCAATGCACGCAGGCGCGCAGAATTTTCTCCGAAGACGCGACCTGCGGATCCAGCAGCTGCGTGATGGTGAAGGAGGTTTGCATGTCAGCGTCGTTCCCGAGCCGTTGCGATCCCGGGTCTGCAGCGCAGCGTTTCACGCTGCGCTGCGCCCGGGAAAAGTCCATTGGCGGTGCATCTCATCTCACACACCTGCCCACATTCGTCCGGGATTGAGCACGCCCTTCGGATCGAAACTTTCCTTCACGCGCCTGGCCAGGGCGCGCGAGGCGGGGTCTTCGGGCGTGAATACATCGACGGCGGCGCGAACAGCCGCCGGCGCGCGGATGAGCGTCGCGTGTCCACCGACAGCGGCAACCGCGCCGCGGATGGCCGCGGCGTCAGGTTCCCCGGTGAAAGGCATCGCCACCCAAACGAGCCCACCTCCCCAATCATAGAACATCTGGGCTGCCGGCGTGATGGCGGCGCCAATTTCGTGACCGCGGCTGGGGGCAACCGAAATGCGCCAAAGCGGTCGCACGCGTGCCGCTTCGGCGACGAATGGTTTGACGTTCCGGATGCTACGCCAGAGGGCGCGCGAATTTTTTTCATCGAGAAATGTTGCCGGCCCAAAACTTTTCATCAGTGCAGCAAGAGCTTTCCGGCGGTGCGCAACCGAGGGCGCGAAGCCCTCCAGCCGCAGCACTGTGGACGCCTCCGCTGCGGGAAGACCATCGAACCAGGAGGCGACGTGGTCGGGCAAATGCGCCGCTCCCGAGACATCGCAAGAGGAGCCCATCGCGGTCGTCATGGCGGCGCAGGCGCGCACATCATCAAGTCCGGCGATGAGAACGGTGGTCTCTGTCTCGGCTTTGGGCAGCACTTTCACAATGATGTCGGTCATCGCCCCGAGCGTGCCCCATGATCCAGCCAGCAGCTTGCAAAGGTCATACCCGGTGACGTTTTTCACCACGCGGCCGCCGGACTTGATTGTTTCCGCGCGGCCGGTGACGGCGGTGAAACCCAGGAAGTGATCGCGCGCGGCGCCCGACTTGATGCGGCGCGGTCCGGACAGGTTCGCGGCGATAGCGCCGCCCAAAGTGCCGCCGTTCGCCTCACCGCTGAGCAATGGGCCGTAGTTCATGGGCTCGAAAGCGAGCTCCTGGTTGTTCTTCTCGAGCACCGCCTCGATCTCGGAAAGCGGCGTGCCTGCTCGCGCGGCGAGCACAAGTTCGGCCGGCTCGTAAAGGGTAACGCCGGTCAGGCCGGACAGATCAAGCGTCAGATCGGTCTGGCTCGGCCGACCGATGGTGCGCTTGGTCCCCTGCCCGGCAAGCTCGAGCGGCTTGTCGTTGCCGAGCGCCCAGCGCACGGCTTCCTCGACCTCCTTGCCGTCCCGGGGTTTCAGTGTGTCAGCCATTACGCAACATCGTCATTCCGCTGCACGCGCGCTGGCCTCGTGAGCAAAGGCAGGCATGATTTCGCGCGCAAAGCGGCGAAGCTGTTCGGTGCCGCCGGCGATTGTAAGCAGGACATATGCGACGCCGGCACCTTGCAGCGCTTCGATCATGCGCGCAATTTCGTCAGGTGTGCCGTAAAGGGCATTCTCTTCCGTAGCACCCGCCCTGTCGGCATAGGCGAGGACGTGCGATCCGGTCTTTGCCGACGGATCGCGCGAAACATTGATAGTACGTTTGGTGTATTCAGCCTGACGTGTCAGCGCGGCTTCCTTATCGGCCTTGTCCTTCGCCACATAGAGTTGGCGCGCGACCGTCACCTGCATCGGATCAAAGCGGAGACCGCTTGCTTCGCCCTCTTGCCTGTAGATGGCGATGCGCTCGGCCAGCGTCGCCGGCGAAGCATATTGGTCGAGGATGAGGTTGAAGCCGCGCGTTGCTGCGCGCTTGATCGAATGCGGATTGCCGGCGGCCACCCAAAGCGGCGGATGCGGAGCTTGCGCCGGCGGCGGCTCCACGACCACGTCCTCGAAATGCCAGAAACGCCCCTTGTGCGAGAACCGCTCGCGCGTCGTCCAGGCTCGGGTCATTACTTCGAGGGCCTCCTCGAATCGGGCCTCGGCTTCCTCGGGTGCGATCTGAAACCCCTTGAATTCGCTGTGCCGATAGCCTTTGCCGACGCCAAGATCGAGCCGGCCGCGTGATAGCAGGTCAAGCGTGGCTGCTTCTTCAGCCAGCAATATTGGATTGTGCCACGGCGGCACGATGACGGCGGTGCCAAGCCGAAGGGTCGATGTCCGCATCGCCAGCGCGGCGAGCAGCATCAGCGTGGACGACACCTGGTTCCAGCCGCTGAAATGGTGTTCCACCGAAAAGCTGGAATGAAAACCGAGCGCCTCGGCCTCGACGTTGAAATCGAGGAATTCGAAAAAGCCGCGGCCGGTCTCGGGGCCGAAGCCAGGGACATCGGCTTTGGGCGAACAGAACAGGCCGAAACGCATTACTAGAACCTCGGAATGTCGGGGAATGGTAGCTTGCCGGCGTGGACGTGCAGCCGGCCCAGTTCGGCGCAGCGGTGGAGTTGCGGGAATACCTTGCCAGGATTGAGCAATCCCTTGGCATCGAAGGCGCACTTCACACGTTGCTGCTGGTTGAGGTCGATTTCGGAAAACATGATCGGCATCAGATCGCGCTTTTCGACGCCGACTCCGTGCTCGCCAGTCAAAACGCCACCAACCTCGACACACAACTTCAGAATTTCGGCTCCAAATTCCTCGGTCTTGTCCAGCTCGCCCGGGACATTGGCATCGTAAAGAATGAGGGGGTGCAAATTGCCGTCGCCGGCATGAAATACGTTGGCGACGCGCAGGCCATATTTTGCCGACATCTCCTTTATGCGCTTGAGCACCAGCGGCAGCTGCGCGCGCGGAATGGTGCCGTCGGTGCAAAAATAGTCGGGCGAGATGCGCCCGATCGCCGGGAACGCTGCCTTGCGGCCGGCCCAAAATAGCAGCCTCTCCTCCTCCGAGCGCGAGGCCCTGCACGATTTCGCATGGCAATCGCGCGCGATTTTGTCGACGCGTTGAATGAGATGATCGACTTCGGTTGCAGGACCGTCGAGTTCGACGATCAGAAGCGCTTCGACGTCGAGCGGATAACCGGCATGGACAAACTCCTCAACGGCAGCGATGGCTGGGCCATCCATGATTTCCATGCCGGCGGGAATGATTCCCGCACCGATAATGCGTGAGACGCACTCGCCGGCGTCTTCCGATGTCGGGAAGCCGATCAGCATCGCGCGCGCGGTCTCAGGTTTCTGCAAGATACGCACGGTCACCTCTGTGACCACGCCAAGGAGGCCTTCCGAGCCGTTGATAATTCCGAGCAGGTCGTAGCCGGACGCGTCGAGATGTTTACCACCGAGACGCAGCACTTCGCCGGTCATCAGGACGATTTCGCAGCCCAGAACATTGTTGGTGGTCGTTCCGTACTTGAGGCAATGCACCCCGCCGGAATTTTCCGCCACATTGCCGCCGATGGTGCAGGCAATCTGCGATGACGGATCGGGCGCATAGTAAAAGCCCGCGTGCGCCACGGCATTGCTTACCGCGAGATTGGTGACGCCCGGCTCCACCACCACGATGCGGTTTTCGAAATCAATTTCACGGATACGGTTGAACTTTGCCATGCCGAGCAACACACCATCGGCCAACGGCAGCGCGCCGCCGGACAGCGACGTGCCCGCGCCGCGCGGAACCACCCTGATACCCTCGTCGTGACAATAGCGGAGCGCTGCGGCGACCTGGTCCGTGGTCTCGGGCAGCACCACAACCATGGGCAACTGCCGATAGGCGGTGAGTCCGTCGGTCTCATAGGGCCGTAACTCACCCTCGGCTGCGATCACGCCCTCGCCGGGGACGATGGCCCGTAACGCGGCAACGATGCGCTCACGGCGGTTCAGCACCGCCTGGTCTACCTCCGGCATTTGCACTGGCATTCGGTACGCTCCACCCCTGGCTTATGCACGATACCAGCCATTTGACGGCTTACACATAGGGCTGGCAAAACCCAGCGGAAACCGGGCTATGCCCACGGGCGTTGGCTCGGGGGCGGCTAAAAGACGGCACAACAGGAGTGGAATAATGAAGTCAGTTTTTGCGTCGGCAGTGCTCATGGCGGCAATGGCTCAGACTGCGCCGGCACAGGATGTCGCCGCGGGGGAGCAGTCCTTCAAGAAGTGCTTTCCCTGTCATTCTGTGGGCGAAGGCGCCAAGAACAAGGTTGGCCCTGAACTTAATGGCCTGGACGGCCGCCATTCCGGCACGGCTCCCGATTACAGCTATTCTGACGCCAACAAGAATTCTGGCCTCACCTGGGACGAAGCCACATTCAAGGACTACATTAAGGATCCGCGCGCCAAGATCCCCAACACCAAAATGATCTTCCCCGGTATCAAGAATGAAAAGGAAGCCGGCGATCTGTGGGCCTATCTCAAGCAGTTCGGGCCGGACGGCAACAAGAAGTAGAAATCCAGGTTAAACAGGAGCCGCCGGGCTACAACCGGCTTTTGACCTTGGTCAAGGCCGCGACGGGGATGGCGAGACATCGTATTAAGATTATTCAATTGCGCCAGGAGATTGCATCATGATCAAGGATATCGTCGTCAACCTAGGCCTCGGAACGAGTGACCCGGCCGGCGATTACGCGGTTTCAGTGGCGGAAGCGTTCGGGGCTCACTTGCTCGGCATAGCCTTTTGCTACGAGCCGGTGATACCCGGAACGGTGATGGGCGGAATTCCGCCGGAAATCATCGAAAGTCAGCGTGCGGAATCGACCAAGAAGGCGAGTGCGGCCATTGCACGGTTCGAAAAAGCCGCCAAGCGCACAGGCATTTCATCGGAGACCCGCACTATAGCGGCCAGCATTTCCGGTGCCGCCGATGAGATCGGCCGCATCGGCCGCCGCTTTGATCTCGTGATTGTCGGGCAGCCTCGACGGAAAGACTCACTGCCTGACGAAGTGATCGATGAAGGCGTGCTGTTTGAATCCGGCCGGCCGGTAATTTTCGTGCCCTACATCCAGAAAGGCGGCATGAAACTCGACCAGATAATGGTGTGTTGGGACGGCAGCCGTGCCGCCGCCCGCGCAGTTGCCGACTCCATGCCTTTCTTGAAAAAGGCAAAGCAGGTGGAGATCGTCATCATCTCAGACAAGGCGGGTAAGAGGGATGAAGTGCCCGGCGCAGACCTCGGCCAGCATCTCGCCCGTCATGGTCTGAAGGTGGACGTCAAGCGCATTACATCGCCCGACATCGACGTGCCCTCCACGATCCTGTCTTATGCGGCGGATTCCTCCGCCGATATGATCGTTATGGGCGGCTATGGCCACTCGCGCTTGCGCGAGTTCGTGCTCGGTGGCGCGACGCGTGGCCTGCTCGAGTCAATGACGGTGCCAGTCTTGATGTCGCATTAGCCGCATCGCGGGCAATAGCGTTGTTGCTGTCATCCATGGCGGGCGACGTTCAATGGTTTTGGAAAGTCACCTTACTTTGCGCGACGGAGAAAAGGTTCTGATCCGGCCGCTCAAGCCGGACGATGCGGCACTTTATCCCGACTTTCTCGCCGAGGTGACGCCAGACGATTTGCGCCTTCGCTTTTTCATGCCAATGCGCGAACTCCGCCCCGAACTGATCGACAAGCTTGTTCACTACGATCCAGAACACGCCATGGCTTTCATCGCCATTGGAGCGAGTGGCCGCATGTTGGGCGTGGTCCGCCTGCACGATGATCCCAACGGATATGGCGGCGAGTTCGCAATTCTGGTGCGCTCACACCTCAAAGGTCACGGACTCGGCTGGTTAATGATGAAGCATATGATTGCGTACGCTCAGGAAAAGGGATTGGAAATTGTGCACGGGCAGGTATTGGCCGAAAACAGCACAATGCTGCAGATGTGCACCGAGCTCGGTTTTCATGTCGACGAAGACGCAAGCGAGCGCGGCATGAAAGTCGTAACGCTCCAGCTTCACGAGCTACCCGCACTTACCGCTCATTGAGTGAAGTGTCCCGGGCACAGTGCGGCGTGAGCCATAAGCGCGTTACGCGCGTCTTCGACGCGCTATGGCGAACGATGCGCTGCAGAACCGGGACCGTCACAAGCGGCTGCATTGACGCGGCCCCGGATCAACGGAGCAACACTTCGCTGGCGCTCGTGTCGCGCCGCATCCGGGGCACGTGAGATTTTATGGCAGCACGCATTGCGCGACGACGCCGCGTGCGCGTGCATCGACGACGCCAAGCGCACGTAACACCAACAGTGTCGTTGCCTGCACCGCCTCGCGCGTCGCGCCCCCCGGTGGGGCCAGAGGCCCGACCACCCCTTCCAGCACCGCGCCGACAACAGCCGGCGCTGCGAACCGTGGGTCCTGTTCGGGCAAATGGCCGGCCGCAACGGCGGCGGCAATCCGCTTTTCCAGTTCGGCCACCAGCGCGCGGCGGAACTCGAGACGCAAGGCGTCGACGTCGGCATCGACCGGTTCTGCCATCAGCGCCCAGGCGAGCCGCCGCTCTTGCAAAGCGCGCGCAGCGAAGGTGGCGATGCAGGCGGCCAGCGCCGATAGCGGTCCGGGCGCTGCGTCGGCGGAGGCACGCATCGCGGCGAGCTCCCGCTCGGCCGAGCCGGAGATCATTTCGGCGACAAGATCATTCTTGGACGGAAAATATCGATAGACAGTGCCGGCCGCGATATCGGCGCGTTGCGCCACCGCTGCAATCTGCACCGCACCCATGCCTTCTTCGCCGGCGATCGATTGCGCTGCGTCGATGATCGTCTGCTCGCGCTCGGCAAGTTTCCGGACCACATTTTCGGTACGGCGATAGACCATGCAATGAGTGAATGCTGATTCACGCCCGTGTGGCAAGCCGCAAGGGACAGACAAGGTGGAAAAGTGGATTTCGCTAAGGAGAGGGCGAAAAAGGAAAGGTGCCGTGTCGGCCGCTCGCGAGGGATACCCTGCCATCGCTCAACTGCGGTGGTTATGGGTTCCCGCTTTCGCGGGAACGACGGTTTTCGATTCCTGCCGCGGGCAGCTAGTCATCCCCAGGCCTTCATTCATCCCCGTGGTTCGATCGTCACCCCTACTGTCATCCCCGCGAAAGCGGGGATCCATACGCCGCAGCGCTCAAGTCAATAACTCCGTCCGGTCCCGCCAATCGAGATTGTCCTCTTCGATTAGGCGAATTTTCCAGTCACGATTCCACTTTTTAAGCTGTTTTTCGCGCGTGATCGCCAGGTAAGCCGTTTCAAATCTTTCCACGTGAACAAGACGATGTACCCGATATTTCCTCGTGAAAGCATCAGCCCTGCCCGCTCGGTGCTCTGCCAGACGACGCGAGAGATTGTTAGTCACGCCAATGTACAAAGTGCCGTGTCGGCCGCTCGCGAGGATATAGACGAAATACTCTGCCATCGCTCAACCGCGGTGGTTACGGGTCCCCGCGTGCGCGGGGACGACGTTAGGCTTTGGGTCCACCCCCGCCATCCGCCAGCGATTTCTCGCGGATGCCGGTCAACGTCGCAGTCGGCGTGATCGCTTCCGGATCGATCTTGAGGTGAATGATCGACGGTTTGCCCGAAGCGCGCGCGGCGGCAAACGCAGCCGGAAAATCGGTGCTCTTGTCGACCACGGCCCCGTAGCCGCCGAACGCCAACGCATAAGCGACAAAGTCGGGATTTCGCAGATCGGTAGCGATCACGCGGCCGGGGTACTCCCGCTCCTGGTGCATGCGAATGGTGCCGTAGATGCCGTTGTCGGCCACCAGCACTATCACCGGCAACTTGTATTGCACGGCGGTCGCAAAATCCTGCCCCGTCATCAGGAAGTCGCCATCGCCGGCAACACAAACCACAAGGCGATCGGGGTGAAGCGTCTGCATTGCCAGCGCGGCCGGCAATCCATAGCCCATCGAACCCGACGTCGCGCCGACGAGCCCCCCGAACCTGCGCACGCGGTAAAACCGGTGGACCCAGCCGGAGAAATTGCCCGCGCCTTGGGTCATGATCGCGTCCGGCGGCAGGTTGTCGCGTAGCCAAACCATGATCTCGCCGAGATTGACCGCTCCCGGCACGGCTGTCGCCTCCTCGCCCCAGGAAAGATAATCGGCGTGAGCCGTGTCGCTCTCACCGCGCCAGGGAATTTCCGTTGGCGGCTGCAAAGCTTCCAGTGCCGCACAAAACGCAGTCGGCGCCGCATTGATGGCGAGACGCGGGTGATAGACACGGCCGAGCTCCTCAGCGCCCGGATGCACATGCACCAGCGTGACCTGCGGCTCGGGAATATCGAAAACCGTATAACTTTGCGACGGCATCTCGCCGAAGCGTCCCCCGATCAACATCACCAGATCGGCGCCTTTGACGCGCGCGAGCAGCTTCGGATTCGGACCGATGCCGAAATCGCCCGCGTAACAGCGGTGCATTGCATCAAACAAATGCCCGCGCCGGAAGGTCGTGGCGACCGGAAGCGCAAAGCGTTCCGCAAAACGCATCAATGCGGCACACGCCTGCTCCGTCCAACGGCTGCCGCCGATCAGGGCGACGGGACGCTTCGCGGACCAAAGCAGTTTTTGCAGGCGGCTCATGTCGTTCAAGCCAGGCCAGATTTCCACGGGCTCAAAGCCGGTGGCATCAGACACCGACACGCGCTCGCACAGCATATCCTCGGGCAGCGCAATCACGACCGGGCCGGGGCGCCCATTGCACGCCGTGTAAAAGGCGCGCGAAACGATTTCCGGGATGCGCGACGGGTCGTCGATCTCCGTCGCCCATTTCGTCATGGAACCAAATACCGCCCGGTAATCGAGCTCCTGGAACGCTTCGCGATCGCGCATGTCGCGGCCGACCTGACCGACAAACACGATCATTGGTGAGGAATCCTGGAGCGCGATATGAACGCCGGCCGATGCATTGGTGGCGCCGGGTCCACGGGTGACGAAACAAATACCAGGCCGGCCGGTTACCTTGCCGACCGATTCCGCCATGATGGCAGCAGTGCTTTCGTGCCGGCAGACTGTCAGCTTGATGTCGCTGCCGAAGAAAGCATCGAGCGCGGCAAGGTAGCTTTCGCCTGGTACGCAAAAGGCATGACGTACCCCGTGGATCGACAACTGGTCGATCAGGATTTCGCCGCCGCTGCGAGTGTTGTCCTTGCCGCGCATCGAGGTTACTTCACAATCCTTGCCGGCGGGATCTTCGGCGAGAATGGGGCCGGCGTCATCAACCAGTTGGCCTGCTCGATCACGTTGCCGGCTTTTGCGTTCTCCGACAGAAAATGCTTCCAGTCCGGATCCTGCATCATTTTGGCGCGTTTCTGCTCGCGGTCTCCCGCGCTCTCATAGATCCAGCCATGCACCAGTGTGTTGAGCTGGCCGGATTCGCTGACCAGATAATAGTGCGGCTCACCCATGTGGCGAAGCTGCACCGGATAGGCGAGCTTGCTGTAGAGGTCGAGTTGCGCCGGTATCCTGCCTGGAAGAATCCGATAGGTCCGATGGTCGATGAGCACTGAGCTCCTCCCTTGAAAAACGCCGCCTGACGCGGCGGTCAGGCGCGCACTCTCCCGGCAAGGGGCGCGCCGGTCAATAGGATCAACTGGTGCTCAGGGTGTCGCCGCGTGACCGACGAAGATCAGGTGGCGGGTTCGACCGCCGCGACCTGGAAAGTATGCATCTCCCCGTCTTCATCACGGATCGAAACATATTCGCCCGGACGAAAGGCATGCGCACCAAAGCGGTAGCCGCTTTCGTCATCGGCTTCGGCGGCTGGATCGTAGTCGAAGACCCAGCGCCCGTGCTCAGGTCCACCCGGACGGTGGACCAGGAAACCGTGCTCGTCTTCCTCGCCTTCCCAGAACCGCCGCACCCGGCAATTATCGCGATGCTGCTTCCATAGCGCGGCGTCGATATGACCTTTCGCGTCCAGCGGAGCGACGAACTCGTAGCCGTGCCGCGGCGAGCCCTGGGGGAATTCTTTGGAACGGGCGAGATTGAGCCTGATGCGTTTGAATGTGTGCGACAGGGTGTTCACGGGCCGGTCTCCTCTGCTGGCGGTCATCATGCCGCCCGCCAGCAACAAGATATTGATCTGGATCATACTGCAATCATTGGTCAATGCGACGATGAGTCGGCCATGAAGGGTACGGGGCGATGACGGCCGAGGCCTCGCAACAGCCGGTGATCGACTTTTTGAGCGATCCCGCGAACCATGGCGGCGCGCCGGTCAAGCGCATCGACACCCACGCCGCATCTGTTTTTCTGGCGGGCGAGCGCGCGCTCAAGATCAAGCGCGCGGTGCGTTTTCCGTTCCTCGACTTTTCCACGTTGAGAAAGCGCAAGGACGCCTGCGAAGCCGAGATCGCCGTCAATCGCGCGCTGGCGCCGTCCATCTACCGCGCTGTGCTGCCGATAACACGCGCGCCAAATGGCCAACTCGCGATCAACGGAAAAGGCGAGCCGGTGGAATGGGCCGTCGAGATGCGACGATTTGATGAAACTCAGACGCTTGATCATCTGGCGGAGACCGGACAAGTCAGCGACGCGCTTGCGGATGCCCTCGGGCGGACGGTGGCGGCCGCCCATCGCGTGGCGCCGACGGTCACAGACGCACATTTTGTCGAAGCGCTCGCCAAAATTATTGCGCAGAACGAGGCCGAACTCGCGTCCGAACCTTATCTGTTTTCACTACCGGAGCTGCGCGCGCTTGCTGGCGCCACGCGTGACGCATTCGAACGCGTGAAGCAGTTGCTGGAGGCGCGCGAACGTGCCGGATTGGTACGGCGATGCCACGGCGATCTGCATCTCGGCAACATCGTGCTCATCGACGGCAAGCCGATGCTTTTCGATGCAATTGAATTCGATGACCGCATTGCCACTGGCGACGTTTTGTATGATCTCGCCTTTCTCCTGATGGACCTGATCGAGCGCGGGCTGCATCACGCGGCGAATATTGTGTTCAATCGGTATTTGGCGGAGACCCGGCGCATTCACGATCTCGATGCTCTTGCGGCACTGCCGCTGTTCATGTCGGTACGGGCAGCGATCCGCGCGAAAGTCACCGCGGCGCGGCTTAGACAAGAGGGATCACAGGCAGAGCTTACGCAAAGCGCGCGTGACTATGCCGCGTTGGCGCGAAAGCTTCTGGCACCTGCCAAAGCGCGGCTGATTGCGATCGGTGGCCTGTCCGGCACCGGGAAGTCCCTGCTCGCGCGCGCGCTAGCGACTGGTATTCCGCCATTGCCGGGCGCAGTGGTGCTGCGCAGCGACGTCGAGCGCAAGGCGTTGTTTGATGCGGGAGAAACAGAACGGCTTCCCGAAATAGCCTATACGGCGGAGACCTCGGCCAAGGTCTATGCGGTTCTGGCAGAGAAGGCGCGCCGCGCAACGACGGCCGGTCACTCTGTCATCGTTGATGCCGTCTTTGCGCAGCCAAGCGAACGAGCCGATATCGCAGGATCCGCGGGCAGCGTTGCGTTCCAGGGCCTGTTCCTGGTTGCCGATCTCGATACCCGCCTCGCCCGTGTTGGCAGCCGCGCCGGCGACGCTTCGGATGCCGGCACTGCAGTTGCGCGCAGCCAGGAGCTGTTCGATCTCGGCCACATCGGCTGGTCGAAGGTCGACGCCTCCGGCACACCCGAAGAAACACTTATCCGCGCCGAGGCAATGCTCGATCACTGATAGGCGAGCTATGCATTGCGGGACCTCCTGTTCCGCCACGCACCCTGTGGCATTCGATATAAAACAAATGCATAGCTTGGTCGAAAGCGCCTGCGCTGGCGGTGCCAAGGATGACGACTGCAAAATCCCGACACGCTCTTGCCGTACGGCTTGCGGCCGGAATCGCCGGATACTGCGCCTTCATCAATCTCTATTCGCCACAGTCGATTTTGCCGTTGCTGTCGAAAGAATTTAGCGCGGGCGCGGCCGAGGTTTCGACCATTATCACCGTGAGCACGCTGGCAGTGGCCCTGACCGCGCCATTCACCGGAACAGTTGCCGATGTGCTGGGTCGCAAGCGGGTAATTGTCGCGGCGATGTTTGTGCTGGTCATTCCGACTGTGATGGTCGGCCTATCGACCAGTCTGCAGGCGCTCATCTTCTGGCGCGCCGTGCAGGGCCTGGTCCTGCCGCCCATTTTCGCGGTCATGGTGGCCTATATCGGCGATGAATTACCGCGCCACGAGGCGACCACCGTCGCCGGCATCTACTCTTCGGGCTCAAGCCTCGGCGGTTTCAGTGGCCGGCTGTTCACAGGCCTGCTGGCCGATCTGATCAGCTGGCGCGCGGGCTTCATGGCGCTGGCGGCGATAGCCTTTGCCGGCGCAATCGTGGTCGCGTTTCTCTTGCCGCATGAGCGCAAATTCGTGCGCTCCGAAGGCCTGCTCTCCTCCGGAAAGCAGATGCTGGCCCATTTGCGCAATGGGCAATTGATCGCCACCTACGCCGTTGGCTTCGGAGTGCTGTTTAATTTCATCACAACCTTCACCTACGTGAGTTTTTATCTGGCGGCACCGCCCTTCAATCTTTCAGCCAGCTGGCTCGGTGCGATCTTCGTCGTCTATCTCACCGGTTCCGTGCTCACGCCCTGGACAGGCTGGGCAGTCGCGCGGTTCGGACGGCGGCGATTCACGGTGCGCGTTATCGCGGTCTGGGTTCTCGGGATCGCGCTGACGCTCGCATCGTCGCTGCCGCTGATCATCGCGGGGCTGGCGTTGTGCGCCGGCTGCGGCCTGATTTGTCAGGCAATTTCAACCGGCTATGTCACCGTCACCGCGAAGGCTGGCCGCTCGTCCGCGGTCGGGCTCTATGTCACATCTTTCTATGTTGGCGGTAGCTTCGGCGCGGCGTTTGGCGGCCTCGCCTGGAACTTTGGCGGCTGGCCGGCCTGCGTCGCTATTGTCATCGCCATGCTGGTGATCATGGCGGCCATCGTGTTTTTCGCCTGGACGCGGCGCGTTCCGGGTGCGACCAGCATCCCGCCGATCGAGCCACCTTGAGCTAGCAGCGCGTTTCGGCCCACGCGGGTTTGTGCACCACAAGCAGCGGACTATAGGCCAGCACGAAGAGTAAAAACCCGACGATCCACGCGAGCCCGGCAAATTCCAGGAGCTCAATCGAGCCGACAAAGGCCGCGACGATTCGAGCCAGCGCTGCAGTCAGTACCGCCACGTAGATACCCTGGGTCGCGTATCCAGCGTGCAACGACTGGCCGGTGTGACCGAGAGTCGCCCGCGTCATGACCGCCAGTGTCATCAAACCAATTGCACCCGCGGTCCAGGCGTGGATGCCGGCGCTCGGCGGCACGGCATTGAGAAACGCGGATGCACTAATCAGCAGGAAGCCGAGCGGCACAAAGGCATATCCAACATGCAGCACCAACACGAGACGATCAGCGAGCGTACGGTCGCCCGCCCAGCGGGCAAGCCGCGCGGATTGCAAGCATCCGGCGACGAGCAGCGAAACACCGGTGATCGGATGCGCCGGCGCCGCGATCCAGCCGAGCAGTGCAATTGCGCTTACCACAATCGTCACCATGTCGAAGCGCGAGAACGGGACCGGCAGCCGTCCCGGATTATTCCGCGTGAGCCAGTTGTTGGTGAAACTCGGAACGATGCGGCCGCCGATCAAAGAGATAAGCAGAATGACCGCCGCAATCCCGATGCGATTGCCGTAACCGGCTGCGCCTTTGAGCAATACTTCGGCATGAAAGACGATGTTGCCGAGGATGAGCACGCCAAGAACGATGAGAACGCGCAGGTTACGCCAGTTTTTTCCGGCGACGATCTCGCGCGCGGCGACAGCGGCAAGCGCGATCAGGAAACTCACATCGACCAGAGCCGCGGCGAGGCCGCCAATCTCCGCCGACAGCAGAATAGCCGCGCGCCCGGCAAGCCAAAGCAGCGCAAGACAGGCGAGCGGCCAGCCGCTCACAGGCAACCGACCGGTCCAGTTTGGGATGGCGGTCAGCAAGAACCCCGCGACGGTTGCAGCGACGTAGCCGTAAAGCATTTCGTGGATATGCCAGTCGAGCGCGCTGAAATGGGTCCGCAGCGTGAATACGCCCATATACTGTGGCAGCCAAAGTAGAATGCCGAGCGCCGCCCATAGGCCGGCGGCAAGAAAAAATGGCCGGAATCCATAGGCAAACAAGGCCGGACCGGTATAGTCGCGGCGGCGTTGCAAGGCGGCGGGCATCGACATCAGCAAATCCTCAGGCAGCACGCCTTTTTTTGCATGCTCCGCGGCCCGGCGAATTGATTTGAATCATAGCAGTAACGCGGCACATGCCGCGCGGCTCAATCGGCTGCGCTCGGATGCCAACCCGGCACGTAGCCGCGCGCCAGCACCGAAAGGATCGACGGAGGAGTTAGAACGTCGACCTCGACTCCGCGCGGGCGTGGCATTGGCTTTGCGTATCCCGAGGGCGTCCAACGCAATAATTGCTTTCCGCGCACTGCAAAACACCCGCAATCCAGCGCAATTATCGCGCCATCCGGCAGCGTATCAATCTTGCGGCGATGGACACGCTTGGCTTTACCGTCCAATCGTTCGGCGTGCAGCAACTTGTCCATCGAGGTTGCCGACGCGCGCGTCTTCTTGCCTGAGAACAACAATGCAAAATGTTCGGCATCCTCGCGGCGGCACTCAAAACACGGGCGATGGCCGGCAGCGAGCGCCGTGACTTCGTCGAGAAAGAACAATTCGGTGTAGTAGCGACCCCAGACGTTGCGCTGACGGTCCTTGAACTTGAGAACACAGCAAATCCACTGCCGCGACGCCCAGCGCCGGCCGGTCAAGCTCCGGTCGTCGGCATGAAATTTCCCGCCACGATTGCCCATCAACGTCCCGCGGGCCGACGTTGCCAGCAATTCACCGAATGGATCGACGCGGTTTTGCAGAGGCATGCCGTTCCTCAGAGCGCAATCGCCCGCACGAACGCCGCCGCTCCCATTCCGCAAACAACAGCCAAAAGGTCGTTGCGGCGCAACGCCATCACCGCGAGCGCGGTGACAACGGCAACGGTGGCTGCGGTCCCGCCACGCACGGCAAGCGGCAGAATAATCGACGCGATCACCGCGCCCGGGAGCGCATTGAGGATGCTGTGGACGCGGCGCGTCAGCGGAACATAGCCCATCAGCCAGAAGCCGCCGGCACGGATCGCGAACGTCACCGCCGCCATCGCGGCGATAACTATCCAAATGCCGAATGTGCCCAGATCGGAGTTCATTCGCCTTGCTCGTCGATGTAGCCGCCGGCGATGGCACCCGAAATCGACCCGGCCATGATGAACCACCAGCCGGGGACCAGGCGCTCGACGGCAACGGCAACAATTCCCCCGACAAGCCAACCGCTGGCGCGGCGGGCGCCCGTCCATAGCGGCACCAGCATCGCGGCGAAAAATGCGGGCATCACGAGGTCGAGACCGTACCTTGCCGGATCGACAATGAAGCCGCCGAGGAAATACCCGATACCGGTGGCCGCGAGCCAACCCGACATGATCGCGGTCGCGGCGCCGAAATAAACCGCGATATCCTGGCCGCCTTCCGTGCGATAGCGCATGGCAATCAGCCACGTGGCGTCGGTGAGAAAAAATAGTCCGGTGTAGGCCTGCCACGCCGGCCGCTGGCCAAACCAGGGCCGCATCGAAACGCTCATCAGAAACAATCGCGCACCGACGACCGCCGTGAGCAAAGCAATCGTTACAACCGCGCTCCAGGTGAGAACCTGCGGCCAGATTTCCAGCGCGACGAGCTGGGCGATGCCGGAGCAGACCAGAAAATTCATCGCCATGTTCTGGAAAAACGAGAGGCCTTGCCGCGCCGCGGCGGCGCCCACGACAAGCCCGAACGCCATGATGCCCGGCGCCACGGGAAATCCGCGCCGCAGGCCCAGCATGAAGCCGGACCGAATAGGCCTGTCCGATGTTAATCCGGGTGCGGTCATGGCGAGTGGAGGGTGGGAAAAACAAAGGCCGGGCGAACGGCCCGGCCTTAATAACACTCCTTGCGGAAGGAACTAGCCCTGCGGCTGCGGGGCAACTTCGCCCGATGGCGGCTCGGGCCGTGGACGCGGCTTGCCGGCCGGCGGCACTGCGGACGAGCGCGGTGTCGTTGGCTCAATCACCGACTCGCGCACCGGACGTCGGCCTTCGAGCAAATCCTTGATCTCATCGCCGGTCAGCGTCTCAAACTCAAGCAGGCCCTTGGCGAGCACTTCGAGATCGGCGCGCTTTTCGGTGAGGATCTGCGTCGCCTCGGCATAGCCGGCCTCGACCAGCCGGCGGATCTCGCCGTCGATTTTGCGCGATGTTTCTTCGGAGATGTTCTGCTGGCGCGATACCTGATAGCCGAGGAACACCTCGTCCTGGTTCTCGCCATAGGCCACTGTGCCAAGCTCATCGGACAGGCCCCAGCGCGTCACCATCATGCGCGCGAGCTTGGTCGCCTGCTCGATATCGGACGCAGCGCCCGACGTAACCTTCTCCTTGCCGAACACCATTTCTTCGGCGACACGCCCGCCCATCATGATGGCGAGGCGCGAGGTCATCTGCTCGCGGCTCATCGACAGCTTGTCGCGTTCGGGCAATTGCATGACCATGCCGAGGGCGCGGCCGCGCGGAATGATGGTGGCCTTGTGCACCGGATCGGTGGCTATGACGTTGAATGCCACGATCGCGTGGCCGCCTTCGTGATAGGCGGTCAGCATCTTCTCCTCGTCGGTCATGACCAGCGACTTGCGTTCGGCGCCCATCATCACCTTGTCTTTGGCGTCCTCGAATTCCGCCTGCGTGACCATGCGCTTGTTGCGCCGCGCCGCCATAAGCGCCGCTTCGTTAACGAGATTCATCAGGTCGGCGCCGGAGAACCCGGGTGTGCCGCGCGCGATGGTCTTGAGATTGACATCTGGCGCCAGCGGCACCTTGCGCACGTGCACTTTCAAAATGCTCTCGCGACCGACCACGTCGGGGTTCGGCACCACGACCTGACGGTCGAAACGTCCGGGCCGCAGCAGCGCCGGATCAAGCACGTCGGGCCTGTTCGTCGCTGCAATGAGAATGATGCCTTCGTTGGCTTCGAAACCGTCCATCTCGACCAGCAACTGGTTGAGTGTCTGTTCGCGCTCGTCATTGCCGCCGCCGAGACCGGCGCCGCGATGACGGCCGACCGCATCGATTTCGTCGATGAAGATGATGCACGGCGCGTTCTTCTTGGCCTGTTCGAACATGTCGCGCACGCGGCTGGCGCCGACGCCCACGAACATTTCGACGAAATCGGAACCGGAAATGGTGAAGAATGGCACGTTGGCTTCGCCGGCCACCGCACGCGCAATCAGGGTCTTGCCGGTGCCGGGCGGACCGACCAGCAATACACCGCGCGGGATGCGGCCACCGAGGCGCTGGAATTTACCGGGGTCGCGCAGGAACTCGACGATCTCCTGCAAGTCCTGCTTGGCTTCGTCGACTCCCGCGACATCCTCAAAAGTGACGCGGCCGTGCGCTTCGGCCAGGAGTTTTGCGCGCGACTTGCCGAAGCCGAGCGCCTTGCCCCCGGCGCCTTGCATCTGGCGCGACAGGAAGATCCACACACCGATCAGCGCGATGAACGGCAACCAGGACACCAGCAGTGAGACAAACCACGGGACATTGTCCTGCGGTGGCCGCGCGGTGATCGTGACGCCCTTGGAATAGAGCTTCTGCACCAGGCCGGGATCGTTCGGTGCGTAGGTCTGGAAGCTGGTGCCGTTAGCGAAGGTCCCGTGGATGTCGGGCCCCTGGATCACGACGTCACGGACGCGGCCCTGATCGACCTCGGTCAAAAGCTGCGAAAATGAGATGTCTTGCGCGGTCGTGCGCTGGCCCGGATTCTGGAACAGCGTGAATAACGCCAGCAGCAACAGGACAATGATCACCCAGAGGGCGAAATTGCGGAGATTAGCGTTCATCAGGCGTCCTGACCCCGCCGCGCACGTGCCCCGCGGCAATAAGTTTTATGCATCCATTTCGTGGCGACATCACGTCGGACCCGTCAACCAATGTAGGCAGCACTGGCCCCCAAGAAAAGCCCTCTAATCTTAATATTCTAGCGTGTTTTCGCATGGCTGAGCCGATTGGGTCCGCGCTTGGTTAAAAGCTTGCGACCCCGCGGCGGCGCCCTTTCGACAACAAGTTGCTGGCCGTTCCGTGTCACAATCGCACCGGCCAGCGTGCGGCGAAACCGTCCGTTAGCTGTAATTTTGCAGGCATCGAGGGCTGATTTGAGCGCTTCGAGCTTGCCCAGCTCCACAGGCCCCTCATCACCCACCCTGGCGATGGCACGGCCGAGCAACCGCAACGCGACTTCGGACGGCAACTCGGAAAAGCCGCGAGGCTCGATGACGACCGAGCTTTCGTCCGGCGATTCGACCGCCAGTTCGGCCGCGGCACGATCGACCGCGGATTCGATCGCCGCGTCCGCCCGCTTTAGCCTGCGCGCGAGCTGCGTCAACCGGCGGGCATCGAGGCCCTCCTGCGCGAGCGCGCCCATTAGATCGCGCAGCCGCACACGGGTGAAGCGCGGATCACGATTGGAAGGGTCGTCGGCGTAGTCTGTTTTTGCCGCGCGCAGCGTAGCGATCAGCCGCGACTTCGGAACACTGAGCAGCGGACGCACGACATAGATCTCCGCTTCTTCACCTCTCCCCGGTGGAGAGAGGTCGAACGCACTTCGCGCGTTCGGGTGAGGGGGATCGGAACGAGAGGCCCTTGCCCCCTCACCCCAACCCTCTCCCCCCCGGGGAGAGGGAGCCCGCTGTGCCACGGGAAGAGGACTCACTTGCGCCATCGCCGTCAAACCCGTCAGCCCGCTGCCGCGCGCCATGCGGATCAGCACGGTCTCGGCCTGGTCGTCCAGCGTGTGCGCCGTGAGGATGTGTGTCGCGCCTGCCTTGCGGGCGGCATCGCCGAGCAAACGGTAACGGGCTGCACGTGCTGCCTGCTGCACGCCGGTCACGGGTTTACGTCCGTTCCAACGCAACGTGCGGTGCATGATCTTGAGTCCGCGCGCGAGACGCGCGACCGCGGCGGCCTCGCGTTTGGATTCCTTACGCAAGCCATGATCGACGGTGACGGCGATCAACTTCGGTTTTGTTTTCAGCGAATCGCGCCAGCGCGCGGCAAGCAGCATCAGCGCCGTCGAATCCGGACCACCGGATACAGCCAGCACAAGGGAGGGAAAAGCCTGAAGACCGGAAAAGAGTAATTTTGCTTCCGATGCCGAGACGACTTTCGTCTCAGCACTGCGCACGCTTCTGTTCCTGCTCGACGCCGCGTTTCACGCCGGCGGAGGCTTTCGGATATTTACGTCCAATTTCGGCAAGCGTGGCGCAAGCGGCTTCCTTCTGATTCATCGCCGCGAGCGACTGGCCGAGACGCAGCAGGGCGTCGGGCGCCTTGCCGGAGCGCTCAAACTTTGTCGAAACACTCAGGAACGATTCCGCAGCATCGCGGTAGCGCTGTTGCTGGAACAGGCTTTCGCCAAGCCAGTATTGCGCCTCCGGGACCAGACGTTCGTTCGGATACTTTTTGAGGTAATCGCGGAATGACTGCTCGGCGAGCGAATAATCCTTATGCAGCACATAGCCGTAGGCCATGTCGTATTCATCCTGCGGCGAAGCCGACGGCGGCAAAGTCGCAAGTTGGGCGCCCGCCGGAGCATTGGGAACCGCCTGGCGCACCTGCGGTGGTGGTGACGGTGCAACGACCGGCGACGGCATCGCATTCGCTGAAGCAACTGCCGATGGCGGGACAGCTGTTTGCGGCGGTGAATTATTGCCGGCAAGGCTCGACAGATCGAGCGGCGCGCCGGCACTCCGGCCGCCAGGGGCGCCGACCGGCATTCCATTATCCTGCGTTCGCTCGGGTGCGGCGATCATCGCCGGGTTGCCCAGAGTTCGCGGCGCTCCCGGTGCGTTCGGGTTCTGCGCGGGATCAAATACATCTGAACGTCTTCCGGAATTCGACGCCGGCGGCGCGTTTCCGGGGCCGATCGGCGTGACCTGCGGCGCCGGCGCCGGCGCACCTCTCGATCCCAATTGCTGGAAACGGTACTCGGTGTCGTCCTGCATGCGCTTGAGCTGCATCTCGAGCTGCTGATTGCGGTACTGGAGCTGCTCGAGGGTGCCGGTCAGCTGGCGCAACGCGTTTTCCATCCGGTCGAGCCGAACGCTGAGGTCGCCGGGATCGGACTGTGCCACCCGGCCCGACGGAGCCGGCTGCTGGCGCGACTGTGTCTGCGGCTCGCCGCGGCTGAACAGATTGTCCAGGAAATTCCCAGAATCGCGATCCTGCGCAAGCGCGGAACCGCTCATCAGCAATACGGACAGCGCGGCAAGCGCCGCAATTCGAGATGTTGGTCGAAAACGCGTCATGTCAGATGAAACCGGCTGCGGCCGTCTAATAAGGGTAACATAAGACGCGCTGCGTCGAAATTGTGACTGCGCTGAGGCTCTGTCTCGTCATGCCCGCCTTTATGCCGTGCGGGACGTTGATGGCCGGGACCAGCCCGGCCACATGACCGCTTTCCAGCCGCCCTTGGTCCTTACGAGCTTACGCCGAGGACAGTGACAGCGCGGCGATTCTGCGACCAGCAGGAGATATCGTTGCAAACCGCGACCGGCCGCTCCTTGCCATACGATATGGTGCGCATGCGCTGCGGCTGGATGCCTCGTTGCGCCAGATAATCGCGCACAGCCTGCGCGCGACGCGCGCCCAGCGCGATGTTGTATTCGCGCGTGCCGCGCTCGTCGGCGTGGCCTTCGATCGTGAACTGGCTGTACTGGACGTACGTCGTGAGCCATTGCGCCTGCTTGTCGAGCGTCGCGCGTGCCTGCGGCGTGAGTTCGGACGAATCGGTTTCAAAGAACACGCGGTCGCCGACGTTGACAACGAAGTCCTGCTGGCTGCCCGGGGTGGCCGCGCCCGCAGCGTTCGCCTGCGCGTCTTCGCCCCTGTTGGCGCAGGCCGATATCGTCAAAGCGGCGACGAGGACCGCGGCGAGCCGGGTAACGTGCAACATTTTCTTCATATCGATCATTCCGGTGCCTCCATTTCACGCGTACTGACCGGAGCTTGGGTGTGGGTCTAGCAGGTCGTTCGTTAAACGAACGTTCCATCAAGGTTGATGGAACATTGCGCAGACCCAATAAAACTGTCGGACCCCCTTAAACCATTTCTGATGGTTAAGACAGGGTGAAAATATGGCCTGTTTGGGACAATCACGACAAAAGCGGCGACCACGCCGGATCCGAAGCGTAACTGGGCGTCGGAACCTTCAGTTCGTTGCGGCCACTTATATCGATCGTATAAAGAGCCGGCCCTTGCCCGACATCGCGGAAGAACATCAGCACGCGTCCGTTTGGCGCGAAGGTAGGCCCTTCGTTGTGGAAGCCCTCGGTGAGCACGCGCTCGCCTGAGCCGTCGGGCTTGAGAACGCCGATCGCGAAATTACCTCGCGCCTGGCCGGTGAAAGCAATGTAGTCGCCGCGCGGTGACCAGACCGGCGTCGAATGGTGGCCCTCGCCGAAGCTGATACGCGTTGCCGGGCCGCCCGTTGCCGCCATGACGTAGATCTGTTGCGAGCCGCCGCGGTCGCTCTCGAAGCAGATACGGGTACCGTCGGGCGAATAGCACGGTGCGGTGTCGATCGCCGGCGTATCGGTGAGACGCGTTGTCTGCTTCGACCGCAGGTCCATTACGAACAGGTTGGCATTGCCGCCTTGCTGCAAGCTCATGATCACGCGTTGGCCGTCGGGTGAGAATCTCGGCGCGAAGGTCATGCCGGGGAAATTGCCGACAATCTCGCGCTGACCGGTCTCGATGTTGAGCAGATAGACACGCGGGTCGCCCTGCCCATATGACATATAAGTGATCTCTTGCGTCGACGGATTGAAACGTGGCGTCAGCACCAGGTCATCGCCGCGCGTCAGATAGCGAACGCCGGCGCCGTCCTGATCCATGATGGCGAGGCGTTTCACGCGCCGTTCCTTCGGACCGGTCTCGTCGACGAACACGATGCGACTGTCGAAATATCCCTTCTCACCGGTCAGGCGCTCATAGACTGCGTCCGAAATGATGTGCGCGATACGCCGCCAGTTATCTGGCGTGGTGAAATACTGTTTCCCGTCGAGCTGCTGTCCGGCAAAAACATCCCAAAGCCGGAACTCCGCCTTCAATCGCCCATCGCCCTGGCGCGATATGCGGCCCGTAACCAAAGCCTGGGCATTGATCGCACGCCAGTCGGGAAATCGCGGCACGCTATCGCTGTTGGTGATCTTTTCAATGAAAGCGGCGGGATTGATCGGTGCGAACAGGCCGCTGCGCTGGAGATTGTTGGTGATAACGCCGGTGACATTGCGTCCGGTGTCCGCGTCGGAAATGAAATCGGGCAGCGCGATCGGCATCGGCTGCACATTGCCCTGTGTAATGTCGAGCTTGAGCACGGCGCCCGCCGGGCGCGGCGCAAGGACAGCGAGAGCGCCAGCACCGAGCAGTAACCGGCGGCGCGAGAGAGCCCATGAACTAATCGCGCCACGAATATCGGGATGACTCATGGAAAGGCTCTGGTTGTTGTGTATTTCAGCCGCCGAACATATCGCGTGGATCGAAAGTAATTTGCATATCTTTCCATTGGTCATAGTGCTCGGGCTTGAGCATCGTGTAGGGCTGACACTGCAACAATGCGCGCTTGGCGCTTTCCGCAAGAACCGGTCCCATCTGCGACGGAGGACCACCGACCAGCACCGGATTGCTGGCGATTGTGCCGTTGCTATTAAACAAAACGCGAAATACCACATAGTGGTTGGCAGCTTCGGCTGCGCCAACAGGGGGATTCCAACATTGTCGTAGCCGGGCTCTCAGCGCGTCGATCTCCGATTGCGACAACTGGGCGGCCGTCGCGTTGGCAGCACCAAGTGAGGCCACTTGGTTGGATTCCTGGCCGGTCGCTGCGTTGCGCTGGGGATCGCGCTTGTCGAGCAGCGCCGCAATCTTGTCGGCATCGAATTTCGGCTGCGGCTTCTGCGGCGGTTTTTTCGGCGGAAGCGGCTGATCGACCTTCGTCTCCTGTTTCGGTTCGTCCCTCTGCTTGATCTTTTCCGCGATGGGATCGGGCTTTGGTGGCTGCGGGTCGGGCGGTGGGGCACTTTCCTTCGCCGCCTGCACTTCCTTTTTCTCGGTGACTTTGGGCTTCGCTTCCTCAACCGGCTTTGGCGGCTCTTCGGCCTTCTTCTCGACCAGAGGCTTCGGCGTTTCGACTTTCGGCGCGTCCTTGACCCCCTTGGTCAACTGCGAGAAGTCCTTCTCGCTGACCAGGTCGACCGGCAGCGATTCCGCCGGTGTAACTTCGAAAGTCTTTCCTGAAAACGATAGCGTCGCCCACAGCAGCACCGCTGCGTGCAGGCCGGCCGAGATTGCTGTCGCCTTTCTCATCACTGCGCTTTCGCGCCCTGCTCGAATTCGGTGACCAAGGCTACACGATGGAACCCGGCCGATGACAGCCGTCCCATCACTTTCATCATGGTCCCGTAATCCACCTTCTTGTCGCCCCGCACATAGACACGGGCATCGGTGCCGCCGCGCGCACCCGCCACGGCCTGCATCTTCGGGACCAGATCGTCGACTGCAATCTCGCTATTTTGCAGAAAAATCTGGCCCTTGTTGTTGACTGAAACGGTGAGTGGTTCCTTATCCTGCTCGAGGCTCTTGGCCTGGCTCTGCGGCAAGTCGATCGGCACGCCCACCGTCAAGAGCGGCGCCGACACCATGAAGATGATCAGCAGCACGAGCATCACGTCGACCATCGGAGTGACATTGATCTCGCTCATCACGCGACGGCGATGATGCGTGCGCTTCCCCATGACCGGCGTACCGGCATTGGCGGCCATATGTCGATCCTCTACCCGCGCTCGTCGATCTGGCGCGACAGAATAGCGGCGAATTCGTCGGCAAACCCCTCCAGCCGCTGGGCCTGCTTGTTAACCTCGGCCGCGAACTTGTTATAGAAAATGGTCGCCGGTATGGCGGCGACAAGACCTAGTGCGGTCGCAAATAACGCCTCTGCGATACCGGGGGCAACCACCGCCAGGGATGTGTTCTTGGAGGCGGCGATCGATTGGAAGCTTGTCATGATGCCCCAAACCGTGCCGAACAAGCCGACAAACGGCCCGGCCGATCCGACCGTGGCGAGGACCAGCAGCCGCCTTTCAAGCCGCTCTACTTCGCGCGCAATCGTCACTTCCATGACTTTTTCGATGCGCATTTGCAGCCCGCCGATGGAGCGGTTGTTGCCGCCCTCAAAACTGCGTTTCCATTCACGCATTGCGGCCACGAATAACGCCGCCATCGAATGAGCGGGGCGTGCGGATAGTGCCCGATAGAGTTCGTCCAGCGACTGGCCCGACCAAAACGCCTGTTCGAAACGGTCCATGGCACGGCGCGTGCGAGCATAGAGCACAGTCTTGTCGATGGCGATTGCCCAGACCCAGATCGAACACACCAAAAGCCCGACCATCACGGTTTTGACAACCCAATGGGCGTTCCAGAACAGCGTGAACAGTGAAAGATCGGAGGAGGTCAGCGGGAGCACCGACTGTGCCACGTCGGCAGGATTCATGGGCACGTCCTTTCCGCTCAATCCGGTTCCGTCGGTCGAACCGGCGCGGCGCCATATTCGAAATCAACGTGCGCGCGCGACGATCCCGCCAACGCGCCAAGCCGAAAAACGAATGTCTCACGAAAATCGTACGTCCCGTCCACCGGCGACCTACGAAATCCCCGCGAAACTTGGCCAAACTTGGGCGCGGAAGCGGACTTATCGCCCCCATAACAGCGCTGATTGTGGTTAAGGAGTCGTTACTTTACCGGCGAGCGGGACGGTCCACGGCAAAGGCCGCCATCCGATCTCGCGTTTACGCGAGATCGGCACAAAACATGCGCAAGTCGGCTATAGCCGACTTGCGGTTCGGGGGGCCTTACGCAACAAAACCTTAGCTCTGGGATTGGCTGGCGTCCGGCGAAGGCCGGTTACCGCGCTCGGCCATGAACTGGTCGAACTCAGTCTTGTCCTTGGCAAAGCGCAGGCGATCGAGGAACTCGCGAAATTCGCGTTGCTCCTCTTCCAGGCGACGCAAGGTGTCGGTGCGATACTCGTCGAAAGCGCGATTACCGCTCGAGGGCGCGTAATTCCAGGGGCCCCCGCTCATGCGGCTCCGCATCCAGTCCATCTTGCGCTGCATGCGCTCCATCTTGTTCTGCCAGTGGCCGTGTTGGCCGACGTAGTGTCCACATCCCATTCTTCCGCTCCCGATGGTGAAGGCGAGGACGCTGAGCCCAAGCGGCCACCAGACCATGAAGCCAAGAACGATCAGTGCGATCCAGGCGGGTTTTCCGAAGGCGTCGAGTTGCGCGGTAATAGGCATTGTCGGCCTCGCGTGAATGTAAATAACATTTACATAACTAGGCCCATACAAGGACGCTGTCAAGAAGCGTAAAAATTAAATTGGGGAGCCTCAATTCGCCGCGCCAGACCCTCGCTGTCATGGGCATCGGCGCGCTCAGCAATGCTTCCAGTCATCCCCGCGAAAGCGGGGATCCAGCGCTTCTTTCGTAAGAGCTCTTCAGTAGCAAGAGCTGGGTCCCCGCCTTCGCGGGGACCACAGTTTGCTTGTGGCGAGCGCTTACCTCGCCACCGCTCATTCCCGCTTGCGCGTGGATGAGCGGAAACAGCGTCAGCGATGCTTTGCCGCTGCAGTGTTGAGCCCAAGCCCGCGCAGGTAGATCAGCACGGCGGCTTCCAGGAGTTCTTCCGGCTGCATCGGCAAGGTGCGCCGCGCGGCATCACCACGACCGAAGAGCGAGGCGATGCCATGCGTCATCGCCCACACGTGCAGCGCGACCATCAACGCCGGCGGGCGCCCTTGCGGCGGCATCAGCATCACGAGTTTTTCCGCCGCCGCACGCAACACTGCGAAAGCGTTCTCGCTCGTCTCGCGCAGTTCGCGATCGGTATCGAGCGGCACGCCTGCCTCGAACATCGCCGAGTAGTAGGCGGGCTCGCGCTTGGCAAAATCGAGATAAATCTTGCCCAGACGATCGAACGCCGTCATCACGTCGGGCTTGCCCTCGTCCCAGCCCTTCGCCAATGCAGCAGCAAAAAGTTCGAAGCCGCGGCGCGCAACATCCGCAAGCAGCGCATCGCGGTCGCGAAAATGCCGGTAGGGAGCGGCCGGGCTCACACCAGCCCAGCGCGCCGCATCGGCGAAAGTGAATCCCGCCGGTCCCTTTTCGGCAATCAGTTCGAGCGCGGCACGCACCAAGGCTTCTTTCAGATTGCCGTGGTGATAGCCGCGGGCCGCATGGCCACGCTTGCCCCATCTCATGTGAATCGTTTTTACATTAAGACCGAGGCTGCGTCGATGCAGGCCGCTACGAACGCCGGCTCCGCTTGGCGGCCAGGGGCAGATGATCGAACAGCGTCGGACCGTTCGGCTGCGCGCCTTCGATGGTCAACAGTCGCAGCTTGCTGATGACCCCACCCGGGGCCGAGAAGCCACCCGTCTTGCCGCCGGCGGCCAGCACACGATGACAGGGAACGATCAGCGGAATGGGGTTTTGCCCGAGCGCCTGCCCGACCTCGCGCGCCAGCTGTTTGTCGCCAAGGCGTTCGGCGATTTCGCCATAAGTGAGCGTTGCACCCGCCGGAATCGTGCGCGCGATGTCGTAAACTTTGCAATTGAACTCCGGCAGGTCGTCGGCATCAATCGTCACACCGCTCAAATCGCTGGGCTCGCCGCGCAGCAACGCGACGATGCCATCGATTGCCCGCTGCACCTGCGCGGTAGGCGCCGCCTCCTGCGCGCCGGCAAAGCGGCGCAACAAGGACGCACGGGTTGCGCGCTCGTCAGCGTTGTGAATCTGCACGCCGGCGATGCCGCGCGAAGTCCAGACGATTCCGCACGTCCCAATCGCCGTCTCGAATAGCGAAAAGCTGTAAATCCTCATGGCGCAGAAAGACTAGCACGTGCCGTCAGGCGCCGCCGCCCGATTCCTGGTCGGCCTTCATCGCGATGCGCAGCGGCTTGGGAATCGGACGGGCGCGGCCACCGGACACGAATGCGACCTGCACATGCGCCTCCACCAGCAGGTCCTCCCCGCGCGTCACCTTCTGATTGAGCGTGACCGAGGCGCCCTTCACCTCTTCCGGCGTAGTGACGACCGTGAGCACATCATCCATATGCGCGGGCTTCTTGAAATCGATGCTCATGTGCCGCACCACGAAAGCAAACCCCGGCGCTTCCTTCTCCGCCTGCTGGAACAACGCGCGATGGTCGGCGCCGATCAGCCGCAGGTAATTGGTGCGTCCGCGCTCCATGAAGCGCAGGTAGCTTGCGTGATAGACAATGCCCGAGAAATCCGTGTCCTCGTAGTACACGCGCAAGGCCTGCAAATGGCGGCCGTCGTGAATTTCACCATCGAGCGCATTCATCGTGAAGCCCTTCACCGTCATGCCCGGCCTTGTGCCGGGCATCCATGACTTTAAGCGGTGCAATGTCGCAAGACGTGGATGGCATCGGAAGTCGGGTAGATCCGACTTCCGCTTTTAATAGGAGCCGCAAGTCGGGTAGACCCGACCTGCGGTGACAAGCCCGGCCATGACGAAAGACTATTCGTCCTCGTCCTGTCCGAACAGCCCGAACTGAGTCGGGTCGCGCTTGGGCTCGGGCAAGCCAAGATGCCGGAAGGCGAGCCCGGTAAGCAGTCGGCCACGTGGCGTGCGTTGCAGGAACCCTTTCTGGATCAGGAACGGCTCGATGATGTCTTCAATGGCATCGCGCGGCTCCGACAACGCGGCCGCCAGCGTGTCGACACCCACCGGTCCGCCCCCGTAGCTGGAAGCAATGGTCGAGAGATAGCGGCGATCCATGGCGTCAAGACCGGCGGCATCGACCTCGAGCGCGAAGAGCGCGCGGTCGGCGGCCTTACGGTCGATCGTCTTGGCGCCGTCAACATGCGCGAAGTCGCGCACCCGGCGCAGCAGACGCCCGGCGATGCGTGGGGTGCCGCGCGCGCGTCGTGCGATCTCGTTGGCGCCATCGGGCGCGATGCCGATGCCGAGCACGCGCGCGCCACGATTGACGATCTCTTCGAGCTCTTTCTCCGAATAGAAATTGAGCCGTACCGGGATGCCAAAGCGATCACGCAACGGGTTGGTCAACAGGCCGGCGCGGGTGGTGGCTCCGATCAACGTAAAAGGAGACAGATCGATCTTCACCGAACGCGCCGCAGGCCCCTCGCCGATGATCAGGTCGAGCTGGAAATCCTCCATTGCCGGATAGAGAATTTCCTCCACCGCCGGATTGAGCCGGTGAATTTCGTCGATAAACAAGACGTCGCGCGGCTCGAGATTGGTCAGCAGTGCGGCAAGATCGCCCGCCTTGGCGATTACCGGACCTGAGGTGGCGCGGAAGTTGACGCCCAGTTCGCGCGCGACGATCTGTGCCAGCGTGGTCTTGCCGAGACCGGGAGGCCCTACAAACAGCACGTGATCGAGCGCTTCCTTGCGGGCGCGCGCCGCTTCGATGAATACACTCAAATTCGCGCGCGCCTGTTCCTGGCCGATGAATTCCGAGAGGCGCTGCGGCCGCAGCGACGCATCCACATCGTCATCGCGCTTGTCGGCGGCCACCAGACGGCGCGGGCTATTCATCGGCATAACTCTGTGTCCCGGATGCGGTGCAGCACGAGCGCCGCGAAGTGGTGCACCGCTGATCCAGGACCGTTCCACATTATGGCGATCCCGGGTCTGCAGCGCGCCGCCCCAGTGTGTCGAGAATCGCGCTTATGGCGCTGCGCTGCGCCCGGGAAACGAATTTGCGGCGTATTCATTTCGCCAACTCCTTCAGGCCCTGCCGGATCAGCGTCGCGGTGTCGGCGCCTTCGCCGGCGTGACGCGCCGCGGCGGCGATCGCGGCGGCAGCCTGCGGATGACCGTAGCCAAGATTGATCAGCGCGGAGACCGCGTCAGCCACCGGCCTGGGCGCACGGTTCTCGTCGAGCGCGCCGGCAAGATGCACGACGGCCGGATCGATATTGGCAAAGGCCGGCGCCTTGTCCCTCAACTCGGTGACGATGCGCTCGGCCACTTTCTGGCCGACGCCGGGCGAACGCGCCACCATGGCCTTGTCACGCATGGCAATCGCTGACGCGAGCTCAGACGCCTTCAACGTGCCGAGCACGGACATCGCCACCTTGGCGCCAACGCCCTGCACGGTTTGCAGCAAGCGGAACCATTCGCGCTCGATATCGCTCGCAAACCCGAACAATTTGATCTGATCCTCGCGCACATAGGTTTCGATCGACAGCGTCGCGGCTTCGCCGGGCGACGGGAGCGCCTGCAGCGTGCGCGCCGAGCAATGTACCTGGTAACCGACGCCACCGACGTCGAGGATGATGTAGTCCTCACCGTAACTGTCGATGATGCCCTTGAGCTTGCCGATCATGATGCCGCGACCCTCAGCGCTGTACTCGTCCGATGATGCGCGTGACACACCGCGATCGCCAGCGCGTCCGCGGCATCCTCACTTTGCGGATCGGCCTTCGGCAGCAGCACACCGATCATCATGCGGATCTGCGCCTTCTCGCCGTGGCCGGCACCGACCACCGTCTTCTTTATAACGTTGGGCGCGTATTCGGCGACGGTCAGTCCGGCCTTGACCGGCACCAGCATGGCGATACCGCGCGCCTGACCGAGCTTCAAAGTCGCGGCCGCATTGTTATTGACGAAGGTCGTCTCGACCGCCGCCTCCTGCGGCTGGTATCGCTCGATTACCGCGATCAATCCATCATGGATCACGAGCAGACGGGCGCCCAGTCCGGCGCGGTCGCTGGTTTCCAGGGAACCACAGGCGACGTGGATCAGCCGGTTGCCGTCGGTATCGATCAGGCCCCAGCCGGTGCGGCGGAGCCCCGGATCGATACCGAGAATGCGAATCGGATGCCGGGCCATGGCCCCGTTGATAGCCTCGCGTTACGGGTTTGGACAGCGCAACAAGGGCCGTTATGGTCGAGCCATGCCGGGGTCTTCCTCTTCACGCCGCCGCAAGCGACGGGCCGTCATTATTGGCGGTTCGATGTCGGGGCTGTTTTCCGCCGCCTTCTTGCGCCAGATCGGCTGGGACGCGGATGTTTATGAACGTTCGAGCGTGGAGTTGGTCGGCCGCGGCGCCGGCATCACCGGCCATCCCGAATTGATGGAAGCACTGGAGGCAAGCGGCGCCGGCACCAAGGATCTCGGTATCGAGGTGCCCAAGCGCATCGCCATTGACCGCGAAGGACGCATCACCGAGGAGCGCCCGCTCAGGCAAATCCTGACCTCATGGGACCGGCTGCAACGGCTTCTGCGCGTGACCATCGACGAGGCGCGCTACCACCTCGGCTGGAATTTCGAGCGGGTCGATCAGGACGAGCGCGGCGTGCGCGTGCAATTTTCCGGCGGCCGTGTCGAGCACGCCGATATTTTGATCGGCGGTGACGGCATCCGTTCGAGCGTGCGCACGCAAATGGCGCCAGATGTGCAGCCTGTCTACGCCGGTTATTACATCTGGCGCGGCGCGCCGAACGAAGCCGACCTCGCGGCGGAAACGCTGCGCACGATTTATCCGCTGTTCACATTCTACCTGCCGAAACAACAGCAGGTGATCACCTACCCGATTTCCGGATTCGACAATGATCTGCGGCCGGGAAAGCGCCGCTTCAATTTCATCTGGTATCGCGTTGCCGATGCCGCAAAGCTGCGCGACATGAATGTGGACAAAAACGGCGTGCAGCACGAATATTCGGTACCGCCGCCCCTGATCCGAAAGGATCTGATCGCGGACATGTATCAGGACGCACGCGAGACCTTGCCGCCGGCACTGCTCGACGCGCTGATGAAAATCAAGCAGCCGTTCATCACACCGATCTACGATTTCACCGCGCCTGCCATCGTGTTCGGCCGGGTTGCCATGGTCGGCGATGCTGCCGCCAATGCCCGACCGCATATGGGATTTGGCATGGCCAAGGCCGGTACCGATGCGCAGGCGCTGGCAAAACATCTGCGCGACCACGACGACATCGACACCGCGTTGAAGGCCTACAATGCCGAGCGCCAGCCGATCGGGAACAATATTGTCCTGCATGGACGCAAGCTCGGCACCCATCTCGGCGTCAATCTCAAGACCGACGAAGACCGTCGCATGCACGATTTGTTGCAAAACGACGGCGCCATGCTGGACTGGATCGCCGTGCCGCATTTCCTCGAGGCTTACAAATGACCGCACTCCCAAAGCCGGACTACGCACGCAATATGCGCATCGTCGGCCATACCGATCAGGGTGGCCGGCCCGACGGCGTTCAGGTGATGGTGCACCGCGGCTACGCCTATATCGGCCACATGTTCTCCAAGGGTTTTTCCGTCATCGATGTACGCGATGCCAAAAATTCACGCGCTGTCAATTACGTCGCCGCACCGCCCAATACCTGGACTATCCATCTGCAAACGCATGACGATCTGTTGCTCGTGATGAACGCGAAAGACATGTTCGCCGCGGCGGAGTTTGCCGATGAGCGCGCCTACTACAGCGGCGCGCTTGGCAAGACTGTCGGTACCGCGGAAGCAAAGCGTACGCGTGACTGGAGCGCCGGACTTGCTGTCTATGACATCAGCAAGCCAGAAGCGCCGCGCCGCATCGGTTTCATGCCGGTCGAGGGCGGCGGCATTCATCGCATCTGGTACACGGGCGGACGCTGGGCCTATGCCTCGGTGCTGCTCGACGGATTTACCGACTACATCTTCATGACCGTCGACATGAGCAACCCGGCGCAGCCGCGCGCGGTGGGCCGCTGGTGGATTCCCGGCATGAACCTGGCTGCGGGGGAGACACCTTCGTGGACTCCCGCACGTCGCTACGGTTTGCATCATGCCATCGTTCATGGCGACACCGCATATGCCGCATGGCGCGATGCTGGCATGGTGGTACTTGATATTGCGGATCGCGCGAAACCAAAGTTGATTGTGCATAGGAACTGGTCGCCGCCCTTTGGCGGCGGCACGCATAATTGCTTGCCGTTACCGGATCGCGATCTGCTGATCGTGCTGGATGAGGCCGTGCTCGATCATCAGGAAGACGGGCTGAAGCTGATTTGGGTGTTCGACAATCGCGCGAGAGAGAATCCCGTCAGTATCTCGGCGTTCCCAACACCGGCAGAAGCCGATTACAAAGCCAAAGGCGGCCATTTCGGCCCGCACAATATTCACGAGAACCGGCCCGGCAGTTTCGTCAGCTCGCGATTGATATTCGCGACGTATCAAAATGCGGGTATCCGCGTCTTCGATATTTCCGACGCTTTCGCACCGAAAGAGGTCGGCGCGTTGGTTCCGCCGCAGCCCGCGACGCTTGCGGACACCCGTCCGAACCGCGCGCGTGTGATCCAGTCAGCGGACGTCTTTGTGGATGCAAAGGGCTTGATCTATGCGACCGACTACAACGCCGGACTTTATATTCTGGAGTTTGGGGGCTGAGCCCCGGGAAATGCTACGCGCTCATTTTAGCGACGAGCGCATCGGACACTTCAAAATTGGCATATACGTTCTGCACGTCGTCGCTATCGTCAAGCGTTTCAATCAGCTTGAGAACCTTTTCACCGGCTTCATCGTCGAGCGCGATGGTGTTTTGCGGCTTCCACAGCATCGACGATTTACGCGGCTCGCCGAATTTGGCCTCAAGCGCCTTGGCGACGTCGTTCAATGTTTCAGGAGTCGTGACGACCTGATGGCCCTCATCGCTTGAGGTCACGTCTTCTGCGCCGGCCTCGATTGCCGCTTCCAGCATCTGATCGGCACTCGCCACCTTGCCGTCATACTCGACGACGCCGACATGGTTGAACATGAATGACACTGCGCCGGTCTCGGCCAGGTTGCCACCATTCTTCGAGAAAATTGCGCGCACCTCGCCCGCCGTGCGGTTGCGATTGTCCGTCAAGGCCTCGACGATCACTGCGACGCCACCCGGGCCATAGCCTTCGTAGCGTATCTCATCGTAGTTCTCGGTGTCCGTGCCCTGCGATTTCCTGACGGCGCGCTCGATATTATCCTTCGGCATATTTTCAGCGCGGGCGGCCAAGATCGCCGCGCGCAGCCGTGGATTGAACGCCGGGTCCGGCATGCCGAGCTTGGCGGACACCGTTATTTCACGCGCAAGCTTGCCGAACAGTTTGGAGCGCGCCTTATCTGCGCGCCCCTTCTTGTGCATGATGTTCTTGAATTGGGAATGACCAGCCATGAGGAACACGCACGATGAGAGTTGATGCCGGCGGCTATATAGGCCGGCTGCGAACAAAAATAAATGTCGCCAGGCTAGGCCGCAACCGCCACGTTGCGCAGGATCGAACCGATACGCGCCCCGACTTTGGCCACGTTGCGGTGGACGCGTGCCTTGTAGCGCGTGATCGGGTCGCGGTCGACCAGGAAGAATTTCTGTTCCGGATAAGCACGGCCAAAAACGTCGATCAACATGCTGCGGAATTGGCCGATGGCGAGATCGGGTTGCTGCGCCGGTGTTTCCGCGTAGGCGGCGAACTCCGCGGACGTGAGGGCGCAGAGCAGCGCCGCCGGCACGGTTGAATAGACCTGCTTGTGTTTTTGAATGGTGTTGATGGCACGGTCGAGGGCGAGATCCTGACCAAGCTCGTTATCGACGACCAAAGGCTCGTCATTTACAGCCCGCGTAAGCGGGAACTGATCGATTAGCCAGTCACCGATGTGAACGACGTTGCTGCGTCCGCGTCCGTACATCAGCACATCATCCTCATAACGCGCGAACCACGTGTCGAGCCGGTCTATAAGACGGTCGAGGGTCGGACGCGAAATCAGCTCCCGCCCCTGCGTGCCGAATATGCCAATTGCCGCCCTGGAACGCGAAACGATATCGAGCACCCCCTCTCCGAGGAGAGGCGGGAAGAGGCCATTGCCTGTACCAAGAATGACCAAATCGTAGGTGGTGCGCGCCGCCTCGAGCGTGTGGATGGTCAGATGATCCACCTCCGCCTCACCCGGCAATAACGCATTGATCATCTGGCAGCCGAGCCGCGCGCCGAAATTTCCGGCGACCTCATCTGCGATCACCGCAACGCTGCAAGGCACAGCCGGCGCGAGCCATTCTGTCGGCGTGAGCCGCATCAATACTTGAGTTTCGTCGATCGGAGTCGTGCATTCAATGCGAAAGCCATAGCGGTCGAACAGCAGCGCAAGATCATAGAAGCTCAGGTGATTGATGAAACCGAGCGCGGCGCGATCGAGGCCCTTTGTCAGATCGGTCGCATAATAGCTAAGGATGACGTCTTGCTTGCAGAAGCGCAGATGGGTGAAGAGGTTCTCGACGTCAGCGGTGCGCTCGAGCGCGCCGAGCATCACAATGACATCGCATTGTGAGGCGGCTTCGGTCGGGAAATCATCGGAGTTCAATTTGGTGGCAACCTCGCGTTTCTTGTCGACGCCGCCGATACTGCTGTAGTTGCAGCCACTCGGCAAAAGAGGTTGCAGTGCCTGATCTCCACTGAGATCGAGCACGCGCGCGCCAGAGGGAACGAACTGAGAGGCAAGCTCGGCGCGGGGATCTGCTTTCTGTTTTCGCGCGGGCGCTTGGAGGGTGACGTCGGGCGGTATTTCCAGTGCAAGATTGCTATCGACGTACAAATTCATGGGTGCCCGTGCGAGGTCGCCATGCCGGACCCAGCACATGCCGGCGAATCAACTTCACCTACCGAATCACTGCTGCGATTCGCGGTCAACCCGCTTCAAAAATTTTTAGTCCCAGAATTTCGGCCGCGCCTCTTGCAGAATACCACCGACCCTCACGGCGCCGACCTTGCGCGCGAGGCCAGTCACGTCATCGGTCTCGACCGCAAGGGCGCATAATGTTGCGGGGCCGTTTGACGCTTCGAATTTCGCCCCCGGCAGTTTACGCAGAAAACGATTGAGCGGTTCGTCCTTGTTCATGCCGATGATGGAATCATAGTCTGCGGTCATCCCGACATCCGACACGAAGGCTGTGCCATTTGGCAGGATCCGGTCATCCGCCGTCGGTGCGTGGGTATGCGTGCCCACCACGAGGCTGGCGCGGCCGTCGGCAAAATAACCCATAGCCTGCTTCTCGCTCGTGGCCTCGCAGTGGAAATCGATGACGATCGCGTCCGCACCCGACTTGAGCGCGCACGCAGAAAGTTCGCGCTCAATCGCGGCAAAGGGATCGTCGAGTGGGTCCATGAAAATACGGCCCATTGCATTGATCACCAGCGCGCGCTTGCCGTTCTTTGTGTCGACCAGGGCGGCACCACGACCCGGTGTGCCTTTGGGATAGTTGAGCGGGCGGATCAGACGCGGGGCGCGCTCGATAAACACCAGCGCCTCGCGTTGATCCCACGCATGGTTGCCGAGCGTGATGGCATCCGCGCCGGCGTCAATGAGTTCGTTGTAGATAACTTCGGTGATCCCGAAACCGCCGGCCGCATTTTCACCGTTGACCACCACAAGGTCGAGCTTCCATCCGGCGATGAGAGCCGGGAGCCGCTCGATCACAATGTTACGTCCGGAGCGGCCGACGACATCGCCAACAAAAAGAATACGCATAAGTTCAAACTCTTTATTTGTTTGCGCATGATTGCCCGCCTTTCGGGATCATGCGCCGCGAAAATCGATCACCTCACGTTCCGTTAGCACGAGATCGAGCCGTTCGTCGCGCTCAGTGGCCGGAACAGATTGAATCTCCTGGGCCGCGAAAGAGATGCCGATCGCCGTGATCTTCTTTTGTGCACGCAAGGTATTGATGGTCATGTCGTAGTACCCCGCACCGTATCCGATGCGATGGCCGGCACGATCGAAGGCGGCGAGCGGAACAATCAGAATGTCAGGCGAAACTTCGGGCGCCGCGGGCACCGGCTCGCGGATGCCCCACTGACCGGAGGCCAATGGCTCGCCAAATGTCCACGCGCGCATGATCAGCGGCTTGCCGCGTCCGGCGATCGCGGGCAGTGCGAGCTTCGCCCCGGCATCGGCGAGCTTGCGCATCAGCGGGACGGGATTGATTTCAGTCTTCATCGGTGAAAACCCGGAGACGATCGTGCCACGCTTGAATTCTATCGGGAACGGCCGCGCGGCAATCGTCTCGGCGGCAGCGGCGCGCACAGCCGCGGGCAACGCGTCACGTAATGCGAGAGCCTGTTGCCGAAGCCGTGCTTTAGGGGAATCCGTGTCGGCGCTGTTGGTCATTGCAATAAAGTGCGGAGCCGCGATGGCCGTTGGAGCATCGATCCCGGGTTCCCTACGAAAGTAGGTGGGCGCCATATGACCGAACCCACGAGCCCGGCCAGGGACAGCTCCCTTAAGGATCGATAAGGCCCCGGGGATTGTGTCTCCTGACGCACCCCGCAGCCCCGCCGTTGGAATGTAGTGGTTATATTGTGCGGGCGCCACTCGTTGCGAAGAGCGTCAACCCATTGCCACGCTGCCGTTGCCGACCGTTTGGTTAAGTTTCTTCGTGATGCCTTCGATGCGCTCGGCTGCGGAATTGAAAGCTCCGACCACCGCATCGGATGCGGCCTTGGCACGGTCGGCGGCGACGAGTCGCGCGTCCTGCAAAGCGGCGACCTCTTCTTCCAGGCGGCGCATCTTCTGCATGGCCTCGACAAGTTCGTCGGCAACCATCAGTGTGGCCATCACGGTGAGGCGCGTGTCGCCGATTTCGCCGAACTTGCGGCGCAGATCAATGATGCGCTGGTCGACTTCCTTGGCGAGCGCTTGCAAGTGATCTTCCTGGCCGTCCTCGCAAGCGAGACGGAATTGACGGCCGGCAATGGTGGTGACGACCTGGGCCATGAGTTCACTCGTTCAAGTCCAGCACCGACTGAATTGATGCGATCGCTGTATCCAGACGCTCGGCAATTTCACGGTTCGTCGTTTCCAGCCGACGCGTGCGAGCTGTTTCACCATCAAGCTCCGCGGCAAGTCGCGTGCGGTCGACACCGAGGGCCTGCACCTGGGCAGCGAGGCCCTCTTCGTTTCGGTCGGCCTGCTTTCGCCGCTCGACCGCGGCATCGAGTGCATCAAGCGCGAGCGCCAGACGCCTGACCGCAGAATCGATTGCGCTTTGCTCCGTCATTGCCTGGATCCGCACCAAAAAGTCTTGCGGCAGCAGATATTTAGGCAAAGAACCTTACGTGCTGCGCGACCGTACAGTCAACGCTTCGCGGACGATTTGCCCAGTTGTTTTCATCACCTGTGCATGGCGGATGCGCGCGGTGCCGGTCACATTGACTCAGAGGACTTACATGCTATCCACCGGCCAAAAGGCCCTTTCATGAGCGCAAAAGCCTCGCCAACGGCAGCCGCGGCGCCCGCAGAGCGTCGCGCGCAACCGGCCGCTGGCCCTGCCATTGCTCACGCGAGCATGGCCAATGCGATTCGCGCGCTGGCGATGGACGCGGTGGAGCAGGCCAAGTCCGGCCATCCGGGCATGCCGATGGGCATGGCCGACGTAGCGACCGTGCTCTTCTCGCGTTTTTTGAAATTCGATCCGGCAGATGCAGCCTGGCCCGATCGCGACCGCTTCGTGCTCTCGGCCGGCCACGGCTCGATGTTGCTCTACGCCCTGCTTTATCTCGTCGGGTACGACGCAATGACGCTTGATGAGATCAAGCGCTTCCGCCAACTCGGTTCGATCACCGCGGGCCACCCGGAATTCGACCACGCGCCCGGTGTTGAAACCACCACCGGCCCGCTTGGCCAAGGGCTCGCCAATGCGGTCGGCATGGCGATCGCCGAAAAGCATCTCGCTGCGGTGTTCGGCGACGGTGTCGTCAATCACAAGACCTACGTAGTCGCTTCCGACGGCGATCTGATGGAAGGCATCAGCCAGGAAGCGATCGCGCTCGCTGGCCATCTCAAGCTCAACAAGCTGATCGTTCTGTTCGACGACAACGGCATTTCGATCGACGGCGCATTGTCGCTCGCCGATAGTGTTGATCAGGTGAAGCGCTTCGAAGCCGCTGGCTGGACCGCCTCGCGAATCGACGGACACGACCCGGCGGCAATCAGCGCGGCACTGGAGAAGGCGCAAACATCCGACAAGCCCGTGTTGATCGCCTGCAAGACAAAAATCGGCTTCGGGGCTCCGACCAAACAGGGCTCGGAGAAATCGCATGGGTCGCCCCTTGGCGCAGAAGAAATCGCCGGCGCCCGCAAAACGCTTGGCTGGACGTCCGCACCCTTCGACGTGCCGGCCGATATCCTGAAAGCCTGGCGCGCGACGGGAGTTCGCTCAAAAGGCGCGCATGCAGATTGGAAGAAAAGGCTGGCCGGGCTCGATGGCGGCAAGCGCGCCGAATTCGAGCGACGCATGAAAGGCGATTTGCCGAAGCAGGCACTTGCAGATGCGGTGCGCACGGTCAAAGAAAAACTCGCGGCGCAACCGAAGGAAATCGCCACCCGCACGGCCTGCGAATTCGCCCTCGAAAATCTCATTCCGGTGCTGCCTGAAATGATTGGTGGCTCGGCCGACCTCACCGGCTCCAACAACACGCGCATCAAAGGCATGAAAACCATTTCGGCCACCGACTTCTCCGGCCGCTTCATCCACTATGGCGTGCGCGAGCACGGCATGGCCGCGGCAATGAACGGCATGGCACTGCATGGCGGCATTATTCCGTATTCGGGGACGTTCCTGGTTTTTTCCGATTATTGCCGCCCGGCAATTCGGCTCGCCGCGCTGATGGGCAAACGGGTCGTACATGTGATGACCCACGATTCAATCGGCCTCGGTGAAGATGGACCGACACATCAACCGGTCGAACATCTTGCGGCGCTTCGCGCGATTCCCAACCTGCTGGTGTTTCGTCCCTGCGATGCAGTGGAAACCGTTGAGTGTTGGCAGCTTGCGCTCGAAGAAAGCAACCGGCCAAGCATACTCGCGCTGACCCGGCAGAACCTGCCACAGCTGCGCAACCGGCTCGACGAGGAAAATATTTGCGCGCGGGGCGCTTATGAAATAGCCGGCCCCGACGGCCGCTCAGACGTTTCGATTTTCGCCACCGGTTCGGAGGTCGCGATTGCGGTCGACGGCGCAAAGGTGCTGGCGGCGCGCGGCGTCGCGGCGCGGGTCATTTCGGTTCCCTGTTTCGAACTATTCCTGGAACAGAAAGATGACTATCGCCGCGCCATCATCGGCGACGCGCGCGTCAACATCGGTGTTGAAGCTGCCGTTCGTCAGGGATGGGACGCCATTATTGGTTCCGACGGCATTTTCGTCGGCATGACCTCATTCGGAGCGAGCGCGCCATACAAGGAACTGTACAAGAAGTTTGGAATTACCGCAGACGCGGTCGCCCATGCGGCGCTAACCAAACTTGGGAAGATGTAAACGATGACTATATGTGTCGTGGTACATCGTGCCGCGGCAGACTGAACGAGCCGGGAGCGACTCTATGACAGTACGCGTTGCCATTAACGGGTTCGGCCGCATCGGCCGCAACATCCTGCGCGCCATCGCCGAAGCCGAGCGCAAGGATATCGAGGTGGTCGGGATCAACGATTTGGGTCCTGTCGAAACCAATGCGCATCTGTTGCGTTACGACAGCGTGCACGGCCGCTTTCCCGGACAGGTCACTGTCAAAGGCGATACGATCAGCGTCGGCAACGGCGCCATTAAGGTCACCGCCGAGCGCGACCCCATGAAACTGCCGTGGAAGGATCTGGGCGTGGATATTGCGCTCGAATGCACCGGGCTCTTCACCGTGAAGGATAAAGCTTCAGCGCATCTGACGGCCGGTGCCAAACGCGTGCTGGTCTCGGCGCCTGCCGATGGCGCTGATTTCACCGTGGTCTTTGGTGTCAACCACGACAAGCTGACCAAGGACCACAAGGTCGTCTCAAACGGTTCCTGCACGACCAATTGTCTTGCGCCTGTGGCAAAGGTCCTCAACGAAGCGGTGGGCATCGAGACCGGATTCATGACAACGATCCACGCTTACACAGGTGACCAGCCGACGCTCGACACTATGCACAAGGATCTATATCGCGCGCGCGCGGCCGCACTATCGATGATCCCGACCTCCACCGGCGCCGCCAAGGCGATCGGCCTGGTGCTGCCGGAACTCAAGGGCAAGCTTGACGGCGTCGCCATTCGCGTGCCAACGCCGAACGTGTCGGTGATCGACCTCAAGATCGTCGCGAAGAAACAGACCACAAAGGAAGAGGTCAACGACGCGGTGAAACGCGCTTCGGAGCAGCAGCTCAAAGGGATTCTCGCCTACACGAACGATCCCAACGTCTCTATCGATTTCAACCACGATCCGCACTCGTCCACCTTCCACATGGATCAGACCAAGGTCATGAACGGCACGTTGGTGCGCGTGATGTCCTGGTACGACAATGAGTGGGGCTTTTCGAACCGCATGGCGGATACAGCGGTCGCGATGGGGAAGTTGATCTAAACCGGCCGCGCCCGATCAGCGGCGTCCGGGACACGAGAATCTCCCGAATGGCTCAATTTCGTACCCTCGACCACGTCGACGTGAAGGGCAAACGCATTTTGGTGCGCGTGGATCTCAACGTGCCGGTGGAGAACGGGGTTGTCACTGATTCAACCCGCATTGAGCGCGCTGCACCCGCAATCACCGAGATCGCCGACAAGGGCGGCAAAGTGATCTTGCTCTCGCATTTCGGCCGCCCGAAGGGACGCGATCCAAAGCTATCTTTGAAGCCCGTGGCAGCCGAGGTTGCGCGCATCATCAAGCGGCCGGTAAAATTCGTCGACGACTGCATCGGCGAGGTCGCCGAACGTGCGGTCGTCGCCATGAAGCCCGGCGACATCCTTTGTCTCGAGAACGTTCGTTTCCACCCTGGCGAAGAGAAGAACGATCCCGCCTTCGTCCAGGCGCTCGCCAAATTGGGTGACATTTGGGTCAATGATGCTTTCTCGGCCGCACACCGTGCACACGCCTCCACCGAGGGCCTTGGTCACAAACTGCCGGCTTACGCCGGGCGCACCATGCAGGTTGAGCTCGAAGCGCTCACAAAGGCGCTTGAACACCCAGAGCGACCATTGGCAGCAATTGTCGGCGGCGCCAAGATTTCGACCAAACTCGAATTGCTTGGGAATCTTCTCGATAAAGTAAACGCGCTGATCATCGGTGGTGCGATGGCCAATACCTTTTTGCTCGCGCAAGGAAAAAACGTCGGCAAGTCACTTGCGGAGGCCGACCTGGTTGCGACGGCACGCAACATCATGGACAAGGCTAAAGCGACGAAGCGCGAAGTCGTGCTCCCGGTCGATGTCGTCGTTTCAGAGAAATTCGAGGCGCATGCACCGTCGCGCGTCGTCGATGCGGAAAAGGTCGGCGCCAAGGACATGATCCTCGACATTGGCCCGCGCAGCGTCGAACAGGTTGTCTCATTGCTTGCGCGCACCAAGACACTGGTCTGGAACGGCCCGTTCGGCGCCTTCGAGATGGAACCGTTTGACAATGGAACGGTCGAAATCGCCGAGGCCGCTGCGGAACTGACCGGAGCCGGTGAGCTTGTCTCGATAGCGGGCGGTGGCGATACGGTTGCCGCGCTCAATATGGCCGGTGTAACCGATCGCCTGAGTTATGTCTCGGCCGCCGGCGGTGCATTTCTCGAGTGGCTTGAAGGGAAGGCCTTGCCCGGTGTTGAGGTCTTAAGAGTAAAATGACGGCGAACCGCTTTAGTTCGCCGTCATCCCGGGCTGCAGACCCGGGATCGCAACGGCGCAAATTTTAAGGTCCCGGATCTGCGGTGCACCGCTTTGCGCTGCACCGCGTCCGGGACACGAATGGATGCGATGGAGGGAGCAATGAATCTCGATGAATTGAACAAGGTCGCACAGGCCATGGTTGCGCCGGGCAAGGGCATCCTGGCGGCAGACGAATCCTCCGGGACCATCAAAAAGCGCTTTGACGCGATCGGTGTGGAGTCGACCGAAGACAGCCGCCGCGACTACCGCGAGATGCTGTTCCGCTCGTCCGAGGGCATGAAGCATATTTCGGGCGTCATCCTCTACGACGAGACCATCTGGCAGAAGGCGAAGGACGGCACCCCGCTGGTTGACCTGATAAAGAAGGCGGGCGCGATCCCGGGTATCAAGGTGGACGAAGGCACCAAGCCGCTGCCGAATTGTCCGGATGAGGTCGTGACGATCGGTCTCGACAAGCTCGCCGACCGCCTCCCGAAATATTACCAGCAAGGTGCGCGTTTCGCGAAGTGGCGCGCGGTCATCGACATCGGCGCGGGCATCCCCAGTTACACCTGCATTCGCGCCAACACGCATGCACTCGCGCGCTATGCGGCGCTCTGCCAGGTCGCCCAGATCGTGCCGATCGTCGAACCTGAAGTCCTGATGGACGGCGATCACGACATTGATCGTTGTTATCAAGTGACTGAACTGGTGCTGAAGGCCCAATTCGAAGAGCTCTATTTCCAGCGTGTCGCACTCGAAGGCATGGTGCTCAAACCCAATATGGTGATCTCCGGCAAGAAGAACGGCAAACGCGCCGGCATTGAGGAAGTGGCGGAAAAAACCGTCAAGGTGCTCAAGAACTGCGTGCCAAGTGCTGTGCCGGGAATCGCGTTCCTCTCCGGTGGGCAAAGTGACGAAGAGGCGACCGCCCATCTCGATGCCATGAACAGAATTGGAAATTTGCCGTGGAAGCTGACCTTCTCGTACGGTCGCGCGCTTCAGCACGCGCCGCAGACCACCTGGAGGGGCAAATCGGAAAACGTGGCGGCCGCCCAGCGCGCTTTTGCGCATCGCGCAAAGATGAATGGCCTTGCCGCGCTCGGTCAGTGGAAAGCTGATATGGAGAAAAAAGCGGCCTGACGTGCAAAGGACCGCGTCGCGTTGCGGCCCTTTGCGTTCATCCCGTTGCGTGCGGGATCAGTCGCAATTCGTCTTGTGAACGGTTGTTGAACCGGTGACGTCTTCCTTGTGCACGGTCTTGGAAGAACAATCGCCCGAGCCCGTCGTCTCTTTGGTGATCGTCTTCTTCTCGGTGCCCGGGAGGCCGTCACGCTTCTCGATCGTAACTGACGTATCCGGACGATCATGCTCGATGACCACGGCGGGGTCACGCCGTTCCTCGATCACCGTCTGTGCACTGGCGCCAAACCCGCCAATTGCGCTCGCGGCCAGCGCGAACGCGAGGACATTGAGCTTCATGGTCGCCTCCTGCTAATAAGCCTCGCCTGTCAACGCCCTCCCGCCGCGGACGTTCCCATAGTTTCCACGCAAGCCAAGGACACGAAACGTGATCGATCTCTACACCTGGACGACTCCCAATGGCCGCAAGGTTTCCATTGCCCTGGAAGAGCTTGGGCTGCCCTATACGGTGCATCCAATCGATATCTCCAAGGACGAACAGTTCGCACCCGAGTTCCTCAAGATTGCACCCAACAATCGCATCCCCGCGATCGTCGACCGCGACAACAACATGGCGTTGATGGAGTCCGGCGCGATCCTGATTTATCTCGCCGACAAGACCGGCAAGCTGATGCCCAAATCGGGCGAAAGCCGCTATCGCGTGATCGAATGGCTGATGTGGCAGATGGGTGGCCCCGGCCCAATGCTTGGGCAGGTGCATCACTTCGTGAAGTACAACAAGGGCAAGGCGCCCTATGCCGAGGAGCGTTACCTGAAAGAAGGTCATCGCCTCTATAAAGTGCTCAACACCCGACTCGAAGGCCGTGAGTTTGTCGCCGATCAATATTCCATCGCTGACATCGCGATCTGGCCCTGGATCTCGCGCTTCGAATGGCAGACCATCGACCTGAAGAAATATCCAAATGTGAAGCGCTGGTACGAAACCATCGCTGCGCGGCCCGCAGTCCAGAAGGGCTACAAGGTGCCGAAGGATATGGGTCCCGTTCCGATGCCGGGCTGAGGCGCGCGCGCATCCAGCTTGGACGCAGGCGTTACAAGCGAATAATCTCGCGCATGATTCGCCGGCGAGGCGCCGGCCCGGTGATGTTGCGTTCCGCGTGGCATTCGCAACGCATTCGAGGCCATGCCTAAACCGCTCATCAACCCGCCATCCGCAAAACCCAACGTCGCCGACACGCTTCGGCGCGCGGTCGACTGTCATCAGCGCGGACAGCTGAACGAGGCCGAAGCGCTCTATCGGCAGGTCCTTGCCGTTCAGGCGGACAATTTCGATGCGCTGCATTTGTGCGGCGTACTCATGCATCAGCGAAACCAGCCGGCCGAAGCACTTAAGCTGATCGCACGCGCACTCAAGACCAACGCGCGGTCGGCAGCTGCCCATTCCAACTACGGTACGGTGTTGGCCGTGCTCGAACGCCACGAGGAGGCGCTCGAAAGCTACGAGCGCGCCATCAAGCTCAAACCGGACTATGCCGAAGCCCTCAACAATCGCGGCAATACATTGCGCGCGCTAAAAAGGGCCGACGACGCGCTGCTGAGCTTCGAAAGGGCCATTGCCGCACGCCCCAATTATTCCGAGGCGATCAATAATCGCGGCAACGCTCTCTTCGAACTCGACCGTAACGAAGAGGCGCTCGCGAGCTACGAGCAGGCGCTCGTGCATCGTCCAGATTATGCCGACGCGCTGGTCAACCGGGGCCAGTGCCTGGCCAAGCTCAATCGGCGCGACGAAGCATTGGCAAGCTTCGACCGCGCTCTCTCGTATCAGCCTCGTCATGCGTCCGCACTGAAGGAACGTGGCCACCTGTTGCGCGATCGCAAGCAGCTCGCCGAAGCGCTCAGCTGCTACGAACAGGCTCTCGCCATCGCACCCGGCGACGCTGTAACCCATGCCAATCGCGGTCTGGTGTTGCGCGATCTCAAGCGCTTCAATGAAGCTTTCGACGCTTACGATCGCGCTCTGGCCCTCAAGCCCGATTATGTCGAAGTTGTCGTCGCCCGTGGGAACGCGTTCTACGAAATGCACTCCTATGACGAGGCGCTCAAAGAATACGAGCGCGCTCTTGAGATGCAGCCGGATTTCGCATTCGGTTTCAATAACCGTGGTAACGCATTGAATGCGATGGGCCGCCACGAAGAGGCTCTGGCCAGTTTCGAGCGGGCACTTTTACTAAAGCCCGACTACACAGACGCGCATAATAATCGCGGTAATGCGCTGCTCGACCTCAACCGGCCGGACGAGGCGCTGGCCCACTATGAGTCCGCGATTGCGCACAAGCCCCTAGCTTTTGCGTTGGTCAATCGTGGTAGTGCGCTTCGCTATCTCGATCGAACCGAAGAGGCGCTCGACAGCTTCAATCGTGCCATTGCGCTCGAGCCCGACATGGCAGAAGCGCACTGGAACAAGTCGCTTCTTTGTCTCTCAATCGGCGATTTCGAGCAGGGCTGGGCCGGCTACGAATGGCGTTGGCGCGGTGCCACCGATCTTACTCCGCGCGAATTCACGCAACCACAATGGCGCGGCGAAGATCTAACCGGCAAGACGATCCTGCTGCACGCCGAACAGGGTTTCGGTGACAGTATCCAATTCGTGCGTTACGCGCCGATGGTCGCCAAGAAAGGCGCCAGAATCGTTCTCGAACTGCCCGACAGCTTGATGCCGCTCATCGGAAAATTTGACGGATTGATTGGCATGTATCGGCGCGGCGATGCGCTGCCGGCATTCGATGTGCATTGCCCGTTACTGAGTTTGCCGCTCGCCTTCGGCACCACGATAGAGACAATCCCCGCGTCGATGCCCTATCTGCATGCACCTGCCGAACGTATCGAGAAATGGCGCGCGCGTTTCGCTTGCACCAGCAAGCCGCGTATCGGCCTGGTCTGGTCCGGCAAGCCGACACACAAGAACGACCACAATCGCAGCATTGCGCTGTCGCGCCTCGAACCATTGCTGTCGCTCCCGGGTGTGCAGTTCGTCAGTTTGCAACGTGAATATCGGGACACCGATCTGCCGGTCCTCGGCCGCCTGCCGGTCCTGCGGATCGAGGATGCCCTCACCGACTTCGCCGAAACTGCGGCCGCGATCACCGAGCTCGACCTCGTGATCGCCGTCGATACCGCGGTGGCGCATCTCGCAGGCGCGATGGGCAAGCCGTTGTGGCTCTTGCTGTCCCATATCCAGGACTGGCGCTGGTTGTCCCAGCGCACGGATAGTCCCTGGTACCCCAGCGCCCGGTTGTTCCGCCAACCGCAGATCGACGAATGGGAGGGCGTAATAGCCCGGGTCGGCCACGAGCTCGCCGAGTTCTGCAAGACCTGCGGCACCTTGACCAAGTGACTGCACGGGTCAATTTTTCGCCGGATTGAGCTAGCATGCGCAGGCCATGGCTTCGCGACCCAAACAGGCGGCTCCTCGCCCCACCCCACGTCTCTACCTGATCACCCCGCCGATCGCGGACGCACCCGATTTTACTCCTCAGTTGGCGGCGGCGCTGGACGCCGGCGACATAGCTGCGGTGCTGCTGCGCCTTGCCGATGCGGATGAGCGCAGCCTCATCAATCGTGTTAAGGCGCTGGCAGCACCGATACAGGACAAGGGCGCCGCCCTCTTGCTCGACGGCCGCGTCGAACTCGTCGCACGCGCCGGTGCCGATGGCGCACACTTGACCGGCGCGGCTGCGTTTATGGAAGCGATCGAACAACTCAAACCCGCGCGAATTGCCGGCGCCGGCGGCCTCACAACCCGGCACGACGCTATGCGCGTCACGGAAGAAGGAGCCGATTACGTGATGTTCGGGGAGCCGGACGCGGAGAGTAGTCGCCCGACCCTGTCGGCGATCGAGGAACGCGTCGCCTGGTGGGCGGAAGTATTTGAAATCCCGTGCGTTGGATATGCTGCCTCGCTCAACGAGATTCCGTCTCTCGTCGCAGCTGGCGCCGATTTCGTGGCGCTTGGCGATTTTATTTGGCTCGATACGCGCGAAATCGCAGCAAAGATTACCGAAGCCGGCCGCTATCTCCGACTCCCGGAGACGGCAGCATGATTGTGATTGGAACGCCGTACCGTCTCGTTGCGCTCGGAATATTTGTGATGACTGCTGGTGTTACACCAGCAGCGGCGCAGGTTACGAAAAACGCGCCAAACACGTTTCCGCCGTGGCCACAGTCGGCACCGGGACCTTCCGCAAGCCCCGACCAATCCACGATCGACATCGCCTACGGCGCTTATCAGCGGGGCCTCTACATCACCGCGTTTAACGAGGCAGCCAAGCGCGCGCAGCAAGACGACCCCGCAGCTATGACGCTGCTCGCTGAGCTCTACGCACAAGGACTAGGCGTCGGCCGCGACGATTCGAAGGCCGCGCAGTGGTACAAGCAGGCCGCCGCCAAGGGCAACCGCGACGCGCTGTTCGCGCTGGCCATGTTTAGTTTTCAAGGCCGCGCCGGTGCCCGCAACCCCGAAGAAGCTGCGAGGTTGCTCGATGCCGCCGCCAAGCTTGGCCATCCCGGCGCTGCCTACGACCTTGGCTTGCTCTATCTGCAGGGTGAGCAATTCCCTCAAGATTTCAAACACGCGGGTGAACTGTTCGCCATCGCAGCAGAAGCCGGAAATTCAGAGGCGCAATACGCGCTCGCTACGATGTACAAGGATGGCCGCGGCGTGGAGAAAGATCAGAGCAAGGCGATGCGGCTGATGCAGCAGGCCTCGGTCGCCGGCAATGTTGACGCCATGGTCGAATTCGCAATTGCTCAGTTTAACGGTGAAGGTATTAACAAGGACGAGACGGCAGCCGCGCAGCTATTCTTGAAAGCGGCGTATCTCGGCAATCCGGTCGCGCAGAATCGCCTGGCGCGGATTCTGATGGCCGGTCGGGGCTTGCCCGCCGACGCGACCGAAGCGGTCAAATGGCACATGATTGCAAAGGCCGGTGGCAGCAGCGATCCCGACCTCGACACATTTGCTGGTAAGCAAAACCGGGCGGTGGTTGAGGCTGCCGACAAGGCGGCCAGAAAATGGCTGTCGACCGTGGTGGCTATACGCCCTTGACGGCGCCTGTCTTCGCGGGCAGACCGCACGCGCCATGCAACATTCCGCACTGCTCAATGTCATGATCGCAGCCGCGCGCAAGGCCGCGCGTGCTCTCAAACGCGATTTTGGCGAGCTGGAAAAATTGCAGGTGTCGCTGAAAGGCCCGGCCAATTTTGTCTGTGCCGCCGATCGTCGCGCCGAGGAGACGCTCCACACAGAGCTGATGAAGGCAAGGCCGGGCTATGGTTTCCTCGGCGAAGAAGGCGGCCGTCGTGAGGGCGCGGATAAAACCCACACCTGGATCGTCGATCCGCTTGATGGCACTACCAATTTTCTGCATGGCATTCCGCAATTCGCCATCTCGATCGCGCTTGAGCGCGAAGGAACCGTAGTGGCAGGCTTGATCTACAATCCGGCGAACGACGAAATGTTTATTGCCGAACGAGGCAAAGGCGCGTTTCTTAACGAGCAGCGCATCCGGGTCGCTGGCCGAAAGCGCCTCGCGGAAGCGGTTGTCGCCTGCGGGCTTCCGCACTATGGCCGCGGAGACATCGCGCTTTCCCGGAAAGAAACGGACGCAATCCAGGAGCAGGTTGCAGGCTTGCGCCGCTTTGGCTCGGCGGCACTCGACCTTGCCTGGATCGCGGCAGGGCGGCTCGATGGCTATTGGGAGCGCGACCTCAAACCGTGGGACGTGGCGGCCGGGTTGATAATGGTACGAGAGGCCGGTGGTTTCGTGTCCGACTGCGACGGCGGCGACGATATTTTCGCCAAGGGCCACATCGCCGCCGGGAACGAAACAATTCAGAAAGAGCTGATCGCGCTGATTAAAAAGGCCGGCAAAATCTAGTCCACCGCAATTTCAACTCAATCAGCGGCTTAATGCAGGGGCTGTGGTTCCACCACAACTGCTTTTTCCCTGTCACCGGACTGTGTCATAGTGCTCGGCGAGGGCTGCATTCTTCGTAACTCCTAGAGCCATGGCCAAAGACCTCGATCCACTCAAGCTGTCGTCCCCGCGCATCTTCCTGATCCGGATGCTCGTGTTCGTCATCCTTGTCGGACTGGTCGCCTTTGTGCTGCACAAGCAGATCGAGGTCGCGTTCCTGGCCAATCCGGGCCTGAACGCACTGATCATCGGAATTGAGTTGATCGGTATTATTCTGTCGTTCCGTCAGGTGCTGCGGCTTTATCCGGAAATCGCGTGGGTCAACAATTTCCGTCTCGCTGACCCCGGGCTTGCAGTCGATCGGCCGCCAATACTTCTGGCGCCGATGGCCGCGATCCTCGGAAGCCGGGTCGGCCGAATGGCAATGTCCTCGCAATTGATGCGCGGTATTCTCGACTCAATCGCCACCCGCCTCGACGAAGCGCGCGATATTTCACGCTACATGACCGGGTTGCTTGTCTTCCTGGGCCTGCTCGGCACGTTCTGGGGCCTGATCGAAACCGTGAGTTCGGTCGGCGGCGTCATTCAGGGCCTCAAGGCGAGCGGCGATGCCGGCTCCATTTTCGATTCCCTGCGCGATGGACTCGCCGCCCCGCTCTCGGGCATGGGTATCTCGTTCTCATCCTCGCTGTTCGGTCTCGCCGGTTCGCTGGTGCTCGGATTCCTCGATCTGCAATCGAGTCAGGCGCAAAATCGCTTTTATACGGAACTTGAGGATTGGCTATCCACGACCGTTTACGATCAGGCCGCCGAGCCAACGGTCGCTCCGGTCGTCACCGGCGAGGTGCGTTCGGCGGTCGACCGCTTGAAGGAGGCGGTCGATCAGGTTGAAGCAGGCAAGTCCGCCTCCGCCGCCATGGCCAATCTCGCCGAAGCGATCCAGGGGCTGGTGCATCATATGCGCACCGAACAGCAGATGATCCGCGATTGGGTGGATTCGCAGGCCGAGCAGCAGCGCGAAATCAAAAAACTTCTCGAAGTGATGGTGCGCGAGAAGGTGAACCGTTGAGTTGAAACCTATGGCGCTGGCACGAGCGCGCCGCGGCGACAGCGGCATGAATTACTGGCCGGGCTTCGTCGACGCATTGTCGACGTTGATCCTCGGCATCATTTTTCTGCTCACCGTATTCGTGGTCGTGCAGTTCTACTTGCAGCAAGAGGTCGCGGGAAAGGACACTGCTCTTACCCGGCTGAATGCGCAAATAGCGCAGCTCACCGAACTGCTGGGGCTTGAGAAGTCGGGCAAGGCCAATCTGGAAGACCAACTCGCGCAATTGCGCGCGACACTCGCCACCACCGAAAACGAGCGGGACCGCCTGAAGAGCACCGCCGATAGCGCCGGCGCGGGCGCCGCAGCGGCACAAGGCAAAGTGTCGGAACTCACCGGTCAGCTCGAAGGCGAGAAAAAACTCTCCGCCCGCGCACTGGCCCAGGTCGAAGTGCTCAATCAGCAAATCGCGGCGTTGCGCCGCCAGCTGGCAGCCCTCGAGCAAACGCTCGACGCCGCCGAGAAAAGGGATAAGGAGTCCCAAAGCCGCATCACCGAGCTGGGGCAGCGCCTGAATCTGGCCCTGGCCGAGCGTGTCAACGAACTCAAGCGTTACCGATCGGATTTCTTTGGCAAGCTTCGCGAGATCCTCGGCAACCGGACCGACATGCGCATCGTCGGCGATCGTTTTGTGCTGGAATCAGAGGTTTTTTTCGATACCGGCAAAGCCGATCTCAAGCCTGAGGGCCGCGCGGAACTCGACAAGGTGGCGGACGCGTTGCTTGAACTGGAAAAACGAATCCCGGGTGACCTCGCCTGGGTTCTGCGCGTCGACGGCCATACCGACGTGCGGCAGATTTCCGCCGGCGGCGCGTTCAAATCGAACTGGGATTTGTCAGCCGCACGTGCGATCTCCGTCGTCCAGTACCTCATTGGCAAAGGCGTCTCGCCGCAACGTCTGGTCGCTGCCGGTTTCGGCGAATTTCAGCCGATCGACCTCGGCAAGACCGAGGATGCTTACAGGCGCAATCGGCGCATCGAGTTCAAGCTGACCGAACGGTGAGCGAGAAAGTCTGCACGTTGCGCCGATACGCCCCCGCCGATGAAGATGCGGCGATCGAGCTGTGGCGGCGCACCTGGGCGAAACACTATCCGCACCTCGATTTCAATGCGCGCGTTCCGTGGTGGCGTGAACGGTGGCGCAACGAACTGGTGCCGGTCGCGCAGATCGTGCTTGCAGAACAAGGCGGTACGCTTGTCGGCTTCGTCACGGTCGATCCAAAAACGACATATCTCGATCAGATCGTGGTCGCGCCTGAACATTGGGGTTCAGACGTTGCACTCGCCCTGCTTGAAGAAGCGAAGCGTCTGTCGCCCAGAGGTCTCGAGCTTCTCGTCAACAAGGACAATTTTCGCGCTATTCGCTTCTACGAAAAACACGGCTTCACCTATGCAGGCGAAGACAAAAATCCGGTGTCAGGAATCGCGGTCAACAGGATGGCCTGGCGGCCTCAGGCTTAAGTCGCCTCGAACTGCAATTTCGCCAGGCGGGCGTAGAGCCCGCCTGCAGAAGCAAGCGATGCGTGAGTGCCCTCTTCCACGATGCGCCCGTGGTCGAGAACCAGAATGCGATCGCAATTCTGCACGGTGGCAAGACGATGCGCGATCACGATACTGGTGCGGTTGGACATGAGTCGCTTGAGCGCCTGCTGCACCAGGGTTTCACTTTCCGCGTCGAGCGAGGATGTCGCCTCGTCGAGCAACAAAAGCGGCGCCTCGCGCAAGATGGCGCGGGCGATCGCGATGCGCTGACGCTGACCGCCCGACAATGTGACGCCACGTTCGCCGACCGGCGTCTCGAAGCCCGAAGGCAGTCGTCGAATAAATTCGGACGCGTGCGCTGCCTCGGCCGCCTGCTCGATCTCGGCACCGGAAGCATCGGGCCGCCCAAACTGAATGTTTTCCCGAATGCTCATTCCGAAAACCACGGCATCTTGCGGCACGAGCGCGATGCGGGCGCGCAATGCAGCGGGGTCCACATCGGTGAGACGTACCCCGTCAAACCCGATGTTTCCCGACAACGGATCATAGAATCGCAGGATCAACTGGAAGATCGTACTCTTTCCGGCGCCCGACGGGCCGACCAATGCCAGCTTTTCACCCGGCGCAACTCGAAAAGAAACACGATCGAGAACCGGCATGTCCGGGCGGCCGGGATAGGCAAAGCTCACATCGCGAAATTCGATTTCTCCGCTTGCCGGCTTCGGCAGTGCCGCCGGGTGCACCGGCGCCTTGATCTGCGGCTCGACATCAAGGATTTCAAAAAGGCGTTCGGCGGCACCGGAGGCCTGCGCGATCTCCCCCCACACCTGACTAAGCTCGCTGAGCCCTCCGGCAGCGAACACAGCGTAAAGGACAAATTGCCCAAGGCGGCCGGCCGTAATGTTGCCGGTAAGCACGTCCTGCGCACCGATCCACAGCACCACGACGATGCTGGCAAAGACCAGAAAGATCACAACCGCAGTGAGCACGCCGCGCGCTTTGGTAGCAGCGCGCGCGGCGGCATAAGCGTACTCGACCGCGGAGGAAAAACGTGACTGCGCCGATTTTTCATTGGTGAAGGCCTGCAATGTACGCATTGCCCCGATCAGCTCGTCGGCATAGCTGGATGCTTCGGCGAGCTTATCCTGCGCCTCGCGGCCCCGTCTGCGCACCGCGCGGCCGAAGCCCACCAAGGGGAGCACGATCACCGGGATTGCCGCGAGCACAAACAAGGACAATCGCGGGCTCGTGACAACCATCATGGCGGCGCCTCCCAAGAGCAGCAGCAGATTGCGCAATGCGATCGACACCGAGGCACCGACGGCGGATTTGATCTGGGTCGTGTCGGCGGTGAGACGCGACACGATTTCCCCGGTTCGCGCCGTATCGAAAAACGCAGATGACAAATGTGTAAGATGGGCAAACACATCTGAACGCAGATCGGCGACGATGCGCTCGCCCAGCGTCGTCACCAGGTAGTACCGCAGCGCACTGGAAATCGCGAGCACGGCGACGACGAGGATCATCACCGCGAAATAGCTGTCGATCAGTTGGACGGCTTTGTCGGAGAAACCGAAATCGATCATGCGGCGGACCGCCACTGGCACGATCAATGTTGTGAGCGCGGCAACGACAAGCGCCGCCAGTGCCGCAAGTGCGCGGCCACGATAACGCGCCATGTAAGGCTTCAGCCGCGCCAGCGGTCTAAGCTTTAGTTTGCGCAGCTCGCCGGGCGCAGGCGCGCCGGCCGGATCCAGGCCCCGGCCATCGTTGGAAGAACTCATGTAACCTGCCACCGCCCCCGCATCCTTAATGCCTTGCAGGCCCGGCGCCGGTCAATCGCGCAGCTTGCCGCCTGCGATGGGCTGCTGTATAGGAGCCACCAAATTCAGCCCTTAATGGCGTGTCTGCGCGCCCCGGAAAATAACGATGAAACAAGATATCCATCCAGGTTATCACACCATCAAGGTGGTGATGACCGACGGCAGCGAATTCACCACCCGTTCCACCTGGGGCAAAGAAGGTGATGTCCTGCATCTCGACATCGACCCCAAGTCGCACCCGGCCTGGACCGGCGGCCAGCAGCAGCTCGTCGATCGCGGTGGCCGCCTGTCGCGCTTCCAGAAGAAGTTCTCAGGCTTCCTGAAGGCGGACGAGAAAAAATAAGCACGCTGCCTGCAAAAACGAAAAACCCCCGCAATGACGCGGGGGTTTTTGTTTTCAAGCGGCAAACGCCTAAACGCTTTCCGCTCCGAACGCAGCCTTCAACAGGCCAAGCTGACGCTCGACCGGATTAACCGTTGCGGGACGTTCGGCGGAAACCTGATTGTAGATGGTGGCATCAAGGCGACGCACCTTGGCGTACAGCTTTTGTGAGCGTTCAATGAGTTCGCGAAGCGTCAACGGCACAAGGGCAATATTGTCGGTGTCGTAAGAATCGGCAGTCGAAAGCTTGACCTTGCTCTTTTCCTTGCTGGCCTGGGCGAGCGACATCTCGCCTTCCTTCACCGCGCGATGAAGCAGAAGCCATGAGGCAAGCTGCATCAGCCTGGTCGTAAGCCGCATGCTTTCAGTGGCGTAGGCCAACGCGGCAGCGCGTTCGAGTCTCTTTGATTGCTGCCGGCCGGCACCGTCAAGATAAGTTGCGGTCTCTTCGACCAGGGCCATGCCGTCACGGAATAAGTCTGCAAATGCCTGCGAACCGGCGAGCCTCTCTCCGAACGACACCGGTTGAGTTTCGCTCCAGGATTTTTCGGACATGACGCAACGCCTCACATGGGGCGGATACGCACCCCGTATACGATTGGCTAAGCATGGCGCGCGCAGGCCGCCTCTGTCCAGCCGGCGATATGGTTAACATTGCGATATAGTTGCCGCGCGAGCTTTAGGGGTCACGCGCGCGTGACCCATATTGGCACAAAAAAGGAGCCGCCGTTGCCGGCGGCTCTAAGGTGATAACAGGGAGGCGTCAAACAGAGTGGACAGGAGCCACTCAATGTCCACATGAAGATGGACAATGCCTAGTAATGGTCGAGAAAGCTTAACGACACCTTAAGAAGGCAGACGCAATGCCAAATATTTTTCAGCCACTCAAGCACAAGGATACCATCGTTGCCTCGCAACGGCGCTGAACGACTTCACCGTTTGAAGAACTGGTCGGCGGCCGTTCGCGAAGCGCGTTTCTGCTTCATGTCAGCCTCGAGCCGATTGATCTCATCGTGCAGCAATTGCACGCGATGACCGAGTTCTTCGACCGAAAGCAGCGTGAGATCCTGACCAATCTCATGCGCGATTTTCTTTTTCGGTTTGTCGTCCTCGTCGATTGCCGGCATGGTCGGCCTCCTGCGTACGAAACTTAGCCATAGCGGCTCCGGTTGTCACATCGGTAGAGCCCGCCTAAACAGAGCTCACGAATCAATTGGGAAATAGAAGAACCGATGGCTGCACTACCAACCAAAATGACCGCGATCGGCATCAAGGCTGCGGGCGGCCCGGACATGCTCGCGCCGGAACAACGCCCGGTACCAGTACCCGGTGACGGCGAGATCCTGGTGAAGGTGGCCGCCGCCGGCGTCAATCGGCCCGACGTGATGCAGCGCATGGGCCTTTATCCACCACCGCCCGGCGCACCGGATATTCCGGGACTTGAAATTGCAGGCGAAGTCGCAGCTTTGGGTGCCAACGTCAAACGTTGGAAGCTGGGCGATCGCGTGATGGCCCTCGTGGTCGGCGGCGGTTACGCCGAGTATTGCATCGCACATGAAAGTCATACGTTGCCGGTTTCCGGTCTATCAATGGTCGAGGCCGCGGCGGTGCCGGAAACTTTCTTCACGGTCTGGCATAACACGTTTGAGCGGGGTGGACTCAAAAGCGGCGAAACGCTTCTGATCCACGGCGGCTCGTCAGGCATCGGCACGGCCGCTATCCAACTCGCGAAAGCGTTCGGCGCGCGCGTCATCACGACTGCCGGTTCAAAAGAAAAGTGCGATGCATGCTGCAAGCTCGGCGCCGACGTCGCCGTTAACTATAGGACCGAGGACTTTGTCGCAGCCACAAAGTCGGCCACCGGCGACAAAGGCGCTGAGGTTATAGTGGACATGGTGGGTGGGGATTACATTGCGCGCAACTACGAAGCTGCCGCGGTGGAGGGGCGCATCGTGCAAATTGCATTTCAGGGAAGCCCGAAAGCAACGGTGGATTTCCGCCGCATTATGCTCAAACGGCTGCACCATACCGGCTCGACCTTGCGCTCGCGCTCGGTGGCCGACAAAGGTGCAATTGCACGCGCGGTCGAGGACCATGTGCTGCCTTTGATTGCAGCGGGCAAGGTGAAGCCGGTCATCTACAAGACCTTCCCGTTTGACGATGCAGCCTCCGCCCACGCGCTTATGGAAACCAGCGCCCATATCGGCAAAATCGTGCTAACCTTCTGACCGAACGTGCGTTTCTGCTCAAGCCGCGAAATCGGCGCAATGTCTGACTTAAACTGAAAAGGGTGAGATTGTTTGAATATTTTCACCGTCGGCGAGCCCAGAGCCCTAGGCTGCCAGGCGATGCCGCGGGCGGGGGTTTTACACTGATGATTCGATGCCTGACAGCCGTAGCGGTTACGTTCGCCGCTTCGTTGCTGGCGGCCCAGACCGCGCGCGCCGTGGAAGCGGTGAATGTGCGGCTCGACGCCGCTGCCATCGATCTGACCGCTGCAACCGAGTTGCAGAAAACCGACGGCGACCGCATCCAGGTCTCGACCGCACCCGGTCCCGACGGAATTGTGCGGCGCATTGAAGTGCGTGCGCGCGAGGGCAACACGAACTGGGCGGTGCTCGCACTCACCAACAACAGCGATGAGCAGATCGATCGCCTGATTGTCGTGCCGCATTACCGCATGGTGGGATCAGGCCTGTTCTGGCCCGACCTGGGACTCTCGCGCATTGCGGCGATCACGCCATCGACCGGCGATCGTCCCGTACGGCAGGAAGGTACAACGGCGGATATTTTCCGCATTACGCTCGACCCCGGCACCGTCATCACTCTGGTCGCCGAACTTCGTACCGACAAGCTGCCGCAGATCTATTTGTGGGAGCCGGACGCCTACAAGGACAAAGTCAATTCATTCACTCTGTACTATGGCATCGTGATCGGCATCGCCGGTCTGCTTGCGCTGTTCCTCACCATTCTGTTCGTGGTGAAGGGCTCGATCATGTTTCCGGCCGCCGCCGCGCTTGGCTGGGCGGTGTTGATCTACATCGGCATCGACTTCGGATTCTGGGGCAAGGTGTTCGACATGTCGGCTGGCGCCGAACGTGTTTGGCGCGCCTGCGGCGAGGCAATCCTGTCGGCGACACTGCTGGTCTTTCTGTTCGCCTATCTCAATCTGTCGCGCTGGCACGTGCGATATGCCCACATCACGATCGCCTGGTTGGCGGCGCTTGCGGCGCTGATTGCCGTTGCAGTGTTCGAACCCGCAGTTGCGGCCGGCATCGCCCGCATGTCGCTTGCCGGCATCGCAGTGCTCGGGCTCGCCCTGGTCATCTATCTCTCGACCCACGGCTTCGACCGCGCCGTGTTGTTGATCCCGACCTGGTTGTTGCTGGTTGTGTGGACAACAGCCGCCGGCCTCGCGGTCACCGGCCTCGTTACAAACGATATCATCGGTCCGGCGCTGCTCGGTGGCCTTGTGCTGATCGTAATGTTGATCGGTTTCACCGTCATGCAGCACGCGTTCGCCGGCGGGATTACCCATGGCATTGTTTCCGACGTCGAACGCCGGGCGCTTGCGCTCACGGGCGCAGGCGACCTGATCTGGGACTGGGACGTTTCAGCAGACAAAGTGTATACGAGCCCGGAAACCGAGCACATGCTGGGCCTCAAACGCGGCACGCTGGAAGGACCAGCGGCGACCTGGCTCGAGGTGCTGCACCCGCTCGATCGCGATCGTTTCCGTGCTTCGCTCGACGGAGTCGTCGAGCAGCGCCGCGGGCGTCTCACGCAGGATTTCCGGCTGCGAAACCTTGACGGAAACTATCTTTGGTTCGCACTCAAGGCCCGCCCCGTCGTGGGCTCCGACGGCGAGGTCGTGCGGCTTGTGGGCACCCTCACCGACGTAACCGATTTCAAGAATGCCGAAGAGCGGCTGCTATTTGATGCGGTTCACGACAACCTCACCGGCTTGCCCAATCGCGAACTTTTCATCGACCGGCTTGAGGCGGCGCTCGGCTTCGCGCGCGCAGAACCGCAAATCCGGCCGTCGATCGTTGTTATCGACCTCGACCGCTTCAAGCAGGTCAACGATTCCGTTGGAATCGCGGTGGGCGATTCGATCCTGCTCACCATCGCGCGACGTCTTTCGCGTTTGCTCAAGCCGCAAGATACGCTGGCGCGTCTTGCCGGCGATCAGTTCGCGCTGATCGTATTATCCGAGCGAGAGCCGGCGCGCATCGTTGCTTTCGCCGAAACCATCCGCCGCACCTTGCGGGCGCCGATTGCCTTCAACGACCGTGAGATCTTCCTGACCGCTTCGATAGGTCTGGCTCTCGCCGAGAACCAGACTCAGCGCACCGAAGAAGTCCTCAAGGATGCCGAACTTGCGATGTACTACGCCAAGCGCATTGGCGGTGATCGCATCGAGATATTCAAGCCTGCCATGCGCTCTCGCAAGACCGACCGGCTGACGATGGAATCGGAATTGCGCCGTGCGATCGAGCGGGAAGAGATCAAAGTGCTCTATCAGCCGATAGTAAGGCTGGAAGATCGCGCCATCGCCGGTTTTGAAGCACTCGCACGCTGGGACCACCCGAAACTCGGCCGCCTGTCGCCGGCGGAATTCATCTCAATTGCCGAAGAAATCGGCCTGATCGTCGATCTCGGACTTTTTGTGCTCGACCATACAGCCAGGCAACTCGCGCAATGGCAGGCCGCCACCCGCGCGCGGGAGCCGGTGTTCGCCAGCGTGAACGTGTCATCGCGCCAATTGCTGCGTCACGATCTGATTCAGGATTTGCGCAGCGTGCTGGGGCGCACGGCGCTCGCGCGTGGCACGCTCAAGCTCGAAATCACAGAATCGCTGGTGATGGAAAATCCCGAGCACGCCGCGCAAATGTTGACACGCATCAAGGAGCTCGGCGCCGGCCTGTCGCTGGACGATTTCGGCACGGGCCATTCATCGCTTGCTTACCTGCAACGTTTCCCGTTCGATACCATCAAGATCGACCAGTCATTTGTGCGAACCACGCCCCGGGGCACGCGACCGGTGATCCTGCGCTCGATCATCGCGCTCGCACACGATCTCGGCATGGAAGTTGTGGCGGAAGGCGCCGAAACCGATTCCGACGCGGTCGAACTCTATCAGCTCGGTTGCGAATATGCGCAAGGGTTTGCCTTCGGCGAGCCGATGACCGCGGACGCTGCCCGCGACCTGTTGATCGACAAGCCGACGCGGCTGCGCGCGCTCAAGATTGCATCTGAATAGTTTGTAAAATTCAGGCGTGACCCGCTTCGCTCGACAGCATGGCGGGGTCGATGCCGATCTTGCGCAAGGCCTTCTCGTATTTGGTGTCGGTGTCCCGGCCAAAGATGAGCTCGGCGTCGGCGGCACAATGTAGCCATCCGTTTTGCTGGATTTCCTGCTCGAGCTGTCCGGGAGCCCAGCCGGCATAGCCAAGCGCAAGGATGGCGCTCGCCGGCCCGTTGCCGCGCGCAATCGCCTTGAGGATGTCGAGCGTCGCCGTCAGACAGATGCCTTCATCGATCGGAAGCGTCGAATTCTCGATGAAGAAGTCCGCCGAATGCAGGACAAAGCCGCGTCCGGTTTCGACCGGCCCGCCCTTGAGAACCTTCACGTCTTCCGCGCGGTTTGGCAGTTGAATACGTTCGGCCGCCGGAATCACTTCCAGCTGCACCAACAGATCGGGAAATTTGATATTGGCCGCCGGATGATTGACGATGATGCCCATGGCGCCTTCGGTCGAGTGCGCACAGACGTAAATCACGGCGCGCGTGAATCGCTCGTCATTCATCGCCGGCATTGCAATCAGCATTTGCCCATCGAGATAGCCGCGACCCGGGGCCGGCTGCTCAGCCTTGCGTGAAATCTTCATAGCAAAAGGTTACCCGATAGACCCGCCTTTGCAAACGAAGCTTGCGGTCGAAAGTTCAATCGTTCACCGTCATATTCAATACGGCAATTGTGGCAGTGTCCGGCCCGGATCATGTTCAACGGCCGCTCACAATGAATTCAATGGCGCAGCATGCGGTTACCGACTAAAGCGTCCCCGATGGATAGTATTCACAGATCATTGTTTGCGGCGCTGACCGCCTGCGGAATTGCGACCTTGCCAGGAACGACAGCGCATGCGGCTGACGAATCACCTTGGAGCGAGGACATCCGCTCGGCGGTCAGACTCGTTGCCGGCAGCAATAAGAACGGCGACGCCCATTTGCGGGCCGGCATCGAAATCAAGATGCAGCCTGGGTGGAAAACATACTGGCGCTATCCGGGTGATTCAGGCGCGCCCCCGCGCTTCGATTTTTCCGGTTCCGAGAACGTGAAAACCGCCACTGTGCTCTATCCCGCGCCGCATTTGTTTACCGACGAGACCGGCCAAACACTTGGCTACAAGGACAGAGTGATCCTTCCGCTTGTGGTTTCGCCGCAGCAACAAGGAAAGCCGGTCCGACTGCGCGTAAAGGCCGATTACGCGGTATGTGAAAAACTATGCGTCCCGGCTGAAGGTCGCGCCGAGCTTGTGCTCGCCGCCGCCGACAGCACCCAGGATTCCGCACTGGCGGCAGCCGAGGCGCACGTACCGAAGGCGGTCACGGCCGCTCAGCTGGGATTGACCGCGCGCCGCGTCAACAGTGGGACAAAATCTCTGGTCGCCGTCGACCTCGGTGCGCCTACAGGCAAACCGGTCGAGTTGTTCGTCGAAGGACCGACACCGCAATGGGCCCTGCCCATTCCAAAGCCCGCGCAGGGCGCGCCACCCGGACGGGCTCAATTCACCTTCGAACTCGACGGATTGCCGCCAGGCGTCAATCCAAAGGGCCAATTCGATTTGACTTTCACCGTTGTCACCGGCGAGCGCTCGGTCGAGGTCAAAACCCATCTCGACTAATCGGCGACAAGGGCGTAACTACCCAGCCAAGAAACGAACGCTAACGCAAGAGGACACACATGCCTATCAAGGTCGGCGATCGATTGCCCGATGCCAAATTCCGAGTCATGACGACCGAGGGTCCGGTCTGGAAAACCACCGACGAAATATTCAAAGGCCGTAAGGTCGCCCTTTTTGCAGTGCCCGGCGCCTTCACTCCGACCTGCAACAATCTCCACATCCCAAGTTTTCTGAACAACGCTCCCGCAATCAAAGCAAAGGGCGTGCACACGATCGCGGTGACCGGCGTCAACGACGTGTTCGTCATGGAGGCCTGGAAGAAATCGACAGGCGCCGACGGCAAGATCGATTTTCTCGCCGACGGTAATGGCGAATTCGCCAAGGCGATCGATATGGCTTTCGACGGCTCCGGCAACGGGCTCGGCACACGCTCGAAGCGCTATTCGATGCTGGTCGACGATGGTGTGGTGAAGAAACTCAACATCGAGGATGCGCCCGGCAAGTGCGAAATTTCGGGCGGCCAGACGTTACTAGGGCAGCTGTAATCCAGGCGGGTTCGCGGGCCAATGCCCGCCCCCGACAATGACTATCTCGTCTTCATAGCGCCGATTGCGCCCGCGCGTGCAGCGACAAGTCCTTCGCGTGCGAGTTCGTCGGCGCGCTCGTTCTTGGCATCACCGGCATGGCCCTTGACCCAGTGCCAGTGCACATGGTGATGACCGAGCGCCTCATCCAGCCGTTTCCACAGATCAACATTTTTCACCGGCTTCTTGTCGGATGTGCGCCAGCCATTCTTCTTCCAGCCGTGGATCCACGCCGTGATTCCATTCTTGAGGTACTCGCTATCGGTATGCAGATCGACGGCACACGGCCGCTTGAGCGCCTCGAGAGCCGAAATTGCGGCCATCAGTTCCATGCGATTGTTGGTGGTGTGTGGTTCGCCACCTTTGAGTTCTTTCTCCTGGCCGTTAAAGGCGAGAATCGCACCCCAGCCTCCGGGGCCGGGGTTACCCGAGCAGGCGCCGTCAGTGTGAATGGTGACACGCTGCTCGCTCATGCGCCAAGGCCGTAATCCTGCAAGCTTTTCACAGCCTGGTGAAAGCGCAGCTTGCGATAATATTCCAGCGGATCTTTCGGCCGGACCAGGGCGCCGTCCGGCACCGCCAGCCAGTCGACTAGCCTTGTCAGCAGGAAACGCATCGCCGCGCCGCGCGCGAGCACGGGAAACGCGGCGCGCTCGCACGCCGAAAGCGCGCGCACTTTGCCGTAGGCGTTGAGCAGCGCGCGCCCTTTGGTGACGTTGTAGGAATGGTCCGGTTCAAAGCACCAGGCGTTGAGGCATATGGCAATGTCATAGGCGAGCGTATCCGTGCAGGCGAAGTAGAAATCGATAAGCCCGGACAACTTGTCGCCGAGAAAGAACACGTTGTCAGGAAAGAGATCGGCATGGATCACACCTTGCGGCAGATCGCGCGGCCAGGTTTTTTCCAGCGCATCGAGTTCTTTTGCGATTTCTGCACAAAGCCCCGGCCGTACGCTGTCGCCGCGTGCCTTGGCATGCTCATAGAGCGGCCGCCAGCTCTCGATCGACAATGCATTCGGACGTTTCGGCTTGAAATCCGCGCCAGCGCGATGAAGCTGCGCTATCGCCTCACCCACAGCTGCGCAGTGGCCGGGATTGGGCCGCCGAATCCATAACCCGTCGAGAAAGGTGACGATCGCCGCTGGCCGGCCGGCGATCTTGCCGAGCATGCCGCCCTGTTTGTTCTTCACTGGCTGCGGGCAAGTGATACCACGCGCCGCCAGATGCTCCATCAGCCCCAGGAAGAACGGCAGATCGCCCTCGGCAACGCGCTTTTCGTAAAGCGTGAGGATGAAATTGCCGGCCCCGGTGTGCACGAGGAAATTGGAATTCTCTACGCCTTCTGCGATGCCCTTGTAGGCAAGCAGGTCGCCGATATCATAAGCTGACAGAAAGCGGGTGAGATCTTCCGCCGAAACGTCGGTGTAGACCGCCATGAAGCGTCACTCCGCCGCCTCGTGCTCGCGCAGCGGCCGGGGCAGCGGGAAGAACACGGCCTCCTCCGTTGCAGTGACGGTTTCGGTGTCGAGCGTAAAGCGCTCGGCGAAAGCGCTCATGATTTCCTCGACCAGCACTTCGGGCGCAGACGCGCCGGCGGTGATACCTAGCCGTGTCACGCCGGCGAAATCGCTCCATTTGATTTCGGCCGCTCGCTGCACCAACATGGCGCGCGGGCACCCCGCCTTTTCTGCTACTTCCTTGAGCCGTTGCGAGTTCGACGAATTGGGCGAACCGACCACGATCATCGCATCAACGATCGGTGCCACGCGCTTGACCGCATCCTGACGATTTGTCGTGGCGTAACAGATGTCGTCCTTGTGCGGACCGACGATGCCGGGAAACCGCCGCTTCAGCAGTTCGACGATGGCCGCCGTATCGTCCACCGACAGCGTCGTCTGTGTAACATACGCAAGCTTGTTGATGTCGCGCGGGATGAATTCCTCCGCATCACGGATCGTCTGGACCAGGCTGATGCTGCCGAGCGGCAGTTGGCCCATGGTGCCGACAACTTCCGGATGGCCGGCATGGCCGATGAGCACGATCTCACGCCCGCGCCGATAGTGAATCTCGGCCTCGCGATGCACCTTGGTCACCAGCGGGCACGTCGCGTCAATTGTGAACAAATTGCGCCGCGCCGCCTCCTCGGGAATCGCACGTGCCACACCGTGCGCAGAGAAAATGACCGGCGCGTGGTCATCGGGCACTTCGCTCAAGTCCTCGACGAAGATCGCCCCCTTGGCGCGCAGGCTGTCGACCACGTAACGGTTGTGCACAATCTCATGGCGTACGTAGACTGGTGCCCCGTAAATCGAGAGTGCCCGCTCGACCGACTCGATGGCCCGTACGACGCCGGCGCAGAAACCGCGCGGCGAGCAAAGCAGCACCTTGAGGACGGGCTTTGGCGAATTTGAAGCCATTATTAACCTCGAAAGCGCGCGATTTTAGCGCGCATTTGTGTCACCGACATGGGCCGCGCCGGCCTGCCCTGTCAAGCGGGAACGGTTGCATGACCCCGCCAGTGCCCCTATATTCCGGCCACTTTCCGATCATCACCGATGATCTGAAGCTTCGCCCAGGGGCGGGCGAAGCATAGAGGAGATTTTGTCATGGCGACCGCAGCACCCCTGATGCCGAAGGCGACCGCCGTCTGGTTGTTGGACAACACCGCGTTGTCGTTCGACCAGATTGCCGAGTTTTGCAAGCTGCACCCGCTGGAAGTAAAGGCGATTGCCGATGGCGACGCCGCGCAGGGAATCAAGGGCCTTGATCCTATCCTGACCGGCCAATTGACCCGAGAGCAGATCGCCGAGGCTGAGCAAAACCCCGAAACCCGCCTGAAACTGACGGAACCGAAGGTCGCGGTTCCGACAGCCGAGCGCGGCAAGAAAGGCCCCCGCTACACGCCGGTGTCGCGCCGCCAGGACCGGCCGAATGCCATTCTTTGGCTGGTGCGCAACCACCCAGAACTCAAGGACAGCGCGATCATGCGGCTCGTCGGCACCACCAAGTCGACGATAGCCTCGATCCGCGACCGCACCCACTGGAATTCGGCCAACCTGACGCCGATGGACCCTGTGACACTCGGCCTCGCCTCGCAGATCGACCTCGATCTTGAAGTGCAGCGCGCTAACAAGGAAAAGCCCGTACCCGTCGATACCGGGGCGACCTTGCTGCCGGCTGCGGAGACCACCGCGCGCAAGGAGGCCGAGATTGCCGCCGCTGCCGAACCGGAGAAAAAGCCGGGAGAACTCGACGTCAGCGCCGTGTTTGCCAAGCTCAAGCAGCTCGGCGGCAAGGGCGAGAAGGAAGGCCAGTAAGCGGTTCGCCTGAAAATTTTCGCTATCTTTGTGAAAATTTCTAGCCATTGTTCCGCGGACCGGCGCGGCGGGGTCATGCTGTAATGAATCTCACGCGCGGGTCGCAACAACGTGATCTCTCAACTGGGCGCGTATTGCGGGCGGAATCGCTGTTCCAGTTCCGCATTAACATTATTGCGAATTCGAAATTAAGTTTGCCTTCACGGCTGGGGCCGACGATCACGCCCGTTGGACGAGATCGAGCGCCGGCCAACTCGCAACTATAGCTCGACATGTGGCTTGATGTCGCGCTCGTCACGGGCGCACTCACCCGGCCGCGCGAAATGCCGTACCCCACCCCGGCAATCGCGCGGCTGGTTTAATTTTTGCGACGCAAAAATTGTCCGCGAAGGCGGGGGCCCGTAGCTGCTGCGCACGCAATCTTGTGCAACGGCCCCTTCAGTTGTCATTGCCGGGTTCGACCCGGCAATCCATGATGACGCTCTAAACGCTCAACAGTTGCAGGTTTTTGCCGAGGTGCATCTCATCATGAATGCGCGGGTCGAGCCCGCGCAAGACGCCGAGGATGTGGCGTGCGCTCGCACCACTCAATACCCCCGCGTACCATTTATTGCAGCCACATAGCGCGCGATGGACTTTTCCAGTACTTGCTTGGCGTCTTTGGCGATCACGCGATCAAAGTAATGGCCGTAAATCACGTCGAACTTGAACGGTGCCAGCGCATTGCCGATGTGCTCGACCTCGCGCGCCGATAGCGGAATGAAATTTGGATAGCTACGCATAAACGAAAGCCACTTGCGGTCGGTAGCGACGGTGAGGATGTCACCCGCACAAACAATGCCACGGCCGTCCGCGCCGGCCGCCCAATGCATCACGGTACCTCCTGGGAAATGCCCGCCACACCGGATCAACGTGACGCCATCCCAAAGCCTGAGCGTGTCGCCGTTCCACAGCCGGACTGAGCCATCCTTGCGCATGATCCAGTCGCTATCGGCGGCATTGAGATGGACCGGGCAATCGAAAGCGCGCGCCCATTCCAACATGGTGGTGTAGAAATGCGGATGCGAGATAGCGATCGCTTTCAGCCCACCAAGACCTTTGATCATGTCGACGGTCGCGGCATCGAGCGTGGCAATGCAATCCCACAGGACGTTTCCACCCTCGGTGCGCACCAGCAGCGCGCGCTGGCCGATGGCAAATGAGGGCTGCGAGCCGATGCCGATGATACCGGTCTCATATTCGTGAAAGCCGTTCATGTGGCTTTTCGACAGCGCCTCCAGCGTTGTCCAGGTCTGCCCGCGCGGCGGCACGTATTGCCGCTCCTCCTCGCAGATAGCGCATTGCGCCGGTGCTTTCGCGCTTTCCGGATATTGCGTGCCGCAGGCGGTACAGATGTGGAGAGGCATGAGACATTCCCGTTCCAGTTCACGGGGCCGGCGCGTGCCGCCGGCTACCGATCCAATAGGCAACGATAAATCCGAGCGCGCCGCCGGGCAGAATTGAGAGTGCCGTAATGACGAATTGTTGCAACGCGCAGCCGAAGCGATCTACCGCTCCGAGGGTACAGTTGCCGTAGAGCGAATTGTAAACTGCGATAGAGACGTAGACCGCGAGGGGCACCAGCAAAGCGCCAAGCGCCATTCCAATGCACACCAGCCAGCCAACGCTGATGCGCTTGGGCGACGTCGGCTCGGTATTTGTCATACGAGAAGATTCCGGGACGCATCATGCATTCTGCCTTGCGTTCATGCTTGCGCAAGCAGGCGTCCCGTTTCCTCTCCGCGCGCAAGCAAGGCGCTTACGCATTGCTGCTGACCACGAATGCGCGGGGCGCATGACACTTCGTGTTTTGACGCGGAAAACTGCGGAAACGAGCCTCGAATCGGGTCAGTTGAGTGCAGCGCAATATTCCACTAACAGATTAATTTATCTGAACAAATAAATGTGAGTAACCGCTGTCTTGTGCATGGCAAAAATTTTGTTATTTCCCTACAAAAGCGACGGAACTCGGAGGTCTTTCAAATGCTATCGCGCAAAACAAAATTTCTTTCGGCAGCCGTTGGAGTGTTGGCTCTGATCGCCACAGTGGCGGTCGCCCGCACGGTCCACACACACGCGATCTCCGCAGACCAACCCCAAGTCTCGACCGACAAAGTCATCGGGACGGCGCCTGCTCAAACGATACCTGCCCGACGGCACGGAATTATCGTTTGCGGCATGGCCATTGATTCGGATTGTGAGAAGATCGAAGCGCCAATGTGAGCAGCAGAGGTTCCAAACCTGCAACTAGTGTTCGCACTGGACTCGCGCTGAAGGTTGAACCGAACTGTTTCCGGATTTGAAGACGGGTTCGCCCGAAAACATCGACACGCAAATCAACGCCAGGATGGCGACATCGACACCGATGACTGCAAGTTTTTGCAAGGGGTCTTCGATAATCCCCTCCCTTGGTACGTCATGTTAATTTCATTTTAGATTTGCCTAGTTGTAAACTTGGACTCACGCGACATTTGTGGGCGAAAAGAAAAAACTCTTGTCGTTTAAAGCATAGCATCAGCAAGCTAAGTCCACTGTCGCAAAGAAGACGCCGCCTTCGCAGGCGACCTCTTAGAAAAGCACCCACAGCTTGTGGCGTTAACTGCGACTGTTGCTTCTATCTCGATTTCTCGAATATCGGTTCACACCAGGAAGATTCACTATCTTAGTCCTGCCTTCTGAAGTCCCCGAAGAAACCGCGAGCGATCCGACACGTTCGTGTATACGGTGTTATTTTCGACATGATCGATGGAGAGATCGGGCTGAAGCTTGAGGGTCTGGGCGAGAGAGTCCCTTGCTTCGTCAATTTTCCCCAGCATTCCCAACGACACGGTCATGAGGCGCCGTGCACCCGCATGATAAGGGTGCCGAGCTGCCATGGAGCGACACACGGTTATCGTCTCGCCGTACTGTTCTAGTGCAAAATGAGCCATGTACCGCACGACCGGCGCGTACACCGCAAGAAATGGATCGAGCGGATTCAGGACCAGCGCCTGCTCAAGGAACTCCAAACCGCGTTCGGGTTGGCCGCCGCATGCAAAGGCATAGCCGAGCCCCGCGTGACCGAGCGCAAAGTTGGGGTTCAGGTCGATAGATTTCGACAGATGCTTCACGGCCCCCTCGGATCGCCGTTGCCGCGCGAGACTGAGCCCGAACACAAGTTGCCCCCAATGATCGTGATCATTGAGAGCCAGCGCCCTCCCCGCTACATCGAGTGCCCTGGTGGTTAGCTCGCCGATTGGCGTGTGCGAGTCCAGATTGAACAGGTTTACGTAAGTCCACCCAAGCAAGGCATGCGCGTGCGCATAATCGGCGTCGAGCGTGACCGCCTGTTGCAAAAACTCCTGGGCTTGTCGTTGCTCGTCCGCACTCATGCGCCAAATATGGGGGAGCGCCTGCATCACCAGGTCCGACGCATCTATGCTTTCCTGCGGCTTGCGCCGCAGGCGGGCTGCCTCAGCCAAAATGATCTGCGACCTTACCGAATCGATGACCCGGTTGGTGGTCTGGTCCTGCTGGTCGAAAATGTTGGCGGGCGCGCTGTCATATCGATGCGCCCACACGTGAACGCATTTGTCGGCGTCTATCAACTGCGCGGTGACGCGCACCCTGCCGTCAGCCTTACGAACGCTGCCCTCGAGCACGTAGCGCACGTCCAGTTCCTTCACCATTCTGCGAAGATCGATCGTCTCTCCGTTGAACACGTTGGAATTCCTGGCAACGACGGAAAACCATCGCTGACGTGACAGCCCTGTGATGATGTCTTCACTGATACCATGGGCAAATGAATCCACGTCAGGGTCGCCGCTCATATTTTTGAACGGCAGCACGGCAATGGATGGCTTTTCGGATATTGGGATTGCCTGCGCCGATGCGCTTTTGCCGGGAGTTGCGTGGGGCGAAACAGATAACGTCGAGATCTCTTCGACGTCGCCGACGAAACGGAAACCCCGCTTATAGTGCGTTCGAATGAGCGCCTGTTCGGCGCCATTGTCGCCGATGGCGTGCCGGGCTGCGCTTACGCGTGAGCTCAGCGTTTCTTCCGAGACAATACGGCCCGTCCAAATGGAATCGAACAGTTCATTCTTGCTGACGATGCGATCGCGATTTCGAACGAGATGAATGAGCAAATCGAAAACCTGCGGCTCGATAGAAACGAGTTCTCCTTTGCGCCGCAGTTCACGCCGCGCGACATCTATTTCAAAATCGGCGAAGCGAAAATCCAAGGAAGTAACACCCCACACAGCGCGACTCAGGCTGGCTATCGATTTATTATTTCATCAGCAGATTTTGGCTGAATGTGAGCAACGTCACACAAGTCGCAAATGATTCGGCAGTCGGAACGACCTTGCGACCGTGGTGACGGCCGTGCGCTCGCATCATCCGTTCGGAGGATAGAGAGCATAGAGGCCGCCTTGGGAGGCGGCCTCTTGGCAATCAGGCTACAGCAGGGGAAGGGAGCGCTTAGCGCTGACTGCCGATGCTAAAATCAATAGCCTCGTCCACCGGCGTGCCGGCTGGCGCGTAGGCACGGGCCTCGGTGGCACGGTGCGTCCGAACGTGCTTGCTGACGACGTGTTGTTCAAGCGGGCTTACGGTGGGCATGGAGGCTTCGCGCTCCAACAACGTATCTTCCCCAGCGGCGAACGCCGGGCTGATGGTCGACAGCGCGAGAACGGAAGCAAAAATAATCCTGACGGCGATTATCACGGTTCTACTCCATTGTTTTTTGAGCAAATTGCGTTTCTTGCGGGCGTGCCTTGTCGCGCAGCGGGGCTCCGTGCTCAAGACACGCCAATGTCACGACATCTCGCTTACTGTTCACGAAAATGTCATGGAATACGATCGCGCGAAAATAATCGTTACAAATCAGTGACTCAGCGAGCGCCCGCACGGCACCAGCGCCGTGAGGGGCGCCGTCATTGCTGCAATTCAATATTGCCGTGCATGGGGATGAGACTTCGATTCAAATTTGAACGGTCCAGGCGAGCACATTTTAAGATGCTCGGATTTACGATCGAACCATGCTGCGCTTTTTGGCCACGCTGGCCTTTGCGGTCAGCTTCGACATCATCCTGACTGGCGGCAAATACGTTGGTGCCGTTGATCAAGTAGCTGTCGCTATTGTTCAACGTTTCTGAAGTCCGCAAGCCACGTATGCCCGCGTGTCAGTTTTACCGGCCTGGTCCCAGGACCAGGCACCAGTAACGCTGACCGTCACCAGTCGCCGACGCGATGCCATAGCTGCGAACATCCGGCAGCAACATATTCGCGCGGTGTCCTGATGACCCCTCCCACATGCTGATCGCGCAGCTTTCAGTAGCGCATCCCATTGCTACATTTTCGGCCCGCGCACCCCGCGGCCCACGTTCAGAATAAAATCCGTCGTGGTCCATTGAGCGACGTGCAGCCATGCTGCTGGCGTGGCGCTGTGCCATTGCTTGCAGGCTTGAATTGCGATGCAGGGACGCAAGGCCATGGGCCTGCCGGAAAGAATTGAGCGTATCCGCGCAAGCCGGTGAGCAGCAGCAAGCGGCGAGCAGAGAAAATAGTATCAGGGTAAGCCGGCGCATTCAGGGTGATTCGGGGATATCTGCAATGTTTGCATATACTCGCACATAATCAAACCGCACGCCGGGACGCCGAATCAAAAGAAACGCGCGCCTGATCATCAATCTGGCAGGGTCATGCGATAAAAATATAAAAAGTGACGCCCCCACGCTCGCTACATTTTCCCATCCGGCGCTAGGTAACGGAACCGGTGGCCATGAGGTGTGATCGTCGGAAACATCCAGGACAATCTTGTCCCGTCCGAATCGCGTCGCCTCCGACCACGTTGTTAAGCAATCGCAATCTGTAAGGCAATTCATGGAATAGGAGCGTCCCAGGTCGACGGGGCTCGCTTTCCCTTTTTTACGCGAGCTTTACGCGCGACTGCCAATCGAACCGCCGTACTTACTGAGTGAGCCATTCAAGAAAAAGAAAAGGGTCGCCATCGGCGACCCCGGAAAAGGCAATCTCAGCCGCGGCGTTTTGCTGCGACCGCCAATCCCGCTTCATAACTCGGTAACGCGACAGATGGTTCACACAATTCTTCTCCGACAAAACTTACGTGCATCAATAGCGCGAATTTCGGCCGCGCGTCCCTCGCAACATTCATGATTGGGCTATGTCATTTGACATATTTCATCACGCAATTCGATCGCCCGAGGCGCGGAATTGATCAAAGAGGCACCGGGTGATTTTTTATGGTCGATTAATGCACATGAGCCACGCTGAACGATATAGAACCCCGGCTGGCCGGACACCTTCGCGCCAGAGCAGGCAACGAGCAAAGCAATAACTTTGAAGGTTGAACGGAGATCCCAATCTGAACTTCCTGCGAGCGGCCGAGTTGCTGCCTCGGGAAAACAGCCGTGAACGAAAAACGCATCGCTCCGCGCAGGCGCGTGCTCAAGACCGCCTTCATTATCATTAGCGAGAAGGCACCCAAATTAGAGTGCACCGTTAGAAATATTTCGGAGACCGGAGCAGCACTACTGGTATCAACGACAATTGGTATCCCGCAAAACTTTGATTTGGTCGTTGACGGCACCCGCCACCATTGCCGCGCCCAGTGGAGGACGGACACAAAGATCGGCGTCATGTTTATCTGAATAGCCGAGCATCTGCGGAATACTTCACAGTATCGCTATCGCCGACAGTTCCGTGGGAACAGAATACCGCTTGCCATGTTGGCTCTGTGACGCGTTTATCGGCGGAAGTTGGCAATGACCCGAGCCGAACAATACAGAAATCTGGCTTCAGGTGTTCGCATGAGGGCCGCCAAGGAATCGAACCCGGTCCTGAAGGCCGAATGGGAAAATTTGGCACAAACATATATCCGGCTTGCAGAGCAGTCGGAGGATATATCAACCGCGGATCCGACCTATGACCCGATTTGGGATATCTTGGACCGCTCGCGCTAGACGTGTCATTGGCCTCGTCGAAGCACCCGATCGAGTTCGGCGGCAATGGCAACCGCCGACGGCGTATCGGAATGCACGCAGACCGTCGTTGCCTTGACGGGAATATCGCGGCCGGCCGTTGTCGCGACAGCGTGATCTCGAATTACGCGCAATACTCTCGCGGCCGCTTTAGCGGGATCTACTGCATCGTGGACGCGACTGAGAATCAGATTGCCGTCGGCGTCGTACTCAAGGTCCGCATAAAATTCCGGTATGAGTTCAACGCCCTTGTCCCTGTAGGCAGTTTCGTGCGCCGTGAAAGCCATCCCGAGAATTGGCACCGCGAACGGCAATACGGCATCGGCAATCGCGGCAGCAATGTTTTCGTCGCGAGCGGCCATACCATACAGCGCGCCGTGCGGCTTTACGTGATTGAGCGGAAGACCTTCGGCGTCCAGAAAGGCCTTTAGCGCGCCAACTTGATACGTCACTAGATCGGTCACTTCCGCCGGCGCGATGGCCATTGCCCGACGGCCAAAACCCTGCAGATCCGGCAGGGATGGGTGCGCTCCGACTTTGACGTTGTGCTTTTTAGCCAGGCGTACCGTCTCGTGCATTGTCGTGGGGTCGGATGCATGAAACCCGCACGCAACATTGGCGAGGTCGATGTGAGGCATCATCGCCGCATCATCTCCAAGCCGATACAGGCCAAACCCTTCGCCCATATCGCAGTTGATGGTCATCCGCATGCGTAAGACCCGTACCCGATCGGCGAAAAATCCCTCGGCGGGAGAAATTAAGGCTCGGTCAGGTTTCTTTTAGCAGCAGGGGCGCTGGGCCGAAACCGGCAGGACACACCGGCCGGAAGTGTCTAAAGCGGCTAATGTTCGGCATGCCGCTCGATCAGGAAATCTTCCGGTTTTTTGCCGTTCTCCACCGCATCACTCAGCCACCGCGGCATGGCACCGCGGCCAGCCCAGGTCTCGCCATTTGGGCCGCGGTACTTTGGAAGAGCTTTCCTGCGCCTCGCCCTCGGTGCGCTGGCGCCATTACTTTTCTCCTCCCCGCCGGTGACCCGGTCCAGCTCCCTGCGCAAGGCTTCGGCGCGGCTTTCCAGCAGCTCCGCGATTTCGTCACGTAGCTTGCAAAGCGCTTCGTTGGAAAGGGTAGCAAGCGAAGATTTTTTGGGCACCATGGGTCGTCCATCCACACTGAAGTAAAACGCCCCACTCGGTGACTGAAATGCCTTGCAGGTGGAATTACTGATCGAATTTCTCTTCAATCTCCGACGCCATTGTCGTCAGATCGACGCCTAACTCCTGCAACATGCGTGAGAGGTCTTCATGCGAACAATCGCGGGCCGTCGTTGTACATTTTTGTGCAACAGCCCGAAGGTCTTCAATAATGCTTTTTATCATCCGTCAGAACCTGGTTCGCCCACCCAGTCGGGTGGCTCGCTTAAAGCGTGCGGTCAGGTTTGTCTTGTCATTTTCGGCCAACAATTTGACGGTTTTTCCCGGCGTTGACGCCCGATTTAACGGCTGAACGCGCGCGATTCGCGGCGTATTTGCCCGATCGCTGTTGCTTGGCCCGCGCTGCTCGGGGATTGGTGCCCGTCCATCGCTGGAACGCACGAGTAAAGGCTCCGATTTCGGAATAGCCCAAAAGCCAGGCAATCTCTGAAATCTGCAGACCGTGATCCGCCAGGTAGCGATGCGCCAGGGCCGATCGCACGTTGCTGAGAATTTCAGCGAACGAGGAATTTTCGGACGCCAGTCTTCGCGCCAGCGTTTTCGAACTCATGCCGAGCTTTTCTGCGACCACATCGATACGCATTTGCCGATGTGGCAGCAGCGTGGCGATTGTGTTCTCGACCTTGACCTTCAGCGGGCTGGTTTTTGTCTCAAGACGGATGAGCGCCTCTTCGGCGCAACGCACGCAAAGTCGATTGAGATAGGGGTCGGCCGTTACAATCGCATAATCCCCACTCTCGGCAGGAAGCACGACTTCATCGACGTCCGTCCCTATTTCTATCTCGCTGTCGAGCAATTTTTCTATTTCGCGGCTGTCCTGTGTCCTTGCGTGCATGATCCGCGTCCGCACGGGTTTGAGATCGCGGTCGGTCACCTTCCGACAAACGCGAATGAGTGAACCCATCCAGAATTCAATCTGGTGCGTGTCGGTGTGCCGTGCCACACCCGAATACTGGAATTGGACGCGAAGAAGCGGATCCCTTCTTACCGTCAGCACAATGCCATCGTTCACAACGATGCTGTATCGCGCAACCCTGAGCAAAGAGTCGAATAACGTGTCAGCCGACGCGGCCACGTAATACAACAATCCGATTTCCCGCGGATCGTATGAATATGCCAGATGAAACCCGAAAAGCTTGTCATGAACCGCGTTTGCCACCTGATCGACGAACTTGATCTGGTTTCGAACACCGAGCGGGGTGTCCTTATTTTCCATGGCTTCGACGGTGAGTCCTGCTTTGCGCAGCAATGTCTCAACGTCAACACCTTCATCCCGGGCTCGCGCATATGCGAGACGTGAAAGGAGGCCGCCACAGCTTCGTAGTGCGCTGATCTGTTTCAGACCGGACTGGGGCATCGATCCACCATTTCCGACTACAAAAGCTCAGCAGAGCATACCATTTTGGGCAAGTCGGTCATGCCACCTGAAGTGGCAGAATACAGCTGGTTTCAAAGTCTGCCGGGCACTGTCACAACAGGTAACGGCATTGTGTTGTAAGGTTTCGAACGACATAATCCGCAATCTCGATTTGTCGTGAACTACGGGAAGCGATGCGCTCGCAGACGCCTCCGCGCGCACTAAAAGAAATCTCAGCAACTGCGCCCTCGGGCATCCGGATTTCGCTTTTTATAGTTTGCAAAAGGGTCAGCCAGGCGAGTCGGAGTTGACCGAATTAAAACGTGGCAATTGGGACGGGCCCGAGATTATCGACTTCACAAGTCAGCTAAAGGATTTCTCGGACACCGCCGCTCTCATGGAGAGCCTCGATCTGCTTATAACCGTGGACACCTCGACCGCACATCTGGCTGGATCTTTGGGCAAGCCTGTCTGGATCCTCAACCGGTTCGATACCTGCTGGCGATGGCTTTTGCAGCGAACTGACAGCCCCTGGTCCCAGCAACTGGGCCTCTCGCCTATTCTGATGGCAGCCGCCAATTCTTCCGGCGGTGTCATGGGCAGGATGATCGATGTGCAATCAATCGTGGTCGCCTCGACGGCCACCAACTGGTTCGGGCACGAGGGATCGATCCTGCGCTTCGTGTTCTTGCACTCGATTGCGCTGGCTTGCTTGGTCGGCGTGCTGGTCATGCTCCAGGCCTATGTCTTCCCGGGCATGATCGTGCAACCGTAGACCGTCGCGTCGACGTCACAATGCCCTGCATCTTGCGATGCAGGGCATTTTTTCTGTGTCGAAGACTGGGACCTAGGCCACCCGCAAACCGGCGTCGCCTTCCGATGCGTCTGCCGCCGCGCTCACAATGGTTGCGTAGTGCTGAAAAACACTCGGGCACCCGGCAAAATGCAGAAAATACGCTTTGGAAAGTTCATTCATGAGATGCGGCCAGATTGCCTTTACTTCCGGCAGCGTCGCGGTTTTCCCAAAAAATTCGGGAAACTGCATGACCAGGAATTCGAGCACGCCCCAATTGAATCGCGGCGATAGTTTTTGATGCGCGCCTTCCATCAGCAGCGCGTGCGACAGAAACGGTTGCTCGTAGAGACGGCCACGATCTTCATTTTCGTAGACGTGAAGAAGCAGTGCGTTGTGGAACACCGGTGAAAGGACAAGCACACCCGCGCCGTACATGATCCCGGTTTCGTTTTTAATGCCGTACGTCGCGTAATTGTTTTCCTGGAAGAACTTCCACATCAGCACCGCGTCAACAGCGCCGTAATCTATCTTGAGCAGCCTCTCGACATAGATCAGCCTTTCATGGACCGACAATTGATCGCTGCATTCACAGATGCCCACTCTGCGATGATCCGGCATACTCTTCATGATGTCGGGAGCCGCGTTTGAAAAAACAATGTCGGAATCCACCCAGACCAGCCGCTCATAGTGGTGCGCCCACGGTTGGTTGAGAATCAAAAGCTTTTGCCAGGACACCGAGCGAGCGCGGGCGCGCTCGGAATCGTCGAGGTGGCATTGGATGACGATGATGTCATAACCGTATTTGTCGGCGTAAGCGGTCCAGCTATTTTTGCAGGCCACATTCCACGGCGTTTGGTAGCGGTCACCCATTACAATGCTGACAATGGCATTTTTGCAGTGGTTGTCCGCCGGCAAAGGCTGATCTCGGTGGTTCAATATCGTGATCATCCGGAGGACCCCTTCTACGGATTCAAAAAAACGCCCCGCGTCCTGAAATACTGCTTAGACTTACCGACAGGCTGCGAATCAGTCCGCTCATTTGATACGTAAAAAAGCAGGATGAGTCGTCTCGTGAGCTAAGTCCACCTGCATTTTTCATTCGGGAATTACAGAATGCTCGACAGACCCAGCGTTTCTGCCGTTGAACCGGCTTTTCCCGCAGGCGACTATGTCTCCGCGGGTTTACGCCGAGTGCAGCCCGATGCTTGTTTTCCGTTCATGTCGATCCATCCCGACAAAGCATCAAATCCCTGGCCCTACCTGCGCAAAAGTATCCCTCACAACTACTATTCCGATCGCAGGTCGCCGAACATCGGTTTCGTCAGCCGCGACGAGGCTCATATTCTCTACAATACCGCGCTGCTTTTTCACGGTCAGCGGGCGCTTGAAATTGGTTGCTGGCTGGGATGGTCGGCATGCCACCTCGCGCTCGGCGGCGTCGAGCTTGACGTTGTCGATCCAATCCTTGCCGATCCCGACTTTTACGGAAGCGTGACGGCATCGCTTTCTGCCGCGGGCGTTAATAACCAGGTTCATCTCATTCCCGGCGGCAGCCCGGGCGAAGTGTTGCGCCTGCATAACCGTGAGCGCCGCAGCTGGGCGCTGATTTTCATCGACGGCAATCACGAGCGGCCCGGCCCATTGCAGGATGCAAAGGCTGCGCATCTTGTTGCGGCTCCCGATGCCCTGGTGCTGTTTCACGACCTTGCCTCGCCGGATGTGACCGAAGGTCTGGACTATCTGCGTGACCAGGGTTGGCAAACGATGATCTACCAGACGATGCAGGTCATGGGGGTGGCCTGGCGCGGCAAGTGCAGGCCGGTGCCGCACTCGCCAGACCCGGCGATCGACTGGCCGCAACTACCGGATCATCTCAAAGGTTATCAGGTCAGCGGCTAACTTTCCGATGACAAATTCAGCGCTCGCCGATCAGCCACCGTGGGTGAATGAGATCATTGCACGTGTGCGGCCTTTCACGATGACGAGTCCCGAACGCATCGCATCTCTGTGCAACGCCGTCGAATATGTCACCCGCTGCAATATCCCCGGCGACATCGTCGAATGCGGGGTCTGGAAGGGCGGCAGCATGATGGCAGCGGCGCTCACGCTGCTTAAACGCGGGGAAACGCAGCGTAAGCTTCGCCTGTTTGACACCTTTGAGGGAATGTCAGCGCCTACCGAGAAAGACCAAACTGCCTACATGGGCGGTCAAGGCATGGTCTCCGCGGCGGATCTTCTGGCGCGATCCGATCCCGCGCAGTCAGAAAATGTCTGGGCGCGTTCCCCTTTGGAAGAGGTCCGGCACAACCTGGCGAGCGTGGGCTATCCAAATCATCAACTCGAATTCGTCAAAGGCCGGGTCGAGGATACGCTCCCCACTCCAACGATCAGCCAGATCGCATTGCTGCGGCTCGACACAGACTGGTACGAGTCAACGCGTCATGAATTGCAGCATCTCTATCCGCATCTGATGCGGCGCGGGGTCCTGATCATCGACGACTACGGGCACTGGGAAGGCGCTCGCAAGGCGGTCGACGAATACATCGCCGCCAACAGTCTGCCGCTCCTGCTCAATCGCATCGACTATACCGGCCGCATCGCAATCAAGCCTTGAACAGCAACCCGGCTTTATTCGTATGCCTGTCGCGAATGCGAGTACCGGTGATGTGCTCGCCGATGGTAGGCATATGCGCGCGAACTCTTATGCAGGGGTTTAGCGCCGCTATACGGCTTGCCAAAGCTGTCGCCGGTCGCGGGAGCGTTGGGGCCATAATTGGGCAGGCTTTGCGCCAGCGAGATGGTCGTCGCGCTCAAGAGCACCGTCAGTACCAGAAGAAGTGTTTTCATGGATCCAATCTCCATTTTCTGCTCTCTGAGAACTTGCCGCAAAGCTTTTGGTTCGGCCGGGTATCGAGGTGCTGCTTGACTTTCGACTTAAGTAGCGCTCCGGCTGCGAAAATTCCCGGGCGGCAAAAAATATCAAATAAATGACGCGCAAACACAAACGCATCCAATAAAAGCCCCTTTATCGATCGAAAAAAACCTGGCTTCCCACGCCCATAGCGGCCTTCCTCAACAACCGGAAGGAAGCCGTTATCGTGCAACGTACCCATGTCACCGTTACTGCTGCATTGTGCTTTTCGACCGTTTTCATCGGCGCTCTGCCCGCCGCCAATGCCCAAACGGGCATCGCCTCGATTTATTCAGGCGGCAAGACGGCGAATGGCGAGACCGCCAAAGCAAGTGGCATGACCGCTGCGCACAAAACGTTGCCATTTGGAACGCTGGTGCGCGTTACCCATCAGCACACAGGCCGGTCGATTGTCGTCCGGATCAACGATCGCGGACCGTTCGTACGTGGTCGGGTTATTGACGTGACGCCCGCGGCAGCGCGCGCACTGGGCTTCTCGGGCCTGGCGCCCGTGACGCTTGATGTGGTCGGCGGCCGAACGATGGCGCGGTCCTGAACAAAGCGTAAGCCGCAAAGGTACCCGGCAGGCAGAGGTTCCATCCGCGCGATGGAACCTCTTTTTCATTTTATGAGTGCGCCCGTCGCCTGCTAGTGAATGACGTCAAGTTTGACCTTCGCAACACCGCGATCGACAATCCCCAGCGTCTCGGCCGCCGAATACGAGACGTCAACAATGCGCCCGGGAACATAAGGACCGCGGTCATTGATGCGAACCGTGACAGACCGGCCGGTCGCCACATTTGTCACGCGCAACCGCGTGCCGAACGGCAAAGTCGGGTGAGCGGCTGTCAGCTCATCCGGGTTGAACTTTTCGCCGTTCGCTGTCTGTTGACCTTCCGAGTAGAAGCTCGCAACCCCAAAAGATGTAGCAGGCATCGCCGCCGTGCGCTTGTACGGCGTGTGCTTGATTGCCTTGATTGCGACGCGCCTGCGCATCACCGGAGCTTCTTGCGTCACGTCCGGCACTGCCTTGGCGGTGCGCAGCGCGGATTTGCCGGTGACGGACGCGGTCTGCATGCACGCCCCAAGTGCTGCCACCGTCACAGCGACGGGAACCATTCGAACAAAGTTCCGAAAGCAAGCAGATGCTGTCAAAGGTGTCTCCCCGCGCTGCGAAATCCGACAGCCAATCGGGGCGGCACCGTGACCGGATCACAGCCAACTGGAATCTGGCCTGATTTTCATGGTCGGTGTGATGCTTTTGTCACGCACGGGAACCTGAAGTGGTATTGAGCAACCGGCGCAGCGTTTCGGGTCGATGCTAATTCGAATTTCCCACGCCATGTCCCTTCAGCGCGCTGCCGATTTCATCCAAAATCACCGGATCATCGATCGTCGCCGGCATGGTCCATGGTTCGCCGTCTGCGATCTTCTTGATCGTGCCGCGCAGGATCTTGCCTGATCGTGTTTTCGGCAATCGCGCCACCGTAATTGCCAATTTAAACGCCGCCACCGGCCCGATCTTTTCACGCACCAGCGCGACGATTTCCTTTTCAATTTCGGCCGGCGGGCGATTGACCCCGGCCTTCAGGACAATGAATCCGCACGGTACCTCGCCTTTGAGATCGTCCTTGATGCCGAGCACGGCGCACTCGGCGACGTCTGGATGCGCCGCAAGCACCTCCTCCATGCCGCCGGTGGAAAGCCGATGGCCGGCAACGTTAATGATGTCGTCAGTGCGGCTCATGACATAAACGTAGCCGTCCTCGTCCTTGTAGCCGGCATCCGCTGTCTTGTAGTAGCCGGGGAATTCCGCGAGATAGCTTTCCTTGAACCGCGTATCCTGCTGCCACAGCGTCGGAAAATTTCCGGGCGGCAGCGGCAGCTTGACCACGATGGAGCCGATCTTGTTGACCGGCTGTACCTTGCAGGCTTCATCAACGATATCGATGGCGTAACCCGGCATAGGCACGCAGGCCGAACCGTAACGCACCGGCAATGCACCGAGGCCGACCGGATTGCCGGCGATGCACCAGCCGGTTTCAGTCTGCCACCAGTGATCGATCACCGGCACATTGAGCATTTCTTCTGCCCACTGAATGGTCGGCGGGTCGGCGCGCTCGCCGGCGAGGAACAGCGTGCGGAATTTCGACAGGTCGTACTTTTTGATCAGCTCGGCCTTGGGATCTTCCTTCCTGATGGCGCGGAAGGCTGTCGGCGCGGTGAACAGTGACGCGACGCCGTGCTGCGCGATCACGCGCCAGAACGCACCGGCGTCGGGCGTTCCGACCGGCTTGCCCTCGTAGAGTATGGAAGTGCACCCGTGAAAAAGCGGCGCATACACGATGTAGGAATGGCCGACGACCCAGCCGACGTCGGAGCCCGACCACCAGACCTCGCCCGGTGCAATGCCATAGAGATTTTGCATCGACCACTTGAGTGCGACCATGTGGCCGCCATTGTCACGAACGACGCCTTTTGGGATGCCCGTAGTACCTGACGTGTAGAGAATGTAGAGCGGATCGGTCGCAGCGACCGGCACACAATCGCTGGTCTTGGCGTAGTTGACAGCGGTCTCCCATACCTTGCGCCAGTCGTGATCGCGCCCCGCTGTAAGCGGCGCCTCGCATTGCGGGCGCTGGAGGATCATGCAGGCCTGCGGCTTGTGTTTGGCGAGATTGATCGCTTCGTCGAGCAGCGGCTTGTATGGCACGACTCGGGCGCCCTCGACGCCGCAACTCGCCGACAGGATCACCTTCGGCTTGCAATCATCGATACGGGTGGCAAGTTCCTTCGCCGCGAATCCGCCGAACACCACCGAGTGGATGGCGCCGATGCGCGCGCAGGCAAGCATGGCGAACACCGCCTCGGGCACCATCGGCATGTAGATGATGACGCGATCCCCCTTTTCGATGCCAAAATCGCGCAGCATGGCGCCGAGTAATTGCACCTCGGACAGCATGCGGCCGTAGGTAAAGGTCTTCACGGTGTTGGTGACAGGGGAATCGTAAATCAACGCCGGCTGGTCATTGCGGCCGGCGGCGACGTGACGATCAAGCGCATTGTAGCAGGTGTTGCAGGTGGCCCCGACGAACCAGCGGCCGTAGATGCCGGCGGAAGGATCGAAGATCCTTTTCGGTTTTTCGTACCAGTCGATATCCGCTGCGGCCTCCGCCCAGAACACATCGGGACTGCGCTGCCAATGCGCATAGACGTCGTGATAGCGGCTGGTACGAACGTCCATTTTTCCTCACCTCACGCGTCCTCATCCTGGGGAGGCGCGCAGCGCCGTCTCGAAGAAAGAGGACGAAATCCCTTGGCGCGCTCCCCTTCGAGACGCGCCTTCGGCGCTCCTCATAGTGAGGGCACAAGTTGGCGGTGATTGTGGAACGCCCGCGCCGCGCAAACAAGACGTTAGTGCGAGGCCCGAGACCCCCCCACTCCCTGGTATGGGACGTGTTTTGCGCCATTGACTAAGCAACTGGCGGCCTGAAGATGAGCCGATGCTGAGTCTGAAACAGGCCTCCGCCGAGGCAACGCCCTGCAAAATATGCCAGCAGCCCGCGCCGCTATTCGGCCTCGTTGATTTCAACAGGAACTGTGAGATACCCGGCGGCGTGAAATTGCCGCTCACGGGCACGCCCGTTTATTACCGCCGCTGCGGCGCCTGCGGCTTCCTGTTTACCAATGCATTCGACAACTGGAGCCACGACGATTTCAAAGCGCACATCTATAACGACGGTTATCTTGCGGTCGATCCCGGATACCTGGAGGTGCGGCCGCGCAGCAATGCTGCCGCCGTGCAGCAGATATTCGGCGCCCACAAAGCGACGTTACGTGTGCTCGATTATGGCGGCGGCAATGACGTGCTTTGCTCGGAACTGCGGGCGGCGGGGTTTCCGGTTGCCAGAACCTACGATCCATTTGTATCTGAATACGCCAAGCCACCGGAGGATAAGTTCAATCTCGTCACTTGCTTCGAGACACTGGAGCACATGCCCGATCCAGTGAAGGGCATCGGCGCGATTGTCGCGCACCTGGCGGATCCGGGACTGGTTTTGTTTTCGACGCTGCTACAGCCGCAGAATTTCGACCAGCTTGGACTAAACTGGTGGTATGTCGGCCCGCGCAACGGGCACATTTCGATGTTCAGCCGCGATGCGCACGTCAAGGCCTGGCATTTCCACGGCTATCAGACCCGCTCATTTAACGACAATCTGCACATCGCGTTCCGCACAATCCCGGAATTCGCCAAGCATCTGATCAAAGGAGCCTGATCCTGAGGAGCCCCCGCAGGGCGTATCTCGAAAGGTGAGACGTGCCAATTGATCCCGGCCCTCACCCTTCGTAACGTTGCGGCTGAGGGGGAACAAACGGGCATGGCGAAGACGCCCTACGATGTCGATCTCGACCGCAACCCGGCCAACTTCCAGCCGTTGACACCACTCGGCTTTCTCGATCGCGCGGCGGCCGTATTCCCCAACCACACGGCCATCGTCCACGGTCCGATGCGGCGCAGTTATGCCGAGTTCTACGCTCGCGCGCGGCGCCTGGCCTCGGCCCTGGCGAAACACGGCATCAAGCGCGGCGACACGGTTTCGGCATTTCTCGCCAATACGCCGGCGATGCTGGAGTGCCATTACGGCGTGCCGATGTGCCAAGGCGTGTTGAACACGCTCAACACACGGCTAGACGCGCAGATCATCGCTTTCTCGCTCGATCACGCCGAGGCGAAGGTTGTGATCACCGACCGAGAGTATTCGAAAGTCATGAAGGAGGCCCTCGGCCTCTGCAAATCGAAGCCGCTTGTGATCGATTACGATGACCCCGAATATACCGGTGCCGGCGAGCGGCTCGGAAAAATTGAATACGAGAAATTCGTTGCGCAGGGCGATCCCGGCTATGCCTGGAAAATGCCCGGCGATGAATGGGATGCGATTGCGCTCAACTATACGTCGGGCACCACAGGCGACCCGAAAGGCGTGGTCTACCATCATCGCGGCGCGTATTTGCTCGCGGTCGGCAATGTCGTCACCTGTTCGATGGCCAAGCACCCGGTCTATCTGTGGACATTGCCGATGTTCCACTGCAACGGCTGGTGCTTCCCCTGGTCGATTTCAGTGGTCGCGGGAACACATGTGTGCCTGCGCGCGGTTCGCGCACCTGCGATGTATGACGCGATCGCCAGCCACAAGGTGACGCATTTGTGCGGTGCTCCGATCGTGATGGCGACACTACTCAATGCGCCAGCGGACGAGAAAAAACCGCTGCCGCACGTGGTCGAGTTCTTCACCGCCGCGGCGCCGCCGCCTGAAGCCGTGCTTGCAGCGATGAAGGAAGCAGGCTTCAACGTCACGCATCTTTATGGACTGACCGAATCGTACGGGCCGGCCGTCGTCAATGACTGGCATGCCGCCTGGAATGCGCTTGCGCCCACCGAACAGGCGGTGAAGAAAGCGCGCCAAGGGGTCCGCTACGGCGCGCTGGAAGCACTTGATGTGCTCGACCCCGAGGCCATGACTCCCGTTGCGCGCAACGGCGAAACACTGGGCGAAGTCATGATGCGCGGCAACGTTGTGATGAAAGGCTATCTCAAGAACAAATCGTCCACCGAAAAGGCCTTTGCCGGCGGCTGGTTCCACACCGGAGACATCGGCGTCATGCACGCCGACGGCTATATCCAGCTCAAGGACCGCTCCAAGGACATCATCATTTCCGGCGGCGAGAACATTTCGTCGATCGAGGTGGAAGATGCGCTCTATAAGCATCCCGCGGTTGCCGCCGCCGCAGTGGTTGCCAAGCCGGATGACAAATGGGGTGAGACCCCTTGCGCCTTCATTGAGCTCAAGCCAGGCGCACAGGCCGATACCGACGAACTGATGCAATGGTGCCGCAAGCATTTGGCGTCATACAAATGCCCGCGCTACGTCGTGTTCGCCGAAATCCCGAAAACGAGCACCGGAAAGATCCAGAAATTCAAGCTGCGCGAGATGGCGAAGGCGGTTTGACGCTTGACGACTATCCTCCCACCTCGTCATTGCCGGGCTCGACCCGGCAATCCATGATGACTTGCCAAGCGCAAGGACGTAAGTTTTCCCGAGGCGGATCCCTGCGCGGATCGAGCCCCGCGCATTACATACACCGACGATTCTTGTGCACAATCGAGTAATTGATGCCCGACATCCTCATCATCAACGAAGGCCCCGTCCGCAAAATCCGCATCAACAGGCCGGAAAAGAAAAATGCGCTGACGCTCGCGATGTATGAGTCGATGGCGGCGGCAATTGAAGATGCAGCCACGGATGCGAATGTACGGTGCCTGCTGATCTCAGGCGCGCCCGATATCTTTTGCGCGGGCAACGATCTCAACGATTTTGTCGCAATGGCGAGAAGTGGTGAGCTCGGCGTACCGATTGTCCGGTTTCTGCATGCGCTCGCCCGTTGCGAGAAGCCGTTGGTCGCGGCCGTCAGTGGCGCCGCGGTGGGCGTCGGCACCACCATGCTGCTGCATTGCGATCAGGTAATTGCCAGCGATACAGCAACGCTGCTCACGCCTTTCGTCTCGCTTGGGCTTCTGCCCGAGGCAGGCTCGAGCCTGATCGCGCCACGACTCATGGGTCACGCACGCGCATTTTCACTTCTGGTGATGGGTAAGTCGCTCACCGCCGAAGAAGCCAAGGAAGCGGGGATCGTCACTGCCGTGGTGCCTGCTGCCGACCTCGACGCGCGGTCGCTCGCCGTGGCGCGCGAGATTGCGGAATTGCCGCCCGAAAGCGTGGCAGCCGCGCGGCGACTCATGCGGGGCTCCGTTGCGGAGACCATCGCGCGCATCGACGAGGAAGTGGAGACCTTCAAGACGCGGCTGGCTTCAGCCGAAGCGCAGAAGGCCTTCGCGGCATTCCTGAGCCGGAAACGGTAGGAGTTGGAACTCAGCGCCCTTCGCGGGCGTAGGGGTCGAACATGTTGTTGGTATTGTAGCGCTCGTTAAATGAGCGCTGCTGGCCGAACTGGAACGTCGTGTTGCCCTGTTTGACCGTGGTTTGACCGTTGTTGGAATTGAAAGGCGATACCGGCGTGTGCCGATCCGGCGTGGCCGACGGTTTGTCCATATCCAGGTAGCCTTGACCGCCGCTGGCGCCACCCTGATTTTCGAGCGTAAAGGCCTTCGCGCCCGGCATGACAGTAAGCGTTGCCAACAATGTGGCGGCAGCGACAAACACACGGGATGTTGCGCTCGACTTCATGACGGCCTCGGCAATGTCTTCATTCAATTGACGAATTCAGCAGCACAATATGGCTGCACGGCGGCGAGGCCTATTCTACCTTTAAACCGAGCTTTTTCACCAGCCCGCCCCACTTCATTTCATCTCCGGCCACATCCGCAGCGTAGGCCTCCGGCGTGCCCGGCAGTGATTCGGCGCCTTCGGTTGCGAGGCGTTCTTTTACATCCTCGCTCGCGAGCGCGGCGTTGAGTTCCCTGTTCAGTCGCGCGATCACGGCGGGCGGGGTACCGGCGGGCGCCATCAGCCCGTAACGCAGCGCGGCATCGAAGCCAGGTACGCCGCTTTCGGCAAGCGTCGGCAGATCGGGTAACAGGCTCGATCGTTTCGCGGTGGTAATCGCAAGTGCGCGCAACGTTCCGGCTTTGACATTGCCGAGCGCAACGGGAATCGGCAGGAACATCATCGGAATATGTCCGCCGAGCAGATCACTTATCGCTGGACCGTTACCTTTGTAAGGCACGTGTTGCAGCTTCAACCCCGCCTCACTCGCGAGGTACTCGCCGGCGAGATGGTTGACAGTGCCAACCCCGGGAGAGCCGTATTGCAGCGGCGCCGGAGCCGCCTTGGCGTAGGCGATCAATTCGGCAATCGAATGCACCGGCATCGACGGATGCACCACGAGCACATTGGGTGCAAAACCGATCATGCCGATCGGCGTAAAATCCTTGTGCGGGTCGTAGCCGGCGTTGGCGTTCATGGCCGGCGCGATCGCCATCGTGGCAGTGTAACTCAGCAAAATGGTGTAGCCATCGGGTGGGGCTTTAGCCACAAAACGGGTGCCAAGCGTGCCGCCCGCGCCGCCACGATTTTCGACGACGATCTGCTGGCCGAGCGCGGCCGATAGTTTGTCGGCGACATTGCGCGCCATGACCGTTGTGCTGCCGCCGGGCGGGAACGGCACGATCAAGTTAACAGCGCGGCTCGGATAGTCGTCAGCGCGCGCAACCTGCGGCATACCTGTCAGAGCAACCGCCAAGAGCACAACGAATTGCAATTTGACGATTTGTCCCCGCGACACGTGTTTACTCCACCTTGAGCCTGAGCTTCTTGACCAGCCCGCCCCACTTTGCCTCTTCCTTATCGATGTCGGCGGCATATTCGGCCGGCGTCGAGAGCAGCGGATCGCCGCCTTCGTTGTGAATTTGCAGCTGGACCTCCGGCGTATCGACCAGCTTGCGCACCTCCGCATTTAGCCGGTCGACAATCGCCTTCGGGGTGCCGGCAGGAGCGAGAAGGCCGTAATGCAAGACAGCTTCGAAGCCAGGCAGACCTGACTCATCAAAGGTCGGCACGTCCGGCAACAGCGAGAAACGCTTCTTGCTCGTCACCGCGATGACGCGCAGCTTGCCGCCATGGATATTGCCGAGGGCCGGCGGCAGCACACCAAACGCGATCGGCACGTGTCCGCCGAGCAGATCGTTCATCACAGGGGCGGTGCCTTTGTACGGAATGATCGCGACATCGACACCGGCCTCGGACTTGAACAATTCGGCGCACATGTAGCCGCCGGTGCCGAGCGCCGAGGTGCCAAGATTGAGCTTACCCGGCTGCTCCTTCGCCATGGCAATGAAATCGGCAATGGATTTCGCGGGGAACGAAGGATGCGCGAGCAGTGCCACCGGCATCGATGCAACGAGACCGATCGGCGCGAAATCCTTACGCGGGTCGTAGCCTGCGTGAGTATAAAGGCTTGGATTGATCGAGATTGTACCGGTGTGCCCGAGCAGAAGCGTGTAGCCATCGGGCGCAGCCTGAGCGACCGCACGCGTGCCGATCGTACCTCCGGCACCGGGCCGATTGTCGACGATAAATTGCGTGTGCATGGCGTCGGACAATTTGGCGGCGACCACGCGTGCCATCGCATCGACGCCCCCGCCCGGCGGGTAAGGCACAACCAGCGTGACGGTGCGCGCCGGATAGTCGGCGGCCGCGACCGCACCAACCACCGGAAATATGAAGGCAAGCCCCAGCACGGCTGCGGCAAATCGGGACATGGCGTTCTCTCCCCGCTCGGCGGATCTTATTATTTGCCGGCACTATATCGCAAAATCACCATTGCGGGTGGAAGGCGGATATTGCCTTTCGGCCACAAAATAACAGCCAGACTCGGGTGGACCCGAGTCTGGCGTCAGCAGAAAACGCGAACTTGAGATCGAGCCGGTCAGTGCACGCTGGCGCGGCCGTTATGGCGCAGCCGTTCGATCTCGTCCTTCACTTGCAATTTGCGACGTTTGAGTTCCACTATTCTCAGGTCATCCACCGCTGGATGAGTCAGGCATTCGGTAATTTCGTCTTCGAGCGCCTGATGTTTCCGTTCCAATTCCGCAAGGTGCGATTGCATCGACATGCGGTATGTCTCCTCAATCAGTGCCTCTCTACGATCTAAGTGTAGCGCAGACTCGCCACAAGAGCGACGGTACACCTGCCTTTGGTCCGCGGCAAACCGCCCCAAACCTTTGATTGGTGTCGATTTTCCGAAAACTTGAACCTCGTTGTGGAAAACGCAATAATTAACGCGCTTTTGCCGAGACGGAACGGCCGAACGCAAGCAGCGGTGGCAATGACTGACGAGGAAGAACGCGCGTTGCGGGAGCAGCTGGCGCGCCTGCTGCAGGAACACCGCGACCTTGATGCGGCGATCGCCGCCCTGGTTACCTCTCCGGGTTCCGATCTAATCCAGGTGCAGCGGCTCAAGAAGCGCAAGCTGGTCCTGCGCGATAAGATCCGTCGCATCGAGGACCAGCTGACGCCCGACATCATTGCGTAGAAACTAAGCGGGTGATGACAGCGGCGGCAGGAACTGCACCCGTCTCTCTTCTTTGCGCTCGTACATCGCCCGGTCGGCCGCTTCGATGACCCCGGCCGGTGTGGCGTCCGGGAGAAGCGGTGCGACCCCGACACTGGCGCCGACCCGGACTTGCGCCTGACCGTGCGTAACACTGACATTCCCGATCAGCATTTCCAGTTCGCGCGCTTTTGTGGCGGCCTGCGCCTCGTCGACCCGCCAGATCACCACGCCGAATTCATCGCCCCCTAGTCGCCCCACGACATCGGAGGCGCGCACATGGCCAATGAGCTCCCGCGTTACGGCCTTGATGAGAGCATCACCGGCGCCATGGCCGTGGCGGTCGTTGACCGCCTTGAAGCCGTCGAGATCGATAAACATCAGCGCGGCTTGGGTACCGTAGCGCTTCACATAGGCGATTGCGCGCTTGAGATCGCGCTCGAAACCGCGCCGGTTGAGTATATCGAGCAGCGGATCGATGTCGGCGCGTGCTTCGAGTTCGCCGATGCGCGCACGCGCGACGGCGATTTCGCGCTTGAGCCGTTCGATCTCGGCCAATAGCGGTGCTGTTGATGGAAAATCGTCGTGCCGACGTGCTTCGGCGTGCTGGAGACCCATGTTTGTCCTCGCGAATCTTAACCGTGCGAGTGAGAATACCCCTTTCGCCTTGCCAGCGGGGAGCCTCAACCTATAATCAACCGCTTCCTTCCGCAGGGGTATGGCGGATTCGGGGAGCATAATGGCCTCAAAACCGGTCGCGATCATCATGGGCAGCCAGTCTGACTGGGCCACGATGAAGCACGCCGCCAAGGCACTCGATGCCCTCCGAATCGGTTACGAAGCGCGGATCGTCTCGGCACACCGGACCCCCAAGCGGCTCTACGACTTCGCCGGCAACGCCCGAAAAAACGGCTTCAAGGTGATCATCGCCGGTGCCGGGGGCTCCGCCCATCTGCCCGGTATGACCGCATCGATGACGCCGTTGCCGGTATTCGGGGTTCCGATGAACACGCATGCGCTCGAGGGCAAGGATTCACTCCTCTCGATCATGCAGATGCCGGGTGGGGTCCCTGTCGGTACCCTCGCCATAGGCAAGGCGGGCGCGACGAACGCCGCACTTCTCGCGGCCGCCGTCCTGGCGTTGTCAGACGCAAAAGTTGCAAAACGGCTGGATGCCTGGCGGGCACGCCAGACCAGGGCCGTCGCCAGACGACCGAAAGACTAACCGCATGCGCAACCCTGCCTGTCCCGCTCGTCCCCGCGAAAGCGGGGACCCAGTGCAAGAAATTTCCAGGTTAACGAGCATAGTTCTGGTTTCGCGCTTTCGCGACGATGAGCGGGGCGCGGTTTGCTGAAACCCGGCGCCACCATCGGTATTCTCGGCGGCGGCCAACTCGCACGCATGCTCGCGCTTGCGGCAGCGCCTCTCGGATTGCGGTGTCACGTCTATTCGCCGGAAAAGGACTCTTGCGCATTCGATGTGGTGCATGCGGGCACATGTGCCTCTTACGAGGACGAAGCCGCACTCGGGCGCTTTGCCGGCGTGGTCGACGTCATCACCTATGAATTCGAGAACGTGCCGGCCAAGACTGCCGCATTCCTGGCCCGGCGGAAGCCGGTGCTACCCGATCCGCAGGTGCTGGAGACAACGCAAGACCGGCTCGCCGAGAAGAATTTCATCAGCGGGCTGAAGATCGCGACCGCGCCTTTTGCGCCGGTTCATAGCGCAACGCAATTGGCAGCGGCGGTAAAGGCCGTTGGCTTGCCGGCGGTGCTCAAGACGCGAAAGCTTGGATACGATGGCAAAGGGCAGGTGAAAATCGCAAAGGGCGGCGATGCGGTGGCGGCGTGGCAATCCATACACAATGCACCATGCATCCTGGAGGGTTTCATTGATTTCGAACGCGAGGTTTCAGTCGTCGCGGCGCGAGCGCGCGACGGCAAGGTCGAATGCTTTGAGGTGACCGAAAACGAACATCGCGACCATATTCTGAAAATCTCGCGCGTGCCGGCGAAGGTGACATCACCGCTTGCGCGCGAGGCACACCAGATCGCCACCCGGATCGCCAAGGCGTTCGACTATATCGGCGTGCTCGGCGTGGAAATGTTCGTCGTCGGCAAAGGCCGACGCCGGACGGTGCTGGTCAACGAAATCGCCCCACGCGTGCACAATTCCGGTCACTGGACAATCGATGGCTCGACCATCTCGCAGTTTGAACAACACATCCGGGCGATTGCAGGCTGGCCGCTGGCCAAACCTGTGCGGCTCGGCAGACGCGTGGAAATGGTGAACCTGATCGGAACGGAAGTGAACGAGGCGGCGCGCTGGCTGACCGTGCCGGGAACGTCCGTGCACGTGTACGGCAAAGGCGAGGCGCGCCCCCGGCGCAAGATGGGACATGTCACGCGGGTATGGCCGCGGTGAATGCTGGCAACGCTAACCCCGCCTCCCATATAGGAAATGGCCGAAAGCCACGCAGCATTGACGCGGTTTGAATGGACTCTTAACGCCTTTTCTGCTAGAGCCGCGCGACTCAAAGCCCCCGTTTTTCGGGGCTTTTGCCTTAACCCGTCGGACCAACAACGAAGGAGCAAGCGTGCAAGTTCTCGTTCGCGACAACAACGTCGACCAGGCCCTGAAGGCGCTGAAAAAGAAAATGCAGCGCGAGGGCATTTTCCGCGAGATGAAGCTTCGCGGTCATTACGAAAAACCATCGGAAAAGAAAGCCCGGGAAAAGGCGGAAGCGATCCGTCGGGCCCGCAAGCTCGCGCGCAAGAAGATGCAGCGCGAAGGCCTCCTGCCGATGAAGCCCCGTGTCGTTCCTGGCGCCGGTGGCGGTCCTGGCAGCCCCGGTGGTGGCGGTGGCCGCGGCCGTGGTGGCCAATCGCGTTTCGGCTGACCGCAGTTTCGCTGCGAAGATTTGGATTTGGTGGTAGCGCGGGCCTCAAGCAGCCCGCGCTATTGTTTTTGAAGGCTTTTTCTTCCTAGGAATCAGCCACAAGCGGCAAACGTCCGGATCCGCGCAACTGTTTATTATTTTTGTTCGCGTATCCCTCGCGGCGGATACGCGGGCCATGCCGTAACATTGAGCAGACCGACCATGCCCCCTGTCCATACAGGAGATGGTTCCGTGACACGTGTCGATTTCGATCAATATGCCGGACAGTACGAGGCGATCCTTGCGGCGCAGACGAATTTCTTTGACGGCGACAGCAACTATTTCGCCCGCTACAAAATCGAGCTGGCACAGCAACTGGTCGGCAATGTCGACTCAGTCCTCGATTTCGGCTGCGGTATTGGCCGCAGCATGCCGCACCTCCGCGAGGTCTTTCCGAAAGCCGACATCGTCGGCTGCGATCCATCCAGTGAAAGTCTCGCAATGGCCCGCGAGCAGAACCCGACCTGCCGCTTCGTGTCGATGGAGGAACTCCGCGAGGACACCAAATTCGACCTAGTGATCGCGTCCTGTGTCTTCCATCACATCCCGCCGCAGGATCGGCAAATGGCAATTCGGTACTGCTACAGCCGACTGAAGGAAGGCGGGCATTTCATCATCTTTGAACATAATCCGATTAATCCGGTCACGCGCCACCTGGTCAAGAACTGCCCGTTTGACGCCGACGCCGTGCTGCTGGGCATGCGTGAGACGGTTGACCGCATGCGCAACGCAAATTTTAACGTCGATGAATCGAGTTATTGCCTGTTCTTCCCGCAACAGCTTGCGGCGCTTCGGCCGTTCGAAAAATATCTCCGATGGCTGCCGATGGGTGGGCAATATTTCGTTTGCGCGTCCGCGCCGAAATCAGGGCAGACGCGCGCAGCATAAATCGCGCCGGCTATTTCCAGCAGAATTTCACGTCAGCTTCATTTTGCTTCCGCGTGGCGTAATACGCCTCACGCGTTTTTGCATCGTCAAAATAGGCGCGCTCCTTGGCGGCGCGCTCACGGGCGCTCGCAATCGCACGTCTGACATTCTCGGCACGATCACCCGGTAAAGCCGGCGCATGCGCCATGAACATGACTTCATAGTGATTTGCCGCCACCCACTCGACCGCTTTCGCGTGCTGGTCTTTTTGCTTGGTGAGATCGCAAAAGGCATAGCCATTGATGACAGGGCCCGCCAGCGTCGCGAAGCCGCGCACCGCATCATCGGCTTGCGCGAGCGCCTGCGTCTTCACGTCCAGTACCTCCGACATCACGATGTAGCGCTCCTTGGCAACATAGAACCAGAACACCGCATCGTCGCGCAAACCAACATCATAGAGGCGAATAGCGAGAACCATCATGACCATGGGCGTGACCACGGCGGGCTTGGCGACGATCAAATCGCGTGCAGCGAGGATATCCTCTCGCCGGTTTGAGCTGAGCAACTCATTGTACTGCTTGCCGACGGCAACCTGCGGCTGCTCGCCTGGCGAGCGCGCGGCTTCATAAAACGGCTGCACCTATATGGCGACCTGCCGGACCGGCTCAGCCGCGTTTGCGAAGCCCGGCCAGACCAGCAAGGCCGCAACCAACGCCGGTCGCAATTTTAGTGTTATCGACATCGCATCGCCCCCGGTACGCAGCTTAGGCGGAGCAATGCCGGCGCTCAATCGCCCGGCGGTCGTAGCTCGCTCAAAAACGCCTTCACCTCCTCCGCCGCGCCGTGATCGTCGAGATCGACATGACCACCGAGGGGGAAACGGACCATTCGCTTGGGCTCGCGAGCGAGATTGAACAAGCGCTCGCCGAAGGCGATCGGCACAACGCGATCTTGCTCCCCGTGCAGCATCAGAAGCGGCGCGTCCACGCGGACAATGCGCTCATCCGAGTGGAACGTGTCCTTCATGAACCAGCGTACGGGCGCGAACGGGTAGGCCGCAGCGCCGACATCGACCGCGGACGTGAAGGGCGCGTCGAGAATAAGGGCGCCGACCTCACGTTTCGTCGCAAGCGCCGTGGCGACCGCGGTACCGAGCGACTCGCCCCACAACACGATGCGTTTTGCAGGGTATCGAGCGGCCGCGAAATCATAGGCCGCAAGCGCATCGCTAATGAGACCCGCTTCGCTCGGTTTACCGCTTGATCCACCATAGCCACGATAGGACAGCGCCACGAGTCCGGTTCCGTCCGCGATCAGCCATTTGAAACGAACGGCGCGCAGGTTGAGTGCTCCCGCGTTCCCTTGGAAATAGACCACCACCCGTTTTGTCCCACGCG
>DATIWJ010000070.1:0-147695 GCA_035519415.1 Pseudolabrys sp.
ACCCTCATGTACCAATCCGCGATCTGCGCGCCGGTCCAGAACAGCACGTCTTTTTTCCTGCGGATCTTCTCGTAGATCTTGCGGAAATATTTCGCCCGATGCGGGGCACCCATGATGTAAGGGTGCACGGAAATCGCCATCACGCGCGCCGAACCTTTCGCGTCTTTATAGATCTGCTCGAACTGGTCCATCGCCCGTTCGTAGAATTCCGATGCCTTGTGATGCTGGATCAGCATCATAGCGACGTCGTTGCATTCTTGCGTGTAGGGGATGTTGAGAATCGGCTTGCCGCGCGTCTTCATCCATACCGGCTGGTCGTCGAGCACCCAGTCAGCGACATAGTCGTAGCCTTCCTCCGCCAGAATGTCGGGCGTCTCCCAGGTTTCGGTGAGGCCGGGCCCGAGCCAGCCGCGCGGGCGTTTTCCCGTTACCTGTTCCAGCACCTCGGCGCTCTTGCGGATGTCGGCACGCTCGTTCTCCACTTTCTGCATGTTGCGCTGGGTGTAGCCGTGGCCGATGAATTCCCAGTTGCGCTCGACGCAAGCCTTGACGATATCCGGATAGGCCTGCACCGCGACGCCGTTGATGTTCATCACCCCGGGAATCTTGAAATCGTCATAGACCTGCAAAAGCCGCCAGAAGCCGACGCGATTGCCGTATTCGTGCCAGCACCAGTTCGGAATGTCGGGCATCGGCGAGCCGCCGGCCGGCGGTGTCAGCACGGTGCGCGGCATGGTTTGCGTCGGGTCCCATTCCTCGACGTTGGTGATGGTCCACACCACCATGCGCGCTCCCTTGGGCAGCTTGAGCGGCTTGCGCGTTGGTATCGCGGAATAGGAGAGGCGGTCGTTCGGCAGCATGCCGACGGCGGGCTTGGGGAAATTCATAGCGTGCCTCGGATTATTGTTTGGCTGGCAGTTTTGCAGTTGCCCCGGTTATTGTACAGCTCATGAAGCTTGTCCGTTACCGCTCTGCAACCGGCGAGAAGCCGGGCCTCGTGCTTGACGGCGAGGTGTTCGATCTCTCCGGCAGCATCACGGCGCTCACGCCGCGCGCGCCGACATTCGATGACATCGAAGCTATCGCCGCGGTGCCGGTAAAGGCCTTGTCAAAGGTGAATAAGGGCGCCGTTCTCGGACCGCCCTTGCGCGGCATCGGCAAAATCATTGGCGTCGGGCTCAATTACCGCGACCATGCCGAGGAAACAGGTCTGCCTTTGCCGAAGGAGCCGACGCTGTTCCTGAAAGCCACCAGCGCACTGTGCGGGCCCACCGACGATCTCGTGATGCCGCGCGAGGCGAAGAGCGTGGATTGGGAAGTCGAGCTCGGCGTGGTGATCGGCAAGGCGGGCGCTTATATCGCCGCGCACAACGCGCTCGATCACGTGCTCGGCTACTGCATCGGCATCGATTTTTCCGAACGCGACTTTCAGTTCAATCGTGGCGGGCAGGGGTTCAAGGGCAAGAGCGCCGATACCTTCGCGCCGCTCGGGCCCTTCCTCGCCACCAGCGACGAGATCGCCGACCCGCAAGACTTGTCGCTGCGCCTGAGCGTTAACGGCAAGCTCAAGCAGAACGGCTCGACATGCGACATGATTTTTTCTGTCGCCGAGCTCGTGTCCTACATCAGCCGCTTTATGAGCCTGCAGCCGGGCGATGTGATTCTCACCGGCACGCCGGCGGGCGTGGGTTTAGGCCACAAGCCGCCGGTTTATCTGCAAGCCGGCGATGTGGTGACCGCCTCGATCGACGGCCTCGGCGAGCAGACGCATAAAGTGGTGGCGAGCGGGTAGTCCCATTCGGTCTCCGTTCGTCCCCGCGAAAGTGGGGACCCAGAGAAAAATTGTGAGCGCTACAACTACCGCTCTGGATTCCCGCTTGCGCGGGAATGAGCGAGATGTGAGGCGGTCGTGCAGCCCCATCCCCCATTGGAATGAGACGAAACTATTTTCGCAAATAATTAATTTCATTCGCGCGCATCACACACAATTTGTCCAGCGAAAAACTCCGCGCGGCATCGAGACCCGCGCGCACTCTCTCATTCTTTCGAATGAAATTTTACTGTGCCCTACGCGCCAAAAAATTTTCGGCAAAGCACGCGCGCAAGCAAAACTGCACGGAACATTTAGCCGTGGTTCATTCGCGCGCGTTTAGGTTGCACGTCGACTTGATGCGTCGAACCAACAACGTGCAAACGAAAGCAGGAAATGAAAATGCGCAAAACTCTTATTGTCGTCTTCGGCCTCGTGAGCCTCGGTGCCCTGGTTGGCGTGCAGCCGGCTTCGGCCAAGGTCACCTGCCAGAACGTCTGTGAGCTGGTCTATACCGACAGCACTGGAAAATCGAAGTGCACGCGCTCGCGCCAGAAATGCACGGGAACCGATGCCCAAGGCCTGGGAGCGGTGCAACCCATCCAGCAGCAGAAACTGAAGCGGCAGAACTAAGCCGGCAGAAAATATGCGTCCCCTTCGTTTCCCGAAGGGGCCGCGCTCCACACGGAAAATCGAAACACACACTAATAGACAATCACACAACACTTCGGGGATTGAAAATGCGAAAACCTCTCATCATCGCTCTCGGCCTTGCCAGCTTCGGTGCTTTGTCGCCGGGACCAGCGTCCGCAGACAGCTGGAGATGTGTCACCCACATCTTTGGTCAATCCAACAGAGAAGGCCCCGGCAGCAATACATATGGCGCGGGTTGGTCGATTTTTGGCGGCCATCCCCAGCAGTGCACCCACTATCTCCAAGATCAGCCGCCAAAACCGACCACGCCTTGGCAAGGCAGCGTTGCAGGCTATGGCACGCCAATTCAGCAGCAGAAACTCAAGCGCATGAACTGACCGCAGCAGATTTGCGACTCGCCAGGCGGTGGCGGGCCGACCAATCGCAAGCTTCAGTAAATGCGAAAGCCTTGGGACTTCAGGCACGGACGCCACAACTCCCACCTGTCGGTCCCTGGCCCCGGCCCCCGGTGCGAGTGGCTCGCGCCGGGGGCTCGCGGGCTATTATGCGAGGCGAATAACTACCCCGCACATCAGGAATTCAGAGTTTGCAAAATTCCTGTTTCCTTCTCATTCAATCGGAGGAGGAAGATCAACAGCTCAGGTGCGTTGGTGTTGTTTTATGTGCATCTGCTCGTTTGAATTTTAAATACTCCACGTGACGTCGCAATTTTGGTGGACGACCATCCGATTGGGTGACGCGTTCAACGTGATGCGTAGGTAAATTATTTTTTCTGAATCACACGTGCACCTGCAAAACTGTGCGAGTCATTTAGGCGTGGTTCATGCGCGCGCGTTTAGGTTCGCACGCCGTGCTCGGCTCACTCCAGGAGGTTGAAATGCGCAAAGTCCTTATCGTAGCTCTCGGTCTCGCAAGTCTCGGTGTTTTCGTAGGAGTTCAGGCCACATCGGCCAATGCGACCTGCGTGACGACATGCCTCGGGTGGGGGCTATACCCCGTGGTAAGCAACGGCAAGACCACTCAGCATCCTTACTGCCGGAACCCGAAAACGGAATGCTCGGGACAGGGCCCGGGACCGGTGCAGACCATCCAGCAGAGCAAGCTTAGAAAGCTGAACTGACGAGCTTGTAGAAGCGGCGCGCATGGCAGGGAGGGCCGATCTAACCGCAAGCTTCAATAAATCGACCAAGTCCTGGGACTTCCGGCATGGGCGCCACAACTCCCACCTGCCGGTCCTAGGTCCAACTCCCGGCGCGAGTGGCTCGCGCCGGGAGTTTCGTTTGTTCAGGAGCGTTCAATCCGAGCCGAAACACAGCGGCGTTTTTCTCCGCCTGATCCTGATGGCTGCATGGTTCGAGCTGCGGTGCGTCGCACGGCTCCTCACCATCAGGCCGGGAGGGGCATGAGCATTGCGACGGGCGAGCTGCTCTACTTTCAGCTCCCCTTCGCGTCGTATATCTCCGGGAAAAAATAATCCTTCCACGATGTTGGCTTTGCCTTGAGCGTGCCGACCTCCGCCATGAAGTCGGCATATTTCATGGTGTTTTCCGGCGTCATCGTCCAGCGCACCTGCGGCCCGGCGACGAGCTTGCCAACCACGTCGAGCGGCAGCTTCGACTTCGAATCCTCGATCCACAGCGCCGCCGCCGCCGGCTTGTCCTTGTTGACGATGTCGGTTGCTTCCTTGAGCGCCGCCACTAGGGCCCTGTACAGCGCCGGATTGCCGTCACGGAATTTCGCCGTGGTCCAGGCCACCGTGAAGGTGTGCGATCCGCCCATGACGTCGAACGAATTGAGCACGGTGTGTACGTCCGGATTTTCGAGCTGCTGATACTGGAACGGCGGTACGCTGAACACGGAGGTCACTTCGGATTTTCCGCCCAGCAGCGCGACGGTGGCGTCGGGCGGCGACATCGATACGGTGAGCGGGTCGAGAGTGTCGAAGCCCTTGATACCGTAGGTCTTGGCCGCCGCCATTTGCAGCGTGATGGCCTGCACCGAAACCTTGATGGCCGGAACCGCGATGCGGTCGGAGTTCTTGAAATCCTTGATTCCCTTGATGGCCGGGTTGCGGCTGTTCAGCAAAAATGGCTGCGACGACAGGGCGGCTATGCCGCGTACTTCCTGCGGCGTGCCCTTGGTTCGCGACCACAGCACCAGCAAACCGGGAACGCCACCGGTGGCAATGTCGATGTTGCCCGAGATCAGAGCGTCATTGACGGCGGCGGGACCATTGAGCGTGATCCACGATACCTTGAGATCGGGAATGCCGAGCGCCTTGGCATGTTTCTCTATGAGCTGCTGATGCTCCATCACGTTGAGCTGGAGGTAGCCCATGGAATATTGCTTGGCGAGGCGGATTTCCGCCGCCCAAGCCTGCGCCGCGCCATACAGCGCAAACGCACCAACGATCGCGCACAAAATCATTTTGCGACGCATATGATTCCTCCCTGGCCGCCGCTGATCTCTTTTTCTTTATGGGCAGCGTCTGACGCTATGCGGCGGCCTCGATTTTGGCAATGCTGCGCGGCAAGTGTGCCCCGGAAGCGGCGCAGCACGAAATGATGCGCCGCTAATCCGGGGCCGTACCAAGCCCGGAATTTGCGACGGTCCCGGGTCTGCAGCGCACCGTTTCGCTTTGCTACACGCTGCGCCGCGCTCGGGACATGCACCGTTCGCACTTTTTTGAAACGCTATGCGGCAGCCTCGATTTTGGCAATGCTGCGATACCAGTCGAGCATCTGTTCGCCGTTCCAGTGCAGCACGCCTTCGTGCTTGTTCACGTAGTCGTAGATCTGCTCGAGATATTTGATCCGGTGCGGCTGCCCGCTGATGTAGGGATGGATCGCCAGCGCGCAGATTTTCGCGCGCTTGGCGCTCTCGGCATAAAGCCGGTCGAACTGGTCGATGGCGCGCTTGAGAAGGTAGTTACTCTCGTGGTGCTGGACCAACATCATCGGGATGTCGTTGCACTCGATGGTGTAGGGCAAAGTGACAAGCGGGCCATTCGCTGTGCGGATCACCGTCGGCTCGTCGTCATAGACCCAGTCGCCCATATACTTCACGCCTGCGCCGGCCAGCAGATCCGGCGTGTCCAGGGTTTGCGTGAGGCCCGGCCCGAGCCAGCCGACCGGCTTCTTGCCGGTGAACTTGGTCATGATGTCCATGGTCCGCTTGATCATGCCGGCCTGGTCGGCCTCCTTATGGATCGGCCCTTGTTCGTAGGCGTGGCCCATGAACTCCCAGCCGTCGTCGCGCGCCTGGGCGGCCACGCGCGGATAGTCCTCGCAGATGCGGGCATTGGCGGCGAGCGTCGGCTTGATGCCAAGCCTTTTGAAAAGTTCGTGGAAACGCCAGCAGCCAACCCGCATGCCATATTCATGGAAGGCCCAATGCACGACGTCGGGCATCAGCGGCACGCCGGTCGGTGCCGGCAGCAGTTGCCGCGCCATCGGCTTGCCGATGTCCCACACCTCGTAGTTGACGATCGTCCAGAACACGATGCGGGCGTTGCCCGGCAACTTGAGCGGTGGGCGATCTACAATCGCCGAATAGTCGGAGCGCTCGCGCGGAATCATCGGATTGGCCATGACTTACACCTGCATCGTCTAACGGACGGCTAGAATGTCATGCCATTGCGGCCACGCGCAACCCGACCAGCCGTTCAAGCGTGGCCGTATCTTTCCGCAATTGCGCCGAGGATGCGCGGTGTGCCACCGCGCCGCGCTCCAATACGATTGCGTCCGCGGTCAATTCCAGGGCGATGTCGGTGTGTTGCTCAACCAGGACGATGGCGATCCGGCGGTCTGCCAACATCGTCTTCATGGCGGCTGAAAGTTCGTCGACAATCACCGGGGCGAGGCCTTCGAAGGGCTCATCCAGCAGCATCAACGCCGGGTTGGTCATCAGTGCGCGCGCGACGGCCAGCATCTGCTGCTCGCCGCCAGACAACTGATTGCCCATATTGCGGCAGCGCTCGGCAAGACGCGGAAACAGCTTGAAAACGGCCTCGAGGTCCCAGGAGCCCGGCCGCGCCGCGACCGTGAGATTTTCCTCGACGGACAATGAAGGGAATATCTCGCGCTCCTGAGCCACCCAACCGATGCCGTTCACAGCGCGGCGATGCGGAGCCACGCGTGAAATATCCTGCCCGCGCCAAATCACGCGGCCGGCGCGCAATTGCGTGTAGCCCATGATGGTTAGCAACAGCGTCGATTTGCCGACGCCATTGCGGCCGAGCACCGCCAGGCTGCCGTGTTCCGGCAATTCCAGCGAAATACCGTGCAGCACGAGAGCATCGCCATAGCCGGCGGTCACGTTCTCGAACTTGAGCAGCGTGTCAGCCATGTTTGCGCTTGCCCAGGTAGACCTCGCGCACGCCCGGATCGGCGGCAATTTCCGCGGGCGAACCTTCGGTGAAGATCGCGCCGCCGACCAGCACGATGATGTGGCTGGCAAAGCGGAACACCACGTGCATGTCGTGCTCGATGAACAGCAAGGTTAGATCATCAGACAGGCTCGCCACCGCTTCGAAGACCTCGCCGCTTTCTTCCTGTGGCACGCCGGCGGCAGGTTCGTCGAGCAGCAACACTTTCGGCTTTGTCGCCAGCGCCAGCGCGATTTCCAGCAGCCGTTGACGGCCATAAGGCAATTCGCGCGTGACCTGATAGCAGGAGTCACCCAGCCGCAACCGGCGCAGGATCTCGTAGGCCTCGTCGATTGTTTCCTTGTGGGAGGCGACGCGGCGCCAGAACCGGCCGGCAAGGCCCTGGCGCTCGGCCACCACGAGCGTTACCGCTTCGAGCGCGTTCAACCCGGCAAACAGCGTATTGATCTGGAACGTGCGTGCGAGCCCGCGTCGGACGCGCTCCTGTGGCCCGAGCGTGGTAATGTCGTCGCTGCCAAGCAAGATTTGCCCGGCGTTGGGCGCCAGCATGCCGGTCATCAGGTTAATGAGCGTTGTCTTGCCGGCGCCGTTCGGCCCGATGAGCGCGTAACGCGCGCCGACCGGCAGATTGATCTCAATGTCGCGCGCGACCGGCAAAGAGCCAAATGCCTTTGACAGGCCGCGGGTGGCCAAAGCGATCGGTCGATTGGCGGTCGTGTCGTTTGCCGGAGTTGTAGACTCGCTCATTTGCGTCTCCACCGCGCGTAAATATGCGACAGCCCGCCGAGAATGCCATTGGGCAAGACCATCACGACGGTCACCAGCAGGACGCCGATCCAGAAGTACCAGTATTGCGGCGCTATGCCCGAAAATTGGTCGCGCGCGATCATGAATATGGCTGCGCCCACCAGCCCGCCATAAAGGCGACCGGCGCCGCCCAGCACCAGCATCACCAGAACGTCGGCGGAACGCTGGAAACTGATCGATTCAAGCGAGACGTTTTCCGTAGTCTGCGCCAGTAACGCGCCGGCGAGCCCGGCAATAGCCGCCGCGATCGTGAAGGCCTTGCGGATATGCGCGCGGCTGTCGGCGCCGATTGCCGGCATGCGCACCCAGTTTTCGCGGATCCCGCGCAGCGCCAGGCCGAATGGGGAATTGATCAGCCGGCGAGCGCCCAGAAAGATGATGAACAGCGCGGCCAATGCGTAAGCGTAGGCGGTGTAGCCATAGAGATCGAATTTGAAAATGCCGAGCACCGGCCAGATCGACACGCCTTGCAATCCGTCACTGCCTCCGGTCAGCCAATGCGCGCGATTTGCGGCCTCGAAGGCGAGCAGGCCGAGGCCAAGCGTGATCATGATCAGCGTGAAATGGCGGAAGCGCGAGACAATGAAGCTTACGGCAAAACCGACAAGTCCGGCCGCTGCGGTCGCCAGGACGAGGCCGGTGAGCGGCTCTCCCCAGCCAAATTTGGAGATCAGCCCCGCTGTGTAGGCGCCGATGCCGAAAAAAGCCGCGTGGCCGAGCGAAACGATGCCGACATAGCCGAGAATAATGTCAAGCGAGAGCGCGAAAAGTGCGGTGATAGCGATTTGGCTCGCCAATGACAGATAATCCGGGAAAAGAACGAATGGCAGCAGCGTGGCCAGCCAGAAAGCGATCTCGAGCGGATGCCAGCGGCTTTGTGCTTGCAGATAGGCTTGCGGAGTCATGGTCATGGCGGACACCATGTCAGCGTGCCTTCCGTCGTGTTGGGTCCGTCAACCTCTCTGCTGTCATCAATGCTGTAAATCCGGCGCGCATCTTACCGCCTCCCGACCAGGCCGGCAGGCCGCCACATCAGCACTACCACCATGACCAGATAGATCAGAAAAGCGCCGAGCTCGGGCGCGTAATATTTCCCGGCCACGTCACTGACGCCGATCAGGATGGCTGCGGCGAACGAGCCCGCGATCGAGCCCAGACCGCCGACCGAGACGATGATCAGCACATAGACGAGGTAAGTGAAGGCGAAATTCGGATCGAGTCCCACGATCTCGATCGCTAGCGCGCCGCCAAGCCCGGCAAGGCCGGAGCCAAGCGCGAAGGTCGAAGCGAAGGCGCGGTCGACGTCAATTCCAAGGCCGCGCGCCATGCGCTGGTTGTCGACCGCTGCGCGCACCTGCGCGCCGAAGCGTGTGTATTCGAGGCCTGCGACCAGTAGCACTGTCACCACCAGCGCAACGCCGATGAGAAAGAGCCGGTACTTGCCGAGGTCGAGGCCAAGAAATCCAACCGAGCCGCGAAGCACTTCAGGCGTTTCGACCGGTTGTTGGATCGTTCCGAAGATGTAAGCCGCGATCGACACGGAAATAAATGCAAGGCCGATCGTGAGCAGGACCTGGTCGAGATCGGTTGCGCGGTAGAGTCGCCGGTAGAGTGTTCGTTCGAGCGCGATGCTTACGACCGCTGCCGTTGCGAAAGCCACCGGCAACGTTGCCAGGAAAGGCCAGTTGAATTCATTCACCAGCGTAATAGTGACGTACCCGCCGAGCATGGCAAAAGCGCAATGAGCGAGGTTGACGAAATTCATCAGCCCCAGCGTCACTGACAGGCCGACGGACAGCACGAACAGCAACATGCCGTAGGCAATGCCGTCGAACAGGACACCGAAGATTGGGGAAAGCATTATGGTGCTGATGCCGTGGTTGCAGTCGTGTTGCCGATCATATCACTGGATTCGCACCGGAGCCTGTCCCCGCAAAGGCGGCCGTGCCCCCGGATGCAGCGCAGCATGAGCGGAGCGAAATGATGCGCTGCTGATCCGGGGCCGTATCAGGCTCTGAATTTGAAACGGTCCCGGGTCCGCCGCGCATCACTGCGTGCTGCGCGGCGCCCGGGACACGCAATACTAAAGGGCGGCAGACTATTTGTGCGTCGGGTCTTTCACATTCGCCACTGTGTCGATATCGACGTTGACGATGTTGTTGCCTACTTTTTCCACCTTACGGATATAGACGTTTTGCACGACATCGCGGGTTGCCGGATCGATTGAGATCGGTCCGCGCGGGCTTTCCCACTTCATGCCCTTGGCCGCCGCGATCAAGGCATCGCCGTCGGTTTTGCCGCCGGTCTTTTTCAGTGCCTCGTAAATGAGGTGCATGCCATCATAGCCGCCGACCGCGAAGAAATCCGGATTGCGCTTGAACTCGGCATTGAAGGCTTTCACGAAGTCGGCGTTCATCTTGGACTTGTGATTGTAGTCGTAGTGCCAGGCGCTGATGCGGCCGAGTGCGAGATCGCCCAGGCTCTTGATCGCTGTCTCGTCGACCGGCTCGCCGGTGCTCAGGATCTTGATTTTCTTGGGATCGATTTGGCGTTCCGCAAAGGCCTTACCAATTGCTCCAGGTTGGGCGCCACCCGGCACGAAAACAAAAATCGATTCCGGATTGAGGTCCTTGGCACGCTGAACGAAAGCCGAGAAGTCTGGATTGGCGATCGGCATGCGCACCGAGCCGACGATCTCGCCGCCGGCCGCCTTGAAGGCTTTCTGGAAGGCCGTTTCGGCATCGATACCCGGCCCGTAGTCAGTCACCATAGTGTAGGCCTTCTTGACCTTGCCCTTGGTAGCGGCCCAAGTTCCAAGTGTCTCACCGATCTGCGGTAGCGTGAGCGACACGCGGACAATGTAGGGCGATTTTTCCGTGATGACTGATGTTGCCGCATTCATGACCACCATGAATTTCTTGGCTTCGGTGGCGACACCGGACGCACCAAGTGCTTCCGGCGTAAGCGTAAAGCCGGCGAGGATGTCCGCCTTGTCGCGCACAATTAATTCCTGGGCCAGCCGCTTGGCGACGTCCGGATTTGGGCCGCCGGTGTCCTTGCGAATGATCTCGATCTTCTTGCCGGCGACGGTGTCGCCGTGCTGCTTCATATAGAGCTTGATGCCATTGTCGATCTGAGCGCCGGTATCGGCGAATTGTCCAGAGTACGAGTTGACGACGCCGATCTTGATGGTTTCTTGGGCATTGGCTCCAGCCGACAAAACAACGGCCGCCAATAGTGCGGCGCCGGCGAATAGCGAGCGTTTCATTGTGGTCCTCCCCTGAAAATCCAGCTTCTATTGTTGTTGTCAGAATGCCTGAGCTTTCGCGCAAAGAAAAGCGCCGCGGACCTGGTTCGCGGCGCAAATCGTTGGACGCCTAACTATTAGTGCACAAACGGTAATCGTTATGACAGCGAAAGGGTCGCCCGCTCGTACCGGCCGGTGCCCATCTTTCCTTCCGGGAAGATGCCGTGGGCAGCAATCCACTCGAACGATTCCTCATACACTTCCTTGGTGTAAGGCTCGAACACCAGCCGTTCGCCCGGGCCCCACCGCCGCGTGTCCATTTTGGCGTGGAAGCGATCGGGAAATTCCTTCTTGTAATAATGAGTGTAAAGCTCCGGCCGCAGGTCGATATCCCGCTGTGCCTTGCGCAGTGCACGGAAGAATTTGCGCAGGTCATCCGGATCGGGATCGCCATGGATCATAGTGCCGATCATGAAAGTGGCGTCGATCACCTTCCGGAAACCGAGCTGCTCTGCGAAATAATAAGGACCGCCGAAAAGGTGGACTGCCGGGGCCTTACCCTCGAATAGTCTTTCCATGCGTGCGAACAACATGCCGTCGGAATAGACAAGGTTTATCTGCTCTGGCTTGAGATACTGCTCGAGCGCCTGCACCGTCGAATAGTGGCTGCCGGATTGATACCCGACCGAGACCGGCACGCCGGCGAGATCGGCAGGGTCTTTTATCTTCGAATCGGCGGCGACGAAGACGCCGGCCGGCGCCACGGAATAGACGTCGGTGTACATCTTGCCGTGGCCGTTGGAGGCCGCGACGTTGACGGTCCAGTGGCAGGCGCAACTCACGTTTGATTTACGGCCTTCCTCGAATGACTGATAGGCGCCGACTTTATCGCCCTTGTCGTGGATTTTCCCGTCGGTCGCGCGCATCAGCTCGCGAAATTCATATTCAAGGCCTTCCTTGCGGAAGTAATCCTTTTCCTCGGCTACCCATTCTTGCAGGCGGAAGTGCGGTTCGATCAGGAATTTCGCCATGGTTTCATCCTCCCTCGGAGACACTAGCAACAGGAATGCGGCTGGTCGCGGTCCCGTTCGGCGACACGCCGGGCGCGGATCATCTTGACGTGGTCATCCATGAGTGCGCGCGCACCGGCGGCGTCGCGCATCTCGATCAGATCGGCGAGTTTTGTATGAATTTCCAGAATGTGCGTGGCAAGCTTGGGTGTGGCGGTGACGTTACGGCGCGGCCAGGACACGTGTTCGAGCGATATAAGCTGCACCACGAGCACCCGATTGTGCGAGGCCTCGGCAACGGCGAGATGAAAGTCGCGCGACAGCCGGGTGAAGGTATCGAGATCGTCGATTGCCTCGGTCGCCTCGCGTAACAGGCGCCGTAACTTGGCGGTATCGGCAGCCGTGGCGTTCTCCGCGGCGAGTTCAGCGCCGAGCGTCTCGATTGCACGCTGGGCGTCCATGATTTCAGCCGCGGATACGCCTGTCAGATCAAGCTGCACGGCGAGCGCTTCGGCAAACAGACGCGGATTGCCCTGTGCGATGCGGGCGCCGCCGCCTTTGCCCATGCGGATTTCGACGATTCCGAGCGCCTCCAGCGTGCGCAGCGCGTCGCGCGCGACGATCCGGCTGGCGTCGAAGCGGGCGGCAAGATCCTTTTCGGTGCCGAGGAAATCGCCGGGCTTGAGCTTCTTGGCAAAAAGCGCATCGCGCACCCAGGCGACGATCCGTGCAGAGAGCGAGGAGGACCGGCCGGCAAACATGATCCGGGCGGTGAGTTCACCGCTCATCGTCACCGGCTGCCGCAATGCCGTCCGGGGCATGTCCCGTGCCTTATTGAGAGGCGCCTAGTATGAGGTTCCTGTTTAAAATAGTAAAGATACTATCTTTTAATGAGGGAACGAATTTCATCACGCCGCATTGCACCCAGACGTGCTGTGTAAAAAACACATCGGCGGATTGCCCATGGTTGCGGGGGATAAATATCGGGGACGGGCGCTTGAGTTGCTGGCTCGGGCGGAAGGGGAAACCCATCCAGAGATCCGGGCCGAGCTCGAAAACCTTGCGGCGGCCTTTTTGCGTCTTGCCGAGCAGGCGGAACGCAATACCAAACTCGTTATCGAGTTCGAGATACCGCCCGAAGAGAGTGGCGATACCAAGCCAAAATCATAGAAGCGCCGGCCCAACTATGCGTGTGACCTGACCTGATATAAGTTACCCGCTTGGTCGTGGGGGCCAGTATGCGTCGCCGTTGGGTAGTATCTGACCAGTTGATTGGCGTCATTTTCGCCACCGCGCTCTTTGTTTTGTTTCCAGTCTTTATGATTGCCGGCGCGCTCGACTGTGCCAGCACAAATCCCGGCCTTCGTTGCGAAATCGTGAAGCTCGCTTTTGAGGATGGACCCGCGGCGGACGTCCTTCCCCTGCGTCAGGCAAGAGCTCAATAAGTTAGAGACGGCCAGGCGGCAAACGGCTGCGCCTTACGCCACCTTCTTGCCCCACAGTCTCGCTGATGCGATATCCGCGCCCTGACGGATAGCGGCGAGCTTGAGCCACACCACCGGTTCGATGACCCATTCGCGCTTGGTGAAGGTACCGAATCCGCAATCGGTCGATGCAATGACCCGCTCGCGTTCGCCGACCGCGCGCACCGCTTCTTCGATACGGCGCGCCACCACTTCGGAATGCTCGACGAAATTGCTGGTGGTTTCCACGACACCCGGGATCAGGAGCATGTCCTTCGGCAATGGGTGCTTCTTGAGAGCATCATATTCGTGCGCGTGACGTGGATTGGAGAATTCGATCGATAGCGCACCAACTTTGGCTTGATAAAGCGCCGGCAGGATCTTCGCGAGCGGAACATCGTGGATGTGCGGGCCTTCCCAATTTCCATAGCAAATATGCAGCCGCACACGATCGCGCGGAATGCCGGAGATGCCATCATTGATCGCCTGGACGTGCCGCTCGCAGCGTTTGACGAAACCAGCGTCGTCGAGATCGCGGTACATCATGGTGCGGTCCATGGCGAGATCGGGTGCGTCGATTTGCAAAATCAGCCCGGCTTTATGGATCGTCTGGTATTCATTTTTCATTTCGCGCGCGATCGCATCGAGATAGTCGTCATGCGTCTTGTAGTAGGCGTTGAGCATGGTGGTCGAAATGATGCCGGGCGATGGCGCGGTCATGAATCGCTCGGAAAAAGCCCCAAGCTCGTCGGCGATCTTGTTGAAGCCCGCTGTTTCCTCGGTGATGGGCTTGAGATCCTTGTATTTGATGTCGGCCTGGGCCTCCGGCGCGCCTTGCTGGCTTTTCGCAGGGTTTGGGAAACGGCGCATCAGATAGGCCAGCAGCTCGGGGAATTCCTCGAACTCGCGACCGCGTCGGCGCTTCGACACGCCGCCGAAGCCTGTCATGCGCTGCGGGACGTAGGTCTGGAAACTGATGCGGCGCTGCTCCCCGTCATTGCCGATATCGATGCCGGCTTCCATCTGTTTGGCAACCACATGGCGCACCGCTTTATCCATCTCCGACGCCATTTCGGTCGGGTCGTAGGATTTGCCTTCTTCCTGGGCCATCAGCAGATCGGACAATTTTTCGTTGCGCGGCAGGCTTCCAACATGGGTGGTGAGAATGCGGTCCCGGCTGAAGATCATCGAAAACTCCCATACGTAACTGCGTCGTCAAAGAGGGCGCACCTTAGCGACAATTTTCCCGGGATACAGCAATCGCGGCGAGAAGCAGCGCCAAAACTACCGCTGGTGGAGGGAAATATATAATCACATTGCGGCGGCGGCTCATGACCCGCATAATTCGCACATTGGCAGAAAAGCACGGGGCATAAACCCATTTGTCTAACAGCCTCGCACGTCGGAAGCGACGGCAAATCCCTAAGAGAATGTAGCAAGGAGGGAGCCATGAAACGCCGTGATTTTCTGCGTGCCGCCGGCGCCGGTCTTGCCGCTTCGGCGATTGCTGCACCCGCGATCGCCCAGACTACACCCGCACTCAAATGGCGGCTGACCGCGAGCTGGCCGAAATCGCTCGACACGCTTTTCGGCGCCTGCGAGGATTTCTCCAAACGTGTCGCCGAAATCACCGACAACAAATTCCAGATCCAGGTCTTCGCTGCGGGCGAAATCGTGCCCGGCTTGCAGGTTCTCGACGCCGTACAGAACGGCACGGTCGAGATGGGCAACACCGCCGGCTATTATTATTGGGGCAAGGACCCGTCATTTGCCCTGGCGACCGCAATTCCGTTCGGGCTCAACGCACGTCAACAGGACTCGTGGCAGCTGCGCGGGGGTGGCATGGAACTGCTCGACACTCTGTTTGCCGACTTCGGTTGTTACGGATTGCCGATGGGCAATACTGGCGCGCAGATGGGCGGTTGGTTCCGGAAGGAGATCAATACCGTCGCCGATCTTAATGGATTGAAATTCCGTATCGGCGGCTTCGCCGGCAATGTGATCAAGCGTCTCGGCGTTGTGCCGCAACAGGTTGCGCCAGGTGATATCTACGCGGCCCTTGAAAAGGGCACGATCGATGCCGTCGAGTGGATAGGCCCGTACGACGACGAGAGGCTCGGCTTCCACAAGATCGCGAAATATTATTATTACCCGGGATGGTGGGAAGGCGGGGCCGCGGGTCATCTGCTGATCAATCGTGGCAAGTGGGACAGTCTGAGCAAGACCTACCAGGCCATCGTGACGGCGTCGGCGCGCGAGGCGGGTTTGCGCGTGACAGCCAAATACGACCTTGTGAATCCGCCCGCGATGAAACGTCTAATCGCGGCCGGTGTACAGTTGCGGGCCTTTTCGCCCGAGATCATGGATGCGTCATTCAAGGCCGCGAACGAAACTTATGCCGAGTTGGCGAATGCGAACCCGAGGTTCAAGAAGATTTTCGACAGCCTCATGGCCTTCCGCCAGGACAGTTATTCGTGGTGGCAAGTCGCCGAACTTTCCTTCGACCTGTTTCAGGTGAAGACCCTTGGCCGCTCTTGAAGAAGTCCAATAATAAATGCAACCGGGAGGAACGATCGCCTTGGTGCAAACATTGCCCGAAATGCCGGTAGCCGCAACCATACCACGCGACTACAATTTCGCCGCCGATGTCCTGCAAAGCAATCTTGCGGCGGGCAGAGCCAACAAGCCCTCCTATATCGACGCACGCGGTACGCATACCTATGGCCAGCTCGCCGACCGCGTGGCGCGTTTCGGTGCTGCGTTGCGCGGCCTTGGCATCAAACGCGAAGAACGCGTGCTGATCGCGCTGCTCGACACCATCGACTGGCCGACCGCGTTTCTCGGGTGCCTAAAGGCCGGAATTATCGCGGTGCCGGTCAACACTCTGCTGACCGAAGATGACTACCGTTTCATGCTGGCCGATAGCCGCGCGAAATGCCTCGTCGTGTCGGAAGCGCTTTTTCCTCGGTTCGAAAAGCTCATAAAGCACAATCCGGATCTCGAACACGTCATCGTGTCCGGTGACAATCCGCATGGGTACCGTTTGTTTGAAGATCTCATCGGCGCTGACGAGCCCGAGCCGTATACGGCGCCGACGACCTGCGACGATATTGCATTCTGGCTTTATACGTCGGGCTCGACCGGCAAGCCGAAGGGGGCGGTGCATGTGCATGCGAGCCTTAAACTCACGGCCGACCTCTATGGCACGCCGGTTGCCGGGCTCGAGGAGAGCGATGTCTGTTATTCGGTGGCGAAACTGTTTTTCGCCTATGGTCTCGGCAATGCGATGACGTTTCCGCTCACTGTCGGCGCCACGACGGTGCTCAACGCGGAACGGCCAACCCCGGACGGCGTCGCGGCATTGCTCCGCAAGCATCCGATTACGACGTTCTTCGCCGTGCCGACCTTCTACGCTGCATTTCTTGCCAGCCCTAACGCGCCGCAGAAATCGGAGGTGAAAATCCGCCGCTGCATCTCCGCCGGAGAGGCATTGCCGGAAGAAATCGCACGGCGCTGGAAGGAGCGTTATGGCGTCGAGATTTCCGACGGACTCGGCACAACCGAGATGTTGCACATTTACCTCACCAACGCGCCGGGCGCCACCAAATACGGCACAACCGGCAGGCCCGTGCCGGGCTATGAGATCAAGCTTCTTGGCGACGACGGTCAGCCGGTCAAGAAAGGCGAGATGGGCGAGCTCTATGTGCGTGGGCCGACCAGCGCGATCATGTACTGGAACAACCGCGAGAAATCGCGCGCCACCTTTCAAGGTGAATGGACCCGTTCCGGAGACAAATATATCGAGGATACTGACGGCTACTATGTTTGTTGCGGACGGCAGGACGACATGCTCAAGGTTTCAGGCATGTATGTTTCGCCATTCGAGGTCGAGGCGGCGCTGTCTTCGCATCCCGACGTGCTGGAGGCAGCGGTGGTGGGCTGGAACGATGAGCAGAAGCTGATCAAGCCAAAAGCTTTCGTGGTGCTTAAATCGCCGGAAAAAGCGAGCGATGCGCTGGTTCACGCGTTGCAAGACCACGTCAAGCAGAAGCTTGCACCTTACAAATATCCACGCTGGATCGAGTTTCGCAAAGACCTGCCGAAGACCGCGACGGGCAAGATTCAGCGCTTCAAGTTAAGGGCGGAAGGGAAGCAATAATGCCTCTCAGCTCGTCGTCCCCGCGAAAGCGGGGACCCATACGCTGTGCGCTTTCGATATGGTGCGGAGTATGGGTCCCGGGCCTCGCTTCGCTCGCCCGGGACGACAGCTAGCCATGTCTCTTCCAAACTCCGGCTTTCTCGACATCGGTGCGCAGCGGTTGGAATACCGCTTTGTCGGCCCTCGGCCCGGCGAGGCGCCAACGCTGGTGCTGCTGCACGAAGGCCTCGGCTGTGTCGGCCTGTGGGGCGATTTCCCCGACAAACTTTCCACTGCAACCGGCGCCGGCGTGTTCGTCTACTCGCGCGCGGGTTACGGCAAATCATCGGCGGTAATATTGCCGCGGTCGCTTTCATATATGCATGACGAGGCGCGGGAGACGCTGCCGCGACTGCTCGACGCGATCGGGTTCGAACGCGGATTGCTCGTGGGGCACAGCGACGGTGCATCGATAGCCGCAATCTACGCCGGCAGCCATCAGGATCACCGCATTGGCGGTCTCGTGTTGATCGCGCCGCATTTCTTCACCGAAGATCCGGGGATCGCCGCGATCGTCGAGGCGAAAAAGGCTTACCAAGCCGGCGATCTGCGCCCGCGGTTGTCGCGCTGGCACTCGGATGTCGACAACGCTTTTAAGGGCTGGAGCGATGCCTGGCTCGATCCGGAATTCCGCAAGTGGGATATCACCGAGTTTCTCGCCTATATCCGCGTGCCGGTGCTGATCGTGCAGGGCGAAGACGATCAGTACGGAACAATCAAGCAAATCGAAGTTGCGCAGCAGGAATGCTACTGCCCGGTCGAGGTTGCGCTGCTGCCGGGCGCACGGCATTCGCCACAGCGCGAGGCGCCCGAGGCAACGCTTAAAGTAATTTCCGCATTTGTGGGTCAGGTGCTGCTGGCGAATGCCTGGGTGAGGGCGGCGTAGCTCTTCCCGTCGTCCCCGCGAAAGAGGGGACCCATAATCCTTATGCTATCGAGGAACTGCGGAGTATGGGTCCCGGGTCTCGCGCTTAGCGCTCGCCCGGGACGACAACCGAAAATCTTACTCTGCCGCCTGCTTCGCCGAAGCACCGTGTTGCGAGACGAGATAATCCATTGCTACCTGCACGCCACCCTTCTTGTGCGGAATATTGGCCAGCGCAAGCGCCATCTCGGTTGCAGCCAGTCCACCCAGCAGCATTGCGTCGTTGATATCGCCGAGATGACCAATACGGAACATCTTGCCGGCAAATCGGCCGAAGCTTGCACCATATGAAATGTTGAATTGCTCAAGCGCCAGCGCACGGAACGCATCGGCGTCATAGCCTTCCGGCAGCAGCACAGCGGTGATCGTTGGCGAATAATATTTCGGATCGCGGCAGATGATTTCGAGATTCCATGCCTTGATTGCGCGGCGTGTTGCTTCCGCAAGACGATCGTGCCGCGCGAAAACGTTCTCGAGGCCTTCTTCGTGCAGCATTTCAATGCCGGTTGCGAGGCCGTGCAGCATCTGCGTGGCCGGCGTGTACGGGAAAAAGCCGATCTTGTTCATCGCGATCATCTCATCCCACGCCCAGAATGATTTGGTGAGCTTGGATGTTTTGTTCGCCGCCAGCGCCTTGTCGCTCACCGCGTTGAACGACATGCCGGGAGGCAACATCAGACCTTTCTGCGCGCCGCCGACGGACACATCGACGCCCCATTCGTCATGCCGATAATCGGCCGAAGCCAGCGAGGAAATAGTGTCCACCATCAACAGCGCCGGATGACCAGCATTGTCGATCGCCTTGCGGATCTCCGCAACGGGCGACAGGCAGCCGGTCGAAGTTTCGTTGTGCAGGAAGCAGACCGCCTTGATTTCCTTGCCCTTGTCTTCACGCAGGCGCGCTTCGATCGCAGCCGGGTCGGCGCCGATGCGCCAGTCGGTAGCGATGAATTCGGGAACGAGGCCGAGCTTCTCGGCCATCTTCTTCCACAGCGTGGCGAACTGGCCGGTCTCCACCATCAGCACCTTGTCGCCGGGCGACAGCGTGTTGACGAGCGCGGCTTCCCAGGCGCCGGTTCCCGTCGCGGTGTAGATGATGACCGGGTTCGTCGTCTTGAATATCGTCTTGATGCCGTCGAGACATTTCTTGGCAAGGCGCGCGAATTCGGGTCCGCGGTGGTCGATGATGGGCGTGTCCATCGCGCGCAAAACGCGGTCCGGAAGCGGCGAGGGGCCCGGGATGTGAAGAAAATGGCGCCCGATCGCACGCGAGGAATTTTTAGCCATAGGCAGTCCGCTCCTGAACGGCAGCTTTTAAGGGATTTTCGTGGCTTCACCACGAGCGCGTTCCCGGCCGGGGAGCAACGCTTGTGGCGTTGAACTATGAATGTAACATTGCGGTCAAGCGGTTTTCCGCAAAGGCGAACTAGACCTTATGCATAGGCTTAGTGCAGCCCAAAAAGGATAAGAAACGTGGCGGTAGTCATGCCCGGTCTGGAGCGGCGGCTGAGGGCGGAATTGACCGGCGAGGTTCAATTCGACCGGTTCACACGCGGTCGCTACGCTACCGATGCCTCCCACTACCAAGTGATGCCAATAGGCGTGGTTGCGCCGCGCACGATTGAAGAAGCCGATCGGGCGATTTCCATTGCGCGCAGCGAAGGCGCCACCGTCCTGGCTCGCGGGGGCGGAACGTCGCAGGCCGGGCAGACCGTCGGCAAATCGCTGGTCGTCGATTGCTCGAAATATCTGACACGCATTCTTGACCTTGACGTCAAGCGCGCCCGCTGCACGGTCGAACCCGGCATCGTCCTCGACGATCTTAACCGCCAGCTCAAGCCGCACGGGTTGTGGTTTCCGGTCGACATCTCGACATCCTCGCGCGCGACCATCGGTGGCATGGCCGGCAACAATTCCTGCGGTGGCCGCTCGATGCGCTATGGCACCATGCGCGACAACGTAATCGCAATTGAGGCGCTGCTGGCGGACGGCACGTTGGCGCATTTCGGCAGTATCGGGGGCAATCTCAAGGATGTGCCGGCGCCGTTGCGGCCCCTCGCGAAAGATCTGCTCGCCATTGGCGCGCGCGAGGCGCAGGAGATTGCCGCGCGTTTTCCGACAGTTCAACGGCGCGTCGGCGGTTACAATCTCGACGCGCTGGTTCCGGGCAGAAACGACATCAATCTTGCGCATGTGCTGGTCGGCGGCGAGGGAACACTCGCCTTTTCCACACGCATTGAACTGAGGCTTTCGCCATTGCTTGGCCGTCGCGCAGTTGGCGCTTGTCATTTTGGAAGCTTCCGTGAGGCAATGAACTCGGCTCAACATATCGTTCGGCTGAGGCCGATCGCGGTCGAGCTTATCGACCGCACCATGATCGAGCTGGCCCGGCAGATTCCGATCTTCCGGCCGACACTCGAAAAGTTCGTGCGCGAAATGCCGGAAGCCATCCTGCTGGTCGAATTCGGCGAGGATGACCATGAGATCAATCTGCGCATGCTCCAGCAGCTGAAGGAACTGATGGGCGATCTCGGTTTTGCCTGGGAAAAGAGCGGCGCGAAGTGGGGCGGTGTAGTCGAAGTGCTCAATCCCGATCTTCAGGCCGCAATTACGGATGTGCGCACGAGTGGTCTTAACATCATGATGTCGATGAAGGAGGAGGGCAAACCGGTCTCCTTCGTCGAGGATTGCGCTGTGCCGCTCGAGCATCTGGCTGAGTACACCTCGCGTCTTACGGCGATTTTCGAAAAGCACGGCACACGCGGTACATGGTATGCGCATGCGGGCTCCGGTTGCCTGCATGTGCGCCCGGTCCTGAATCTGCGGCAAGAGAAAGACGTATATGCCATGCGCGAGATCGCCGAAGAGGCTTTCGCCATGGTGCGAGAATATAAGGGTTCGCATTCCGGCGAGCATGGCGACGGACTCGTGCGTTCGGAGTTTAACGAACCGATGTTTGGCGCACGCCTTGCGCGGGCCTTTGAGGAAGTAAAGGACAGATTCGATCCCAACGGCTTTTACAATCCGGGCAAAGTGGTGCGGCCGCCCAAATTCGATGACCGCAGCCTGTTCCGATATGCGCCCGATTACCACAGCGAGCCGATCAAGATGCGGCTCGATTGGTCGGCCTATCCGGGAGCTGGCGGAGGTTTTCAGGGCGCTGTCGAGATGTGCAACAACAACGGCGCCTGCCGCAAGTTGACGGGCGGCGTGATGTGTCCGAGCTATCGGGTGACGCGTGACGAGCGCGATGTCACGCGCGGCCGCGCCAATACGCTCCGACTCGCGATTACCGGACAATTGGGAGCAGCTGCTTTCGTCTCGGATGACATGGCCGAAACAATGAAGCTTTGCGTTTCCTGCAAGGCCTGCCGCCGCGAATGCCCGACCAGCGTCGACATGGCGCGCATGAAGATCGAAGTGCAGGCCGCGCGGGCGGCAAAGTATGAACTCTCGTTGCACGACAAGCTTGTGGGGTTTCTGCCCCACTACGCGCCCCACGCTGCTCGTTGGCATCGGCTGTTAAACTTGCGGGACCGCAGCACCATCCTGCGCAAAGCCTCGCAGCTGGTTGCCGGATTTTCCTCTCGCCGCAGCCTGCCGAAATGGCGCACGGACACCTACCGCGACCGGTCCGACTGGCGCTACACGACGGCAGAGCAGAACGCGGCGGCGCGGGAAGTGGTGCTGTTCGCCGACACATTCAACCGCTATTTCGAACGCGAAAACCTGGATGACGCATCGAGCGTGCTCGTAGCCGGTGGCTATCGCGTCTATGCGCCGCTGCCGACAGAACCAAACGGTCGGCCGCTGTGCTGCGGACGCACTTTCCTCGCTGTCGGTCTGGTCGATGAAGCGCGGCACGAGATGCAGCGCACATTGGATGCACTCGCACCCTATGTCGCCCGCGGGCTGCCGGTCGTTGGCCTTGAACCGAGCTGCCTCTTGACCTTCCGCGACGAACTGCCGGCTCTTTTCAAGGGAGAGGCGGTGGACGCTTTGGCTGCGAACGCGCTCCTGTTCGAGGAATTCATTGCGCGAGAACACAAGCGGGGCGATCTGAATTTGCCACTCGGTCCATTACCAAAAAAGGTGCTGCTGCATGGCCATTGTCACCAGAAGGCATTCGACGCCATGGGCGCGGTCGAAAGCACGCTCCGGCTAATTCCGCAGCTTTCGGTCGAGACGATCGAGTCGAGTTGTTGCGGCATGGCCGGAAGCTTTGGCTACAACGCCGCGACCATCGACGTTTCGCGCAAGATGGGCGAGCTGTCACTGCTGCCCGCCGTGCGCAGGGCCGATCCCGACGCGCTGATCGTGGCGGATGGCACGTCGTGCCGGCACCAAATTTACGACGGAAGCGAACGGGAAGCCGCCCACGTTGCGCGAGTGCTTAAAATGAGTCTCGAAGCGGTACGATAACATTGACGGTCGAGAGGTTAGTCCCATGTCGGGCGAGCTCTTTCCGACGTCGCTCGTCGGCTCCTATCCGCAGCCGGATTGGCTGATTGACCGCGCGCGGCTGTCGAAGATGGTGCCGCGCGTTCGGATGGACGATCTCTGGCTGGTCGACCCGAAAGCGCTGGAAGCCAAACAGGATGAGGCGACGCTCCTTGCCATTCAGGATCAAGAGCGCGCCGGCCTCGATATCATCAGCGATGGCGAACAGCGGCGAGAGAGCTACTCGAACCGTTTTGCCACGGCGCTCGAGGGTATTGATACGGAAAATCCCGGTTCGACGCTCAATCGCAGCGGCAAGCCAATTCCCGTTCCGCGTGTCACCGGCAAAATTCTCCGGAAATTTCCGGTCGAGCTGCGCGACCTGCAATTCCTGCGCGCGAATACAAAGAAGACCGTTAAAATAACGGTGCCCGGCCCGTTTACAATGTCGAAACAGGCGCAGAACGAATTCTACAAAACCGATGAGTCCATGGCGCTCGACTATGCGGCTGCAGTAAACGAAGAGATCAAGGACCTGTTTGCAGCCGGCGCTGACATTGTGCAAATCGATGAACCGTGGATGCAGCAACATCCCGAGAAGGCGCGCGAATATGGTTTGAAGGCCCTTGATCGTGCACTCGACGGCGTCAGCGGAACGGTCGCGGTGCATTTGTGCTTCGGCTATGCCGCGGTCGTCCATGACAAGCCGACTGGCTATTCGTTTCTGGCCGAATTGGAAGCTTCGAAAGCCGCGCAGATCTCAATCGAGGCGGCCCAGCCAAAGCTTGATCTTGAGGTTCTCGGAAAGCTGCCATCGAAGACGATCATTCTCGGTGTGATCGATCTTTCCGACATGAGCGTGGAGACACCGGATATCGTCGCCGCCCGCATCCGTAAAGCGCTGCCATACGCTCCCGCCAAACGGATTGTGATTGCGCCCGATTGCGGCATGAAATATCTGCCGCGAGAGGTGGCATTCGGTAAAATGCAGGCGATGGTGCAGGGTGCAGATATCGTGCGCCGGGAGCATCGCAGCAATTAGCCCGACTGCGGCTTGAACTTCGGCCCAATACCCGCACAATGGCGCCAAATAACAAGGACGGCACGTTCCACGAGGATGGAACCGCTGTGTCCAACGAAGGGAGGAGACCATGAAACGCTTCTTTATTGCCGGCACAGCGCTTGCGGCTATTGCGGGGGGGACCGCACCGGCCATTGCTTGGGAGCCGACCAAGCCCGTCGAAATCGTGGTGGCTGCGGGCGCTGGTGGCGCGTCCGATCAAATGGCGCGCATGATCCAGGCCGCCATCCAGAAACACAATTTGATGAAGCAACCGATGGTCGTGTCACTCAAGGGCGGTGCGTCCGGCGCCGAAGCCCTGATGTACATGAAATCGAGCGATGGCGATCCGAACAAAGTGCTGATCGCCTATTCGCTGATTTATATGTTGCCGCTATCCGCGAAGATTCCATTTAACTGGCGCGAGCTGACGCCAGTGTCTGTGATCGCGATGGATCAGTTCGTGCTGTGGGACAACACCACGCTGCCCTACAAAAGCGTGAAAGAGTTTGTCGACGCGGCAAAAGCCGCCCCGCAGCCATTCAAGATGGGCGGCACCGGCTCCAAACGCGAAGACCACATCCTGACAGTGTTCATGGAAAAAAAGACAGGCGCGAAGTTCGCCTACCTGCCCTACAAGTCGGGCGGCGAGGCGGCGACCCAGCTGGTTGGCAATCACACCGCGTCAAACGTCAACAACCCGTCGGAAAATCTTGAAGTGTGGCGCGCGGGCCAGGTGCGTGCCCTGTGCGTATTCGACAAGGAACGGATCTCGTACAAGGCGAAGGTGACGGACACCCAGGCGTGGAGCGACATCCCGACCTGCAAGGAGGAAGGGCTCGACGTGCAGTACCTGATGCTGCGCGCCATGTTCCTGCCAGGCAAGGTCACGCCCGAGCAGACGGCGTTCTTTGTCGATCTGTTCAAGAAAGTGTCGGAGACGCCGGAATACAAAGACTACATGGAAAAGCAGGCGCTCAAGCCGATCTTTCTGACCGGCAAGGACATGATCAAATTTCTCGAGGAAGACGACAAGTTGAACTCGAGCCTCATGGAAGAAGCCGGCTTCGTCGCGAAGTGAGCATACCTCAAATCCGCATGCCCCGCGAAAGCGGGGCATCCGGAGTTACTGGATCATCCGCTTTTGCGGATGATGGCGGGCAAGGTTGTTTGAAGGCATGACAAGCGATCGAGGGCTGAGTGTCAGAACCGGATACTGAAATCGTCGTCGAAGACCCTGATGCGCCGGCTGAAGAATCGCCGGCGGTTACTTCAACGCGGACCGCGGAAACGATCGTCTACGTCTTGTTGACAGCCCTCGCCGCGTTGCTCGGCTTCGACAACTGGCGCACCGGAATGGGTTGGGAAGCGGAAGGTCCGCAGGCCGGCTATTTTCCGTTTTATTTGTCAGTCATTCTGGCCGCGGCCAGTGTTTATGGGCTGGTTTCGATTTTCCTGAGCCGGATGGACGAAGGTAAGACGTTCGTCACGCGCGATCAGCTTCGGCGCGTGATGCAGGTGTTTGTTCCAACGTTTCTGTTCTGCCTGCTGACACAGTGGCTCGGGCTCTATGTGGCGAGCTTCCTGCTGATCGCGGGCTTTATGTGGTTCGTGGGGCGTATCGCACCGTGGAAGTCGCTGCTGACGGCCCTGGTTTTCTCGCTCGCCATGTTCATCACCTTTGACATCGCATTCGACGTCATCATGCCCAAGGGGCCGCTCGAAGCCCTGTTTGGATACTAGGTCCGATGGAAGCCTTCACGCTGCTCCTTCAGGGCTTCGCCGTCCTGCTGACCTGGAAGACGCTCTCATTGATGATGGTCGGGTTGGTGCTGGGCATCTTCGTTGGCGTGCTGCCGGGACTCGGCGGACCGAACGGCGTCGCGATCTTGCTGCCGTTGACATTCACGATGGACCCGACCTCGGCCATCGTCATGCTGTCCTGTATCTATTGGGGCGCGCTGTTCGGCGGTGCCATTACCTCCATCCTTTTCAATATTCCCGGCGAAGCCTGGTCGGTAGCGACGACGTTCGACGGTTACCCGATGGCGCAGCAAGGCAAGGCGGCGGAAGCGCTCACCGCCGCGTTTACCTCGTCCTTCATTGGTTCACTGTTCGCCGTTTTGCTCATTACCTTCCTGGCGCCCGGCATTGCCTCATTTGCCCTCCGATTCGGTCCACCCGAATTCTTTGCCGTCTACCTGTTGACCTTTTGCTCATTCGTCGGGCTGGGCCGAGAAGCGAAGCATAAGACGATCATCTCAATGGCTCTCGGTCTGTTGCTCGCCGGCGTTGGCATGGACACCGTGTCCGGGCAATTGCGCATGACTTTCGGATTTAGCGACCTCTTGCGTGGTATCAACTTTCTGGTGGCGGTGATCGGCCTGTTCGGCATCAGCGAAATCCTGCTCACCATGGAAGAGAGACTCGCGCTGCGCGGTCATGCGGCGCGGATCAGCCTACGCGTGCTCTTGAGCGTGTGGAAGGATTTGCCACGCTACTGGGTGACCCTGCTCCGCTCGTCGGTGATCGGTGCCTGGCTCGGTATCACACCGGGCGGCGCAATTGCCGCGTCGTTCATGGGCTACAATCTTGCCAAGCGTTTCGCCAAGGATTCCGATAGCTTTGGTAAGGGCCGCATTGAAGGCGTGTTTGCTCCGGAAACTGCGGCGCATGCATCCGGCACGGCCGCGTTGCTCCCGATGCTGGCATTGGGAATTCCGGGTTCCGGTACGGCCGCCATCCTGCTCGGCGGACTGATGGTGTGGGGCCTCAATCCGGGCCCGCTGCTGTTTGTCGAACACAAGGACTTCGTCTGGGGTCTTATCGCCTCGATGTATCTCGGCAATATCGTGGGTTTGGTGATGGTCCTTACCACTGTGCCCGTTTTTGCCGCGGTTCTGCGCGTGCCGTTCGCTGCCATTGCGCCGATGATCGTGGTGTCCTGCGCGATCGGCGCTTACGCCATCCAGAATGCAATGTTTGACATCTGGTTGATGTTGCTATTCGGCATCGTCGGCTATGTCTTCAAGAAGATTGGAATTCCACTGGCGCCGTTCACGCTTGCGCTGGTGCTGGGCAGCCGGGCAGAAGACGCCTTCCGCCTGGCGATGATCGGATCCGGCGGCGACCTGCGGGTGTTTTGGGCGAATCCACTGGTCGGCTCCATAACCACGCTCGCCATTCTGCTGCTGTTCTGGTCGCCGATCGTCAAATTCATCGGCCGAATCGGTGGATTGGTCCAGCCTGCAAAACGGACAAGCTGATCCGCTGGCCTTCTATTCCGCGGGGCCGGCCTCCGGCGCCTGATTGCGGCGTGCTGGCGCGGTTCGCCGCACCGTGGGCATCGCCAGCCGCGCCAATGTCGGAATGACAAGAAGGCTGCAAATCGGCGAGAGCAGCATGCCGCCAACGATCACGCAGGCAAGCGGTTGCTGAACCTGTGAGCCGATGCCGGTGGAGATTGCGGCCGGCACCAGGCCGATGCACGCGGAAAGGCCGGTCATGAAGATCTGGCGCATCCGCGCTTTCGCGGCACCAATGATAGATTCGTCCTTACCAAACCCTTCATCCAACCGGCGCCGGATGTAAGAGACGAGCAAAATGCCGTCCATTGCAGACACGCCGAACAGGGAAATAAATCCGACTGCAGCCGACACACTGGCATTCAGGCCGAAGAAATATAACCCGAGAATTCCGCCGCAGGCGGCAAATGGAATGCCGGACAAGGCCAGCAAACTATCGCGCACGGAATTGAACAGGCTGTAAAGCAGCATCATGATCAGCAGAAGGCTGAGGGGAATAATGACCGCGAGCCGCTTTTTGGCTTCGACCAGGGCGCCGAATTCGCCCGACCATTCCATGCGATAGCCTTCTTTCAGTTCCACATTTTTGGCGATGCGCCGCTGCGCATCGCCGACCGTCGATCCGAGATCGCGGCCGCGTACGCTGTATTTAATCGGGACGAAACGTTCGGTGTTTTGCCGGTAGATATACGCCGCGCCGGTCTCCAGCCGCACTTCAGCGACATCTCCAAGCGCAATGTAGGCGGTCGGTGATTTCGGATCGGAATTTGGCAGCGCGACAGGGACTGAGCGGATGGCGTCGATATTGTCGCGATACTGCGGCGCCAGCCTAACCGTCAGCGGGAAATTCATCTCGCCGTCGTAAACGCGGGTCACTTCCTGTCCGCCAATAGCCGCCTGAACAACGGTGTTCATATCGCTGACGGTGATGCCGTATCGGGCTGCCTTGGCGCGGTCGACCTGGATGACCAGGTTAGGCTGGCCGAGCAGATTGAACGCGCCCGCGTCGGCGACGCCTGGCACTTTCGACAGTTCGTCCTGGACCAGCTTCGACAGACGCTCGAGCTCAGTCAGATCGCGGCCGAAGATCTTGACCGAATTCTCACCCTTCACACCGGATACGGCCTCTTCAATGTTGTCCTGGATGTATTGCGAGAAGTTGAAATCGATGCCGATAAATTCGCTTTCCAGCCGCTTCGCCATTTCCCTTACAAGCTTTGCTTTGGTGAGGCCATTGGGCCATTCCTCAAGCGGCTTAAGGGGTACGAAAAATTCGGCGACGAATGATCCATCCGGATCAGTGGCATCTTCGCCACGGCCTTGTTCGGAGACGACAGTACGTACAGGAGGATAGCTGGCGATCACGCTGCGGATCCTGTCCACGGTGTCCCGGCCGGCGTCAAGGGTGATCGTCGGCGGAAGCAAAGCGCGAATCCAGAGGTTACCCTCTTCCAGCTTGGGCAGAAATTCGGTGCCGAGCCGCATGCCGAGGCCGCCACAGACCACCAGGAACGCGGCGGCTATCATCGCCGCGATGCGTGCATTTTTTACTGCAAGAATGAGGACCGGCTCGTAAATGCTGCGGATGCCACGAACGATAACCGTTTCAACCTCGGTAACTCGTTCGGGCAACAACAACGACGACATCACGGGGGTTACCGTGAAGGTCGCGATCACCGCACCGAGCAAAGCGTAGGCGTAAGTCCGCGACATCGGCCCGAAAATCTGGCCTTCGACGCCTTGCATGGTGAAAAGCGGAATGAACGCGGCGATAGTGATGACGACGGAAAAGAAGATAGGTTTGTCTACCTCAACGGCGGCTGTGAGGATTCGATGCAGCCGGTCGCTACGGCTTGCGTCACGTACGGTGTGATGCGCGAGATGGCGGAAGATGTTTTCCACCATGATGACGGTGCCGTCGACGATGATTCCGAGGTCGATCGCACCGACCGACAAGAGATTGGCCGAGTCCCCCCGCAAAACCGTAATGATAACCGCGAGGAACAGCGCCACCGGAATGGTCGCCGAGACGATCAACGCGCAACGCAGATTGCCGAGAAATGCCCACTGAATGAGAAAGATCAGGGCAATGCCAAACAACATATTATGCATCACCGTTCGCACGGTAATCGCGACCAGGTCGCCACGATCGTAGTACGGCTCGATTTTCACGCCGGGTGGCAGGCTGCCGTCGGTATTGATGCGCTCGATGGCCGTCCGCACCCGGGTCACCACGTCCATGGTGCGCTCGAGTTTCTGCATCAGTACGATGCCGAACAGGATGTCGTCCTGGTTGTCGCGACCGGCAATGCCCAGGCGCGGCGTAAAGCCAATCTGATTGTGCGCGATATCAGACAGCACGACAGGCAATCCGCCCTGCTGGCTCACTACGATATTGTTGATATCGCTGATCGAGCCGAGCGCGCCGACGCCGCGAACGTTAACGGATTGCTCGCCCACGGCAATGGTGCGCCCGCCAACGTTGGCGTTGCTGGTCGAAATCGCATTGATAATCTGCGGCAATGTCAGCCCGTAGGCCCGCATTCGATCGAGGTCGATTTCGGCCTGGTATTCCTTTGTTTTGCCGCCGAGCGGCGAAATATCGGCGACGCCGGGGACGATGCGCAATTTGCGCTCAACCACCCAATCCTGGATTGTTTTGAGCTGGATCAGGTCCATGCCCGGCGGACCTTTGAGCTGGTAACGCAGGATTTCGCTGATGCCACCGGCTGGAGAAATCACCGGCGTTACCGTACTGGGCAGGGTCGCGTCCTTCAGGCGGTTGGTGACCTGCTGGCGCACAAAATTGTAGTCGCGGCCGTATTCAAATTGCAGGCGAACGAAGCCGAGTGCGAATACCGTGTTCGAACGGATGTAGGTAAGGCCGGGCGTGCTGGCGACTGCGATCTCCAGCGGAATGGTAACATAGCGTTCGACTTCCTCGGGCGACTGGCCCGGATACTGCGCGATGATTTCGATAATTGGCGGCGCGGGGTCCGGATAGGCCTCGACATTGAGTACAGTAAAGGCAGCAACGCCGACGGCGATAAATGCCGCAAACGCGACAAGCGCGAGCGGCCGCCGCGAAAGACAGAACGACATCAGACTACGCAACATAGATGCTTCAGCTTCCCGCCGCGGCGCGATCGACGAACAAGCTGCCTTTGCTCACGACGGTTTCGCCAGGCCGTAAACCCTCGAGGACCTGGATCATCTGCCCGTTTGACAGTCCGGTCTTTATATTGCGCCGCTCGACCGATTTGTCGTCACGCGCGACCCAAACATGCGCGGTTTTGCCGTCATAGATGATCGCGTCTTGTGGCACCGCGAGGGAGTTATCTCCTTCGCCGGTGAGAATCGTCACGCTTGCGAACATCTCTGGCCGAAGCAACTGCCGCGAATTGTCAATTGTTGCCCGGACCAGAAGGCGGCGGGTTCCGGTATCGAGCGACGTCGCAACAAAGGAAATGTTTGCCGGGAATACGCGGTTTGGATACGCGAGAACGGTAAAATGGACAGCCTGTCCGACATGGACGCTCGGCGCGTCAGATTCACGCACATATGCGACCAACCATACAGTAGACAGATCGCCGATGATGAAAGTCGGGTCGCTTGCGCTGGTGTTCTGGGACGAGGTGTTGACATATTGCCCGGGGCCGACCTTGCGCTGAATCACGGTGCCGCCGATGGGTGAATAGATCGTCATCTGCGGACTGACGGCGCCAGTGTCACCGAATTTGGCGATCTCTTCATCCGTCATGCCGAGGATGCGCAAGCGGTTGCGTGTCACTTCGAGTGAAGTTTGAGCCGAGCGCACATCGTTTTCAGCCGCGCGAGTAGTCGCTTGCGCGGTTTGAAGATCGCGCAGAGGACCGGCTCGCGAGTCATAAAGCGTCTTGTTTTGTTGTTCGACGATCTTGGCGAGCTCGAGCGCTGACTTGGCCTTGTTCAAGTTGGAGATCGCAGTGATAAAATCATTCTGCGTCTGGACCATGTCCGGTGCCTCAACCGTGAAAAGCGGTTGGCCGGCCTTCACTGTGTCGCCGGGCTTGGCAAGCAATTTTATCACTCGACCCGAATACGGCGAGAACACAAGCGTCGAGCGGTCTTCGTCGACGGCGATCTTTCCCTCGGTCAAATGCTCGGTGCGGAACACGACATCAGTGACGGGCAAAATCGTCAGCGATGCCCATTGCTTCGGCGTCGGATAATACAGCGCGCCTTCGCGGTGGCCCTGGCTTGATTCCGTCTCAGCAGCAGCCCTGCTTGCGTCCGGCGCGTGGGTCGTCGCGGCCACCGCAAGCCAGGTACAAAAGATCAATAAGGCCGCAGCGATCACGCCATTGCGCGTGGTTGCGTACGGCCGCAGATTGAACTGCGTCATAAAGGTCCCGACAAGCCGCTCCAAGAAACGTCCTCGTAATGCTCCCCATACGTGCCAGCGTTATAATGAATTCAATGAATGATGCGGCATTACCGCGATATAAACATTTTACGTAGTTAAAGGCCGGAGATCAGCCATTTGCCCCGATGACGGCTGCTCGCGTTGTTTGAGGCGCTGGATTCTGCTTTTGCGGCACTTTTTCTTATGAATTGCAACATGCCCGTGAGAAACTATGCTTGGCAGCCCAAATGCCTTTGACGGATCTTCGGTCGGCCTCCTAAGCGTTTAGTCCCCTTCCAGTCGAGCGTAGTCAGGCGCATTGGTGCGGTGCGAAAAGGCATTGCAATCGTGATGAATTTTACTGGTCTGTCCATTCGTTGTGCGGTGCTTGGCGTTGCGCTCGTTGCGGGCACGCCCCCTGCGAGTAGCCAACAAACGCCGAGCGATATGGGCATCACTGAGCCCTCAATCGCCACAAGCCTTCCGCAGAACGGCGATGCCTCCGGCAACCGGAAGTGGTTGTACGACCACGGCATTACGTACAGTCTGATCTATACCAACGATATACTTAGCAATCTGTCCGGTGGCATCCGGCGGGGCACGATCGAGCAGGGCAAGCTCGAAGGGCAGTTGTATGTCGATCTCGGGAAGCTCGCTGGCTGGAAAGACTGGACGTTCTACACCAATGCCTTCGGGATTTATAACGATGGCCGTATCCGCCGCGATTACGTCGGCGGCATGAACACGATCGCTGCGATCGAAGCGACACCAACCATACGCCTTTCGGAACTGTGGCTCGAACGCTGGATTGGGCCGGTGAGCATCAGATTTGGACAGCTTGCCGCCGACGCCGAATTTTTCTACAGCGATCTCAGTCAGATATTCCTGCAAAGCGATTGGCCGACGATCGGCGCAGTGAATTTGCCGGGCGGCGGGCCCGCCTATCCGTTGTCGGCGGTTGGAGCGCGCATCAAGTACGAGCTTCCAAAAGACGCTTCGTTGTTGTTTGCAATTTTCAACGGCGATCCGGCGCCGCTCTGTCCGAATGCCGACCCAGATACCTGTAATCGTTATGGACTTAATTTTCGTCTCAGTGATCCGGCCTTCATGATGGGCGAATTTCAGTGGAGACGAAACCGCGGAAAAGATGACACTGGGCTTGCCACGACCTTGAAGATCGGCGGTTGGAGTCATCTCGGCCAATTTGCCGACCAGCAGTTCACCAACAATGGTATGCTGTTGGCCAATCCGGCGGGTAACGGCATGCCGCTCATGCATCGTGGCAACTATGGCATTTACGGTGTAATCGATCAGCAGCTCTACCGGCCGCCAGGCGGCAGCGCAGATACCGGAATTTCCATATTCAATCGCTCCGCGATCAGCCCGTCGGACCGTAATCTGGTCAACGTCGAGATCGATGCAGGGATAGTCTTTGCCGGAATGATCCCGCAGCGGCCCGACGATACCTTCGGTGCGAGTGTGATCTATTCGCGTTTTTCAAACAGCATTCGTGCTTTCGATCAGGAGCAGATCAACTTCGGTACACTGGCTACTCCACCGCGCGACTATGAAATGAATCTCGAGCTCACTTACGTAGCGCAGATCATCAAAGGCTGGACCATCCAGCCGGTGTAGACTTATATCTGGCATCCGAGTGGCACGGGGATCAGGTATCCTGACGCGCAAGTCGCGGGCGTGTGATCGGTCATCCGATATTGAAAAAGCAGACCCGCCCGGACAGGGACATGACCGGGCGGGTCGTCTCGATCGGCGCGAGGATGGACGGGGCAGGCGCCGATCCAAGTGCGAAAAATCAGTAATCGCAGACCCGAATGACGCGGACATTGCCCCAGCGGTCGTACCGCTCGACCAGGCGGCAATAGCCGGGAGTGACGTAGACAGGGCTTGCGTTTCCGTTGGAAACGGCCGCTGCGCCGATCAGCGCGCCGGCCGCGATGCCGATGCCGACGCCCGTGCCCCAGTGCGAATGAGCCTGCGCGGTACCGCTGGTGGCGGCGAGGGTGCCCGCCAGCGCGAGTGCTGTCAGAGTTGCTGTGGTGATCTTTGACTTGGTCATGGTGGTCTCCATCCGGTTAAATTTGGGCGGCCTGAGCGGTCGCGATATGCATGGGTCGCGCGGCCCCCGGGAAAGGTTCAAACAAGTCGTGACGGACGGCCTGTGGCGCGATGAAAAAGTGAAAAAATGCTCAGAATCCCGACGCTTTTACTGATTTTAGCCCTCGGGGCGGCGGCCCAGGCCCAACAGCTGGATAAGGTGCGCTTCGGCACCAATTGGGTCGCGGAAGCCGAGCACGGCGGCTTTTACCAGGCGCTCGCCGACGGCACCTATAGGAAGTATGGGCTCGACGTGACCATCGTGCCGGGCGGCCCGAACGTGAACAATCGTATCCTGCTTCCCGTCGGCAAGCTCGATTTCTTCATGAGCGCCAACTCACTGCAATCGTTCGATGCGGTTGCGCAGAATGTTCCGACCGTGGCGGTTGCGGCGAGCTTCCAGAAAGATCCGCAGGTATTTGTCGCGCATCCGGACGTGACGAAGTTAGAGGATCTGAAGACGCGCACTCTGTTCGTATCAAAGGAAGGTATGGCGAGCTATTTCCAGTGGCTCAAAGCCGACTTCGGTTTCAACGAGTCCAAAGTGAAACCTTACACCTTCAACGCGCAACCATTTCTTGCCGACAAGAACTCGGCGATGCAAGGCTACGTCACTTCGGAGCCGTTTGCGGTCGAACGGCAGGGAAAATTCAAGCCGGCGGTGTTTCTGCTTGCCGACCATGGCTTCGATGCTTATTCGACGTTGATTGAGACGCGGCGCGACTTGGTCATGAATCGGCCCGACCTTGTACAACGGTTTGTCGATGCGTCAGCGATCGGTTGGTATCATTATATCTATGGCGATAGCCGGCCAGGAAATGATCTCATCAAGAAACAAAACCCGGAAATGACCGATGCATTGCTGTCGTATTCTGTCGCCAAAATGAAAGAGTACGGCATCGTCGATTCGGGCGACTCTGTTAAGCTTGGAATCGGCGCCATGACCGAAGGTCACTGGAAAAGCTTTTTCGACAAGATGGTGCGCGCCGGCGTGGTCAAGCCGAACATCGACTACAAGCGCGCCTATACTTTGCAATTCGTCAACAAGGGTGTTGGCGTCGATCTGCGACCGAGATGAGCACGCCGGGCCAGACCATTGTTTCGCTCCGCCACGTCGGCAAGACATTCGATCGCGGTACCGTGGCACTCGACGGATTTGATTTCGAAGTACGCAACGGTGAGTTCGTTTCGTTGCTAGGCCCTTCGGGCTGCGGAAAGTCGACCGCGCTTCGTATTATCGCAGGCCTGAGTGCGGCATCCGCAGGCGCGGTCGAATGGCCGAACGGAATGGGCCGGATCGGCTTTGTATTCCAGGAGCCGACGCTGATGCCTTGGGCCAATGTTGCCGCCAACGTGCAGCTTCCGCTGACACTCGCCGGCGCGGATATGACGTCGTCGCATATGAGAGTCACGCAGTCGCTGGAACGGGTCGGGTTAGCGAATTTCGCCGAGGCGTTTCCCCGCGAGCTTTCGGGCGGCATGAAAATGCGTACTTCAATCGCACGTGCGCTCGTGACGGAGCCGCAGTTGCTGCTGATGGATGAACCCTTCGCCGCCCTCGACGAGATCACTCGCTTCAAGCTCAACAACGATCTGCTGGCGGTGTGGCGGGAGTTGCGCCGCACGGTGGTCTTCGTGACCCATTCGGTCTTCGAGTCGGTCTATCTATCGCAGCGTATCGTGGTGATGACGCCTCGGCCGGGTCGAGTTTTTAAGGAACTCGCCATCGATGCGCCATATCCACGCGACGAGCGGTTCCGAACTTCGCCCGAGTATGCCGGCTTCTGCCGGCAAGTGGCCGAAACGCTCGGCAAGGCGATGGCGGCCGGAGATGCGCCATGAGTGAACGCATCTTGCGCATCGCCTTGCCAATCCTGGTGCTCGCGATCGGCCTGCTCATTTGGTATCTGGTCATTCAAATCTTCGCAATTCCGCCGTTCGTGCTGCCGAGTCCGGGAATCGTATTGGCGACGCTGATTGCGGATGGCAGCCTCCTCTGGAATTCGCTGCTGGTCACGCTGGGCATCACCTTCGAGGGCTTTTTGCTTGCGGCTGTCGGCGGCATTGGTTTTGCGATTCTATTCAACCAGTTGCGGCTGGTCGAATATTCGCTCTACCCGTACGCCGTTATCCTCCAGGTGACGCCGATCGTGGCTGTTGCGCCACTTTTGCTGATTTATCTCCCGCAACACCTGGCCGTTTTGGCATGCGCCTGGATCGTTGCCTTTTTTCCGGTTCTCGCCAACACGACGCTTGGCCTGAATTCAGTCGACCACAATCTTCTGTCGCTGTTCGAGTTATACAAGGCGTCGCGCTGGCAAGTGCTGTGGAATTTGAAATTGCCGTCAGCGCTGCCACAGATGCTTGCCGGCTTGCGCATTGCCGGCGGGTTGTCGCTGATCGGCGCGGTGGTCGCCGAGATTGCCGCCGGATCAGCCGGCGCGGGCTCTGGGTTGGCCTATCGTATTGCTGAATCCGGGTACCGTCTCAATATCCCGCGCATGTTTGCAGCCTTGCTGCTGCTGTCGCTGGCCGGTGTTGCAATCTTTTTCACGCTATCGGCGATCTCACATCTATTGCTTCGCCGCTGGCATGAAAGCGCGATAGCGCGCGAACGCTAGGTTCCAATGGACCACTGCACGAGAACACCGAGAGCAGCCATCGCAATTACCACCTCAATGAGGCTGCGGTGCAATCCGAAAGCCAGCACCGCGGCGATTGCCGCCAGCGCAGTCGCGCGCAAATCAAGGGCAAGCGGATCGAAGGCATACCAGCGCAATGGGCCGGCATGCATTTCGGTTACTTTCCCGAACAGCACGTGCAGTGCAAACCACACCGACAGATTCAAAATGACGCCAACTACGGCCGCGGTAATAGCGGCGAGTGCGCCGGACAGCTGCGTGTTCGCGCGCAGCCGCTCGACGAATGGCGCGCCGGCGAAAATCCAGAGCATGGAGGGAACGAAAGTGACCCAGGTCGTCATCGCCGCTCCCAATACACCCGCGGCGACAGGTGAGAAAGGCGCGGCATCGCGGAATGCCGCAAGAAAGCCGACGAATTGGGTGACGAGGATGAGGGGTCCAGGCGTAGTTTCGGCAAGCCCCAGTCCGTCGACCATTTCCGGCGCTGTCATCCAGCCATAGGTCTGGACGGCTTCCTGTGCCATGTAGGCGAGCAGTGCATAGGCGCCCCCAAAGCTCACCACAGCAAGTTTTGAGAAAAAAGTGCCGATGCTGACCAGTACGTGCTTTGGTCCGAAGGCGAGAACGGCGAGCGCGATCGGCGTCCACCACACAACGACGCCTACTATCGAAGCAATGATGAAATGGCGCCATCGATCCGGCGCTGATGGCGCGATGTCTTCAATTTTTCTGGTCAGACCGAGTTGATCCGGCGCCTGGCGCGCGACGACGTAACCAATCAGCGCGGCCGCCGCGACGATCAGCGGGAACGGCAGGCCCAGAAAAAAAATGCCGACAAATGCCGCACCCGCAAGCGAAAGTAGCAACGATGTTTTCAGCGCGCGTTTGCCGATCCGGATGAGCGCCTCGATGACGATCACCAACACGGCAGCCTTGATGCCGAACAGCGCGCCGTCGACCACCGAGATGCCGCGCCCGAGCGCATAGAGCAAGCTCAAGCCCAGCATCACGAATGCGCCGGGCAAGATGAACAGAATTCCCGCGCTTAGTCCGCCGCGCACCCCGTGCAGCAGCCAACCGAGATAGGTGGCGAGCTTTTGCGCTTCGGGCCCCGGCAGCAACATGCAGAAGTTGAGCGCATGCAGGAAGCGCGGCTCGTCGATCCATTTCTTTTCATCCACCACGACGCGGTGCATGAGGGCGATCTGTCCAGCCGGCCCGCCGAAATTGATGCAGCCGATTTTCAGCCATGTCATGAAGGCTTCGGCGAAGCTTGGCCGGACAGTCGCTTCAGGTTTTTGCATGCTCATCATGCGGCTTTGGCAGGCCAATTGTGGCGTTCCTCGGCGGCAAAGCGCAGCCAGGCGAACAAAGCGTCATAGACCATGAAGCCGCGTTCGAGCAGCCCATGATCGTCATCGCCGGCGAGCGCCGACAAGCCGAGCGATATTGCATGCAGCCCTGCCGCTTCCGCCGCAATGTCGGGGCGGGCGGTATCGGCGCCGCGTACGATCAACGCAAGCCTTGCCAAGGACGGCTCGCCTTCCAGACCAAACAGTTTGAGCATGGTGTCGAATGAGCAACGTTCGCCGATATGACTAAGCTCGACATCCTTAATCTCGAATGGCACGCCGCCGCTTTCACGTGCGACGCTCACGACCTGATCGGGATCCACGAACAGGATGCGTGCTTGCGGATCGAGAAAACGGTAGACCAGCCAGGGGCAAGCGATGCGATCAATCTTTGGCCGCCGTCGCGTGACCCATACGCTTGGCCGCCTTGGCGCGATCCTGTCGAGTTCTCCTTTCGCTACGAAGGGCAGGCTGGCTTTTGTCCAGCCTTCGTAGCCGCCTTCCAGGACGCGCGCATCGACACCCTCGGCACGCAACTGCGCGACCGTGCTCTGGCTCATTTCATGACTGGCCTTGCAGGCGGTGACGATCGGGCGGGTCAGATCGAATTCCGCAATCCATTGCGTGGTCTTGGCGGCATCGCGCCAGACTGCGCCTGGCAACAGATACGGCGATTGCTCATAAGCGTCGCGCCGCCGCACGTCGATAAGTTGCGGCGCATCGCGTGTCGCCATCGCATTCCAGAGATCTTTCGATGAGATTGAATAGCTCGGAGACAGCATGGGTCCCCTCCGTGTACGAAGGAGACGGTGCTTGGGCTCTCAAGCCTTGAAAGTGCGGGGCGACCGTCGCAGGCCCCACAAACAAACTCTAACGCAGCGTGTGCGCCCTGTCACTGGAAGATTGAGAAGGGCACGATGAGCGACAATCCAGACACCAACAGCAGCAGCAGGATGATCTTGCGGAACGCGGCATCGTCAAGCCTTCCATACAGTCTGAGCCCGGCCCAAGTGCCGGCCAGCATGCAGGGCAGTCCGAGCAGGTACAATTTCATCGTTTCGGCTGTGACGGCGCCGGCGATGCTTAACGAAATCGTGCTTGTCAGGATGGTCGCGAGCAGCACCGGCTGAAAGATCGCGCGCTGGACGTCTTTGGGCCAATTGCGCAGCTGGCACCAGACGACCACAACAATCCCGACCAGGCCGGTCAATCCGGCGAGCAGGCCATTGAGAAATCCGACGCCGACCTCGGCAGCAACGCTTTCGTGCGCCAACCTGATCACCGGCCGCGCCAGACTGTAAATGCTGTAGACAACCAGCAGCACGCCGACCCCGATGCGCATGTAGGCCGGGTCGATATAGGTGAGCAGCATCGTGCCCGCCGGCACACCGATCAGCCCGCCGCCGATGAATGGCGCTGCGCTGCGCCATCGCACCGCGTGCCGCAACGCCCAAACGCCGTAACCCTGAGTCACGAAGCCATAGCCGACGATGAGGGTTGCGGTCTGGATCGGCGTGAGGATGTGCAGATAGATGCCGGACACCACGAGGCCCATGGCGAAACCGGCAAGACCGGACGTCAGTCCGCCCAAAAACGACGCCAGCAGGAAAATCATCAGAACCATACCATCCATGTGTCGCTCCTAACACGAAGTGGAACAGCGCCTTGGATGGAAGAGTCATCTGACGGGGAGGCGGTTGATCCCCGAATGTCAACATTGATGACCACGAGCCGGAAGCGCCGCAATCATCGCAAATCTAGTTCGATGGAATTCTAGCCCAATAGCAGCATAGGTCCCCTCCGCAAACGAAGGAGACGGTGCTTGGGCCCTGAAGCCTTGGAAGTGCGGGGCGACCGTCGTGGCCCCACATTGCTGTGTTTACAGCGCTTCGCTTGGCCACACAAGATGCACGCACGACACACCCGCGTTTTCGTCACTCGCCATGGGGCGGCGCCTTCGCTAGTTTTTGCGCGGGGAGACGGCCATGGCCAACAAAATCGATCTCGGCGGGCGCAACGCAGTTATCACGGGCGGTGCGCAAGGCATTGGACGCGCGATTGTCGAACGATTCCTCGACTCCGGTGCGACGGTTGCGATCTGGGACCGCGACACGGGTGGGGCAAAAAAGACAGCGATCGAATTGCAGAAACGCGGTCGGATTTCGCCTGTCAGGGTCGATGTCACAGACTATTCTGACGTGGAACGCGCGCGTGATGAAACACTCAAAGCCCTCGGTTGTATCGACATCCTGGTCAACAATGCAGGCATTGCCGGGCCGAACGTAAAAACCTGGGATTATCCACTCGACGCCTGGCGCAATGTGCTTTCGATCAATCTTGATGGCCCATTTCATTGTTGTCGCGCTCTGGCACCAGCAATGATCGCGCAAAACTACGGTCGAATCGTCAACATGGCCTCGATCGCCGGCAAGGAGGGCAATCCGAACGCGCCGGCCTATTCCGCGTCGAAAGCGGGACTCATCGCCTTGACCAAATCGCTCGGTAAGGAGCTCGCGTCCTACGACATATCGGTCAATTGCATTACGCCGGCGGCCGCAAAAACCGCAATCTTCGATCAAATGACGCAAGAACACATCGATTTCATGCTTTCGAAAATTCCTCGTGGACGGTTTGTGAAAGTTGAAGAAATCGCCAGCCTTGCGGCCTTCTGTGCCTCGAGTGAGTGCTCGTTCACGACCGGCGCGGTCTTCGATATTTCAGGCGGCCGGGCGACCTATTGAGCGACGCCTCCCACCAACGCCGTCAACGGTTGACCGGCATCGCCTTGATGTGCGGCGCGGTAGCGACCTTTTCCTGTCTCGATGCCACCGGAAAATATTTGCTGAGGTATATGGATCCGTTGCAGGTCGTGTGGGCCCGTTATTTTGTCGCGTTCCTTCTGGCACTTGTTTTTCTAAATCCTATCACAAGACCAAAAATGATGACGACGCGGCGGCCGTTCATGCAGGTCGGCCGGTCAGCTTTGCTACTTGGGTCCACCGCGCTGAATTTTTTTGCGCTGCGCTATCTTCAGCTTGACGAGGCACTGGCGATCCTGTTCTCGACGCCATTTTTGGTTGCCTTGCTCTGCGGGCCATTGCTTGGTGAATGGGTTGGCTGGCGGCGCTGGACTGCAATCAGCGTTGGTTTCTTTGGCGTGCTCCTGGTGGCGCGCCCGGGTTTGGGCGGACTTCACCCCGCGGCACTGTTATCACTCGGCAGTTCCGTCTGTTACGCGCTTTACGTGATCTCGACACGGGTTCTGTCGCATAGCGATTCAAATGAGACGACACTGTTCTATTCGAACCTCGTCGGTGCGGTTGCGATGCTGCCGATCATTCCGTTCGTGTGGACCACGCCAAGCAGCGCTTTTGTTGTTGCACTGATGGTCCTTATCGGGGCGCTCGGCAGCGGCGGGCACTATCTCCTCATCTGCGGCCACCGGTTGGCGCCGGCGTCGACGCTGGCGCCTTTCATCTACACGCAGATGGTTTGGACGACGACTTTGGGCTTCCTGGTGTTCGGCGATGTGCCGCACCGCTGGACCATCATTGGGGGAATGATTGTGGTGTCGTCCGGCCTTTATTTGCTCTATCGCGAGCGCAAGGTGGGCAAAGCGGAACCTTCCGCACCGGTTGCCTAATCATCGCAGGGGGCGCTAAGTTCCGGCCACCACACAGGCTTTTCCACCGCGAAGGATTATCTATGGCTACTGCAAAGGACCGCGCGCAGGTGAAGCCCGGCTCCGGGCTGAATGATGATATCGGCGAGCAGAAGCGGCTCGAGCTGTACCGGACCCAGGTCGTCATCCGCGAAGCTGAGCAGCGCGCCTATGACTTGTTTCTGCAAAACCTCGTCAAGGGCACCAGCCATTTATCGCTCGGGCAGGAAGCGGTGGCCGCGGGCTTCGCGGGCGCCATGACGCCGGGCGACCTGTCTTTTTGCACCTATCGCGGACACGCCCACACATTGGCGCGCGGGGTATCGGTGGAGAAGGTCCTGGGCGAGTTGATGCAACGTGACAACGGCTTGATGCGCGGCAAGGGCGGTTCGATGCACCTCACGTCGGTTGATCATGGCGTCATGGGCTCATACGCGATTATTGGTGCGCACCTGCCCATCGCTTGCGGTGCCGCTTGGCGCGCGCAGTACAAAGGCGAAAAGGACGTATCCGTCTGCTTCTTCGGCGATGGCACCACGAACATCGGCGCTTTCCACGAAGCGCTTAACTTCGCTGCCGTCTGGAAGCTGCCCGTCATCTTTGTCTGCGAGAATAATCTCTATATGGAATACACGCCAATCAGCGATGTGACGGCGGTGCCGCAGCCGGCGGGGGATCGTGCCTCGGCCTACGGTCTCGAGCGCATTGTGATTGATGGCAACGACGCCGATGTGGTCTATCGCACTGCACAGACAGCCTACGATAAAGCGCGCGCCGGGAAAGGTCCGTCGCTGATCGAGTGCCTGACCTATCGTCACAGCGGGCACTCGCGCGCGGATCCGGCAAAATACAGGCCGGAGGGCGAACTCGATCGCTGGAAACTGCGCGACCCGATCAAGATCTATCGCGAGCGGCTGCTGCAATTCGGCGTGGCGGAAAAAGTCATCGCTGACATCGACGCGCAAGTGCGGAAGATTGTCGACGACGCTACCGAAGCCTGCAAGGCAGCCCCACCGCCGCCACTCGACATCATCACAACCGATGTCTATGCCGATGGAGGCTGGGCATGGCGGAACTGACCTACCGCGACGCGGTCATCCGCGGAATTGCACAAGAGATGACGCGAGATCCTGACGTTGTGTTCCTTGGCGAAGACGTGGCCAAGGCTGGAGGCGTGTTCAAGGCGACCGTCGGCCTTTACGAGCAGTTTGGGCCCTTGCGCGTGCGCGATACGCCCATTTCCGAGCAGGCAATTCTCGGCGCCGCCATGGGCGCAGCGATGACCGGCCTGAAGCCGATTGCCGAGATCATGTTTTCGGATTTTTTCGCGGTTTGCTTCGACTACATCGCGAATGAGTTTCCGAAGAGCCGTTACATGTCGAACGGCCAGGTCAAATGCCCGTTGGTCGTTCGCACCGGCAACGGCGCGGGTTCCCGCTTCGGCGCGCAGCACAGCCAGAGCGTTGAAAACTGGTGCATGATGATTCCGGGTCTCAAGGTCGTTGCGCCATCGAACCCGCGCGATGTGATCGGTCTGCTGGCGGCTTCGGTGCGTGATCCTGATCCAGTGATTTTCCTTGAACATAAATCGCTGTACGCCACCAAAGGTGAAGTTCCGGACGGTGAGATCGTCGATTCTCTCGGCACAGCAAAAGTACTGCGTTCCGGCAAGGACGCCACGATATGCGCGTTGGCATTGATGGTTCCGCGTGCACTGGAAGCTGCCGAAGAGCTCAAGGCCGAACACGGCATAGATTGCGAAGTTGTCGACGTACGCTCGCTGGTGCCGCTTGATACGCAAACCATTCTCGGCTCGCTCGCAAAGACGCACCGGTTGTTCACGGTCGAGGAAAATCCGCGGCTCTGCGGTTGGGGCGCCGAGATCGTGTCGATTGCGGCGGATGAGGCCTTCTATGACCTCGACGGCCCGCCGGTCCGCATCACGACGCCGCATATTCCGCTGCCGGCCGCGGATATTCTGGAAGACATTGTTTTACCGACACCAGCCCGTATTGCAGAGACTGTGCGGCGGAGTTTGGGGAGTTGAAAAGGTCTTGTCCCGGATGCGGTGCACCGCTGATCCGGGACCGCTACAATTTGACAGGTCCCGGTTGTGCAGCGCACCGCTTCGCGCTGCGCTGCGCCCGGGACACGGATTGAAAGGCGATGTTATGTACGAAAATCTTCTCGCCAACGTCCCGACCGACCTTTGGATCGGTGGCAAATGGCGCAAGGCCTCCGATGGTGGCCGCTTCGACGTGATCGATCCAGCCACCGAGCGCAAGATCGCTTCTGTTGCCAGTGCGACGGTCGAAGACGCCAAAGCGGCCCTCGATGCGGCTGAGGGCGCGTTCGAAGGCTGGGCCGGACGCAAGCCGCGTGAGCGAGCCGAGATTCTGCGCAAGGCCTACGAGTTGATCATGCGTGACGCCGAACGCTTCGCGAAACTGATCACACTGGAGAACGGCAAGGCATTGCCCGATTCACGCGGCGAGGTCGCCTATGCCGCCGAATTTTTCCGCTGGTATGCGGAAGAGGCCGTACGCAATATCGGCGAAGTTTCGCGCGCGCCGGCCTCGGGTGCGCGCATTTTCGTGCATCACAAGCCGGCCGGTATCGCAGTTCTGGTAACGCCCTGGAATTTCCCCGCAGCGATGGCAACCCGCAAGATCGGACCGGCGCTCGCAGCCGGCTGTCCGGTGGTTCTGAAGCCTGCGTCGGACACGCCACTCACGATGCTTGCGCTGATGCCGGCGCTGGAAGAAGCCGGCGTGCCCGCTGGCGTGGTCAATGTCATTCCGTCGCGCTCGTCTGGCAAGGTAGTCGGCGCCATGCTGCACGATCCGCGCGTGCGCGTTGTCTCTTTCACCGGCTCGACTGATGTCGGGCGCAAACTGCTGCATGAAGCTGCCGATAACATCGTCAAGCCGGCGATGGAGCTCGGTGGCAATGCGCCATTTATTGTTTTCGAAGACGCCGATATCGACGCCGCAATCGATGGCGCCATGATCGCCAAGATGCGCAATATGGGTGAGGCATGTACTGCGGCTAACCGCTTCTATGTGCACGAGAGAGTGCACGAGGAATTTGCCAAGAAGCTCACCGCCAAGATGGGTTCCCTCAAGATGGGCAATGGCCTTGATGAGGGGGTCAATCTTGGGCCGCTCGTCAACAAAGACGGCCGCGATAAGGTGATCGAGCTGGTCGACGATGCGGTCAAGAAAGGTGCCAAGGTGCTGGTCGGCGGCAAATTGCCCGACGGTCCCGGATTTTTCTATCCGGCGACGGTACTGACCAATGTTCCGGATTCGGCCAAGATGCTGAACGAGGAAATTTTTGGGCCGGTCGCGTCAATCCAGACTTTCAAGACCGAGGACGAAGCGATCAAGCGTGCCAACGACACGGAATATGGGCTAGTCGCCTATCTCTACACGAAGGATTTGAGCCGCGGCATGCGCGTGTCCGAGAAACTCGATTTCGGAATGGTCGGTCTCAATCGCGGCCTGGTGTCCGACCCGGCGGCGCCATTCGGCGGTACCAAGCAGTCCGGCCTTGGCCGCGAAGGGGCACACGAGGGGATGATGGAATTCCTCGAGACCCAATATGTGTCGGTGAGCTGGTAGGCGGCGGTCAGCAGTCGAGGGAAACGCGCGTGGACGTTCTGATGCCGCAGCTCGGCGAAACGGTAGCCGAGGGTAAGATCACGAAATGGTTCAAGGCTGCCGGCGACACGGTGAAGCCAGGCGACAACCTGTTCGAAATCGAGACCGACAAGACGTCGATGGAGGTGCCGTCAACGACGGCCGGCACGCTCAGCGAAATACGGTTTCAAGTTGGCGAGGTGGCCAAAGTCGGTGCCGTGGTTGCGGTCATATCGGGGTTAGGGACGCCGGCGAGCGCAAATGCCTCTTCTCCGGTCACTCCCGCGAAAGCGGGAGTCCAGACGCAGGACGCCCTTGGTCCTCGTTTGCGCGGGGACGACCGGATGATCGGGTCGGCCCCTGCCGTGCATTCCACGCCGATGCCGTACCCGGCGATCCCGATGAATCCCTTTCGAGAAGTTCGCACGCCCGAGCGAAATTTTGGTCCAGCAAAACTTGCCAGCGGTGCGGTCGTGACCCCGCTTGCGCGGCGGCTCGCCGGCGAACGTGGAATAGACTTGTCGCGCGTCGCTGGTTCGGGTCCCCATGGCCGCATTGTCGCTCGCGATGTCGAACAGGCGGCGCAGGGCGCCGCGGCGGCTGCAATACCGAGCGGCGCCAATGCGGCGCAAGTGAAAGCGCTCTATGAGGGTATTGCTTATGAGGAAGTGCCGCTTGACTCCATGCGCCGCACGATCGCCACGCGACTCGTCGAGGCGAAACAGACTATTCCACACTTCTATCTGACCGCCGACCTCGAAGCGGGTCGTCTGATTGCCGTACGGGAAGAGGCGAATGCTGCGGCGCCCAAGGACAAGGGTGGCCAGCCGGCGTTCAGGCTCTCGCTCAATGACTTCATCATCAAGGCTTGGGCGGCAGCGTTGCAACGCATTCCTGCCGCCAACGCCGTATGGGCAGGCGATCGAATTCTCCGCTTCCGGAATTCCGATATCGGTGTGGCGGTTGCGCTTGAGGGTGGCTTGATTACGCCGGTCGTGCGCAAGGCCGAAACCAAATCGCTCACTGCGATCTCCGCGGAAATGCGTGATCTTGCCGACCGCGCGCGGCATAAGAAGCTCAGGCCGAACGAATATCAGGGCGGTTCCAGCGCCATTTCCAACCTCGGCATGTATGGCGTGCGCGAATTTTCAGCCATCATCAATCCACCGCACGCCACAATTCTGGCGATCGGTGCGACGCGGCGAGCGCCCGTCGAGGCAGAAGACGGCAGCGTAAGGTTCATCAGCCAGATGACAGTCACTCTGTCGTGCGATCACCGGGTGGTTGATGGTGCGCTTGGTGCAGAACTGTTGACCGTTTTCAAGGATTTCATCGAAAAGCCTGTCACTGCATTGGTGTAATGGGAGTACGCGAAATGGCTGGCGAAAAGCCGGACGTATTAATGGTCGGCGCGAAGAAGCCTGTTATGATGAAGGGCTTCGAAGGCAAGGTGACACTTCACCATTGGCTAGACGCCAAGGACAAGGCTGCGTTCGTCAAAGAGATTGGCAACAAAATCAAAGCGATCGCGATTGCCTACACCGCCAATAAGGTCGACGGAAATTTTCTCCAGCAGTTTCCGCACCTCGAGCAAGTATCGAGCTTCGGTGTCGGTTACGACCATATCGACGCCAAATGGGCGGGCGAGCATGGCATTGTCGTGACTAACACGCCGGAAGTGCTCAACGAAGAGGTGGCAGACACCGCGCTCGGTCTCCTGCTTTGCACTGTGCGCGAACTGCCGCAGTCGGAGCGCTATCTGCGTGCCGGCAAATGGAAAGACGCTCACTATCCGCTCACCAAGGCCACGCTGCGCGATCGCACCGTCGGAATGGTTGGCATGGGCCGCATCGGAAAAGCGATTGCCCGGAGGCTGGAGGCATTCGGCGTGCCGGTCGTCTACCACAGCCGTAACCCGCAGGCGGGAGTCAAATACAAGTACTATCCAAAGCTTCTCGACATGGCGCGCGACGTCGATACGCTGATGGTGATTGTGCCAGGCGGCGCCGGCACCAAGAACATGATTAATGCCGAGGTGCTCAAGGCACTCGGTCCGCGCGGTGTGCTGATCAACATGGCGCGCGGCTCGGTGGTCGACGAGCCGGCACTCATAGAGGCGCTGCAGAAGCGCACGATCTACTCCGCCGGTCTCGATGTGTTCGCCAACGAGCCCGACGTGCCGAAGGAACTGATCGGAATGGATCATATTGTGCTGTTTCCGCATCTTGGCTCCTCGACCGAGGCAACCCGGGCAGCGATGGATCAACTGGTGGTTGACAACATTCTTGCCTGGGCGGCCGGCAAACCGCCGCTTACGCCGGTTGCGGAAACCCCATGGCCACCAAAACGTTAGCCGCATTTCCGTCGCGCGCAGATGCTATGGTTTAAATATGACGCGTTTTGCTGTCGTTTTTACCGCTGTCACCTGCCTCGCGAACGCCGCCCTTGCGCAGGCGCCGTCGCCGCTCGGTGAATCTGCCCAACGCATGATCGGCAGTTGGGAGTTCTCCAACGCTGATCGCGACCGAACGTGCACCGCCACTTTCAAAGGTGATCGCGCTCCACCTGGGCTGAAGGTTGAGTTTGATGCCAATTGCGCCAATCTGTTCCCGCTCGTCCGCGATATCGCCGCGTGGAAGTTTCCGGACAACGACCTGCTTTATCTGCTCGACGCAAAGGGAAAATCGGTCGTGGAATTCAGCGAGGTGGAAGACGGTATCTTCGAGGCTCCAACGCCGGGAGTTGGCGTCTTGTTTCTGCAAAATGCCGCGGCCGGTGTGCCACCAAGGCCGCCAGAACAAATTACCGGCGACTGGGCGATCGTGCGTAAATCGGGTTCGCCTGTGTGCATACTGACGCTGGCGATAAGCAAGGCCAGCGATGGCTTTGCCGTTGCGGTAAAGCCTGGCTGCGATGCGGCCATCGCGCGGCTCAATTTCACGCAATGGCGCATCGACAGCGACCAGCTGATGTTGGTGCCCGCGCGCGGCAACCCCTGGCGCTTTGAGGAAGTCGACAACACGATATGGCGCCGCGTGCCGGAGAGTGCCGATCAGATCACGCTGGTGCGACAATAAGAACTTTTGCCCCGGATGCGGTGCAGCACGGAGCGAAGCGGATTGGTGCGCCGCTGATCCGGGGCCATACCAAGCTCCGAATTTGCGGCGGTCCCGGATCTGCGGTACATCGCTAACGCGCTGCACCGCGTCCGGGAAAACGAAAACTAAATCAACCGCAGGCTCTTGAAGCTGGCGTGACCTTCCTTGCCGACGACGATGTGATCGTGAACGGCGATGCCGAGCGGGCGGGCCACGTCGATGATCGTCTGTGTCATCTGGATATCGGCATGTGACGGTGTTGGATCCCCTGACGGGTGGTTGTGCACCAGGATCAATGCGGTCGCAGAAAGTTCAAGCGCGCGCTTGACGACTTCGCGTGGATAGACCGGGGTATGATCGACCGTTCCGACCTGCTGCAATTCATCGACAATCAACTGGTTGCGCTTGTCGAGGAACAAAACGCGGAACTGTTCCTTGTCGGCGAAGGCCATGGCAGTGCGGCAGTAGTCGATCACGTTCGACCAGGATGACAGCACCGGCCGTTTCTGTACGTGGCCACGTGCAAGCCGGCCTGCGGCGGCGTGCACGACCTTGATCTCGGTGATGGCGGCCTCACCGACGCCTTTGACTTCGGCGAGACGAGTGGGTGAGGCCGAGATCACTTCAGGAAAGGAGCCGAATTTGCTGATGAGGTTCTTGGCCAGCGGTTTGACATCGCGTTGCGGGATGGCGCGGAACAGCACGAGTTCGAGCAACTCGTAGTCAGTGATTGCCTCGGCGCCGGCCTGCCGGAAGCGTCCGCGCAGGCGCTGGCGATGGCCGTGGTAATGGGGCGGCAGTCCACCAACCGGCTGACCGGTTTTGTCACGCTTGCCCGTCATGAAAGTTTATCTGCACCCATACACACGTAATAATTGTATTACAAGAAAATACAATCTATACGAAGAAATCGTACGGGCTTCGATTGATAGGGAAGTGCGCGACTTTAGCGCTTGTATGGAGGCTTGTGCAGCCCGGCCGGCGAAAAGGTAAATACCTCAACGCCATCGTTGGTGACGCCGACCGTGTGCTCGAACTGAGCGGACAGCGAACGGTCGCGCGTCACGGCGGTCCATCCATCGGATAACACCTTCACGTGCGGCCGGCCGAGATTGATCATCGGTTCTACCGTGAAGAACATGCCTGGCTTGAGCACGATGCCCTCGCCGGGCCGTCCGACGTGCACGATGTTTGGCTCGTCATGGAATAAACGGCCAAGGCCATGGCCGCAGAAATCGCGCACCACGCTCATATGTTGTGCCTCGACATAGGTCTGGATCGCGTGGCCGACATCGCCGCTTGTTGCCCCCGGACGGATGGCGGCAATGCCACGCATCATCGCCTCGTGTGTCACGTCGATAAGACGCTCGGCGCGACGCGGAATCTCGCCAATCGTGAACATACGGCTGGAATCACCGTGCCAGCCGTTGAGGATGAGCGTGACATCAATATTGACAATGTCACCATCCTTCAGCGGCTTGTCGCCGGGGATGCCATGGCAGACCACGTGATTGAGAGACGTGCAGGTCGATTTCCTGTAACCGCGATACATCAGCGTTGCGGGCAGGGCGCCGTGGTCCATGGCGTAGTCGAGTACCAATTTGTCGATTTTTTCGGTCGGCACACCAGGACCGACATGCTCCGTCAGCATGTCCAGGCAGCGTGCGACAAGCTGACCGGCCTTGCGCATCGCCTCGAAGGCGGCAGGCCCGTGAATCTTGATCTGGCCGGTTTTTCGTAAAGGAGCAACTGCGGCGTCGACGTAGGTCATGGGCCTCAATGTAAGGTTTGCAGCGCATGGTGCAAGCGCGCTTTCAGTTAACGATGAAAACCGGCCACAATTTCTGCTGTCAAATGGTCAATCGGCGATCTTTCCGCCTAACTCATCCTCGATATGCGCGCGTATGATGTCGTCGAATGATGCCTCGGCCTTGAACCCGAGGTCGCGAGCGCGCTTTGCATCGAGGCGCTCGGCCCAACCCGCAACGATTCGTTGCACAAGCTCGTCCGGCGCCCGCCGGATGCGTTCGGCCACCTTGTTGCCCGCCACGCGACGCAGGGCGTCGATCTGCTCGCCGACCGTGCACGACACTCCGGGCATGGCGAGATTAATGTGCGGTCCAAGTTGTTCACGGGTCAGGCCCGCGGCGTGAATGAGAAAGCCAACTGCAGCGCGGGGACTTGCATGCGTATGTCGCACACTGTCGGAAACCGGAAGCAGCGCTTCATGGCCGGCCAGCGGCTCCCGGATAATTCCGGAGAAAAAACCGGACGCTGCCTTGTTGGGTTTGCCCGGCCGTATGCAGATGGTTGGCAACCTGATGCTGACGCCATCGAGGATACCGCGTCGATTGTAGTCAGCGAGTAGCAACTCGCAGATCGCCTTCTGAGTACCGTATGAGGTGAGGGGCGTAAGGTGAAACTCATCGGGAATGGAATGGGGAAACGGCGCGCCGTACACTGCGATCGACGATGTGAACACCAATTTCGACTTGTAGCCGGCGGCGCGAATTGCTTCCAATAGAGCGCGAGTGCCATCGAGATTGACGCGGTATCCCTTTTCAAAATCGGTTTCCGCTTCGCCCGAGACAACCCCGGCGAGGTGAAAAACCACCTCTGGCTTACTGGCAATCGCCTCGGTCGCCGCGCCAGAGCTCGAGAGATCGCTCGTCGAAACGTCGACTGCGCCCGGAAATCCCGCAGGCTTTCCCGGCGCGACAACGTCGATCAGCGTCAATCGGTCAATCTTTTGCCCGTTGAGCTGACCATCTTTGACTAGCCTTTCAACAAGCTTGCGCCCGATCATGCCAGCGGCGCCGGTAATCAGAATATGCATCACACCCTCGGGTTTTCGCGATCGGCCGGTTTGAAGCGGTCGATACGCCGCAGATCAGGGAATAACATCATCCACACCGCTGCTACCACCAGCGATCCCAATCCACCGATTACCACCGACGGCACTGCGCCGAGCCAGGCAGCAACCAGGCCGGACTCAAATTCACCCAGTGTGTTCGACGAGCCGACAAACAGATAGTTGATTGCACCAACGCGCCCGCGCTTCTCGTCGGGGGTTTCGATCTGCACCAATGAGAACCGGATGACTATACTGACCGCATCGGAAGCACCGAGCACGGCGAGCGACAGTAGCGATAACGGAAACCAGGTCGATAATCCAAAAGCAATGGTTGCCACGCCAAAGATGCCGACCACGGCGAACATCTTGCGCCCGATATGCCGCTCAACCGGTTTCCGCGAGAGGACGATTGCGGTGATTAGCGCGCCTACGGCGGGCGCCGAGCGCAACAGGCCGAGGCCGATCGGGCCAACGCCAAGAATATCCCTGGCGTATATTGGTAGCAGTGCTGTAGCGCCACCCAGGATTACGACGAACAAATCGAGAGTAATCACGCCAAGCAGTCGCCGCCGGCTGCGAATGTAGTCGAAGCCGGCGAACACGGATGCGAAAGTCGGCGGCTCGCGCTTTTCTGTAGCACCCTTGACGTGGACGAAGCTGATCAGTGTGATCGAGCAGACGAACAGCGCCAGGCAGATCACGCCAACCAGCACGGGACTGAACGCATAGACAAGCCCGCCCAATGCAGGACCACAGATGATGGCCGTCTGATTTGCAGAGGTCCATGCGGCCACCGCGCGTGAAATCATCGGTGCGGGCACCAGGGATGGCGCCAATGCGTGCGCTGTCGGCAGTTCGAAGGCGCGGGCGCTTCCAATCATGAAGACCGCCGCAAACAGGAGGTCGCGGCCGAGCACTCCCGCCAGCAGAGCGACGCTGATCATCACGGCGGCCACCACATGGACGCCTTGCGCCAAGCGTATGATCAATCTGCGGTCGTAACGGTCTGCAGCATGTCCGATCAACAGTGTCAGCACGACGGCGGGAAAAAACTGGATCAAGCCGATAAGGCCAAGATCGAAAGCGCTATTGGTGATTTCGTAAATTTGCCAGCCAATTGTCAGGGCCATCATTTGATAGCCCGTCGTCGAAGCAAGTCTCGCCAGCCAGAACAGCACAAAGGGCCGCTGCTGCATAAGTCCAGCCAGTGACATGGTAGTTGAATTCATTCCGTTAAGTTTTTGGCCTGTGCGGCAGGTCGTCGTGAAAGAACTTGTTCAATTCGGCATTCGATATGACGCCCCCGAAGCTGTCGAACTTGCCTTCTTGTGCAATCTGCCGTGCCGACTCGAGAAAGGCGTGCATGGCGACGCGCGCGAGGGTGCCACCCACACTGATGCGACGGACGCCGAGTGCGGCAAGGTCATTCACCGAGTAGCCAAATGCGCCGCTGTTGAGAAAGTTGATTGGTTTCGGCGACACCGCTTTAATCGTCGCGGTGATCTGCTCACTGGTCTTGATGCCAGGCGAATATAGACAATCCGCTCCCGCATCGGCGAAGGCCTTCAGGCGCCGGATAGTTTCACCCAGGTCCGGCCGGCTCCTGATGAAACCTTCGGTGCGTGCAGTGAAGACGACGTCACCGCCTGCTTTATTGATTGCATCGCGTGCAGCGCGCACCCGCTTGACCGCCAGATCGAAATCATAAAGCGGATCGGCGTCGTTTCCGGTAAAGTCCTCGATCGACAGGCCGGCCACGCCGGTCGCTACGCACAGACGCACATTTTCAGCGACCTCGTCGGGGTCGTCCGCATAGCCGCCTTCGAAATCCGCATTCACCGGGATGTCTGTTGCCTGCGCGATCTCACGGAAATGCGCGAGCATCATGTCGCGGGTAACGTCGCCGTCCGAGTAACCTAGCGAATGAGCGTATCCCGAACTGGTCGTGGCCAAAGCCTTGAAACCGAGTCCCTGCAGATAGCGGGCGCTGCCGACGTTCCAAGGGTTGGGAATGACAAAACAGCCACCTTGATGCAGCGCGCGAAATGTCCGGCGTTTGTCAGTGATACTCATAATTTGGCCTCTGCAAGCGGCGGATATGCGACAATGCATTCAATAGTGCCACGATTGCAAATGCGATCCTGACGGGTGGCCGATCAGCGTGAGCTTTTGAACGCGTGAAACACCCTGAAAGGACGGGATATTCCGACACTGAGATGTGATCAGTTTGGCCACGCTCTTCCTTTGCGCTGCCCGGACAATTCTGTAAGCGAACGAAATCTCTTGCGGTCGAGTGTCATGGAGGACACGCGATGTCATCGCTCCCGCTTAAGCTATTTGCCGCCGCCCTGACGGTGGCTTTCGTGTCTGCATTGCCTGTCGAAGCAGCCAAGAAAAACAAGCACAAGAAAATAGCCGCATCCGCGACGACTCGCAGCGATTCGCAACACTGGGGTACCCACCTGGTGCCCGCCGGCCCGCTCTATCTCAGCGGCACCTATCTCGGCGACGATCCGAATATCCGTTTCCAGATCTTGCGTGACATCAGCGGCCGATTTGGCGGCGAGCAATGAACTTTCACGAAGATCCTGCGGGCGTTTGATTTTTTCCGCCTGATCGGCTGAACTGGAAACCTCATAGAGGAGGTGCTGCCGCGGCTGTCCCGCGAATGGCGCCCGGGCGGGAGGTTTGTAGGTCATGCTTCGTACAATCGCGGCCTTTGATCGTATCGGCGAGGAAAACGCCTTTGCAGTGCTCGCCCGTGCCAATGCGCTCGTCGCGCAGGGCCGCGATATTATCAACCTCGGCATCGGTCAGCCCGATTTCCGTACACCCGATTTCATTGTCGAGGCGGCGGTAAAGGCGCTGCGCGACGGACATCACGGCTATACTCCGGCAAACGGAATTCCGCCGCTGCGAGAGGCGGTCGCCGCGGATCTCGCCAAACGTTTCAAGGTCGAGGTTTCGCCCGACAGCGTCATGATCATGCCAGGCGGCAAGCCGACCATGTTTATGTCGATCTTGATGTTCGGCGAGCCTGGCGTGGAAATCCTGTATCCCGATCCTGGATTTCCGATCTACCGGTCGATGATCGAATTCACCGGTGCTAAGCCTGTACCCGTGCCAATCCGCGAAGAGAACGGCTTTGCATTTTCGGCGGAAGAAACACTGAAGTTGATCACGCCGCGAACGCGGCTCCTGATCCTCAACTCTCCGGCCAATCCGACCGGCGGTGTCACGCCAAAGAGTGAAGTCGACAAGCTCATTGCCGGCCTCGAGAAGTGGCCGGACGTAGCCATCATGTCCGACGAGATTTACGACCACATGGTCTATGACGGCGAGATTCACGTCTGCTTGCTGTCGTATCCATCAATTCGCGACCGGCTGATTTTGCTCAATGGCTGGTCGAAGACCTACGCCATGACCGGTTGGCGGCTCGGCTATGCGGTGTGGCCGGGAAAGCTTTACGACTATGCGCGCAAGCTTGCCGTGAACCTGCATTCCTGCGTCAACGCTTCGGCTCAGTATGCCGGCCTTGCCGCGCTGAAAGGTCCGCAGGATGACGTACACAAGATGATCACGGAATTCGACAAACGGCGGAAAGTCGTTGTTGAAGGACTCAACAAATTGCCCGGTGTCTCGTGCGCCACGCCCAAAGGTGCGTTTTATGCCTTCCCCAATGTCAAACGTACAGGATGGAAGGCAAAGGCGCTGGCATCTGCCTTGCTGGAAGATGCCGGTGTTGCCATCATCGGCGGGCCCGACTTTGGAATCCTCGGCGAGGGCTATGTGCGGCTGTCCTACGCCAATTCGACGGAAAATATCCTGAAGGCGCTCGATCGCATGAGCGAGTTTTTGTCGAACAGGAAAGCCGCGTAGCCGAAAACGCAGGGAAGGAAGCCGTAATGCTCGACCGTACATCCGCAGACCGCGGCCTATCCGAAGAGCAACGGATGATGCGGCAAAGTTGCCGCGATTTCGTCGATGAGGTGGTCCTCCCGTTCATCAAGCAGAACTGGCAGCTTGAATGGTCGATGGTTCCGGAAGGCCGGTTGCCGCTGCGCATTCTCGAAGAAGCCGAAAAAATCGGCATTCGCACTTTGGGCGTTCCGGAGGAATACGGTGGCGTCGAGCTGGAAAAGGGCACCGAGGTTCGTACTTTCGCAATGATCGCTGAAGAAATTGCCCGAGGCGACTCCGGACTTGCCGACAAACTGGTACAGAACTGGAAAGTATCGGTGCTTCTGCGCCAGTTCGCACCGAAGCATCTGCAAGAAAAATGGTTCAAGCGGCTGGTCGCCGAACCGCAGTTTCTGATGGCGCATTGCCTCACTGAGCCGCGCGGCGCCTCCGATCGTTGGCTTCCCTATAATGTGCCGGAAGCGGCAATGCAGACCAAGGCCGTCAAGACCAACGGCGGCTGGATCATCAACGGCCGCAAGCAATTTATCTCCAACGGTTACGACGCTACCCTTTACGTTGTTTATGCCAACACCAATCAAAAAGTCGGCATGATGCAGGGGACCTCATCATTTCTGGTGCCCCGCGAAACCAAAGGCTTCACAGTCGCTCGCTGTAACGAGACGCTCGGCTGCCGCTTCATGAACAACGGCGAGATGGTGTTCGAGGATATGTTCGTGCCGGACGATCATCTCTTGGTGGAGAACAGCGCGCTCGGCTCGGCCGGCGTCTATTTCCGGCCCGGCAAGATAATTCAGGCTGCCAAGAATCTTGGCGTTGGTGTGCGCGCTTTCGAGGCGACGGCGGATTATGTGCAGAATTACGTGCAGGGTGGCCGCATCCTGATCAAGCATCAGGCGGTGGCGTTGCGACTCGCCGATATGGCGACCCGCATTGAGGCCGTGCGGGCGCTGCTTGATCGCGCTTCGCAAGCGGTTGACGACAACGCGCCGGATGCGGAGGTTCTCGTCAACATGGCCAAGTTGTTTGCATCGGAGGAAATCATGAAAGTGGCGCAGCATGCGGTCGAGTTGCATGGCGGCAACGGCATCATGCTTGATTTCGGTATAGAAAAAGTGCTGCGTGATGCGGTGATCTTCATGCACATGGATGCCACGGTGGACATATCCAAGTTCAAGATTATCAAAAACATGTTTCCGGAAACAGCCGGGAAGTACGCCGGCCCCGAGGCCTAGCTCGTACGGTGCGACCCTTATCGGGTCGCGACGATGACATTCCAGGGTGTTTTCGGTTCCGGGCGTTCGACTCGCGCGCCGCTAAATCCGGCTTTCGTGAGTGCCTTGATGACATCGTTGGATGTGCGCGTGGTGAAAATATCCTTAGGCATTCCCATACGATCCATACGCTCCTTCGGCAGAAAGCCGACGGCAATGCGGCCTTTGGGTTTAAGAACCCGGTGGACCTCGGTGAAGCCTGCATCGAGCGATGTCCAGAAATAGACCGTGTTGACCGTGCAGACCTTGTCAAACGTCGCTTTTTCAAACGGGAGCGATTCAACATTGTCCTGCCGAAATTCAGCGCGGCGTGCCTTTATCGCCTTGGCGAAGTGTCGCTGAGCCCAGTTCACCACATCGCTCGAACGATCGACGCCGGCAACGAACGCTGCGGCGTTTAACAGCGTCGGCAGTGTTACGCCGCCTCCAAAGCCGATTTCGAGAACCCGATCGGACGGTTCAAGCTGGAGTTGCCGGACGGCAAACGCGTTCATTCGCGCGTTGTGCCGGTTCATCAGATGTCTGATGACGATGCCAACAAAGCCGCTCGGGCGCGAAAGCTGCTTCGCGATGAAACGGGGTGCCATTCGTCAAAGCCCGAAGCCGTATCGCGCAACGCTCGCCTTGTAGTGCCTGTATTGGTCGCCAAATTTCCGTTCGAGATATTCTTCTTCCCGCCTTACCACGCCGAAGTGCAGAACCAGCAGGCTCGGGGGAATGAGCAGCAGTAGCCAATCGAGCCCAAAAACAAACGCGATACCCAACATCATGAGCGTCCCGCCGCTGTACAGCGGATTGCGCGTCCATCCAAAAATGCCGTCGGTCGCAAGGGCCGTTGTCGGCAGCAGCGGGCTGACATTGGTTCGCAGACGCACCATCGCGCGTCGGCCTGTTGCCGCAAGCAGGACCCCGGCGAGGAATATGCCGGCCCCTACGGGGATGCGCCATGCTTGGCTCATGGTTGCGAGAAGGCCGATCGGCAAAAACCATTGCATAAGGCAACCGACCGCGACTGTTGTGGCGAGAATAATCGGCGGGAAAATAATGACGTTCGGGTGATCCTGTGAAGAATTCGGCATGACCTGTATCCGTAATAATTGTCTCCAGTGGAGACTTATGGCAGTCTGCGCTTCTCAGTCAAGGAATGGCAGCCATGCATGAGGCCGGCGGATGAAAGCGAGAATGGCTGCCGGGTGGCAAAAAACCCGCAAGACCTTCCGCCATGGGCACTTGGCGGAAGCACTGGTTGAGGCCGCGGTCGCGCGGCTTGAGGCGGACGGTGTCGAGGCCCTCAGTCTGCGCGGGCTTGCGCGCGACGCGGGGGTGAATCACCGCGCCGTCTATCGTCATTTCCCCGACAAGCTGTCATTGCTTGCTCGCGTCGCCGAGGAAGGTTGGCGACGTCTGGAGCGACGTGTCAAGCAACAGCTGGCTGGCAAACCGGTGGGCGAACAGATGCTCGTGGCAGCCGGCGCCGGTTTCTTTTTGTTTGCGCGCGACAATCCCAACCTGTTCGGCTTAATGGCGGGCCCCCGCATCAACGAGAAGGGGGCTTTTCCAGGCTTGGAGGCCGCGATGGCCGAAACCATGGCGATGTTCCGCGCTCCCTTCATCGACGCCGGTATCGACCCGGAACTCGCTCGCGTGCGCACCGCCCTGTTCGTATCAGCGTTACAAGGCGTCACAACGCAGATCCTGCACCGCAGACTTCATGTCTCGCGTGCCAAGGCGAAGGACTTCGTTGCGCAGACCTGCCGGATGCTGTTCAAGGGATTCCGCTAAGGCAAGCGCCGAGATGTGCGTTTCTCAGCGCTGCAGCGTGAGTTGAAAGCCGAGCAGCACGATCAGCATGCCGCCAAGTTGCGCCAGACTCGGTACCACGCCGAGGGCCAGAAATCCGATAATAACTCCAAATACCGGCACCAAGGCCGGGAATGTTGCCGCGCGCCCACCGCCGAGCGCAATGACTGCATGGGCGAACAGGTAAATCGGCAATGATCCGGCAATCCCGCCTTGCACGACGGCTTGCAGAAGATTTTCAAGGAAGCTGTGGTGTTCAAGTGCGGTCAACCCATAAAGGAAAAGATAGACCGGCGCGAAGACGAGTACAGAGACAGTGCCGACCGCCATCACCGCCCGCGTGCCCGGCACATTCCAGAGTCGCAGCAGCGTCCCAAACGATGCCCAGAACACGCCGGCCGAAACGAACAGCAGGTCGCCGCCGACGCCGCTGCCGCCGATGGTCGCAAGCGATTCCGCGCCGAAGACCAGCAGGCCGAGAATGATTGCGACACCGCCGAACATCCGCCGCAGCGAAATACTCTCATGCAAGACAACGCCGGCAAGGATTAGGCCCGAAAGAGCGGCGCAGGCTGGCTGGATCGTGGTGCCATGGCCGAGCGGCACCAGAATGAATCCGCTATAGGCGAGCAGCGACTGTGGCGGCCCGGACAGGATCGTCATCACAAATCCGCGCCCCCAGCCGACTCCGCCAAGGTCGCGCAAACCGTCGCGTACAATCAGCGGCAGAACGAGCAGTCCGGACCAGAAGAAACGATGAAAGGCAAGATCGGCCGGTGAAAAGCCGACCTGGATGCCGTGCTTCGCAACGACGAAGCCTGCCGCCCACGCGAATGCTGCGAGCGTGCCGCAAACGATGCCGATAATCATCGTCGGCCTGTGCACTTTGTCAGATGCGGCCATGGGCTCCAAAGACTAAAGGGGAGAAGGGTGACTTCGGTACGGCTGATACTCTAGGATCGACGACGAAGTCCATTTGCCAAATCAACAATACTCACTTCACTGGGATGGAAAGCTCATGGCGAAGTCGCGGAAAGTCATAATTACCTGCGCCGTTACTGGCTCGATTCACACACCTTCTATGTCCCCACATTTGCCGGTCACCGCGCAGGAGATCGCCGATGCCGCCATCGGGGCGGCCGAAGCCGGCGCAGCCATCGTACACCTGCATGCGCGCAACCCGCAGGATGGCCGTCCGGATCAGACGCCGGAGGCCTTTGCTCCATTCCTCAAGGTGATCAAGCAGCGCTCCAACGTGGTGGTGAATATCACCACGGGCGGCGCGCCGACGATGACGGCGGAAGAGCGAGTGCGGCCGGCTGCGACGTTCAAGCCTGAAGTTGCCTCTCTCAACATGGGTACAATGAATTTCGGCCTTTATCCGATGATCCCTCGCTACAAGGGCAAGTTTAAATACGATTGGGAGGAGCCATATCTGGAACGGTCGCGCGGCGGCATGTTCAAGAACACCTTCGCGGACATTGAGTACATACTAACGACATGCGCCGGAAATGGAACTCGCTTCGAAATCGAATGCTATGATATCGGGCATCTATACACGCTGCGGCACTTCCTCGATCGTGGTCTAGTGAAGCCGCCGCTGTTCGTGCAGTCGGTGTTTGGCATTCTTGGCGGTATCGGGCCGCATCCCGAAGACGTCATGATGATGAAGCGCACGGCGGATCGCCTGCTCGGCGACAACTATCACTGGTCGGTATTGGGCGCAGGCGCCAACCAGATGCGCGTTGCCGCCATTGCGGCAGCAATGGGCGGGAATGTGCGGGTTGGAATGGAGGACTCGCTCTGGATCGGCGCCGGCAAGCTGGCCGAGTCCAATGCCCAGCAGGTCACCAATGTGCGGAAGATCCTCGAGGGTCTTGGGCTGGAAATCGCCGATCCTGACGAGGCGCGAGAGATTCTTTCTCTCAAGGGCGGCGACAAAGTGGGATTTTAGTAACCCATCATCCTCCCGGATTACGCTAGCTGTTCGTTCCCGCGAAAGCGGGATCCAGTCTCAAGCCGGCCGGGTGTCCGCTTTCGCGGAGGCTGAGCGAGATCCTGCTGCGACCGAATTTCCATTGCTCTCAAGCCCCTGAGACCTTCCTATAGCGGAAGGAGATTCGCGGACATGGCCTCGCTCGACACCGTCAGCCTCGCCATATTGCTCGGCAGCCTGCTCGTCCTTGCCGGCATTCTGTCCAGCCTGATCGCGCTGCGGTTCGGCGCCCCGCTGCTGCTCGTGTTCCTCCTGGTCGGCATGATGGCTGGCGAGGGCGGGCCCGGCGGCATCAAGTTCGATGACGTCGGCACCGCTTACACGGTCGGTTCGATCGCGCTGGCATTGATTCTGTTCGATGGCGGTTTGCGTACCCGCTTCGCCAGTTTCCGCAATGTGCTGGGCCCAGCGGTGGCGTTGGCAACCGTGGGGGTGTTGATCACGGCGCTCCTCACTGCGCCGATCGCAAAATTCGTGCTCGGCATTGGCTGGATTCCGGCTCTCCTCCTTGGAGCGGTTGTGGCATCGACTGACGCGGCTGCCGTGTTTTTCCTCATCAATGCGCGAGGCCTGCGGTTACGCTCGCGCGTACGCGCTGTACTGGAGGTCGAATCTGGCACGAACGATCCGTTCGCTGTGTTTCTTGCCCTGCTGCTGGTGGAAATTCTGCTGGTGGGCGACCAAAGCTGGTCGCATGCAATGGTGACCTTCTTGCGTGACGCGATCTTCGGCTGTGTCATCGGTTTTGCCGGCGGGCAAATCATCGCCCTGGTGCTCAATCGGCTCGTGCTGGCACAGGGTCTCCATGCGCCCTTCGTCGCCGTCAGCGCTTTGGTGGTCTTTGCATTCGCCAATGCCGTGCATGCGTCGGGATTTCTCGCCGTCTACCTGGCCGGTCTTGTCGTAGGCAACAAGCAGACACGCGCTCACAATTCCGTTGTTGCCTTCCTCGACGCAGCCACTTGGCTGGCGCAAATCGTGATGTTTATGTTGCTCGGCCTGTTGGCCTGGCCGCATCGCCTGGCCTACACCTTGCTCGGTGCCATAGCAGTCGCGCTGGTCCTGATGCTGGTTGCGCGACCCGTCGCAGTGTTCCTCTGTCTCGCGCCGTTCAAGTTTCAAATGAACGAGAAAATATTCATCTCTTGGGTCGGCCTGCGAGGTGCGGTCGGCATTTTCCTTGCGTCGATTCCGCTGCTTGTCGGCCTCCCTGGAGCCTATCTTTATTTCGACGTCGCCTTTGTTGTGGTGCTGTCGTCGTTGCTCGTGCAGGGGTGGACGGTGGCGTTGGCGGCCCGCAAGCTCGACATCTCATATGCACGCGCTGATCCGCTTCCGCGCCGTGTCGAACTTGATCTACCTGGTCAACTCGCGCGCGAAATTGTCGGCTATCCGGTGCCGGCAAATAGCCCATACCTGCGACGCGGGCTCATTCCGACCTGGGCACGTCCGACGCTGGTCGTTCGCAACGAGGAAATTCTCACGCCTGCCGAAGCGCACCCTGTACGGGAAGGCGACTACGTCTATCTGTTGGCGCCGCCGGAAAAAGCGCAGGCGCTTGACCGCTTCTTCGTCAGGATGCCAGCGCCGACGACACCTGACCCGCGGTTGCTCGGCGACTTCTTTGTGTCCGGGACAGCGACACTCGGTGCGCTGGCGGAAATCTACGGCCTGCAGGTTGCCGCCGATCACACAGAAGTATCGCTCGCCAATTATTTTAACGAGCAGCTTCGACGCCGGGTGAAAACAGGTGACATCGTCGAATTGGGTCCTATTGCACTGCTGGCGCACAAGGTTACGGGGGGCCGTGTAACGACAGTAGGCTTAAGGCTGGACGAACCTGAAAGCCCGGCCGATCTGCTCGGCCGTGCCCAGATCTTGTGGAATCGAATACGGAATTACCTCGGCTAAAGCGCGCGCCCTGAAAGAGCTGGAACGCGGTGCGCCAGCCAGGCGCCGCCAAACAAGACGGCTGTCCAGAACAGATCTCCGAGGACGGTCTTATCAAGAAATGGCAAGGCAGCTATATAACACTGTGTCAGGCCCTCGAGCGTGAGCGGATATATTCCACTGAATGCCCAGACCGCGAAATTCGTGGCCACGAAGAAAATCAGCGAGCACAACACCATCGCCACGACCACCGGCATCGCACCCGGCCATCGACGCACCAACATCCCTGCGAATGCAGGGAGAGTTACGGCGACACAGACAACCAGCGTGATCCGCCAGTCGTCGCCCGCAAGCGTAACGTTGCTCAGCAGTACGGCGGCGAGCGGCACGATCACGGCCAGTACGGGCAAGCGGAGCATCCGGCCTGCGAACAGCGCGCTGGCGGCGAATGGCCACACACCGGGGACGTGCGGTAGCAGCCGCGCGGCCACATTTAAGCCGATCAGAAAGGCCACCAGCAGCAAATCCATCCAAAGGTCGGCGCGGGTCTTGTGCAGATGCATCGTTCAGGTCCTATTAAGTGTGCCAGCAACATAGCACGCTTACGCCGAAATTTCCTACTGCCTTGGCGAGATCGTCGTTCGTGGCCTTACGTTGCGTGTTTTTCAGCCCATTCGGAAATAATTTCGGCCAGCTGATCGAGCCCATCGGTGAGCGCAGCGGGACCTGGCTGAAGAATCAATGTGGATTTTATCTCGCGGAGCCAGTGATCGGCGACAGCGGGAATCGCAGCAAAGCCCGGGCGGGCCGCGACTTTGGCCGGGAAAAATTTCTTGCCGCACCAGGAACCGACGATGATGTCTGGACGCGCCGCTATGACATCGTCAATGGATACGATGCGGTCCTTGGCATTCTTGCACATGGCAAGATGCGGGAAGACTTCGATTCCGCCGGCGGCCTCGATCAGTTCCGACACCCAGGTAATTCCGGAAATCATCGGTTCGTCCCATTCCTCGAAATAGACGCGTGGCCGGTGCGCTAACCGCAGCGCACGTTCGTGCACCGCATCGACCCCCGAAGCCAGCGAACTTGCCAGTGCATCGGCTTTATCGGTCACGTTAACCAGCGCGCCGAGCGTGCGCACCATGTCGAGGATGCCGCCAATGTCACGCTGATTGAAAGCGTGCACCGCGATGTTGTTGCGAATGAGCTCGGCAACGATATCGGCCTGCAAATCGGAGAATGCGAGCACAAGATCCGGCTTAAGGGCGATGATCTTTGGTACATCGGCGGAAATGAAGGCCGAGACGCGCGGCTTCTCCCGCCGCACCTGCGGCGGGCGCACCGCATAGCCCGAGACGCCCACAATCCTGCGATCCTCGCCGAGAAGATAAAGTGTCTCGACGGTTTCCTCGGTCAGGCAGACGATTCGTTCGGGAGGAAACATGCGTGACTATAGCAGATCGACCCCGCCAATGGCCGCGACACGCCCGGCTTCGATCATGATGACGCGCGTTGCCAGCGCCTTAACTTCGTTAGCGTCGTGGCTAACGTATACCATCGGTAATTTGATCTCGTCCCGAAGCCGCACGAAATAAGGCAGGATTTCGCGCTTGCGCGCGGCATCGAGCGAGGCAAGCGGCTCGTCGAGCAACAAGAGTCGCGGCTTCATCAGCAGCGCGCGGCCCAATGCGACCCGTTGGCGCTCGCCGCCGGACAACGCACCGGGGCGGCGCTTGAGCAAATGCGCAATCTCGAGCAGCCCCATCACGCGTTTGACCTGTTCGTCGTCACGTGCTGCGCCGCTCATCCAGCGGCCATAGTCGAGGTTATGGGCGACAGACAGATGCGGAAACAGCCGCCCGTCCTGAAACACGTAGCCGACGCGGCGCCTGTATACCGGTTCGTCGATTCCGGCCTTGCTGTCGAACACAACCTCACCGTCGATGGTAATGCAGCCACGGTCGGGCTTTGTCAGCCCGGCGATCGTGCCGATGATACTGGTCTTGCCTGAACCTGACGGACCGAACAGAGCGGTCACGCCGCTGTTACTCTCGAATTTCGCGTCGAGCGAGAAATCACCAAGTCTTTTGTCGATGTCGACGGTGAGCATGTCAGACGCCGTGCACGCGTGCGCCGGCGCGCCGTCCAAACCATTCGGAGACTACAAGCGCAACAAGTGAAATCAGAATGGCAATGAGTGCGAGCCTGAGCGCTTTCGCATCGCCGCCGGGAACCTGTGTCAGTGTGTAGATCGCCGCCGAGATCGTTTGCGTCTCGCCCGGAATGTTGGAGACAAAGGTGATCGTAGCGCCGAATTCACCGAGCGCGCGGGCGAAACCCAAGACGGCCCCGGCAATAATCCCGGGCAGGGCCAACGGAAGCGTGACGGTTGCAAAAGTCCATATTTTGTCAGCGCCGAGCGTCGCAGCGGCATCTTCGAATTTGCGGTCAACGGCCTCGATTGAAAGTCGAATCGCCCCAACCAGCAGCGGAAACGCCATCACGCCGCAGGCCAGAGCCGCGCCGGTCCAGCGGAATGAAAAAACGATACCGATGTCCGCTAGCGCAGCGCCAAATAAGCCTCTGCGTCCAAACGCGAGCAGCAGGAGATATCCGGTCACGACCGGAGGCAGGACCAGCGGCAGGTAGATGATTGCGTTGAGCAGGGACTTTCCGGGAAAATCCTTGCGTGCCAGCACCCATGCGATCGCGACGCCGAATGGCAAGGAAACTGCGGTGGCGACAAGCGCCACCCTCAGCGACAGCGCGACGGCCGTCCATTCTTCCGGTGAAAGCTCCAGCATCTCCTGCTTACGCGCCGCCGCGACTATTCCCCAAATAGCTAAAGCCATACTTCTCAAAAACGGACTTTGCGTCGCTGCTACGGAGGAATTGCAGATATCTCGTGACCTCCGCCCTGGCGTTGGCGGTCGCCGCGACTGGATAAATCACCGGCGGGTATGAGTCGTCCGGAAACACCCCCGCGATCCTCACGTTCGGCTCAACCTTGGCGTCGGTCTCGTAGACAATGCCAATCGGAGTTTCGCCGCGCGCGACGAAGGCGAGCGTGGCACGCACGTTTTCGGCTTGTGCCAATTTCGGTTCCGCGGCTTGCCACGCTCCGAGCCTCTCAAGCGCCGCCTTGGCGTAAAGTCCCGCCGGCACGGCTTTTACGTCTGCAATCGCGATGCGGCCATCGCCGGCGAGCCTGGCAATATCGAATCCCTGTTCGATCTTGACGTTGCCGATTTTCGAATCCTTGCCAGCGATGAGCACGAGTTTGTTGCCCAATAGATTGATCCGTGTGTCCGCCTTAATCAAATTCTTGCCGGTCACATAGTCCATCCATTGAAGGTCAGCCGAGATGAAGACGTCGGCCGGTGCCCCGATTTCGATTTGCTTCGCGAGCGCAGAACTCGCTGCGTAACTCGCGGTCACCTTGACTCCTGTCGCTTTGGTGAAGGCCGCATTGACATCGTCGAGCGCGTTCTTCAGGGAGGCCGCGGCAAACACGGTAATCTGCTCTTGTGCGATCAGCGGTTGCGGCGCGCCGCTCAGCGCAATCAAAAAGGCGAGCAGGCCGAAAAGCCGGACAGACATGGCGGTTCTCCTGCGGTGCGCAAAAGGCACCGCTTTCGCTTGGGCTATTGGACGGAACCGCCGTTCCGGCTAATGCAGGGCACGCACAGCGCGATGCAACGCAGTGACCCTAGCAAGTACCGACGACCGCGGTAAAGTCCGGCGGTTTCCAGTTGAGGGGATCGAAATGCCGCAGGCGACGGCTATCGAAGGCGAGTTCGACTACATCATTGTGGGTGCCGGCTCGGCGGGCTGCGTCCTGGCCAATCGTCTTTCGGCTGATCCCGCAAATCGCGTGCTGCTGCTGGAGGCGGGAGGCAAGGACAATTGGATCTGGTTTCACATTCCGGTTGGCTATCTATACGCAATCGGCAATTCGCGTGCCGACTGGCTGCTCGAGACGGAGGCAGAACCGGGGCTCAATGGGCGCAGCCTGAACTATCCGCGCGGCAAGGTGGTTGGCGGCTCTTCGGCGATCAACGGCATGATCTACATGCTCGGCCAGGCGGGCGACTATGATCATTGGCGGCAGCTCGGCCTGCCTGGTTGGTCATGGGACGATGTTCGGCCGTACTTTCGCAAGCACGTTGATCATTTTCTCAAAAGCGAGCATCACGCCGCCGGCGGCGAATGGCGGGTCGAGTATCCACGCCTAACCTGGGAAATACTTGACGCGTTCCGCGCGGCGGCGAACCAATACGGAATTCCGACCGTCGAAGACTTCAACACAGGCGACAACGAAGGCATCTGTTATTTCCACGTCAATCAGAAGCGTGGCCGCCGATGGTCGGCGGCGCGCGGGTTTCTCAAACCGGTGTTGCTCCGGAAGAACCTGCAGCTCGAAACCGGTTGTCTGGTCGAGAGCCTGGAATTGAACGGTAAGTGCGCGACCGGCGTGCGGTGGCGGCAGAACGGCGGTTTGCGCAGTGCACGCTGCCGCGGAGAGGTGATCCTCTCAGCCGGCGCAATCGGCTCACCGCATATCATGATGCTTTCGGGCATAGGCCCTGCCGCGCACGTATCGCAATTCGGAATCCCGGTCACGCTCGACAAGCCGGGCGTGGGTGCCAATCTGCACGATCATTTGCAGTTGCGTATGATCTTCAAGGTCAAGGGCGTGAAGACATTGAACGAGACATACGCGTCGTTTTTCAACCGACTCGGCATGGGGTTCAATTACGCGCTACGACGGCGTGGACCGATGACAATGGCACCGTCGCAACTCGGCGCTTTTACCAGGTCGGACCCTTCACAAAGCAGCGCCAATATCCAGTATCACGTGCAGCCGCTTTCGCTCGATAAATTCGGCGAGCCACTGCACCCGTTCCCGGCTTTCACGGCGAGCGTCGCCAATGTGCGCCCGACCAGCCGCGGCGCCCTCACGCTCAAATCCAGGGACCCAACGGAGCCCCCGGCCATACAGCCAAATTATCTATCGACGCCTGAAGATCAGCGCGTGGCCGCCGATTCCATCCGCGTCACACGCAAGATTGTGGCGCAGCCAGCACTGAAAAAATACTCTCCGGCCGAATACTTGCCCGGCGTATCTGTACGCGATGACGACGAGGCAGGTCTTATCAGCGCCGCCGGGGATATCGGTACCACGATATTCCACCCTGTCGGTACGGCGCGGATGGGCCGCGACGATGATACCCGCGCAGTTGTCGATGCGCGCTTGCGCGTGATGGGCATTGATCGCTTGCGTGTGGTCGATGCCTCGGTAATGCCATCGATCACATCCGGAAATACCAATTCGCCGACCATGATGATTGCGGAAAAGGGCGCGGCGATGATTTTGGAGGACCAAAAGCGTTTATAATCGAACCGCGGATCAATGGAGGGGTGTCATGAATCTCGTGGAGCGAATTAAAGGGATCCTGCTGCAACCGAAATCGGAGTGGCCGGCAATCGAGCGTGAGCCAGGTGATGTTGGCTATTTGTTTCCGAACTATGTGGCGATCGTCGCAGCCATCCCGGCGGTGTGCACATTCATCGGCACGTCAATCATCGGCATTGGCGCATTTCGTGTCGGCATCGGTCTCGGCCTCATACGCGCGGTCGTGGTCTATGCTTTATCATTGGCCGGTGTTTTCGTCGTTGCCTACATCATCGACTTTCTTGCCGGCAACTTCGGTGCCCGAAAAAGCCCCGATAACGCAATGAGGGTGTCGGCCTACGCGCCAACCGCTGCCTGGGTCGCGGGCATATTTAATATCATCCCGGCGCTGGCCTTCCTGGGAATACTCGGACTGTACAGCCTCTATCTGCTGCATACCGGCATCGTCGCTCTGATGAAACCCCCGTCGGACAAGGCCGTGGTCTATACGATCGCTGTCATCGTCTGCGCGATCATTGTCTGGGTCATAATTTTTGGCATCACCGCGATGCTGTTCGGCATGTAACCACGGCTCACGGCAACGCCTTGAGGTAGCGGATCGGGCGGCCGGGAGTGATGGCCTGAGCCGCGGCGACAATGGCGTTGGCATCGATGCCATAGTGCCGATAGAGTTCGGCGAGCGATCCGGTTTGACCAAAGTGCTCGACGCCAAGCGGACGCACTTGATGACCGGTGACGGCACCGAGCCAAGCGAGCGTCGCTGGATGCCCGTCGAGCACTGTTACCATGCCGCAATGCGGCGGCACGTCACCCAGCAGGCGCTCGATATGAGAGCGGGCGTGCACCAGGCCTCGCTCGCGTGCGCGCTGAGCTGCAGCCCACCCTGCATTCAGTCGATCTGCGGAGGTTATTGCGAGCAACCCGACATCGCGGCGATCCTCTGCCATGAGGCCAACGGCTTCGATTGCTTCCGGCGCAACAGCACCGGTGTAGGCGACGACAACTTGGCAATTGGGGCCTGGCTTGCGCTGCCAATAGGCGCCATCGACAATCTGTTGGCGCAACTCCGGCGTTATTTGCCGCTGAATCTGCTCTACCGGCCGCGTTGACAGTCGCAGATAGACTGAACCGCCCGTCTCGTCGCGAAGCCAGTTCCGCTCGGATGGCGCCGCGTCGCCGTCCTTCTGCAAATAGGAGAAAGCCCAATTCATGATGACCGCGAGTTCGTCGACATAGGCGGGTTCGAAGCTGGCCAACCCGTCCTGCGCCAGCCCGATCAACGGCTCAGCGATCGATTGATGTGCGCCACCTTCTCCGGCCAACGTAATACCGGACGGCGTTGCAACAACAATGAACCGGGCATCCTGGTAGCAAGCGTAGTTGAGCGCATCCAGGCCACGCGCGATGAAGGGATCGTATAGCGTGCCGATTGGCAGCAGTCGCTCGCCGTTGATTGTGTGGGACAAGCCAAGCGCCGAAAGCAGGATGAAAAGATTCATCTCCGCGATGCCAAGTTCGATATGTTGGCCTTTGGGCGAGAACTCCCAATTGAAGGTTGATGGGATGTGCTCGCTCTTAAACGTGTCGGCCATGGCCTGGCGGGCAAACAGACCGCGGCGATTTACCCAAGGACCGAGATTGGTAGATACGGTCACATCCGGTGATGTGGTGACGATGTGACGCATGAAGTCGCTGTCGCTTCGGCCAATCTCGTTGAGGATCGCGCCGAAGCCAGTTTGCGTGGACATTACCGGTTGGATGGTGACGGGAAGGTCGTTCGGTACATCGAGTGCTGGCGCACCAAGGCGCCGCCGCCCGCCGGCTGCGAACGGGACTCGCGCAAGGAATGATTGCAATCGTTCAGCCGCGACTGACAGGCCCTCGAACTTGTCCCATTCGTGGCCTGTGCGCACGTGCATGGCCTGGCGGAAGGTTTCCATCTGCTGCGGCGTCATCAGGCCGGCGTGATTGTCCTTGTGGCCAGCAAAGGGCAGTCCAAAGCCTTTCACCGTGTAACAGATGAAACAGGTGGGCTTTTCCAGATCGGCTTCGTGGAAGGCTTCGAGCACTGACGGCATGTCGTGTCCGCCGAGATTGTTCATCAACGCGGCGAGCTCTTCGTCGGTTCGTCGTTCAATCAGTTTGCTGGCGTCACCCTGGTCGCCGATTTCGTCGTTGAGCCGCTTGCGCCAGGCTGCACCGCCCGCGAACACCAGCGCCGAGTAGAGTTGGTTCGGGCAGTTGTCGATCCATCGTCGCAACGTCTCGCCGCCAGGTTCTTTGAACGCAGCTTGTTGGAGCGAGCCGTACTTCAGAATGACAACGTTCCAGCCGAAGTTTTTAAAAAGCTGTTCGTAGCGCGCCCACAGGTCTTCGCGCACCACGGCATCGAGGCTCTGGCGGTTGTAGTCGACGATCCACCAGCAATTGCGCAGGCCTTGCTTCCAGCCCTCCAGCAGCGCCTCGAAGATGTTGCCCTCGTCGAGCTCGGCGTCGCCGACCAGCGCCACCATGCGCCCCTCCGGCCGATCGAGGCCCCAGCCATGCGCGCGCACGTAGTCTTGTGTAAGAGAGGAAAACAGCGTCTGCGCCACGCCAAGGCCAACGGATCCCGTTGAAAAATCGACGTCGTCGGCGTCTTTGGTGCGTGACGGATAGCTTTGCGCACCCTTGTAGCCGCGAAACGCTTCCAGACGCTCGCGCGTCTGCTTGTCAAGCAAATATTGGATAGCGTGGAAGATCGGGCTGGCGTGCGGCTTCACAGCGACGCGGTCCTGCGGGCGCAGAACGTCGAAATAAAGTGCCGTCATAATCGTCGCGAGCGACGCGCTCGATGCCTGATGACCGCCGACTTTCAAGCCATCTGAATTTTCGCGCAGATGATTGGCATTGTGAATCATCCAGCTTGCAAGCCACAGGACTTTGCTCTCAAGTGCGCCCAGGATCTGCAGCGTTTCAGCGTCCGTTGGACTGGTGTTTCTGTTGCCTCTAGGCATCTGCGTTTCGCCGAGAATATCAGCGCTTGTCGTTGGCAAGGTTTGTGTTCTTGTCGGGCGCTTCGAGGACAGTTTTGCAGGCAGGCGGCAGGTCGGCGAGCATCACCGGCTTCGGCGGTTTCGCGGGTTTTGACGGCGCGATCTGTGGACGTAGCACCTTGTCGGAGAACCAGTAGTTGAGCTCCTTGGCGCTGCAGCCGTCGTCGCCGGGGACTGGCGGTTGCGCGCGGCAGCTTGGCGAATCGGCCGGGCAGCGCAGACGCACGTGGATGTGGTCGTGGTGGCCGTACCAGGGCCGCACCTTCGCCATCCAGCTGTCGTGTGCTTTGTCTTCGACGCGGCACAGTTCCTTCTTGATGGCGGCATTCACCAGTACGCGCTCGACTTCCGGCTGCTGGGCGGCGGTCTTGATGAAGGCGACATGCTGCGGCGTCCAGGTCTGAGGGTTGAGGTGCTTCCAGTCTTCCGACACGAGATTGATGGCCGCTATGCTATCGCGCTCCTCTTTGGTCAACGCGTGGTCGGGCATTGGCATGAACCAGATGTCGACATCGAGGCCAATCTGATGGCTGGCGTGATCGGATGGCGATGGGCCACCGCGCGGTTGTGACAGGTCACCGACCAAAACACCTTTCCAACCGGTGACCTTGGCTGCGAGCGGTGCAAATTTTTCAAGGAAATGGATCAGACTGGGGTGTCCCCAATAACGGTTACGCGACACCCGCATCACTTGCCAAGTTGGACCGTTGAGCGGGAATTCAACGCCACCGGCAAGACAGCCGCGTGGGTAGTAGCCGATTGCCACGGCCTTCCCGAGGGACGGCAGTTGCTTCGCGCCGAAGAGCTGCTTTGCCGGCAGGGTCTTTTCTTTTTCTTGCTCGTTCATTGCCGGCTTCTGGGGCGGAAGCGGCGCGGTCGGTGTGGTCGCTGCGGTCGCCGGAGTTTGCGCAACGGCGGTGTGCCTGGCGATAGCAAGAGACCCGGCTGCAACGGCCAACGACAACACGAATGGGGTTACGAATCGAGCGAACATTGCGTTTCCAATCCAGCGGGTTCGTCTTCGCCTAACAATATGTATATTAGCACACCTGAGGCAAAAAGACGGTTGTGGTTTGGGTTCCGCGCGCCGCGTTACACATCGACTTTCAGCGCCGCAATAAACGCTTCCTGCGGAATATCGACTTTGCCGAATTGCCGCATGCGTTTTTTTCCTTCCTTTTGCTTTTCCAGAAGTTTCCGCTTCCGGGTAGCGTCGCCGCCGTAGCATTTTGCGGTGACATCCTTGCGGAAGGCGCGCACGGTTTCGCGTGCAATGATCTTGCCGCCGATTGCGGCCTGGATTGGGACCTGGAACATGTGCGGCGGAATCAGCTCCTTGAGCTTTTCTGCCATCGCGCGGCCACGGGATTCAGCGCGAGTGCGATGGACGAGCATGGCCAACGCATCGACCGGTTCACCATTGACCAGCATTTGCAATTTCACGAGATCAGCTGGTCTGTAATCGGTGAGATGGTAATCAAAGGAGGCGTAGCCGCGCGACACCGACTTCAAGCGGTCGTAGAAATCAAAGACCACTTCATTGAGCGGCAGGTCGTATTTGACCATGGCGCGGTTGCCCACATAAGTGAGTTCCTTTTGCTCGCCACGGCGGTCCTGGCAAAGCTTGAGCACCGAACCGAGATAATCGTCGGGCGTCAGAATGGTCGCCTCGATCCAAGGTTCCTGCATCTCTTGGATGTGGTTCGGCTCAGGCATGTCGACCGGATTGTGGATTTCGAGTTCTTTGCCGGTGGTGAGCTTAATTTTGTAGATGACCGAAGGCGCGGTCGCGATCAGGTCGAGGTTGAATTCGCGGGACAAGCGCTCCTGAATGATTTCCAGATGTAAGAGGCCGAGAAAGCCGCACCGGAAGCCGAAACCAAGCGCAGCTGAGGTCTCCATTTCGTAGGTGAAGCTGGCGTCGTTGAGACGCAGCTTACCCATTGCCGCGCGCAAATCCTCAAACTGCGCGGCGTCGACCGGGAAGAGTCCGCAAAAGACCACCGGTATAGCCGGCCGGAACCCGGGCAAAGGTCTTTCCACCGGATACCGATCGTCGGTTATTGTGTCGCCAACGCGTGTATCGGCCACTTCCTTGATCGATGCGGTTAGCATGCCGATCTCACCGGGACCGAGTTCGTCTACCGGCTGAAGCTTCGGCGTGAACACGCCGGTGCGGTCGACCTCGTAACTGGCATTGGTGCCCATCATGCGGATGCGCTGACCCTTTTTCAGCGCCCCATCGACGATGCGCACCAGAACGACCACGCCCAGATAAACGTCGTACCAGCTGTCAACCAGAAGTGCCTTGAGGGCGGCGTCGCGGTCGCCTTTCGGGGGTGGCAGTCGCGTTACGATCGCTTCCAGCACTTCCGGCACGTTCAGCCCGGTCTTGGCAGAAATTTCGATTGCGTTACTGGCGTCGAGACCGATCACATCCTCGATCTGCTGTTTCACCTTGGCCGGTTCGGCGGCTGGCAAGTCCACCTTGTTGAGCACCGGCACGATTTCGTGGCCGTTGTCGATCGCTTGATAGACGTTTGCCAATGTCTGCGCTTCAACGCCCTGGCTGGCGTCGACCACGAGCAACGAACCCTCGCAAGCGGCGAGCGACCGGTTGACCTCATAGGCAAAGTCGACGTGGCCCGGCGTGTCAATCAGGTTGAGCACATAGTCTTTGCCATCGCGCGCCCTGTAATTAAGCCGCACGGTCTGCGCCTTGATGGTAATCCCGCGCTCGCGCTCGATGTCCATGGAATCGAGCACCTGCTCCTTCATCTCGCGCTCCTCCAGCCCGCCGGTTAGCTGGATCAACCGGTCGGCAAGAGTCGATTTTCCATGGTCTATATGCGCAACGATGGAGAAGTTGCGGATATTCTGGATCGGGGACGCCGTCATGGCGGCGGGATAACACCGGGAGTTAAAGGCGGCAAGAAGCGAACGCGGCGACTTTCCCGCTCAGAAATAAGCGGGAGCGCGGCCGCCTGTTCGGCGCCTAATACCGGTAATGGTCGCTTTTGAACGGACCAGCCTGCGGCACGCCAATATACGCGGATTGCTTGTCGCTGAGCTTGGTGAGTTTCACGCCAATCTTGTCGAGGTGCAGTCGCGCGACTTTCTCGTCGAGCTGCTTTGGCAGGGTGTAAACCTGATTCTTGTACTTGCCTGGGTTGGTCCACAATTCGATCTGCGCCAGCGTCTGGTTTGTGAATGACGATGACATCACGAAGCTCGGATGACCCATGGCATTGCCAAGATTCACCAGCCGCCCCTCGGACAGCAGGATAATGCGCTTGCCGTCGGGGAACTCGACTTCGTCCACCTGAGGCTTGATGTTGTGCCACTTCATGTTGCGGAGCGACGCGATCTGGATCTCGCTGTCGAAATGGCCGATGTTGCAGACGATGGCGCGGTGCTTCATTTTCCGCATGTGCTCGAGCGTGATCACGTCCACATTGCCGGTGGCCGTGACGAAAATGTCGGCGCGCGGCGCGGCGTCTTCCATCGTGACAACCTCATAGCCTTCCATCGCCGCCTGCAACGCGCAAATCGGATCGACTTCCGAAACCATCACGCGGCATCCGGCCTGGCGCAGTGACGCGGCCGAGCCTTTGCCGACATCGCCAAAACCGGCGACCATCGCTACTTTGCCGGCCATCATGACGTCGGTCCCGCGGCGGATGCCGTCGACGAGCGACTCGCGGCAGCCATAGAGATTGTCAAACTTCGACTTGGTGACGCTGTCATTGACGTTGATCGCCGGAAACAACAGGCGGCCTTCCTTCGCCATCTGGTAGAGCCGGTGGACGCCGGTCGTCGTCTCTTCCGACACGCCCTTGATGCTGGCAGCAAGCTTGGCGAACCAGCCGCGTTTTTCCTTGAGTGTGCGCTTGATCAGCGCGAACAGGACTTCCTCTTCCTCGTTGCTGGCTCCATCGAGAAATTTCGTGTCGCCTTTTTCGGCGCGCAGCCCCAAGTGCACCAGCATCGTGGCGTCGCCGCCGTCATCGAGGATCATGTTTGGCTCGCCGCCGTCATGCCACTCGAGAATACGACGGGTATAGTTCCAGTAGTCGGCCAGGCTTTCGCCCTTGACCGCGAACACCGGAATGCCGGCTTCTGCAACGGCTGCGGCTGCATGGTCCTGGGTCGAATAGATATTGCAGGAGGCCCAGCGAACGTCGGCGCCGAGTGCAGTCAGCGTCTCGATCAGCACGGCAGTCTGGATGGTCATATGCAAGGAGCCGGCAATGCGCGCGCCCTTGAGGGGCTGTTTGGGTCCGTATTCCTGGCGCGTCGCCATCAGTCCGGGCATTTCGGTTTCGGCGATGTTGATCTCGTTGCGGCCCCAGCCGGCAAGAGAGATGTCCTTGACGACGTAGTCGCCGGTCTTGGCCTTCGGCTTGGCAGAAGCGGTCATAACGGTTCCTGACTGATACGGGATGGTCTGGCTGGGCGTGCCTATAACAGGCCGGTGCGTGTCCCGCAACGCATATATAAAGATTTCTTTATGTAAGTGAGCGGATCGGCAAGTTAGTCGTCTTCACCAAACCCGCCGGCGACCAGGTTGCACAGCGTCTCTACGGCCGTTGAGGCGTCCTTGCCGATGGCCTTGATCGTGATGGTAATGCCGGGTCCTGCGGCCAGCATCATCAGTCCCATGATCGACGTGCCACCGACTGTTTCATGGCCGCGCGTAACGGTGATCGCAGCATCAAATTGTTCGGCGGTCTGCACGAATTTCGCCGAGGCACGGGCGTGCAGTCCCTTCTTGTTGACGATTTCCACCTCGCGCACGACCGGGGTGTCGTTCGCTGAAGCGCGTGCACTCATTTACCGTTGAGAACCCGGCTGGCAATTGTGCAATATTTCCGGCCCGCTTCCTGAGCAGCAGCGACAGCATCCTGCAATGGGCAAATCTCTCGAATCTTGGCGAGTTTTATGAGCATCGGGAGGTTGATACCGGCCAAAACCTCGACCTTGGGCTGGCTCATCACAGAAATGGCTAAGTTGGACGGTGTGCCCCCGAACATGTCGGTGAGGATCGCGACGCCTTCGCCACTGTCTACGCGTTTGACCGCCTCGAGGATGTTTTTGCGGCATTGCTCGACGTCATCATCGGGGCCAATGGTAATAGCCTCGATCTGGCGCTGGGGGCCAACCACATGTTCCAGCGCTGAGCGGAACTCAATGGCGAGCCGCCCATGGGTCACAAGTACGAGGCCGATCATCCCTAACTCCTCGCGGGCGCTACGCTGCGCCGCACGAAAGGGCGCACATTCACGCCCATTTGAAGCCCCGTTGCAAGGGCTTGCCTCGCTATATACGCGCTCTGCTGCACTGCGGAAAGATGGTGCCAAAGGGGGCTCGGTTACTATGTTTTCGGCGGCCCCGATCCTAGGCCCGGTATAGTTAATTTTCCTCGATCAGGTCGAGGGCGCCGGGGGTAGCCCAACCAAAGGCCGCTGGTCAATTGCCCGCAGGGGGGAGGTGCACAACCGCCAGCACCTGTGCCAGCCGCGCAATTCCGGCTGCGACCGGAAGCCGCGGCAGAGTAATGTCATTGATTGTGCCGATTCGGGCCTCCGCGTCAGGGCTCCTGGCTGCATCAGCCGCCTCGAGATCGATGATCAGCCCCACCACCGCAATGGGCTCAAATTCGATCCGACGGATGCCAAGGCCATGGATTTCAATCATTCCGGCCAGGGTCTGGGCCGGTCGCACCAGCAGGCGGCCGGAGTGCCTCTCCACGTGTGCACGATCATCTGCAACCAGCCTTGCGAACGACACTAGGCCTTGTTCGGCGGCCATCATGAGGTTCCATGCGAGCATTGATTTGCCGGAGCCGGAAGGCCCGCGGATTAGTACCGCTTTTGGGCCGATGAGAACGGCCGAGGCATGAATGGTAGAGACGTCGGCCACCATCACATTGCCGGTAGCCGTACGATGAAGCGGGCACCGAGCACACGCGGCTCCGCTGTGCGGCCGGCAACCGTGATGCGATTCTGAACTCGGATTGTGCCGCCATGGGCTTCGATGATCTGCTTGGAAATCGACAGGCCAAGACCTGAATTTTGCCCAAAGCCCTGCTCCGGGCGATCCGTGTAGAAGCGTTCAAAAATCTTATCGAGCGCCTCTGGCCGGATGCCGGGTCCGTCATCGTCGACCAAAATCTCGACAGCGCTTTTGAGCCGGCGGCACGTGATGCGCACGGTTCCGCCCGGGGGCGAGAATGAGCGCGCATTATCGACCAGGTTGCTAACGACCTGGCCAAGCCGAGAGTCGTGCCCCGGTACTTTGAAATTTGACGGGGGGCCGCCCTCGAAGGCCAGCGTTACGTTGACGTCGTCGGCGCGAATCTCATTGGCAGCTTTGACCAGAGCATCGAGTAATTTGGCGAGGTCAACCGGAGCAGCCTCCTGGCGCTGCAATTCGGCGTCGAGCCGGCTGGCATCGGAGATGTCGGAGATGAGGCGATCGAGCCGTTTAACATCGTGCTCAATAACCGCAAGCAAACGCTGGCGGCTCTGTTCCGACTTGGCGACTGGCAGCGTTTCAACCGCCGAGCGTAGCGAGGTGAGGGGGTTGCGCAATTCGTGCGCGACATCTGCAGCAAAGCTCTCGATCGCCTCGATGCGGGTGTAGAGGGCATTGGTCATGTCGCGCAGCGCGCCCGACAGCTCGCCGATTTCGTCGCGTCGGCCGGTGAAATCGGGAATCTCAACGCGAGTACGAATGCGGCGACGGACGCGTTCGGCGCCGTCGGCGAGGCGTCGCACGGGACCGGCGATAGTGCCGGCGAGAAGCATGGACAGCACGACCATGACGCCGGCAGCCACGAAAAATACTTTGACGATGGCGAGACGTTCAGCCTCCACCATGTCGTCGATGTCGGCCCCTTGCGTCGATAACATCAGCGCGCCGCGCACGGCGCGGAAGCGTTGCACCGGTACCGCCACCGATACGATCACCTCGCCGCGGTCGTTCACCCGCACCATGCTGGCATGCGCTCCATTGAGCGCTTGTGCGACCTCTTGATAGCCCTTGCCGTTTTCCGGACCGAGTTCGTCATAAAGAGGAAGGTCACCGCGACCAAACCATCGTCGCAACGCTATAAATGCGCGCTCCATCATACCGGGCTTCTCGGCGCTTGGTGGCGGGAGGTCGAAGCGCAGGACGTCGCCGCGGCCATAAAGATTGCGACTGTCGAGAATGAGAACGCCGTCACGGTCGTAGATACGAGCGCGCGTCTTGGTTGGTGATACGAGACGGCGCAGTACTGGCGCTACCCGCTCAGGATTGATCGGAAATTCAATGCCGGAAAGCGAATCATCCGACGGGCCGTAACTTTCACCTGCCTGCAATTCCAGAAGCCGATCGGGATCAATCGTGATCGAATCCGTTTCGACTGTGGCGGAGGCCGCGATCGCACCGGCGATGATTTCGCTTTGCGTCAGCAAGCTCTGCACGCGCGCGTCGATCAATCCGGCGCGGAATTGCGAAAGGTAAAGCACGCCGGTAACCAGTGCGACTAGGCCGGCGAGATTGAGAAAAACGATACGCCTGGTAAGGCTGGAAAAACTTTGCGAGACGAAGAATTGCCAAGCCGAGCGCATGACGCGCCGAGCCGCGCTGCTCTGCTCGGGTTCCGGACGAGCGCTTTCCGCGCCTGGCCGGTCGGCTTCGGCGTTCTGCGCGACAATTTCCGCGGTACGATCGAGCACGTCGTTCAATCCAGCCGGGTTGACCGTGGGCCATTCACCAGGCGCATGATCTTTTCCGAAAACCGGGATCACGCGCGATTTGACCCCAACATTTTACCGCAAGCCGGGGCCTTCGTCAGGCCGCTTTGACTGCCGCTGTATTAAGAATTCGTCATTCCTTAAAGCGATAACCGACCCCATAAAGCGTCTCGATCATCTCGAAATCGTCGTCCGCCACCTTGAATTTCTTGCGCAGTCGCTTGATGTGGCTGTCGATCGTGCGATCATCGACATAAACTTGATCATCATAGGCGGCGTCCATCAGCGCGTTGCGGCTCTTGACCACGCCGGGACGGGTTGCGAGGGCCTGCAGGATAAGAAATTCGGTGACAGTGAGCGTGACCGGTTCACCTTTCCACGTGCAGGTATGTCGCTCAGGGTCCATGCGCAGTTGGCCGCGCTCCAATACTTTGGCGGAATCGACTTCCTTTTGAGGGGTGCCATCTTTCGGGCTGGAACGTCGCAGCACAGCTTTCACGCGTTCAACGAGGAGGCGCTGCGAAAATGGTTTGCGGATGAAATCGTCGGCTCCCATTTTGAGGCCGAATAATTCATCGATCTCTTCATCTTTGGAGGTGAGAAAAATGACGGGAATGTCGGTCTTCTGGCGGAGACGTCTCAGCGTCTCCATGCCATCCATACGCGGCATCTTGATATCCAAGATCGCAAGATCCGGCGGCGACGTCTTGAAACCGTCCAGCGCCGAAGCGCCATCGGTATACGTCATGATACGATAGCCCTCGGCCTCGAGCGCCATTGACACGGAGGTCAAGATATTGCGGTCGTCGTCGACGAGAGCGATTGTCGGCATGAGCCCCTCTTGTGTGACGTCCCGCGCTTTTTGAACCCCACAAACAGGGTCCGAAATGTGGCCTCTTTGCAACAACTATGTGATTCGGTAGCGAATTCAACCCCAAGGGCCGAAATCATCAGGCTATCGGACAGGCAACCCTTAGAGTAACTTGCAATGGCGCCCGATAATACCTTCGATGCCAGCCTGGCGGCCAAAAAGTTGTTGCGGGAAGCGCGTTCGGGAGCTCTTGCGACCTTGATCCCGGGCTCGGGCGATCCGTATTGCTCGCTGGTGAATGTCGCGACGGCGGTCGACGGCGCGCCAATCTTGCTGCTGTCGAAACTCGCGATCCATACCAAGAACATCCTGGCAGATGAGCGCGCTTCGTTGATGCTTGACGAGCGCAAGGAGGGCGATCCGCTCGAAGGCGCACGCGTCATGCTGATGGGTACGTGCGCGAGGATTTCCGATCCGGCCTCCGCATCCTCTTATTTGCGGCGCCATCCGGATGCCGAAACGTTCGTGACCTTCGCCGACTTTGCGTTCTATCGCCTGGAGATCACGCGTGCGCATCTCGTCGCAGGCTTTGGCCGTATTGTGGACCTCAAGCCGCGAGACATACTTACAGACGTCTCCGATGCCCAGGCGCTAATCGAATCCGAAGCTGGCGCAATTGCGCACATGAATGCGGACCATGCCGATGCCTGCCGGGTTTACGCCACGAAATTGCTCGGCGCGCCCGAGGCGAACTGGCGTTGCGTAGGCATCGATCCCGAGGGCCTCGAGTTGCAGCAAGGGCGAACGGCGCTCCGTTTGCCTTTCCCACAACGCGTCACCGGGCCTGGTCCGTTGCGGGCTCAACTTAAACGTCTCGCCGATCAGGCGCGGGCAAAGTGAACGCGGGCGGCGGCCCACGCTCCCGTAGGTGCAAGTCTCTTGCTCTCCGTATGGTCGCCAAGCGCCTTCGGATGAGTCAGACTATGGCAACAAAGTCCGGGAGCGAAACGATGCGTAGAATCCTGGTTTCGATATTGCTAGGCGCCACTATGACTATCGCAATGGATCCAACTTTCGCCGGCGAACCGATCGCATTGCGCGACATGGGTTCGTTTCATGTCGGTGGACGCGTGGTGGAAATCTCCGGCAAGCCGGTGAAAGAACTCGTGCTTGGTGCCGGTGGCGTTCCAGCCAAGATCGATCCGAATGGCCCTTATCAAGTCGAGCAGATGTACGTGCAATACTTTCTGCCGCAGAATCGCAAGGGCAAGTATCCGTTGCTGATGTGGCACGGTGGCGGTCTTACCGGGGTCACCTACGAGAGCACGCCCGATGGCCGCGAAGGCTGGCTTAACATGTTCATCCGGAAGGGCTGGGATGTTTACAATTCCGATGCCGTCGAACGCGGCCGCTCAGGGTTCGCACCGCCGGATGTTTGGAACAGCGAACCGAATTTTTTGACCAAAGCCAACCCGTTCGAGCGGTTCCGCATCGGGCAAGGTGCCGGCTCGTGGAATGCGGATCCCGCCAAGCGGAAGGTAAATGTCGGCAGCCAGTTCCCTGTCGAGGCTTACGACAACTTCACCAAGCAGGTCGTGCCGCGGTGGACCAATACGGACGAAGCGATTATCGCCGCCTATACCGCGCTGGTCGACAAAGTCTGTCCGTGCGTTCTTCTATTCCATAGTCAGGCGGGGGGCTTCGGTTTTGCAGTTGCCCAGGCGCGGCCTGACAAGATCAAGGCGATTGTTGCGGTAGAGCCGGCGGTCGCCGGCGACAAGGCACAGGCTGGCAAGCTGAAAAATATCCCGACTTTGATTGTTTATGGCGATTACATTCCGCTCGACAGCCGCTGGCCGAAAATGCGGCAGATTGGCCTCGACTACGGCGAGGCCGTGCGCGCCGCGGGTGGCATGGTGGACGTGGTTAACTTGCCCGAGGTCGGCATCAAGGGAAATTCGCATATGCTGATGATGGACAAGAACAATGCCCAGATTGCCGATCTGATTCAGAAATGGTTCGCAGACAAGGCCTTGGTTGAGTGAACCCGCGCGCGGGTCGGTCGTCGGCATTATTGATGCAGTGCAATGGGGCCTGCAAACCATGCATGCCATTTTTTCTTGGCTTTCGAGAGCGCCCTGACTATGGTCGCGCGCTTCTAAACAAGAGGCTATACTAATGTCTTAGGCGCCGCGGCGCGGACCGCAAAGGTCCAGAATGGGTTTACCGATAACGCGGCTGAGTTGGGAGGAAATTGCGTGCAAGAGCAGGGTGTGCGGAACGGCGCCTATGGTGCCGACAAATTCGGCTTCAAAGACGTGGCCGAGGTACGCTGGAATCTGACCGAGCCGTCACTCTATGAGTACGCGATCACGGCGAGCGAAGCTTCGTTGGTCGCAGGCGGTGCGCTGTGCGCCGAGACGGGCCATCACACCGGCCGCAGCCCCAAGGACAAGCATACGGTTGTCGACGATCTCACCCGGGATTCAGTCTGGTGGGACGGCAATCGCAAGATGTCCAAAGAGAATTTCGACAATTTGCTTGATGACTTCATCAAACATGCCGAAGGCAAAAAACTCTTCGCGCAGGATCTCTATGGTGGTGCTGACCCGAAGTACCGCGTGAAGACGCGCATTTTTACCGAGCTGGCCTGGCACTCACTCTTTATCCGGCAACTGTTGATTCGTCCTGAGCGATCCGATCTGGCCGGCTTTGTCCCCGAGCTAACGATACTTGATTTTCCGTCGTTCAAACCTGACGCCAAGCGCCATGGTGGCCGCGAAGGCTCGGATACGATGGTTGCTATCGATTTCACGCGCAAGATCGTGCTCATTTGCGGTTCGTCGTACGCCGGCGAGATGAAGAAGTCGGTATTCACGACGCTCAACTTCTATCTGCCGGCACAGAACATTGTCCCCATGCACTGCTCGGCCAACGTCAGTCACGAAGGCGAGAGCGCGCTGTTCTTCGGACTCTCGGGCACCGGTAAGACAACCCTTTCTGCCGATCCGAACCGGATTCTCATCGGCGACGATGAGACGGGCTGGGGCCCCGACGGCATTTTTAATTTCGAAGGTGGCTGCTACGCGAAGACCATCAAGCTCTCGCGGGAAGCGGAGCCGATGATTTGGGACGCAACCAATCGCTTCGGCGCGGTGCTGGAAAACGTGGTATTCGATCCGGTGACGCGCGTTCCTGACTATGACGATGGCTCCAAGACCGAGAACACACGTTCGGCTTATCCACTGGACTTCATTCCGAACGCGTCTCGCTCGGGCCGCGCCGGCCACCCGAAAAACATCGTTATGCTCACCGCGGACGCCTTTGGCGTGATGCCGCCCATAGCGAAGCTCACGCCAACACAGGCGATGTACCATTTCCTTTCAGGCTATACGGCAAAAGTTGCCGGCACTGAAAAAGGTCTGGTGGGTGTACAGCCGGAATTCTCGACCTGCTTTGGTGCACCCTTCCTCCCGCGGCATCCTTCTGTCTACGCAAACCTGTTGCGCGACTACATCAATAAGCACAAGGTTGACGTGTGGCTGGTCAATTCCGGCTGGACAGGCGGCAAATACGGTGTCGGCCGCCGCATGCCCATCAAGGCAACACGTGCACTGGTGACCGCCGCGCTCAACGGTTCGCTCAAGAGCGCCGACTTCCGCACTGACCCGTATTTCGGCTTTTCGGTGCCGACTTCGGTGCCGGGCGTCGAGCCGCACTTGCTCAATCCGTTCAAGACCTGGAAGGACAAGGCCGAATTCGACAAGACGGCGCGCGATCTGGTCGACATGTTCCAGAAAAACTTCGCCAAGTTCGAGTCACACGTCACGCCGGACATCAAGGCGGCAGCGCCGGAAGTGCGTATCGCGGCCGAGTAATTTTCAAAAGCAGATAAATAAAAAGGGCGGCCGGTGAGCCGCCCTTTTTCGTTCCGCTATTCAGGCTCAGCCGTTGGTTTGTGACAACTGCTGCCCGATTCGGTTGAACCGTGCCTTTTGCTCGCTCGTAAGCGAGGCATAGAAGTTATCAAGCGCCGGCTTCACCGTCTTGGCTGCATCGCTCATCGCCTGGAGGCGTTTCTCCATAACTTCCAAGCGTCCCGGCGGCGTGATCGGTGTCTCATCCGGACAAGCCGCCTGCATGATCGAGACCGCCTTGTTGGTCGCCTCTTGCAGCTTGTTCAACTCGGCCTCCTGGGCGTCGGTCGGATTGAGAGCATCCTCGATCTTTTCGATCGGCAGGTTGGCAAGACCTTGCTTTGGCTGCTTGCAGGTATCCGTCGCCTGCGATGCTTCGCTCGCCTCCGCGCTGGTCGCCTTGTTCTTTGGCCCGAGTTCGTTGAAGCGTTCTTTCTGCTCGTCGTTAAGCGAGCTGTAGAACTTTTCAAGCGGAGGCCGGACGGTCGCCACCGCTTGTAGAGTTGCGTCAAGACGAGCGGTCATCGCACCAAGACGGCCCGGAGGCGTCAGCGGGAAAGCATTTTCCGCAGGACACGAAGCCTTGAACGCAGCAGCCGCGTCCTCACTCGCCTTGCGCACATCGCTGAGCAATTGCATCTGCCCGGCATTGAGGCCGACCTTGCGTTCGATGTCGGCGAACGGCCAGGCGGTAATTCCGTTACCGGGTTGCCTGCACAGCTCTTGTACCCGGGCGTAAGTCGGACGCTCCACGGCCGGCGCGGCGTAGGCGTAGCCGTAGTTTGCCGGCGGACCGGCCTCGCCCCAGAATACTCCGTCAAAGAAATCGTCATACGCATACGCCCAATAGCCATCGTCGTAGCCATACGGCCAGAACGCGTAGTCGAATATGTCGGAGTACGCGTAGGGCCAGAATACCGGGCCGAACCACGCCACGAATCTTGCACGGTGCCCGTGTCGCCACGCGCTACGTGCTGATTCCCGCGCGAAACGATCGCGTGCGTTTATGCCGCCAGCCCGCTGCGCGAAGCGCGAAGCGAACCGGCCCTGGCGGGCGGCATCTGTCGTGACACGAGCATCGCCGTTGCGCCGATTTGCGCGCGACGCCTGTGCGTTAGGTTGCAATGCATTCGGCTGCGCCAATTGCTGCCGGCCAAGTGCCCGCTGTTGACGCGCGTTGCGGATCTCCTCGCGTCGCTGAGCCCGCCGGGATGCGGGCAAACGACGCAATTCCCGGTTTTCGCTTCGACGAACTGAGCGCTCGGCGCGCTGCTGTTGACGCGTGTTCAGCTGGTGCTGACGCGTATTCAGTTGGACCGATTGACCCTGTGGCGCGGACCGCGTCTGTACCCGCGATTGCGCCCGCTGCTGACGCAATTGATTTTGCTGCACACTACGATTGACGCCAGCTGGCTGATTATGCGGGACCGCGAGACGTTGCGGTACAGAATGTGGCGTCGCAAATCGCGTAGCAGGTGCAACGCGTGGTGTCGCCATATGGGGCGCGGCCATCCTTGGTGCCACATGAGGCGCTGCCATACGTGGTGCCGCTACCGGTGCCGCCGGCCTGGCAGCAGGTGCACCTCGCGCCGGCGCCGCTCTCGCGGCCCCGTGCTGCGGTTGCTGCGCGCTGGCGGCCCACGGCCCCGTCGCCACCAGCGCCGCTGCCAGCACCAAAAATCCCGTTTTTCTTGTCATAAATAATCCTCCACACTTCCGGAACCCGGTTCCGTTCTTCAACTGATTCAACGGACAGGGGTTCATTGACCCGGCGGTCAATCGTGCGGATGTGATAAAGATGAATATCTTGTAATCTTCGCGGTCGTGGCACCCCAATTCGGTACAATGCTAGACGCGCCTTAAAGGGCGCTAAACGCTTCGATTGGGCAATTATCGGTTTGAGCCGCCGCTGCCGCTGGCGCGCAGCCTTTCGATCAGTTCTGTGGTCGGATAGGAATCCGCTGGTATGCCGAGCTTCATTTGCGCCTTCTTCGTTGCGTTGCGCGTGCCGTTTCCAACTTTCCCGTCGATTTCACCAACACCCTCGTAGCCCCGTTTTGTGAGCAGTTGTTGTAGCTCCATGACCTGCTGCGTCGAGAGCGGTGCAACGGTTGTGGCGCCTGAATGGTCGACATTTGGGGCACCCGCAAGCCGGGTCGCGAAATACGCAACGGTGGTTGAGTAGACCATCGCGGAATTCCATCCCAGGAAGGCCTTGAAATTCGGGTAAGCAAGGAACGCCGGTCCGCGGCGGCCCATTGGCAGGATAAGCGAGGCTGGTAGGTCGTCGGATGGCAGCGAACCTTGCGCAGCCTTCACGCCCCACGCAACCCATTTCGAGCGTGGGTGCTGAATGCTGACGTCAGCCTCTTGCCACGGTAGGTTCGGAGGCAAGCGAACCTCTTGCAACCACGGTTGGCCGCGCTGCCAGCCAAGGCTGACCAGGAAGTTTGCGGCCGATGCCAGAGTGTCCGGAACACTGTGGATCAGGTCGCGGCGACCATCGCCGTCGAAATCAACGGCATTCTTGAGGTAGTCGGAGGCGGTGAACTGCATGCCACCGAACTCTCCCGCCCAGTCGCCGATCATATCCTCAATGCGTTGATCACCGCGTTCGATGATGCGCAGCGTATCGAGCAATTGCTGGCGAAAAAAATCCGGCCGGCGGCAATCGTAGGCAAGAGTCGCCAGCGCACTCAGGATGTTGTAGTTGCCAAAATTTGCGCCGAAGTCGCTTTCCAGGCCCCAGAAGGCCGTGAGCACCGGCGCCGGCACACCGTATTTCTGTTCGACCCGCGCAAACAGGTCGGCATGCTGCTTGATCTTGGCGCGCCCGGTCGGGATTCGGCCGCCGCCGACCATGCGGTCGGAGAATTGCAGGAAAGTCTGGTTGAACACCGCCTGGCCGTGATCGCGGCGAATGATCGCTTGATCGAATGTCATGCTCGGCGTTGCGGCGGCGATGACCCGCGGCGAAATTCCTTGCGCAGCGGCTTCCTTCTTGAAGTCTTCGAGCCAGCGCTCATAGCTGCCGGAGTTGCGGCAGCTGGCCGCAAAAGTCCGTTGTGCAGGCATCGCGCCAAGCACGAACACCAAGAGCGCCAACGCTATTTTTCGCATCGTCCAGTCCGTCTGTTATGGGCCGAGATACTGATCTGCCAAGTTCCGCTTATGGCAGAAAAGGGACAGATTTTCGAGCCATGCGCATCGCCTTCGGCCGCGCGTTCGGACAATTGCGACGAGACGCGACTTGTTATTTCATCAAGTGTCGTGCAGCATTCAGAAATTCGCAATGCGATGAAGAAATGACCATGCGCCCTTTCCGGTGGCCGGGGGAACAGTGGAAGCGTCGTCCGCAATCGAAATTGCAAAACACACATTGCTTTCCGGCGGCCTTATTCTAGCCGTCGGCACGGTCACCGGCTTTGTGGCCCGCAAGATCAAGGTGCCGGACATCGCCTTGTTTTTGATTGTCGGGATGGCGATCGGTCCGGCCGCGTTTGGACTGGTTAATATAAAGCCCGACTCGGCGCTCTATCAGATCATTCTTTTGTTTGGCGCCAGCTACATTCTCTTCGATGGCGGCGCGTCGCTGCGGTTCGAGGTTTTGAAAAAGGTGTGGATCACGATCGTCGTTCTCGCGACGATTGGGGTTCTGATCACCGCAGCTGTAACTGGCCTCGCCGCGCATTCCGCTCTTGGCGTTCCGTGGATCGTGGCCCTTTTGCTCGGCGCGGCAATCGCATCAACAGATCCGGCAACTTTGGTCCCCATATTTCGGCAAGTCAAAATTCGCGATCGCGTGGCTCAGACGGTCATGAGCGAGTCCGCCTTTAACGACGCGACTGGGGCCATCCTGACACTCGGTTTATTGGCGATAGCAAAGGGTACCGGTGAATTCTCGATTGCGATGTCTGCGTTCGACCTGTTGAAGCAAACGGCGATCGGGATCGTTGCTGGCGCTATGCTTGGATATGTGGCGGCATTTTTAATTGCGCACGAACGTTGGGCAGTCCTTGCGGAATACGCACCGGTCGTCACTCTGGTGGCTGTCATCAGTGCCTATTTTGCGGCCGACAACCTGCACGCAAGCGGTTTTATGGCCGTTTTCGTCTTCGGTATCGTGATCGGAAATAAGGATGCGTTCGGATTCAAGATGACGCCCAGCGAGGCGCAAAAGCTCGACGAGTTCGTCATGACGACTGCATTCATCATGCGACTGTTCATTTTTTTGTTGCTCGGATCTCAAGTCGACTTTCATCTCATGGGACAATATTGGTTCGGCGGAATTATTGTTGTTGCTATTTTCATGCTGGTTGCCAGGCCGGCGACGGTCTTTCTTTGTGCGCTGCCCGATCGGCGCGCAAAATGGACCTTGAACGAGATTTTGTTTATGTGTTGGACGCGCGAAACCGGCGTCATCCCGGCCGCGCTCGTCGGTATTTTGCTTGGCATGAAGGCGCCAGGCGCGGAGGTTATAGCGGCTGTCACGTTCATCGCTATTCTGATGACGATCTTGATTCAGGCCCCAACGACAAAGTGGCTTGCGGAAAGCCTGGGCCTTTTGGAAGAGACCAGAATGCCGCGAGCAAATCGAGCAAGGAAGCGGTGAGTTCTGGTGAACAATCGCAGGAGGTTCTCAATGGCACCTAATGTCCGCTTTTCCAGTCCAAATACGCTCGCCAGGCCGCCAGGCTACAGTTACGTGGTCGAAGCCACAGGTCCCAACCGGCTGATATTCATTGCCGGGCAGCTTGGACTCGACATGGAGAATAAACTGGTCGGCATGCCAGGTGATTTCCGCGCGCAAGCGAACAAGGCGATCGAAAACCTCAAGCTCGCGCTTGCCGATGCCGGCGCGACCATTAAAGACGTGGTGAAGATCAACAACTATCTGGTCGACATGACGCACATCGCGATTTTCCGTGAAGTGCGCGATGAGCATTTCAATATGGCGGCGCCGCCCGCGAGCACGACGGTGGCAATTTCGCAGCTGGCACGTCCAGGCGCGCTGTTCGAAATCGAGGCAATTGCTGTTCTTCCTGCCAAAACGGCAAAGGCCGCAAGATCGGCCGTGAAGCGTAGTGGTAGCAAGGTCAAGTCGCGTCGACGGAAACGAAGGTAAGTTAAGCGAAGCGTTTCGCAAGGAGGATCGTTCGCGTCAATGCGCTTCATCCCAATTGTCCGCGGCCCGGGCATCGACTTGAAGTGGTACGTGCAATGAGACCACTGGATCAGGCGCGCTCTGCATTACGCCCTTGATGATCGGAAGCGTGCACTCGACCTCGTTCGCTGGCACCTCGAAGATCAGCTCGTCATGTACTTGCAACAGCATGCGTGCGCCGAGCTTGTCTTTCTGAATTTCGGGCTCGATACGGATCATGGCGCGGCGGATAATGTCAGCGGCGGAACCTTGCAAGCGGGCATTGATGGCGGCTCGCTCATTGAACGAGCGGATTGAGGGGTTGCTTGCCTTGATGTCGGGATAATGGCACTTGCGTCCGAACAACGTGAGCACGTAGCCGTGTTCGCGACAAAACTCGCGTGTTTCGTCCATATAGTCGCGAATGCCCGGGAAGCGCTCAAAATATTTTTTGATATACGCCCCGGCTTCTTTGCCATCGATTCCCAACTGCGCCGCGAGTCCAAATGCGGAGATGCCATAGATAATTCCAAAATTGATTGCTTTCGCACGACGGCGTACCTCGGGGGGCATGTCCTTCACCGGCACCCCAAACATTTCAGACGCGGTCATGGCGTGAATGTCCATGCCGTCCTGGAATGCCTTTCGTAGCGTGGGCACATGGGCGATTTCTGACAAAAGCCGCAACTCGATTTGAGAATAGTCAGCCGAGACCAGCTTCATGCCCGGCGAAGCGATAAAGGCCCGCCGGATCTTGCGACCGTCGTCGGTCCGGATCGGGATGTTCTGCAGGTTCGGCTCGGATGACGAAAGCCGCCCGGTCGAAGTAGCGGCAAGCGCGTAACTCGTATGCACACGATGTGTCTTTGGATTGACGTAGGTCGGTAGCGCCTCGGTATACGTCGAACGCAATTTCGATACCTGACGCCAGTCCAGAATGACCTGCGGAAACTTGTGACCCTGCTCGGCCAGTTCCTCCAGCGCACGAGCGCCCGTCGACCATTGCCCGGTCTTTGTCTTTGTTCCTCCGGGCAATCGCATTTGGCCAAACAGGATGTCGCCCAACTGCTTTGGGCTTCCAGGATTGACCCGCGTTCCTGCAATCTTGTTGATTTCGCGCTCGAGCGCCGCCTGCTTCTTTCCAAAGTCATTGGAGAGCTGCGACAGCACGCCTGGATCGATCGATATGCCACGCTCCTCCATGTGAGCAAGTACGCGCGGCATGGGCCGTTCCAACGTCTCATACACGGTGACGGCCCTTTCGGCGGCCATGCGCGGCTTCAACGCCTGCCAGAGGCGAAGAGTTACATCCGCATCTTCAGCGGCATAGGCTGCCGTCCGGGCAATCGGCGTCGCTTCAGGCGTAAACGCGGCGTTGTTCTTCATTTTGTTCTTGATGTCATTGAAGCGTGCCGGGCTTCGGCCCAGGTAGCGTGTGGCGACGCTCTCCATGTCATGCGATGCTTTACCGGCGTCCAGCACGTACGACATCAGCATGGTGTCGTCAGTTGCTCCGAGACGGATACCGCGGCAAGCCAGCACCACACAGTCCCTTTTTATGTCGTGACCGATCTTGACGATGCTGCTGTCTTCCAGGAGCGGTTTAATCGCATCGAGTGCGTCACGCTCTGCGATCTGTCCGCTGCAAAGTTTTGCCGCAAACAATCCGGACGTTTCTCCCTCGCTCGCTTCTCGATGTCCAAGTGGCAGATAGGCGGCTTCGTTTGGGCCCACGGCCAGCGCTATGCCGCACAGCGTGGTCTGCATCGGGTCGAGGCTGCTGGTTTCGGCTTTGAGCGCCAGTATGCCGGTTTCATGCGCGCGCGCGGCCCAATAGGCAAGGCGATCAAGCGTCCCTATTGTCTCATATTTGGCAGGATCGATCTTGCCGGCCCGCAACGCCTCGAGCCGGCGTTCGGACAATGAGATCGGTGTCAGGCGAGCGGAGTCGATGCTCGAACCGGCCGCACCCTTGCGGGGAGCCGGTGCAACAAGAGGGAGCTGCCCCTGTCCGCTGGTACGGCCCGCGGGAGCAGTTGACGTCCTTGAAGAATCGGATACCGCCGCGGTATCGACGGCGGACGCATCCGCCTCGATCCGGCTTGCGTCGATACCGGCCTTGTCGGCAACGCGCTGGGTCAGGGTTCTGAAACCCATCGCCTTGAGAAAGGTAATCAGTGCCTTGTAGTCCGGTTCGTGCACGGCGAGGTTTTCCACCGGCACCTCAATCGGTACCCGGTCGTCAAGGGTGACGAGCTTCTTCGACAGGCGTGCGGATTCGGCGTTGTCGATAAGAGCTTGGCGACGCTTCTCCTGCTTGATCTCGCCTGCGCGTTTGAGCAGCGTTTCGAGATCGCCATACTCACCAATCAGTTGCGCCGCGGTTTTCACGCCTATGCCGGGCACGCCGGGAACATTGTCGCTTGAATCGCCGATCAGCGCCTGCACCTCGATGACCTTTTCCGGCGGCACGCCGAATTTCTCGATCACCTCCGTTACACCGATACGGCTGTCCTTCATGGTGTCGTACATGATCACGCATTCGTTAACGAGCTGCATGAGATCCTTGTCGGACGAAACAATGGTAGCGGTCGCGCCGGCCTCACAGGCGATACGGGCATACGTCGCTATCAGATCGTCGGCTTCGTAACCGGCTTGCTCGAGGCACGGAATCTCGAACGCGCGCACTGCATCGCGAACAAGGGGAAACTGCGGGATGAGATCGTCCGGAGGAGGGGGTCGATGTGCCTTGTAGTCCTTGTACATTTCCGTGCGGAAAGTCTTCTCCGATTTGTCGAAGATGACGGCAAGATGTGTCGGCCGCTCTTCCGGCTTCATCTCCTTGAGTAGCTTCCATAACATGCTACAGAAGCCATAAACGGCATTGACATGCGTCCCGTCCGCCGTACGCGGCTCGAATCGGATTGCATGATAGGCACGGAAAATGTAGCCGGAACCGTCCACCAGAAACAGGTGATCGCCTTTTTTCAAGGGCCGCGCGCTCGGCGAAGCAGCTGCGGGCTTGGCTGAGGCGGCTTTAGCGGGCTTGGCGACAGTCTTGGATTTAGCGGGGGCTGGCATAGTTACGAATGTGGCCCTGGATGCCACGTTAATCAATCCGCCAAAAAAGTGCGGTCACAGGAAATGTGCCTTGTCTCACACCTCTCGCCACTGCGGATGGCGCCTGCTATGCAGGCGCGTTCGGCAAAGGCCGAATTGGTTCGTCATTTTAAAAATGGATAATCCATGCGCGTTGCCATGATCGGCACCGGCTATGTCGGCCTTGTTTCCGGCGCCTGCTTTGCCGATTTCGGCCATGAGGTCGTCTGCGTCGACAAGGACAGAGCGAAGATCTCCGCGCTGGAGCGCGGCGAAATGCCGATCTATGAGCCGGGACTCACCGATATGGTCGCGGCCAATATCCGGGCAGGCCGGCTGAAATTCGCCACCGAACTGACCGGCGCGGTCGCCGCCGCGGATGCAGTGTTCATCGCGGTCGGCACGCCCTCGCGTCGCGGCGACGGGTTCGCCGACCTCAGCTTTGTTCATGACGCCGCTCGCGAGATCGCGGGAGCGCTCGACGGCTTTACCGTTGTAATCACCAAATCGACCGTGCCGGTCGGCACCGGTGACGATGTCGAGCGGATCATCCGGGAGACACGGCCTGATGCCGATTGTGCCGTGGTGTCGAACCCGGAATTCCTGCGCGAGGGCGCTGCCATCCAGGATTTTAAGCACCCCGACCGTATCGTCATTGGCACCGCGGATGCGCGTGCGCGAGAAGTGATGAGCGAGTTGTATCGTCCGCTCTATCTCAATCGTTCGCCGATCCTGTTCACCAGTCGCCGCACGGCTGAGTTGATTAAGTACGCCGCCAACGCTTTTCTTGCGACCAAGATCACTTTCATCAACGAGATCGCCGACCTGGCCGAAAAAGTGGGCGCCGATGTACAGGAGATCGCCCGGGGCATCGGTCTGGACAATCGAATTGGCTCGAAATTCCTGCATGCCGGTCCGGGCTACGGCGGCTCATGTTTCCCCAAGGATACGGTGGCGCTGATCAAGACCGCGCAGGACCATGCTGCGCCCCTGCGCATTGTCGAGGCAGTGGCAGCGGTCAACGATGCGCGCAAGCGGGCCATGGCACGCAAGGTATCAGCTGCGCTCGGTGGCGAGCTGCGCGGAAAAACCGTTGCGGTGCTTGGACTGACGTTCAAGCCGAATACTGATGACATGCGGGAGGCGCCGTCGATCCCTCTCATCACGGCCTTGCAAGACATGGGTGCCAAGGTCAGGGCCTATGACCCGATCGGCATGGAGCAGGCCAAGGGCCTTATTGGCAACGTCACGCTCTGCAAAGACGCCTATTCCTGCGCCGAGGGCGCTTCGGTGCTTGTAATCGTCACCGAATGGGAACAGTTCCGCGCGCTTGATTTCGAGCGACTCAAGAAGGTCATGGCGCAGCCGGTACTCGTCGATCTGCGCAATGTTTACCGGCCGGAAGACATCGCGCGCCACGGTTTCGCTTATGAGAGCATCGGACGAGCGCGGACGTGATGTTTCACAGTATCCACAGAAGTTGCCATGCTCCGCGAAAGCGGGGCATCCAGTAGACGCAGCTTTACAATAAAATCGCCGCTTCGGTTTACTGGATCACCCGCCTTCGCGGGTGACGACACTCGCAAAATGCGAACCTTCGATACGCCTCTGCCTATCGACGCGGCTTTGCCGCAACTCATTGCCTCACTCGCCGGCAATAACGCGTCCGTTCTGGTGGCACCACCCGGTGCCGGGAAGACCACGCGCGTGCCGCTCGTCTTGCTCGACGAGCCTTGGGCGAAAGAAAAAAAGATTCTGGTACTGGAGCCGCGCCGGCTCGCGGCCCGGGCTGCTGCGGCACGTATGGCGGCGACGCTGGGAGAACAGATTGGGGACACCGTCGGTTTACGCGTGCGCTTCGGCTCAAAGGTGAGCAAGCGCACTCGCATCGAGGTAGTGACCGAAGGCGTCTTTACGCGGCTCGTGCTCGATGATCCATCGCTGAATGGCATCGCAGCTGTCTTGTTTGACGAATTTCATGAGCGGTCATTGGATGCCGATCTCGGTTTGGCTTTGGCGCGCGAGGCGCAGCAGGGCTTGCGGCAGGACCTCAAACTGCTGGTGATGTCGGCAACGCTTGACGGAGCGCGCGTCGCTTCACTGCTGGGCGACGTGCCGGTGGTCGAAAGTGAGGGTCGCGCCTTCCCGGTGGAGACGCGGTACCTTGGCCGAGATTCCCGCGCCCCGATCGAGCGGCAGGTCGCCGAGGCCGTCGAACGCGCGTTGCGCGGCGAAACGGGCTCGCTGCTGGTGTTCCTGCCGGGAGCAGGTGAAATCCGCCGGACTGAAACGTTGCTGAAAGAGCGCGTGGCCGATGCGTATGTCGATATCGTCGCGCTTTATGGAGCACTTGACGCACGCGAGCAGGACCGTGCCATTTCGGCGCCCTTGCCAGGTCGACGCAAAGTTGTGCTGGCGACCTCGATTGCGGAGACTTCGCTCACGATCGAGGGTGTGCGTGTCGTGATCGACAGTGGTCTGTCACGCGTGCCGCGCTATGAGCCTGATGTGGGCCTGACCCGGCTGGAAACAGTCCGTGTTTCGCGCGCGGCAGCGGATCAGCGTCGCGGACGGGCTGGGCGCACGGAGCCCGGCGTTTGCTACCGGCTGTGGAATGAGCCGCAGACCGGATCCCTGGAGCCTTTTACGCGACCGGAGATCTTGTCCGCCGATTTGTCCTCCTTTGTCCTCGATCTGGCGCAATGGGGTACCGCCGAACCCGCGAAGCTTGCTTTTCTCGACGCGCCTCCAAACGCTGCGCTCAGCGAGGCCAGGATGCTGCTCGTCGAGCTCGGCGCCATCGACGCTCTAGGCCGCATCACCGAAGAGGGTCGCAAGCTGCGTGAGTTACCGTTGCCGCCGCGACTGGCTCGCATGGTTGTCGATGCGGCGGCGGAAGGTGCCGGCGAACTTGCCGCCAGCATCGCCGCTATTATCACGGAGCGCGGCCTCGGCGGCACCGACGTTGATTTACAGCATCGGCTCGACAATTTTCGCCGCGACCGCTCCCGCCGCGCCGACGATGCGCGGGCTATGGTGAAACGTTGGGCGCAGACGGCTGGCGGATTGGAAAACGGCGAACGTTCTCCGGGCTCGCTTCTTGCGCTGGCTTATCCTGACCGCATCGCCAAGAGCCGCGGCAGCGGGAGCGGCGCTTTCCTCCTAGCGAACGGTCGTGGCGGGGTGGTCGATCCCGCTTCGTCGCTTGCACGCGAACCATTTCTTGCGGTTGCAGAACTCACCGGTGCGGCGGTAGCGAGCCGCATTGTCTTGGCGGCCCCGATTACGCTTGCTGAGGTCGAGGCACTCTTTACCGATCAAATTGAAGATAGCGAAACGGTCACCTTTGACATCGCAACCGGTTCGCTGCGCGCGCGCCGGAGTCGCCGACTCGATGGCTTGATTTTGGCCGAACAGACAAAACCCGTCGCGCCAGATGCCGCTAGCGCCAGACTTTTGGCGGAAGGCATCGTCGGACTCGGCGTGCACAAACTGCCGTGGAGCAAGTCGCAATTGCAATTTCGCAACCGCGTGAATTTTTTGCGGAGAGCTGAAGGCGGGGAGTGGCCCGATCTCACCGATAGCGCGTTGGCGCGGACGCCCGATGAATGGCTCGCACCATTCCTTTCTGGCAAAACTGCGCTGTCCCAAATTGGTGCCGACGATCTGGCTGCAGCGCTTGAAACCTTGTTGCCATGGAATTTGCGCAAGCGACTTGATACCGAAGCGCCAACGCACTTTGACGCTCCGTCCGGCTCACAGGTCCCGATCGATTATGAGGCGGAGGAAGGACCAAAACTCTCTATTCGCGTGCAGGAATTATTCGGGCTTGGAATTCACCCCGCAATTGCCGGCGGGCGGGTGCCGTTGCTGATCGAGTTATTGTCGCCGGCACACCGGCCGGTACAGGTGACGCGCGATCTGCCCGGGTTTTGGCATGGCAGCTACAGGGATGTACGGACTGATCTGCGCGGCCGGTATCCGAAACATCCCTGGCCGGATGATCCTTTGACGGCGCCGGCGACCCGCCGCACGAAGCCCCGCGGCCAATAATTTTAATTGTCCTGAATTCGGTTACCGGAAGGACACCATGGCCAAATCCGCGCGCGGTGTCGCGTGTTCGTTAAGCCCCCCTTGATCCTCGCGTGTCAGGATCACCTATAGTCACTGGGCCTTGTCATGCGCCTGCTTTTGCTTTTTGCAGCCGTTTTGCTTGTGGCTGGCGGGTATGCCGCACGCCTGGCCGACCACGCCGTCGAGGCGCGCCCCAATGGCCAAGCGTCGGTGGTGCAGCCCGGTTACGAACCGCGTGAACCGAGTACTTCCGGTCGCAGCTTGATCCTGGATGGCGACCGCCAGGGTCATTTCCAGGTCGAGGCCAGGGTTGAGGGGCGCTTTGTCGACTTCATAGTCGACACTGGCGCGTCGCTGGTCGTCCTGCGCGAGTCATCCGCCGCGCTGGCGGGGATTCATCCTCAGCAGCGCGATTACACCGCCACGGCAATTACGGCCAACGGCAGGATCAAGGCAGCGCGCGCCACGATTGATCGTATCGAGGTCGGCGGCATTACGGTCTACGACGTGCCAGCCATGGTACTGCCCGACGAGGCGCTGGCAAAAAACCTGCTCGGCGTCTCATTCCTGTCTCGGCTTAAGCGCTACGAGTACGCCAACGGCCGTTTGGTGCTCGAACAGTAGGACAAAACTTCCGATTTCCCCGACTTCGTGGATGGAGCGCTTTGCCGGCCTCCGGTGTTAGGGTATTGGAGTTGCCCGCACTTTGTCTGAGGGTCTGATGTTTCCGACGCCGAAATCTGCACTCACGCCAAACACTTATGCCTATGAGTCCTCGCCGCTGGTAAAGCCGACAGGATTTCGCGAATACGACGCTCGCTGGCTGCTGGAAAAAGAAATCAATCTGATGGGCGTGCAGGCCCTTGGGCTCGGCCTCGGGACGCTCATTCGAGAGCTAAACGTGAAGCCGGAGATCGTCACCGGGCATGATTTCCGCAGCTATTCGTCAGCAGTGAAAATGGCGTTGGTCTCCGGCTTGATCGCGTCTGGCTGCAGGGTTCATGACATCGGTCTCGCCATAACGCCGATGGCCTATTTCGCCCAATTTCAGCTAGACGTGCCTTGCGTTGCCATGGTCACAGCCTCACACAACGACAACGGTTGGACCGGCGTTAAAATGGGTGCCAACCGTCCGCTAACCTTTGGGCCAGTGGAGATGAAGCGCCTTAAGGAAATTGTGCTGGGCGCGAAATTCGAATTTAGAGAGGGCGGCAGTTACGAATTTGTGGAGAATTTCCCCGAACGCTACATTGCAGACCTCACCAAACGTCCGAAGCTCAAGCGCAAGCTCAAGGTGATTGTCGCCTGTGGCAACGGGACTGCGGGCGCTTTTGCACCGAGAATTCTGCAAGCCATTGGCTGCGAAGTCGTGCCGCTCGACTGCAACCTCGATCATACCTTCCCGCGCTATAACCCCAATACCGAAGACATGAAAATGCTTCATGCCATGCGTGACGCGGTGCTGGTCAATCGCGCTGATGTTGCGCTCGGGTTTGATGGTGACGGCGATCGCTGTGGTGTGGTCGACAATGAAGGCGAGGAGATTTTCGCAGATAAAGTGGGTGTGATGCTCGCGCGCGATATGTCCACGATACATCGGAACACGACCTTTGTGGTTGACGTGAAATCAACGGGTTTGTTCCTCACGGATCCGGTGCTCAAGGCAAACGGCGTGAAGGTCGATTACTGGAAAACCGGTCATTCCTATATCAAGCGACGCGTGAACGAACTCGGCGCCATTGCCGGGTTTGAGAAATCCGGCCACTTTTTTTTCAACAAGCCGTTCGGCCGTGGATACGACGACGGCATGATCTTCGCACTCGCGGTTTGCGACATGCTCGACCGCAATCCAGAAAAAAGCATGGCCGACTTACGCAAGGCGCTACCCAAGACGTGGGGCTCGCCGACGATGTCGCCGCATTGCGATGACGAGAAAAAATACGCGGTGGTGGAAGCCGTTGTGAAGCAGTTCGAGAAAGCCAAGGCGGACGGCACGAAAGTCGCCGGGCAATCAATTCGCGAACTGGTTACAGTCAACGGCGTGCGTGTTACCGTTGAAGATGGTACCTGGGGCTTGGTGCGCGCTTCCTCAAACAAACCGGAGCTTGTCGTGGTCGTCGAGAGCCCGGTCTCGGCGCAGCGCATGCGTGACATGTTTGAGGCAGTCGATGGCGTGCTGCGCACGCATGCAGAAGTGGGCGCCTACAATCAGACGATCTGAAAACCGCCGCTACTATCGGCACGGCCTGAGACGATAAACTATGCGTATCGTAATTCTCGGCGCCGGCCCTGCTGGCCTTTATCTGGCGTATTTGGTCAAGCGCCGGCGGGCCGATACCGACGTCACCATCATTGAGCAGAACCCTGCCGATGCCACCTTCGGCTTCGGAGTGGTGTTTTCCGACCGGGCATTGGAATTTTTACGGGAAGACGATCAGGAAACGTATGCAGCGATCGTTCCGCATATGGAATCGTGGAGCGATATCGCCATTGTCCATCGCGGTGAGCGTATAGCGATCGACGGCGTCGGCTTTGCGGCCATCGGCCGCCTGAAACTCCTGCGCCTGTTGCAGGCGCGCGTGCGCTCGGTCGGCGTTGCACCCGTTTACAGCCGGATGGTGAGAAGTCTTGACGAATTGGACGGGGCTGATCTCATCGTTGGCGCCGATGGCGTGAATTCGCTGGTCCGGCGAACCTGCGAGCAGGACTTCGGTGCCACCACGCGCCTACTTACAAATCGCTTTGCGTGGTTTGGTACCAGCAAGCGGTTCGAAACGTTGACGCAGACGTTTGTCGCGACCGAACTCGGATTTTTTAATGCGCACCATTACAGATATGCGCCCAATCTCAGCACCTTCATTGTCGAGGTCGATCAGGCGACCTTCGCACGTGCTGGCTTCGCGCAGATGGGAGAAACGGAAGCCCGGACGCTATGCGAGCGTGTATTTGCGCAAACTCTGGACGGATGCCCACTGATCTCGAACAACTCAATCTGGCGACAATTTCCTATTGTGCACAGCAAGCAATGGTCGGTTCGCAATAACGTGCTGATTGGGGACGCGTTGCACACCGCGCATTTTTCCATTGGCTCAGGGACGCGGCTAGCAATGGAAGACGCGATTGCGCTCGACGAGGCGCTGGTTCGCCACCCAGAAGATATCGGTATGGCGCTCGCCGCTTTTGAAACGGCGCGGCGGCCGGTCTTGGAAAAACTGTTAGCAGGCGCCAATGAAAGCGCAATCTGGTACGAGCATTTCGCCGAGCATATGAAACTTGCACCAATCGATTTTGCCATGAATTACGTCACCCGCTCGGGCCGAGTTGATATCGACCGGTTACGCAAACTCTCCCCGCGTTTCGTCGAGAAATTCGAGCGGCATCGCTCTGAGGCCTCTGACAGGCCGCCCGCAGGTTAACAATTAATAAAAACTACAGCGGTATAAAACGCCCCACGATCGGGCGGGTGGATCGGCTTGGGCAGCATTTTAGAACACGGCTGGCAGCCTTATGTCGTGGCTGTCTTTGTTGGGCTTGCTGCGGTGATGTTTATGCACCGCCGGCGTCAACGAAGCGTGGATGTGAGCGGTGGCAGCGGCGCCCTGCTATCGATGGTCATCAACAATATGACGCAAGGCGTCATCTTGTTCGACGGTCGTGAACGCGTTCTCGTCTGCAACGATCGCTATGTCGAGATGTATGGTTTGTCGCCCAATGTTGTGAAACCAGGATGTACCTTACTGGACCTGATCAAGAACCGAATAACGACCGGCAGCCTCAACATTGACGCCGAAAAATATCGCGCCGAGATTTTAAGTGCGGTGCGCCAGGGGCAATCAATGAATCGTATTGTTGAGACTCCTGACGGTCGTGCCATTCTCGTCGTCAACCGGCCCGTTAAGGACGGTCAATACTGGATTGGCACACACGACGATATTACCGAGCGAATTCACGCCGAACGAAAAAGCGCTGCGCTATCAGAGCAAGAGCGGCGGCGCGTCGAAATCGAAACCGAGATCCGCACTTTTCGTGAAAGTGTCGCAACTGTGTTGCGAACCGTGGCGGAAAGCACCGCGGCGCTAAAATTGATCGCGGTAGCCTTGTCGAATTCGTCCGGCGACACATCAGAGCGTACCGCGGGCGCCGTCAACAGCTCAAACGAAGCGAGCGCCAATATGACTGCCGCGGCAGGGGCCGCCGAAGAACTGATCGCCTCGATTGGCGAAATCGGCCGTCAAATCAGCCAAGCGGCAGAAGTTGCGTCGCATTCGGTCGTTGAGGCGCAATCGACCAATGAGCAGATGACGCGTCTCACCGATACGGTGCAGCAGATCGGCGAGGTCGTCAGCCTGATCCGCAACATCGCCGGGCAGACGAACCTGCTCGCGCTCAATGCGACAATCGAGGCCGCCCGTGCCGGTGAAGCAGGCCGAGGCTTTGCGGTCGTTGCGTCAGAAGTTAAATCGCTCGCGGTACAGACTGCGAAGGCGACCGAGCAAATTGCTGGCCAAATCGAGGCCGTGCAGAGTTCAACCCGTGTTGCGGTCGATGCTATTTTGCGGAACACGGAGCGCATGCGGGAAATCGACGGTTATACCTCGGCCGTGGCGCTATCGCTTCAACAGCAAGACAGCGCGACCGACGAGATCTCGCATAATGTTGCGAGCGCAGCGGAGGGTGCCAATGGACTGGTCACCGTACTCAACGAAGTGACTCGGGCGGTCGGCGATACGCGCAACGCTGCCAACAAGGTGCTCGAAGCATCCGAGACGGTGGAAGCTGCTGCCATGAGTCTTCAACGAGGTATCGAAGGCTTCCTTGGCCGCGTCGCGGTCTGACCACAGCCAGCGCTAATCCTTCTCTTCCTTGAATGTCTCACGGAAAGGATGTGCGGGATAGACGCCCAGCACCGTCAATTCCTTGGAAAAAAAGGCAAGTTCTTCGAGCGCGAATACGAGAGCACGGTCGTCCGGGTGGCCCTCGACGTCCGCATAGAACTGTGTGGCAAAGAAATTGCCGCCAACCATGTAACTTTCGAGCTTGGTCATGTTCACGCCATTGGTAGCGAAGCCGCCCAGCGCCTTGTAGAGCGCGGCCGGTACGTTGCGTACCCTGAACACGAAGGTCGTTACGACTTTGCCCTTGCCCGGCTGCGCCCATTTTTTCTCGCGCGATAGCACAACGAAGCGCGTGGTGGAGTGCGATTCGTCTTCGACATTTTCTTTGAGGATGTCGAGGCCGTAAATTTCCGCTGCCAGCCGTGAAGCGATCGCCGCTCGGGTATTATCCTTGGCTTCCGCCACTTCGCGCGCCGAGCCGGCGGTGTCGGCGGCAACTACCGGCTTGAGCTTCAGCTCACGGATAACATTGCGGCACTGGCCGAGCGCCATTACGTGGCTTTGCACCGTCCTGATGGTCTTGAGGCTCGCGCCTTTCGGAGCCATCAGCTGATTGCGGATTGGCAGGAACCATTCGGCGATGATGTGCAGTCCGGCGGTCGGCATCAAATGATGGATATCCGCGACACGCCCCGCGACCGAATTCTCGATAGGGATCATGCCGAGGTCGACGTCACCGGCAACGAGCGCCGCGAAACAATCCTCGAAGGTAGGGCAAGGCACCGGCTCGTGGTCCGGATAAGCCTCACGGCACGCAAGATGTGAGTTTGCTCCTGGCTCGCCCTGAAAGATGATCTTCTTTTTGGCCATGTCCCACCGGTCTTTGCGTATGATCTCGCCCTAAAACCTGCAAATCGTGTTTCGGATCATGCGCCCGGGGGTTCCGTACGCAGACCTTCGCACGTGAGTCAACCGCCGAGCAGCCTGCGCGCCTTTTCCAGATCCTCGGGTGTATCGACGCCGAGCGGCACACTCTGCACGATCATCGCATCAATGCGCATTCCGGCGTCGAGCGCGCGTAGTTGCTCCAACTTCTCGCGCTGCTCGTTGGCCGACGGCGGCAACTTGACAAAGTGCTCCAGTGCCGCACGACGATAGGCATAGAGGCCGATGTGATGGTAATGCGGGCCGGGGCCGGTTGCGTCTTTACGGGTGAAGTTTTTGGCCTGAATGCGAGCGGGGCCGATCTGCTGCCCGGAAATTTTGACGACGTTTGGATTCGTCCGCTCGGCAGGGTCGGTAATAACAGCCGCTAGAGTGACAATATCGACTTGTGGGTCGTTGAGCGGCTTGAGTGACGCACGGATATCTGCAGGGTCGATGGTCGGGAGATCGCCCTGGACATTGACAATGATGGCGACGCGTTGCTCCGGGTCGATCGCCTGCAGGGCTTCATAAATGCGATCCGATCCGGACACATGATCGCCGCGCGTCATGATGGCTCGGCCTCGAGCCTTTTCCACAGCTGCAGCGACCGCCTCTGAGTCGGTCGCCACGACGACCTCGCCAACTTTGGCGGATTCGGCGCGCCGAAGCACGTGCACGATCATTGGTGCGCCGTTCAAATCCGCCAAAGGCTTGCCCGGCAAACGTGTGGAGGCGAGGCGCGCCGGAATGAGGATGATTGTGTCTGGCATCGGGATTGCCGGAAAGTCCGGTCGCGCGTGAGCAAAGTCGATAATGCCGCAGGCGCTTATACGGGTTGCCATGGGCCAGGCAAACCGGTATCTCATCGCCGCTGCCGGGGCCCCGGCGGTCGTAGCCCCGCATCGTCTTTAATTCCCGCTCCGGGAGCCATCCTTCGATGAATTCCTTCGAACTCAACAAGGTCCTCGGCGCTATTCTCGGCACCTGTCTGATCATGCTTGCCCTCAATATCGGTGCGGGCGCTATTTTCGCGCCTGAAAGGCCGAGCAAGCCCGGCTTCGATATCGCCGTCAAAGAGCAGGTCGAGGGTGAAAAGAGCGCGGCCAAAGAGCCGGAGCAGCCGATCGAAACGTTGCTGGCCAAGGCCTCGGTGGAAAAAGGCCAGGCGACCGCCAAACAATGCCAGGCCTGCCACACCTTTGAGAAAGGCGGGCCGAACCGGGTCGGGCCCAATTTGTGGAACATCGTGAACCGCCCGCGCGCATCTGAAGCTGGCTTCAACTATTCGGCAGGGATGAAGAGCAAGGGTGGCAATTGGAGCTTTGACGAACTCAACAAGTTCCTGGCCAATCCGCGCGGCTATGTCCCGGGAACGGCTATGACTTTCGCCGGGCTGTCCCGGCCGGAGCAACGCGCCGACGTGATCGATTACCTGCACACGCTAGCCGACAGCCCGGTCCCGCTGCCAAAGGCAGCGGAAGGCGCGCCGGCGCCGGCGAGCGCCGAGCCGGCCAAGAAATAGTCGATCAGCCATACCTCATCCAAACGGCCGGGCGACTTGCCCGGCTGTTTTCGTTAAGATGGTCGTTGCGGCGTTTGGCCACGGAAAATTGACGTTTCAGCTGCCCGTTGCGCGCCCACCCGGCTGGCGAGGTATCGAAAAACCGACATAATCACCCGCGACTGCATTGCGGGGGCGGCCTGTCGCCGGAGAAGCTGCATGAGACTGAGCCGTCGTTCCGTGCTGCGTGCCACCGCGGCTGCCTTTGCCACACCCGCTCTAGGCGTGTTGGGCCCGTGGCCGATCGGCCGCGCAGCGGCTCAGGCGCAAAACTGGAGGCATGCGCTGTCGCTGTTTGGCGACATCAAATATCCTGAAGGATTCAAGCATTTTGACTACGTCAATCCAGATGCGCCACAGGGCGGCACTGTGCGCCAGAGCGCGCTGGGTACCTTCGACAATTTCAATACAGTGGTCGCGGGCGTGAAGGGGAGCATCGCCAGCGGCACCGATCTTTTCATTGAGACTCTCACAGCGTCGTCGCTCGACGAGGTATCGACCGAGTATGGATTGCTGGCGGAAGCCATGAGATACGCGGACGATTATTCGGTAGTTACCTATCGCCTCCGCGCCAAAGCACGCTGGCACGATGGCAAACCGATTACACCCGACGATGTCCTCTATTCATTTGACGTACTGAAGAAGAACAGCCCCTTCTACGGCGCTTACTACAGGCATGTCGTGAAGGTGGAGCAAACAGGCGAACGCGAAATCACCTTCACATTCGACGGCCCCGGCAACCGAGAGCTGCCGCAGATTGTTGGCCAGCTGCCAGTATTGCCAAAACATTGGTGGGAAGGCACCGACAAATCTGGCCGCAGGCGTGACGTCACGCAGACCACGCTTGAGCCACCCCTCGGTTCGGGACCATATCGGCTCAAGGATTTCGCGCCAGGCCGGACACTGGTTTACGAGAAAGTGGATGACTATTGGGGCAAGGATCTTAACGTTATCGTTGGCACCCGAAATTTCCAGACGATCCGTTACGAATATTTCCGCGACTCCACGGTTGCACTGGAGGCGTTCAAAGGTGACCAGATTGACTGGCGTTTCGAGAACAGCGCCAAGGAATGGGCGAACTCCTATGATTTCCCTGCTGTACGAGACAAGCGGGTGGTGAGGGAAGAATTTCCGACGCGAAATATTGGCGTGATGCAGGGGTTCGCCTTCAACATTCGTCGCGATAAATTCAAGGATCCGCGCGTCCGCCGCGCCTTCAATTTCGCCTTCGACTTCGAAGAGATGAATCGACAGCTTTTTTTCGGCCAGTACAAACGCATTGCCAGTTACTTTGAAGGAACCGAACTCGCGGCCACCGGCGTGCCATCCGGGAAAGAACTGGAAATTCTCGAGACCGTCCGGGGCAAGGTACCGGACGACGTCTTTACCAAGCCCTACACAAATCCGGTTGGCGGCAATCCCGAAGCCGTGCGCAGCAATTTCCGTGAGGCGCTCACGCTGTTTCGTGAAGCCGGCTACGAGGTGAAGGATACCAAACTGGTCGATGCCAAGACCGGCAAACCATACGCAGTCGAATTTTTGGTCGACGAGCCCGCTACCGAGCGCTTCGTGTTGTTCTACAAGCCTTCCCTGGAACGATTGGGAATAACAGTGAGCGTGCGCGTGGTCGACGCGGCGCAGTATGAGAACCGGTTGCGGCAGTGGGATTTCGACATCATCGTCGCCTCTTGGGCGCAGTCGCTTTCGCCGGGGAACGAGCAGCGCGGTTTCTGGAGTTCACAGGCCGCCGACCAGCCCGGTTCACGGAACTTGATTGGTATCAGGAATCCCGCAATCGATGCGCTGATCGAACGAGTGATCTTCACCAAGGATCGCGAAGATCTGGTCGCTGCCACCCGGGCACTGGATCGTGTTTTGCTGTGGAATTTCTTCGTGGTGCCGCAATGGACTTATGGCAAGCAGCGCACCGCGCGTTGGGATCGCTTTGGTCGTCCCGAGGTGATGCCGAAATACGGGGCGTCGGCATTCCCGTCGATCTGGTGGTGGGATGCAGCAAAAGCGGCCAAAGTGCCCCAACGGTCCTGAATCAATGGGTTTAAGTCGCCGCTCTGCTTTGAGCCTTTTCGCCGGTGCGGCGGCAACCGCTGCCGGCGGCCGCATGGTTCCGGCTTTGGCGCAAAACGCCGACCGGCACGGTATGTCAGCCTTCGGTGACCTCAAATATCCGCCAGACTTTCCGCACTTCAACTACGTCAACCCGAATGCGCCCAAAGGCGGTGTATTCTCGCAGATCGGCCCAAACCGCCAATTCAATCAGTCGTTCCAGACCTTCAATTCGCTCAACAGTTATATTCTAAAAGGCGATGCGGCGCAGGGCATGGAGCTTACGTTTGCGACGCTTATGACACGCTCGGGCGACGAGCCAGATGCCATGTACGGACTCGCCGCGGGCAGCGTGCGCATCTCCGACGACGGATTGACCTATCGTTTCATGCTGCGCGCCCAAGCAAAATTTCACGACGGTACGCCTCTCACGGCGCATGATGTCGCATGGTCGCTGACAACGCTGAAAGAAAAAGGCCATCCGATCATCACACAGCAACTGCGCGATTTCATGGGAGCGGAAGCAGCAGACGATCGAACCGTTGTCGTGCACTTTGCCGAAAATCGCGGCCGCGACGTTCCTTTGTTTGTTGCCGCATTGCCGATCTTTTCGCGTGCCTATTATTCGAAGAAACATTTCGATGAATCGACGCTGGATATTCCGCTGGGCTGCGGTGCGTATAAAGTTGGCCGCTTTCAGGTCGGACATTTTATCGAGTATGAGCGCGTGAAGGATTGGTGGGGCGCTGATCTCCCTGTTTCGCGCGGGCAGAGTAACTTTGACGTGGTACGTTTCGAATACTATCGCGATCGCGAGGTCGGGTTCGAAGGCTTCACGGCAAAAAACTATCTGTTTCGCGAGGAATTCACGTCGCGCACCTGGGCGACACGTTACGACTTTCCGGCGTTCAAGAATGGGCGTGTCAAGCGCGATGTGCTGCCGGACGACACGCCCTCGGGTGCGCAGGGCTGGTTCATCAATACGAGACGAGACAAATTCAAGGATCGGCGCGTGCGCGAAGCTTTGATCGATGCATTTGATTTCGAATGGACCAACAAGAACATCATGTATGGTTCCTATGACCGCACGCATTCTGTGTTTCAGAATTCACCGATGATGGCGAAAGGCAAGCCCGATGGTGCCGAACTCGCATTGCTGGAGCCATTTCGCGGAAAACTCCCGGATGAGGTGTTCGCCGAACCATATGTGCCTCCTGTCACCGACGGGTCAGGGCAGGATCGCCAGTGGCTCAGGCGCGGCGCGCAACTGCTCACTGACGCCGGATGTACGCTCAAAAACGGCAAGCGCTTTTTGCCAAACGGGAAACCCATCACCATTGAGTTTTTGATCGATGAGCCGACTTTTCAGCCCCATCACCTGCCTTACATCAAAAATCTGGGCGTACTTGGCATCGACGCCACATTGCGCGTCGTCGATCCAGTACAATATCGCGCGCGCGTGGATGGGTATGATTTCGATATCACAGTTGAACGCTTCAGCTTTTCGGCAACTCCGGGCGATTCGTTACGTACGTTCTTTTCATCACAAGCTGCGGCGACAAAAGGTTCACAGAATCTCGCTGGTATCTCCGATCCAGCCGTTGACGCGCTTATCGACACCATCATAGCGGCCAAGACGCGGCCGGAGTTGACGGCAGCCTGTCAAGCGCTTGACCGCGTCATCCGTGCCGGACGTTATTGGATCCCGCATTGGTACAAAGCGTCGCACTGGATCGCCTATTGGGACGTCTTCGGCCACCCGGCGAGCAAACCCCGATATTTCCGCGGTATTCCCGAAACCTGGTGGTATGATCGCTACAAGGCGGCAAAAACAGAACAAAAAGGATAGAGACCGCTGCAACGCGACAAAAATCGGAACAACAGGGATAATGACAACGCTGCGGCTGTCGCGCGGGCTGAGTGATGACATACTGAGGAACGCATGATCGCCTATATCATCCGCCGCGTTCTGTTCATGGTGCCGACGATGTTCGGTATCATGCTGGTGGCTTTCGTCGTCGTGCAATTTGCGCCCGGCGGGCCGGTCGAACAGGTGATCGCCAAGCTTACGGGCGCGGACACGGGCGCAACTTCGCGCATTTCGGGTTCAGCTGGCGGAGACTTTGGCAGTCGCGGTATGGCGCAGGGCGCCTCGCAAGTTGATTCCACGACCTCCAAGTATCGCGGTGCTCAAGGACTCGATCCGGAATTCATAAAGAAACTTGAAAAGCAATTCGGCTTCGACAAGCCCGCGCCAGAGCGCTTCGCGCTGATGTTGTGGAACTATGCGCGCTTTGATTTCGGAAAGAGCTATTTTCGCGATGTCAGCGTATTGCAATTGATCAAGGAAAAGTTGCCGGTATCGATGTCGCTCGGCATCTGGATGACGTTGCTGACCTATCTGATTTCAATCCCGCTGGGCATCCGCAAGGCAATGGACGATGGTTCGCGCTTCGATGTGTGGACCTCCACCGTAATCGTGATTGGCTACGCTATTCCCGGCTTTCTGTTTGCAATCCTGCTGATCATCCTGTTCGCAGGGGGATCGTTCTTCGATTGGTTTCCGTTGCGGGGGCTCGTTTCCGAGAATTGGTGGCAATTACCGTGGTGGCAGAAAATTCTCGACTATTTCTGGCATCTGACACTGCCGATTATCGCAATGGCGTTGTCGGCCTTCGCCACGATGACACTGTTGACCAAAAATTCGTTTCTTGAAGAAATCCGTAAACAATATGTGCTCACCGCGCGTGCCAAAGGCTGTACCAGGAACCAGGTGCTCTATGGTCATGTATTCCGCAATGCTATGCTGATAGTCATTGCGGGATTTCCTTCCGCCTTCGTGCATGCATTCTTCACCGGATCGCTGCTTATTGAGACCATTTTTTCGCTCGATGGTCTCGGCCTGCTTGGGTTTGAAAGCGTTCTTAATCGCGACTATCCGGTGGTGTTCGCTACGCTTTACATTTTCTCGCTCATTGGCGTGGTTGTGAACCTGATCTCCGACCTCACGTATACCTGGATTGATCCGCGCATCGACTTTGAAACGCGGGAGGTCTGAGTGGACGTTCGCGCCGGGATCAAGCCACCAGAGGAAGCTGTTTCACCGATGGGGTTGGCGGCGCCGCCAACGACAAAAGCGATTGCGCTTTCGCCGCTCAACAAACGTCGGTGGGAAAATTTCAAGGTTAACCGGCGTGGGTATTGGGCGCTGTGGATTTTTCTGGCGATGTTCATCGTCTCGTTGTTCGCCGAGTTTATCAGCAACGACAAGCCGATTTTTATATTTGTAAATGGGCGGGCATTCTTTCCTGCTGTCGTCACTTACCCCGACACGGCCTTTGCCAAAGAGCAGGATCCGAACCTGTTTGGCACCGCAGCCGACTATCGTGATGATTACCTGATGGGTCTGATCCACAAGGAGGGAGGCATTATTGTCTGGCCGCCGATACGTTTCTATTACAACACGCAGGTGAGCAAGCCCCCGTCGCCGTTTCCGTCCAAACCAACCTGGCTGCTGACAAAAAAAGACTGCGAGTTCGCCGCGACCCACGGCTTCGCCAAGTGCGATGAAGTAGAAACCAATTGGCTAGGCACCGACGATGGCGGACGCGACGTCGTGGCGCGCCTGATCTACGGTTTTCGCATTTCGGTATTGTTCGGCCTGGCCCTTACGATCGTTTCATCGATCATTGGTATCGCCGCCGGCGCTGTACAGGGTTATTTCGGCGGGTGGACCGATCTATTGTTTCAGCGTTTCATCGAAATCTGGACTTCGATACCGTCTCTCTATTTGCTGCTGATCATCTCCTCCGTGCTGGTACCGGGTTTCTTTGTATTGCTCGGTATTTTGCTTCTGTTCTCCTGGGTCTCCCTCGTCGGCCTGGTGCGTGCGGAATTTCTGCGCGGTCGCAACTTCGAATACATTCAGGCGGCACGTGCGCTCGGCGTGTCCAACATGGTGATCATCTTCCGCCATCTTTTGCCGAATGCAATGGTGGCGACCATGACTTTCCTTCCGTTCATCCTGTCGTCGTCGGTGATGACGTTGACAGCGCTTGATTTCCTCGGTTTCGGGCTGCCGCCTGGCTCGCCTTCGCTCGGCGAATTGCTATCGCAAGGCAAAGCAAACGTGCAGGCGCCGTGGCTAGGTTTCACCGGATTTTTCAGTATCGCGTTCATGCTGTCGCTTTTGATCTTCATCGGCGAAGCGGTACGAGATGCTTTCGATCCCAGAAAGACATTCCGATGAGCGCGTCCGAATCGATTCTTTCCATTCGCGATCTGTCGATCGCCTTCGGACATGGAAGCCGGGAGGTGGTCGCAGTCGATCGTGTGTCGTTCGATATCCGCAAGGGTGAGACGATGGCGCTTGTCGGCGAGTCCGGCTCCGGCAAGTCGATCACCGCACTGTCCGTTATGAAATTGCTGCCATATCCGGCGGCGCATCATCCTTCCGGCAGCATCAAGTTTCAGGGTCGCGAATTGCTGACCATGCGTGAGCAGGAAATTCGGGAAGTGCGGGGAAACGACATCGCCATAATCTTTCAGGAGCCGATGACCTCGCTCAATCCGTTGCATACGATCGAAAAACAAATAAGCGAAATTTTGTCATTGCATCAAGGGCTTACAGGAGAGGTTGCGCGCGCGCGAATTATCGAACTGCTGAGACAGGTGGGCATCCCCGATCCGGCAGGGCGGCTCGGGAGCTATCCGCATCAGCTCTCGGGTGGTCAGCGCCAGCGTGTAATGATCGCGATGGCGCTCGCCAATGAGCCGGAGCTTTTGATTGCCGATGAGCCTACGACGGCCCTCGACGTGACAGTCCAGGCGCAAATCCTGAAGTTGCTCAAGGACACGCAAACCCAACTTGGGATGTCGATGCTGTTTATCACCCACGACCTGGGCATCGTACGCAAACTTGCCGACAGGGTCTGCGTGATGCAGCGTGGAAAGATTGTAGAGCAGGGCGAGGTTGAGCGCGTATTCACCGCGCCTGAACACCCCTATACACGCGCGCTACTGGCTGCCGAACCGAAGCCTGATCCGGCGCCACCCCGGCCGGACGCGCCGGTTGTCATTGAGACGAAAGACCTGAAAGTGTGGTTTCCAGTCAAGCGCGGTGTGCTGCGCAAGGTTGTCGGACACATCAAGGCGGTTGATGGTGTCAGTATCGAATTGCGAAAGGGCGAGACGCTCGGTGTCGTCGGTGAATCGGGCTCCGGCAAGACCACTCTTGGCCTGGCGATCCTCCGATTGATCTCGTCAGCCGGCCCGATCGTGTTCATGGGGCATGCCATCGAAGGCCTGAAGTTCAAGCAAATGCGGCCCTTCCGCCACGACATGCAGATCGTGTTCCAGGATCCGTATGGCTCGTTGTCTCCACGCATGTCGGTATCTGACATTATCGAAGAGGGCCTTTGGGTACACCATCCGCAGCTGTCCCGAGCGGAGCGAGAGCAACGAGTGATCGCTGCGCTCAACGATGTTGGGCTCGATCCGCAAACCCGCGACCGTTATCCGCATGAATTCTCCGGCGGCCAACGCCAACGCATCGCACTCGCCCGCGCGCTGGTTCTAGGCCCTACTTTCATCGTGCTCGACGAACCCACCAGCGCGCTGGATATGCTTATACAGTCGCAGATGGTCGATCTCCTGCGCGATCTGCAGAAGCGGCATGATCTGACGTACATGTTTATCTCGCATGACTTGCGTGTGGTGGCCGCGCTGGCGAGTCGTCTACTGGTGATGCGCAACGGCAAGGCGGTTGAGGAAGGTGCGGCCGCGGAATTGTTCAAGGCACCGAAGACTAACTACACGCGCGCCCTGTTCGCAGCTGCCTTCAAATTGGAAACTGCCCCCGAGGGCATAGTGTCGCAGTAACAGCCGATGTCCAAACGGCGAGAGCTTGCAGATTTGTCTGCGGACATTGTTGTGTCTCGCCCGCAGGTGCTTGCCAAAGCCTATCGCGACTATCATCGCTATCACGTTACCTTGCAGGGCAAGGACGGCCAGATCGTGCAGGAGCGCGATGTGCTGATCGCTGGCAAGGTCATCCTCGTGATACCGGTCGACGTCGCGCGCCAGGAACTTGTGCTGATCCGTCAATTCCGCCTGCCTGCGCATCTCGCCAATGGTCGCGGGGATCTCGTCGAGTTCGTGGCAGGGCGAGTCGAGGCGAACGAATCGCTGATCGAAGCGGCTCGGCGCGAGTGCAAGGAGGAGATCGGCATTGCTCCCGCAAAGGTCGTCGAACTTTTTACTTTTCTGAGTACACCGGGGGTCACCGACGAGGAGATCACGATATTTCTTGCTGCTGTCGACGCCACAAAAGCGCAGGAGGGTCCTTTGATAACGCCGGACGGCGAGCAGCTTTATGTTCACCGCGCTTCAATCGATTCGATGATCGATGCGCTCGAACGGCACACAATGCGCGGCAGTCCGGTGATTATCGGATTGCAATGGCTGGCGCTCAACCGGGAGCGCATTGCCGGGCTGCTGCGCTAGATCACCCGCTTTACCGCGGTGATTTCATTTCCCGCCACCTTGATACGCGCAATCGCCTCCATGGACGGCTCGAACGCGACCATCATGTGATACGCATTTGCATGTATTAGAGTCTCAGGATCGCGAGCGATGGCGACATGATCCTTCCAGAACAGCAAGTCTCCGCGCCGCAGGCTGGCGAGTGACGACAATTTTCCGACGGCCAGTTCCTGCATGTCGCTGTCGCGCGGGCAGGTAATACCGGCGGCCTGAAGCGAGACCTGTACAAGCCCCGAGCAGTCCAAACCGAGCGAGGTTTTGCCGCCCCAAAGATAAGGCGTGCCCACGAATTGTTCGGCAACTGCGACGAAATCTGACCGCCGAGACTTTATCGGCATGAGATAAACTTCCGGCACGTGCCATCCGGATGCAGTGACTGCGAAGCGCTCGTCCAGCCGAGCGATCGTCAGCCGCGCGCCCATCGGCAGCGCCGCAATCGGGGGCAGCTTGATGTCCGGCCCCGGAAATGCAAACGCGCGCAGTGCTGCAACCTTGTGGGTCGGCGCCGGACCGCCTGGCCCGAGGGCGTTGGCCGACAGCCAGCCTACATAGCCGTCGGCCTCCAACTGGCCCCACGCCCAGCCCTCGGTCGTTTCGTAAACTGTCACGCGTTCGCCGAGCAACGCTTCGCTGTCGAGCCTTGCGTCGTGCGACGGCGCGCGACGCAGTGTAGCGATCGGCTCGATCACCTGGTGACGAATACCTTCAACAAATCGTTTGGCCTCGACCTGGCCTTCCAAATGCTTTGCCGCAATCTCGGGTCTAAACGGGTTTACGCGGGGATCGAGCGCGACCATCAGGAATAACGATCACAAAGCAGGGTGTAGAGGGCGCGCGCAACCTGGCACTCGGCGCCTTCCGGACGCCCCGGCTTGGCTCCTGGCGTCCAGGCGAAGATATCGAAGTGCAGCCAGGATTTTGCGGTGACGAAGCGGCGCAAAAACAGGGCGGCCGTGATCGCGCCGCCCTGACCACCGGCCCCAACATTGTTGAGATCAGCGATCTTGGAATCAAGCATCGTCTCATATGACCGCCATAGCGGCAGTCGCCAGAGCGGATCGTTTTCTGCGGCGCCGGCGCGCGCGAGTTCGTCAGCGAGTGCGTCGTCGTCGGTGAAGAACGGCGACACCTCAGGTCCGAGCGCAACACGCGCGGCGCCCGTCAGCGTGGCAAAATCGATCGTCAATGCAGGCCTTTCTTCGTCGGCAAGCGCGAGCGCATCCGCAAGGATCAGACGGCCCTCCGCATCGGTATTGCCGATTTCGACCGAAATGCCCTTACGCGAAACGTAGACGTCGCGCGGACGGAAGCTGGTGCCGGAGATCGAGTTCTCGACTGCGGGAATAATGACGCGCAACCTTACTTTCAACCCACGCGCCATAATCATGTGAGCGAGGGCCAGCGCGGTTGCCGCTCCGCCCATATCCTTCTTCATATTCAGCATTCCGGTATCGCGCTTGATGTCCAGCCCGCCGGTATCGAAGCAGACTCCCTTGCCGACCAGGGTGATTTTCGGGTCGCGGGTCTTGCCCCAGGTCATGTCGATCAGTCGCGGCGCTCGCGCCGAGCCGGCACCGACCGCATGCACCAGCGGGAATTCTTTTGCGAGCGCAACGCCGTCCGTGATTTGCACCTTGGCGCCGTGCTGTTTGGCAAGAGAGCGGGTGGCGGCCTCCAACTCGGAGGGTCCCATGTCATTGGATGGCGTATTGATGAGGTCGCGGCAGAGCGTCACGCCCTCGACAATGCGGCCGAGATCTTCGCCATCGACATCATTCGGAATCACAAGGCGTGCGTTGCGCGATTCTGCTTTGCGGTAACGTCCAAACTGGTAAGTACCGAGTGCAAAGGCGAGTGCGGCCAACCGTGCATCGTGCGGGGCATTGGCGAAACGATAGACGCCCGATGGCAGCAGACCGGACAGCTGGCCGGGACGAAAGCGGTCAATTTCAGCCGCACCGGGGGCTTCAATCCCGAATAATACGCCGTCGAGTGTCCCGTCCCCAGCAGGAAGAAGGACCAGGCGGCCGGCTTTGGCTTCAAAGCCCGCGGCAGCGGCAAATCTACGTCCTCGTTCGCCGATGTCCTTGCAGACTGAATCGAAGTTCCCGGGGTGAACGAACCAGATTGGTATCGCCTGCGTTCTGCCGGCGCTTACAAGGGCGGGATGCATGATGACTCCGCGACATCGCGCATCATGCGCAATCAAGGCCAGTTTTCAAGTTAACCAGCCGTTAGGGTTAACGTTTTATTGCTCGGGTATGCCGCTGAGAAACCGCGCCACTTATCTGCTCGCCTCGGGCACCGTGGCGGCCGCCCTGACCCTATCGGCGGGCGGCTGCTCTAACATCGGCTCCCGCGAGACCACCGGTTCGATAGCTGACAGCCGTGCTGCTCCGGTCAGCCAGGAGGAATGGCGGCGCTCATTGGACAGTTTGGGAGCCCGATATCGCGATAATCCGAACGACGCTGGTATGGCCATCGCCTACGCGCGCGCGCTACGCGCAACCGATCAACGTGCACAAGCCGCGGCTGTGCTTGAGCAGGCCTCAATCCGTAATCCGAACAGCATGCCTTTATTGGGTGCCTACGGCCGTGCTTTGGCTGATGTCGGCAGATATCAGCAGGCGCTGGAGACGCTCGAGCGGGCACACACGCCCGATAATCCGGATTGGCATATTCTAAACGTGCAAGGTGCGGTGCTCGATCAGTTAGGGCGCCACACCGAGGCCCAACGGCATTATTCCTCCGCGCTCAAAATTGTGCCTGACGAACCGACAGTGCTCTCTAATCTCGGGCTGTCCTACTTGCTGACGAAAGATCTGAAAAACGCCGAAGCCACGCTTCAGCGGGCGGTGGCACAGCCCAACGCGAGCCCCAAGGTACGCCAGAATCTTGCCTTGGTGGTCGGCCTCCGTGGCCGTTTCGAGGAAGCGGAGAAAATTGCCCGCGCCGACCTGCCTGAGAATGAAGCCACCGCCAATGTCAATTATCTGCGGCAGATGCTTGCGCAGCAGCGCGACTGGAAGAAAATGGGCCGCGCCTATGGGCCCGCGCCCGACGCTGGATCCTGACCGCAAACAACGAAGGCGCATGGCTGGACAGGCGGCAACAGGTCGCTACTGCAAAGCCATCACTTTGATCGCGGCTGGTCCAAGGATCACCACGAACAGCACCGGCAGGAAAAATAGAATCATCGGGACGGTCAGCTTCGGTGGCAGCCCGGCCGCTTTTTTCTCCGCTTCCGACATGCGCATATCGCGGTTTTCCTGCGCCATCACCCGCAGCATGGTCGCGAGCGGCGTGCCGTAACGTTCGGCTTGCTGTAACGCCATGCAAACTGATTTTACGCCGTCGAGATCCGTCCGCTTGGCAAGGTTTTCATAAGCCTGGCGCCGGTCCGGCAGGTAGGACAGCTCAGCCGTCGTCAATGTGAGCTCTTCCGCAAGCGCGACCGATTGTGTGCCTACTTCGTCGCTGACTTTTCTGAAGGCGGCCTCAATTGACATGCCCGATTCCACGCAAATCAGCAGCAGATCGAGCGTGTCAGGGAAAGCGCGTTTGATTGACAGCTGCCGGCGCTGAATCTTGTTCTTCAGCAAAACGAGCGGCAGTTGCATGCCGACATAGGCTGCAGCGATACAGATCCCAAGCTTGATCGTCGCTGGCTGATCAAACTTGAGTATGACAAACAGATAAAGCACGGCGAACAGGAAACACGCTACGGGCGTCACCATTCGCACGAAGAGATACGTCACATATGGCGCCTGACCACGGTAGCCAGCCTGTATGAGTTTGAGCCTTGCCTCTTCCTGACCAACCCATTTGCCGAGGTTGAATTGATCGACAATGGTCTGGACATATTGTTTCGGTGTTTGCCGTAATTTGACCTTCTGATTTTCCTGCGACATGCGCTCGCGTTCGCGCTGGCGAATTTTCTCACGTTCGAGCGCTACCGCTCGCATACGTTTGTCGAGTGGATTTACGTAGACGAGGGGCATTGCCAGGGTCAGCACTGTGGCGGCCGCCGCGACCGCTGCAAGCAGCATCGTGAGCGTTTGGACGTTCAGTGCGCTGATCAGAAAGTCGAGCATAACGGTGCCTAGAAATCGAAGTTGATCATCTTCTTCATCACCAGGACGCCAATCGTCATCCAAACGGCGGATCCGGCCAGCATGATGTGACCCATCGAGTTGGTGAACAGCAATGTGATGTAGTTTGGGCTGGTGATATAGACCAGGATCATCACGGCGATCGGCAACGCGCCGATGATAGCCGCGGAGGCCTTTGCCTCCTGCGACATCGCCTGGATCTTGGCGCGCATTTTCTTGCGATCGCGCAGCACCTTCGAAAGGTTGCCAAGTGCTTCCGAAAGGTTGCCGCCCGCCTTCTGCTGTATCGCCACGACGATCCCGAAGAAGTTCGCCTCCGGCAGCGGCGTCCGTTCATACAATTTGCCGCAAGCCTCTCCCAGCGGCATGCCGATGGCCTGCGTTTCCATGATCAGCCGAAATTCCGTCTTCAGCGGATCGGGCGCCTCCACGGTGATCATTCTTATGCAATCGCCCAGCGGCAGACCGGCCTTGACGCCACGCACAATGATGTCAACCGCATCCGGAAGCGCTTCGATAAATTTCGACTCACGGCGCTTTCGCAAAAAGGACAAAAGCCAGCGTGGAACGCCAAACGCGCCGGCAAAGCCGAGGCCCGCTGCGCCCAGCAGGCCGGTGCCGGAAAGATAGCCGAAGGCGAACATGGCCAGCCCGATGATCGCCGAGATGATGACAAATTGCCGCTTCGACCAGGACAGCCCGGCGCGTGTGATTCGGACCGAGAGAGGAACGCTTTTGCTTTTTTTGCGGCGTTCATCGAAATCCTTGAGCGAGGATTCGACAATGTCACGACGCGATTTTTGAGGTCCGCGGGCCACGCGCGCCAGCGGTTCCGTCCTGGTGACGCTTTGCATGCGCTGCGCGGCTTTGCGCTCGCCGGACAGCGACGGGTAGACAAATACGTAGGCCACGCCGCCGATGGCAACCGCGACCAGGAAGAAGACAGCAACAATTTGCACGATCTGCTCCGACTAAGCCCGAATGGATTCGTTGGAGACGTCCGAGGCGTCGAGAGCGGCGGCCAAGCGCTTTTCCTCGCCGTAGTAGCGGGCACGATCCCAGAAACGCGGGTGGCCGATGCCGGTCGATCGATGCCGGCCGATAATGTTCCCCTTGGCGTCTTCGCCTTCCATGTCGTAGAGGAAAATGTCCTGCGTAACGATAACGTCGCCTTCCATCCCCATCACTTCGGTGACGTGAGTGATCTTGCGCGAGCCGTCGCGCAGACGTGCAGCCTGGATTACGACGTCAACCGAGGCGCAGATCATTTCGCGAATGGTGCGGGAGGGCAGTGAAAAGCCGCCCATGGTAATCATGGACTCAAGCCTCGACAGCGCCTCGCGGGGATTGTTGGCGTGCAGGGTGCCCATCGAGCCGTCGTGACCGGTATTCATGGCCTGTAGCAGGTCGAAGGCTTCAGGGCCGCGCACTTCGCCGACGATGATGCGTTCGGGCCGCATACGCAGGCAGTTGCGCACAAGGTCGCGCATCGTCACCTGTCCTTCGCCTTCCAGGTTGGGCGGCCGCGTTTCCAATCGTACGACGTGAGGCTGTTGGAGCTGCAATTCGGCAGCGTCTTCGCAGGTGATAATGCGCTCGTCGTTATCGATGAATTGAGTGAGGCAGTTAAGGAGGGTGGTTTTTCCCGAGCCTGTGCCTCCCGATACGAGCGTGTTCACGCGGGTGCGACCTATGATGCGAAGGATTTCGGCGCCTTGCTGGGTGATCGTGCCGAACCTGACCAGCTGGTCGAGCGTCAGCTTGTCCTTTTTGAACTTTCGGATGGTGAGCGCGGGTCCGTCGATCGCGAGCGGCGGCACGATGGCGTTCACGCGCGAGCCGTCCGGCAAGCGTGCGTCGCAAATCGGGGAGGATTCGTCGACCCGGCGTCCGATCTGGCTGACGATGCGCTGGCAGATATTCAACAGCTGCTGATTGTCGCGGAAACGAATGCCTGTCTTCTGAATCTTGCCGAGAACTTCGATGTAAACGGTGCCCGATCCGTTCACCATGATGTCGGCGATGTCGTCGCGCGCGAGCAACGGTTCAAGCGGACCAAACCCGAGAACGTCGTTGCAGATATCGTCGAGCAGGTCCTCCTGCTCGGAGATCGACATCACGATGCTCTTGATCGCGATGATCTCGTTGACGATGTCACGAATTTCTTCGCGCGCTGATTCAACATCAAGCCGCGCCAGCTGTGCGAGGTCGATCGCCTCGATCAGCGCACCGAAAATAGTACCCTTGGTTTCGTAGTATGATTCTGACCGGCGCGTATCGATCGAGGACGGTGCGTTATTGGCAGGCGCTGATCCGCGGTTGGCCGGTGCAGGGACCAGCGGCGCGCCCAGGCCGTCGGATGGAAACGGCGTGCGGCCGGTTTCCATGGGCGCGCTGGCGGATGGTGCGAGCGGCTCGGCCGGCGCTGACGCCGCAACTGCCGGCGCCGGCGAGGCCGGGGGCGGCGCGGGAGCGCGAGGTTCTGAAGTTGGGCCACGCTTACCAAACAAGACGAGACACTCCCGACAGGTTTCAGCCCGCTCGCTTCATCAGCTTGGAAAGCAATGGCGAGAATAGACCGCCGCGTGCACGCTTCGTCTCCGCGCGGCCGGTCAGTGTTTGTGCAATCTGACGGAACATTTCCGCCGTCTTATGGCTGGCCGACACCTCGCCAATCATCTGGCCGTTGTTCGCGGCGGACCCGAAAAGCTGCGGCTCGAACGGAATGACCGCGATCGGGTCGGTTTCCAGCGCTTTTGCGAAATCTGCCGGCGTGATTTCGGGGCGCTTGGGCACCCCAACCTGATTCAGGCAGTAGTGCGGACGATGGTCGTTTGGGCGTGAATTGCGCAGCAAATCGACCAGGTTCTTCGCATTCCGCAGGTTGGCGAGGTCGGGGCTGGCGACCACAAGGATCTCGTCAGCGCTGACGAGCATCCGTTTGGTCCACGCCGACCATTGATGCGGAACGTCGAGAACAATACAGGGAATGGAGCTGCGCAATGAATCGAGCGTTGTGTCGAAGGCCTCGGCGCCGAAATCATAGACACGATCGAGCGTTGCCGGCGCAGCCAGCAAGCTGAGGTGCTCGGTGCATTTCGACAACAGGCGGTCGACGAATGCGGTATCGACGCGATCAGGCGAAAACACCGCATCGGCAATGCCTTGCGGCGGATCCTGGTTGTAATCGAGGCCCGCGGTACCGAACGCAAGATCGAGATCTGCGACGACTGAGTCGAGCGCAAGGTCGCGGCCGATGGCCCAAGCGATATTGTGCGCCACAGTGGAGGCGCCCACGCCGCCCTTGGCCCCGACAACTGCGACGACGCGCCCCACCGCCTTGGCGTCCGGGGAAGAAAACAGGCCGCAGATCGCGCGCACGATGTCGATGGTGCCGACCGGCCCAATGAGGTATTCACTGACGCCGCGCCGCGTGAGCCCGCGATACAGCATGACGTCGTTGATGCGCCCGACAACGATCACCCGTGTTCCGGCATCGCAAACCTCAGCCAGCTTGTCGAGCCCCGCCAGGATGGCATCGGTACGGCTGTCGGTCTCAATCAAGATGACGTTTGGCGTGGGCGAATTGTGATACGCCTCTGTTGCCGCGGAAATGCCGCCCATCTGGATTTTCACATGTGCCTTCGCGAGACGCCGATCCTCACCGGCCGCCTGCACAGCAGCGGCGGTTTCAACCGTTTCGCAGAAGGCCTGGACCGATACTCTCGGTGCAGGTGCGATATGCGTGTCTTCGCCGCTGTGGGTTGCCGGGCCTGGCATCCGCGCGTTTTCGACAGCCACTTGTTGAGCTTGCTTGGTCATCGTCCTAGATCGCTGATTTTGCCGGTGTCATAACCAACGTAAGTGCCTGAGGGATTTTCGCCCTTCGTGTAACGGTTCAGTACTGTCGTGCGGCGTGGCGCATAGCGCGGCACCTCGCCGCGCGGCTGCAGGAGATCGGCCGGATTATCGACCATGGAAGCGAGGTTACGCTGGGTGGCGCAACCGAGATTCCAAAACGGCCGGTTTTCTATGTCACCGGATTTGAGGGACGGCCCTAAGTCGCTCGGCCACTGTCCGCAAGGTCCCGCCTCCGCAACGAGCCTCGAATAGTTGAGCCTGATGCTGGCAAGCGAATATCGCGTTGGACGATAGTGACGCACATAGACCGCGTTGGAGGGCACCTCGACGGCGGCAAGAATGGAGCGGATCTCGCGCATCGAATCTTCTGCGGCTCGGTCCGTTGGGCCGCCCTTCGGCACATCGATGATGATCCCGCTGCCCGACTCACGCCGCCAACCTTGCGCGAATGAAACGACGTCTGCCCGCTGGCTCGGGGTGAGCCCACCCCGATTGCGGCCTACCATGACCTCGACATTTTGCACGCCTTCCCGCACCGTGATCGGGTGGCGCTGGCGATAGTCAACCGGATATTCCATCTGCGCTTCGGTCTGGTAGCAGCCGGCCAGGACAGCTGCGAGACCGCCCGCTGCCAACAGGCGTAGCGCCAATCGGCCGTGGCGCTTTCCCAGCGCTTTTTGGATTATCGTCATCTTGCCGCTCCCGCTCAGTCGAGGATGAAACCGTACTTGCCGTGATAGTCGCCGGTGGGCTTCACGTCGTTCTTGCCCGCGACGCCGTAGATTCGGTTTAGTTGGCCAAGCAGAACACTCTGCGGATCGTTCGCATCAGCAAACCCGTCATCCGGCCGCGACAACTGCTTTTGTGCCACTGCACGCACAACGTACGGAGTGACCAGCACCACCAGTTCGGATTGGTGATTGACGTAGTCGCGACTCTTGAAGAGCGCGCCCAGAACCGGGACCTGCATAAGTGCCGGAATTCCGTTGATCGCCTGCTTCGTCTGCTCCTGAATCATTCCGGCCAGGGCAAGCGTTCCGCCTGAGGGAATTTCGACGGTCGTGTCGGCGCGACGGGTCTGGATCGAGGGCACGGTCAATGATGTCGTCGAGCCGGTGACCTGCAAGGTCATGGCGTTTTCGGTCGAAAGATCGGAAACCTCGGTCATCACTTTCAGGCTGATGCGCCCTTCCGACAGCACGACCGGGGTAAACACCAGGCTGACGCCGAATTTCTTGAAGGTGAGCTGGGGTTGGCAAAGCGGTGGTGACCGGGTCGTGTCGCACGACAGCCCATTTGGAATCGGGAATTCGCCGCCTGCCATGAACGTTGCGGTCTCGCCGGAGATCGCGGTCAGGTTCGGTTCGGCCAGGGTGCGAATAACGCCAGCGCGCTCCATTGCGCGTATGGTCGCCGTAACGTTGGGGAACGCACCGGTCAGAAAGCTTTCACTCAGCGGTCCGCCGTTGGCCGAAAATGGATTGGTGGTGTTAAAATTCACCACCGCACTGCCGTAGTTGATCGAGCCGGACAGATCGATGCCGAGTTGCTTGATAACGTCGCGCCGAACTTCCGCGACCGTGACCCTGAGCATGACCTGGTCGCGCCCGCGAACCGCAATGCCGTTCACCACCTTGTCGCCTGCGCCTACGAGGCGCGCAGCAAGATCGTAGGCCTGTTGCGATTCGGCGGGACTGGCAGCGCTCCCCGTAAGCATGACGCCGTCGGCAACACCTTCAATCTGGATGTTGGCATCCGGAATCGCTTGTTTGAGTGCTGCGCGAACGCCATTGAGGTCGCGTTTGACCGCAATATCGAAGCCGGCAATCTGCTTGCCGTCGGCGTCGAAGAAAAAGATGTTGGTTTGCCCGATGGCGACGCCGATTATGTAAACACGGCGAGAAGAGCGCACCACCGCGTTGGCGATCTTGGGATCGGCAACCAGTACATCCTTGATATCAGCCGGCAAGTCGATCGCAACAGATTTGCCAATTCCGAGCGCGACAAAGCGTGACGTTGCTTCGCTTGCTGCGACCTGAACGACAGGGGTATTGAGGGCCGCCTCGGCTGCGTTCGCCGCGCTGAACGGCGCCAGTCCAGTGAAGGCAATCAGTGCGCCCAGTGCGGCGGAGCGAGTTAATGTCCTGTTCGCCATGTCCCCCTTCATCCCCCAATTGGTCAGCGCGGTGTGGTCGTGGTGGTCACGCCAAACCGGACGACATTGATGTTGCGTCGAGATTCCGATTCGTCTGATTTCGAATCATCGGCGGTTCCGTCGGCGATGCTGCGCAGCGCCAACGACAACGTGCCGAGCTGCTGTGATAGCGCCAGGGTTTCCGCCTGACCCGGTGCAAGCTCGAGCGTCGCAGTCTTGCCGACCACGACTTTCTGCCCGTTTTTCTCTTCGACGGTCTGATCGATCGCCAGGACGCGGATGTTGCGGAGAATGGTCTCGCTGGCGCCGCCGCCTTTCTCGGAATCGCGGTTGGCGCGCGGAGTCAGGATAACGTCGACCCGGTCATTCGGCAAAATGAAGCCGCCGGCGCCGGTTTCCGGCGAAATCTGCGTGGAAATGGCGCGCATCCCCGATGGCAGGATTGCGGCCATGAAGCCCGAGCCTTTCGCATTCACCAGTTTCGCTTCGCGAATCGGCTCGCCGGCGACGAAGGGCGTGCGTACGATCATGCCGTTGAGATTGTCGACGGCTTTCGGCCGATCGGGCTTGCGGATGAAATTGCCGCTGGCGGTGGTTGCCGGCCACGCCTGCCAAAAGACATCGGCGGGAGACAGTGTCTGGCCCCTGGCAATGTCGGCTTTGGCGACCAGAATATCGACAGTGTCGAACTTGGGCGCCTCGACCTTGATCTCGGTTGGCTTTTCAGACCGTCCGGCCAGCAAGGCGGCAACGCCACCTGCTCCTATGGCGACAGTCAGTACTACGATACGTGCAGCTTTCATACGCTCACTCTCACCGTGACCCGCGTGAAATTACTTGGCCGGCGATGCGGCCGCTTGCACGGATTTCAACAGCTAAAGGTCAAGGTATGGTTAAGGAGCGGTATCTAAATCGAGTTAATGTTTTATTGCCGCGCTAACGCCGTCGGCTCTCAGAGGCCGTACGCGGGCATCCAGCCGGTTTTGGGATAGACCGCGAGAGCTGCGGCCGCGAGTGCGATACCGTAAGGCACTCCGCCTTCTGTTTCATGCAGACGCACTATCCAGCCCTGCCGCGCAAGCGCAGCAGGCAGAGGCAGCTTGCGGAACTGGATTATCGCCAATGTCAGGGCGCCGCCGAAGAGCGACGCGTAAATCAAATAGTCGAGCAGATAATCGAATCCGAACCACAACGCGGTTGCGGCCGCAAGCTTCGCATCGCCGCCACCGATCCAGCCCCGTGAAAAGAAGACAAACGCAGTCACCAGCACCACCGCGGCGGCTGCAAGGTGCATGCCGAAAGCATGCAAACTCATTCCGGTAAAGAGGGTGAGTACAAAAAATCCGCCGGCGAGCGCCAGCGACAGGCGATTGGAAATCGTCATCGTCAGGAGATCGCTTGACGCCGCAAAGGCCATCAAGGCCGGGAACAACACAAGCCGGATTACATCGGTTACCGTCATCACTCGTCCTTGACGCAACTCACTGTCTACTGAAGTTCAACTATCTCAGCTGGGTCGAGATTGTGCTGAATTTGGAATTCAGGCTAGCGCCGATACCGTTGACTACGGTGATGATTGCCATCGAAATTCCGGCGGCTACGAGGCCATATTCGATTGCCGTGGCACCGGATTCATTCGTCACGAAACACACCAACACAGTCTTCATCGAAGGTTGTCCACACCGGCCGCAGTCTTGAAACGTAAATGATCGCGCTTGCGCGCCGGTTAATTTGCTTGAAAAAGCAGGCGGATTGCTCCGGATCCCGGACCGAAATTTATTTGAGTTAACGAATCATAAATCGAACGTCTCAACGGTTAAGAAATCATTAATGCGATTTGATGGTCGCTCCATCGCGAAAACGAATCGAATACTTGGCGCGCGACAGTCGGCCTGTTTTAATCTGCTGCAAATAAGCAACTGTTTATCGCATTTTAACCGCGCGATCCGATACCGGAGGTGCCAGTTTGCCATCCGGGTAGCGCCTCAATGCTCGCTGAGACACTTTCGGTCGTTAAAGTTGCCGGCGAGACCATGCTCAAGCTGGTGCCGATCTCGATTGCTTTCGGCATTGTGTTTGCCGTTCTGACGCACTGGTCGGCGTGCAATCCCGGCCGTCCGTGGTGGCGCAAGCGCGAGATCGTCACTGACATCTGCTACTGGTTCTTGATCCCGCTTGCCGCGCGCTTCGTGCGCATCGGCTTTATGGTGATGGGTGCGGCGTATATCTATAACATCCATGGCGCCGAGGAGTTGATCAAATTCTACGACGACGGCTTTGGCCCACTGGCACAGCTGCCGTTATGGGGCCAGGCGCTCGCTTTTCTGGTCGTGTCGGACTTTTTGACCTACTGGATCCATCGCGGCTTCCATGGTGACGGTCTGTGGAAGTATCACGCTGTCCATCATTCCTCGGAAGATCTCGACTGGATTTCCGCGGCCCGGTTTCATCCCGTCAATATTTTCTTCGGAACAGTTCTTGTGGATGCCGGTCTGCTGCTCGCGGGCATTTCCCCCAACGTGATGCTCTGGGTTGGCCCCTTCACCACGGCTTCATCGGCTTTCGTGCATGCGAATTTGAACTGGACCTTGGGGCCGTTCAAATACGTCATCGCCGGACCCGTGTTCCACCGTTGGCACCACACTGCGGCATATCGTGGCGGATCCAAGAATTTTGCCGGCACTTTCCCTATTTGGGATCTTCTGTTTGGAACGTTCTATATGCCCGCGAATGTGTTGCCCGACGCCTATGGCATCGATGACACAAGCTTCCCTGAGAGTTTTGGCGCCCAGATGCTCTATCCGTTCCAACGCTGAATTTTCTTTGTTTTGAGACGCCCAGCGCCCAACCCTTTGCACTTCGTTCACCAATTTACAGTCAACTTACGATATTGAGAATCCGCCCCCCGCTGCTGCGGCGGGCCTGCTGTGCGTACCGTGCGGGAGAGCGCAATGTCGGTCCTGTTAGAGCGCTGCCAGCTGTATTTCGGTGCAGTGCTGTTGGCTATGCTGGCCATCGGCGCCATCGCGCCAGCGCAGGCGGAGACTGTGACAATAAATCTCGATCAGGCGCAGGTCATGCAGCTGCCGGACCGCGTTGCCACGATCGTCATCGGAAACCCCTTGATCGCCGACGCTACGCTTCAGAGCGGGGGCGTTCTCGTTGTAACTGGCAAGGGATACGGGGCGACCAATCTGCTGGCGCTCGATCGAGGCGGCCGTGTCCTCATGACCAGGACCGTCCAGGTACTGGCTCCCGGCACGGAAGATATCGTTGTCGTTTACAAGGGCGTAGAGCGCGAAACCTACAGCTGCGCGTCCGAATGCCAGCGGCGCATCACGCTTGGCGACTCCCCGGCCTATTTCAATGCGAACTTGGCCCAAGGCGCTGCCCGTAATGGCGGGGCACAGGCAGCCGCACCACGCTGAGCAACGGCGCCGTTTACGGTTACCGATAGCTTAACGCGACCGGTCCGGTTCCTTAGGATTTTGGCAAGAATTAAAAAACGTGCCCTTGCTATGAATTTTGGTGTTTCGGCACCGTTCAGCAATCGGATTGCTTGTCATGCGAGCCACGCGCGGAAAACTTTCGGCTTGTGCCTCTCGGCTGTTGCGCCGCTTTGTCCGCCAGCAAGACGGGTCTGCGGCCGTCGAATTCGGGATGGTCGCGCTTCCGTTCCTCGGCCTGACCTTCGCAATTCTGGAGACAGCGCTGGTCTTTTTCGCAGGTCAGACGCTCGAAACCGCGGTAACTGATTCGGCCCGGCTGATCATGACCGGTCAGGCGCAAACGGCCGGGTGGAGCAAGGACGATTTCAAGAATGCCGTGTGCAATCACATCTACGGATTGTTTGATTGCGCCAACGGCATTTATGTCGACGTCAAAACCTATACCAGCTTCGCCGCCATCTCCCAGACCCCGCCTGTAACGAACGGCCAATTCGACACCACAAATCTGAACTATAGTCCCGGCAACGTAGGTGATATCGAAGTCGTCACGCTCTACTATCAATGGCCGATCTACGTTTCCTTGCTTGGCAACAATCTCTCCACCCTCAACGGCAACAATCGCTTGCTGATAGCGACAGCGGTCTTCCGTAACGAACCGTATCAATGAGGCGGTGCGCTATGCGAGCAATGACATTCCGTCTGCCTGAATTCCTGCACCGGTTTCGCCGCGACCGACACGGTGCATCCGCGATTGAATTTGCCCTTTTGGCGCCGTTGATGCTCACGCTTTACATCGGTTGCGTCGAGATATCCGAGGGCGTGGCCGCTGACCGGAAGGTGACACTGACTGCAGGCGCTCTTGCCAACCTTGCGTCGCAGGTCACCACCATTTCCTCGACCGACAAAGACAACATCCTGCAGGCGTCAATCGCAATCATGTCGCCTTACGACGGCACGCTCTCGGCCAAGGTGTCGTGTCTCAAGATCGCTGCGGACGGCACGGCAACTGTAGCCTGGGGCTTCGCGACGGCGGGAACGGCCCCGCACGCGACGGGTGACGTCGTCGTCGTTCCGGCAGACCTGAAGACACCCGGCGTCGCCTCGAACCTGGTGTGGAGCGAGGTCAGCTACCTGTACGTCCCGGTCACCGGTTTCGCCCCGGGCTCCAGCAACTTCAGCTACATTTCAACGACGGGAATTACGCTGTCCGACCAGATGTACATGAGCCCGCGCATTACGCCACCGGTCTACATGGGTACTTCCTGCACGTGACGGCGCCATTACTTGGCGGGCTCGGCAATCGGCAAAGCTGTCGTCGATTTGATCCGCTCCATTGCGAAGCGTGATGTGACGTTCTTGAGCGGTACCGTGGCGATCAGTTTCTTGTAGAATGCGTCGTAACCCGCGATGTCGGCGACGACCACGCGCAGCATATAATCGACATCTCCCGCCATCCGATAAAACTCCATCACCTCGGGCATCGCGCCCACAACGTCGGCAAAGCGTTTGAGCCAGTCTTGCGAGTGGTCGCCGGTCTCGATCGAGACAAACACGGTGATGCCAAGGCCGACCTTCTGTGGGTCGATGATCGCCACCCGCCGCGTGATGACACCATCGGCCTCGAGGCGTTGCAGCCGCTTCCAACAGGGCGTCGACGACAAGCCCACGCGCTGGCCGATTTCCGCCACCGAAAGCGATGCGTCCTCCTGCACAACGGCGAGGATCTTCCGGTCGATGGCGTCCATGCTCCTACAGTCTCCATTTTTAGAATAGAAATTCTAAGCGCTCTTCTTTAAAAGAATGGTTTTCTTATTTTTTTGCCGCATCTGTCTTTATAGAGAACAATATTCTATTTCAAGGACAATCTGCCGCTGACCGAGCTCCCCAACAGGGAATGCACATGTCATGAAAACCCAATCCCGATTTCGTCTTGCCAACCCCGTGCGACGTCTCGGCGCGGCGATCCTGTTTGGTGCCGCATTGGCCACTTCGGTTGCCGCAGCACATGCCGAACCACTGGTGACGGTACAATGGCTCAATGCCCACCGCGCCGATCCGAACCTTCTCGTGCTCGACATCCGGTCTGCGATCGACGGTGGCGGCGCGCAGGCCTACGCCGCCGCGCATATTCCCGGCAGTGTCCACAGCGATTACGACAAGGCTGGCTGGCGTGTCACCCGCAACAATGTGCCATTCATGGTTCCGACCGCTCCGGAACTGGAAAAACTCATCGGCGATCTTGGAATCGATGAAGACTCTCACGTAGTTGTCGTACCGGCGGGGGTGAACGTTCTGGATTTCGGATCGGCGGCGCGAACGTATTGGACACTGAAATATGCCGGCGTGAAAGATGTCTCGATCCTTGATGGCGGGGTCGCTGCCTGGCAACAGGCCCGCCTGCCTCTGGAGAGCGGCGTAACGGCGCCATCGCCGAAAATTTTCACGGCCACGCTCGACAAGAGCATCCTGGCCGAGGTTGGTGACGTCGAGACCATCGAGGGCAAGGGCGGCGCTACGCTTGTGGATGCGCGGCCTGCCACATTCTTCCACGGCAAAGAGAAGGCACCGGCCTCGCAGGCCTACGGCCACATCCCGGGCGCACTCAACGTTGACAGTGCGGTGTTCTACGACGCGAAAACCAACCGGCTGACGCCAAAGGCAGAGCTCGCGTCAAGCGCCGACACTGTACCGGCCGGGCCGGTGGTGAGTTACTGCAACACCGGCCATTGGGCGGCGACCGACTGGTTCGTTTTGCACGAATTGCTCGGCCGGAAGGAAGCGCGGCTGTATGCTGGCTCGATGGTCGAGTGGACCAGCAATGCGGGCCGGCCGATTGAATCCTCGCGCACGAAGTGGGACGATTTGAAGAAGACCCTCGGCCTCGGCTCCTGATCCGCGCTCTGGAGTTTTCATGTCAACGGCAAGCTTGACTGCGTCCAAACAGGACGCAGTCGTTCGTATGGATCGTCTTTTCCTCGGCCTCGCGCTCGCCTCCACCACAATTCTGGTCGTGTTGGTGTTGCTCGATCATCAACCGCTTTCGGCGGCACTGATCCTCGGCGGTTTCGGTCTCGGCGTCGTGTTTCTCAAGGCTGAATTTAGTTACACCGCATCCTGGCGACGCTTTCTTACGCGCGGGGAGGCGGGCGGTCTGCTCGGTGGATTGATCGTGATAGCGGTCTGCGGGCTTGCGGTGGTACCGGTGGCTGCATTGAGTCCAAAATTTGGCGGAGCCATTGCACCTCTTGGTCCCTCGCTGATCGTCGGTGCGTTTGTCTTCGGTATTGGCATGCAGCTGGCCAATGGTTGTGGGTCCGGCACGCTTTACACGGTCGGGGGCGGCTCGGGACGCATGCTGATTGCATTGTTGTTTTTTGTCATCGGCAGCGTAGCCGGCAGCCTGTCGCTGCCGGCGTTTCTCGCGCTTGGCGGAGTCGATCCGGTGTTGGCATCGGACTATCTCGGCCCTTGGGGCGGGCTTGCAGCGACACTTATCAGCACTGCCATCGCGGCCGCACTTATTATTGCGGTTGCACGCAAGCGCAGAGCCAATTTCGTGCCGTCACGTAACTACGTGATTGGTGGCATCGCCATCGGGTTGTTATGCATCGCGGTGTTCGCGGCCGGCGGTCATCCGTGGAGCGTGACATTCGGCTTCACGGTGTGGGGCGCCAAAGCCGCGGCCGCACTTGGATTCGATCTTTCGCACTCGGCTTTCTGGCAATGGCCAGGACCAAAGCGCGCGCTTGTCGAATCGGTATTGTCCGACACCTCCAGCCTTACGAATTTTGGAATGCTGTTCGGTGCCATGGCTGCAGCCGCGGCCAGCAAGCCTTTTGCCGCCGGCGCATGGCCTCCCGCAAAATCGCTGTTGGCGGCGGGCATTGGCGGCTTGCTGATGGGCTGGGGCGCACGCCTCGGTTTCGGCTGCAATATCGGTGCGTTCGTTGGCGGCGTCGCCTCCGGCTCGCTGCATGGATGGATCTGGTTCCTTGCGGCGCTACCTGGCTGCCTGATCGGCATACGCCTGCGGCCGCTGTTCGGCTTGTCGCGGGAGTAGCCGATGCGCACAGTTTATATTGTTGTTGTGCTGATTGGCGTCGCGGCCATCCTGGTCGACCACCTCTCGAGCCCCTCGAGCGGCCGCGCGGTGTCGCCGGAAGATTTCGTTGGCGCCTGTGCGCCCTGCGGCGCGCCTTGTCCATCGGCGCAAAAGAAGTAGCTGCCATCGTTTTTGCATCGGCGTAACATGTCGCTTTCAATAGACGGGGGCGCCATGCTGACCAGACGCGACGTACTTAATCACCTCGGCGCCGCTGGCGTTTCGGCTGCGGCCTTGCATGCCGGAGTCGCTGCCGCCGCCATGCCGTCGGAACGCGCCGCGCCCGATTTTCAGGTACCGAATGGCGCCTGCGATTGCCATGTGCACGTGTTCGGCGATCCCGCAAAGTTTCCATTTGCCGAGAAACGCATCTACACGCCGCCTGGCGCCTCAGTCGAAGAATTACTGCAATTGCAGAACTCGCTGCACGTCGATCGTGTGGTTGTGGTGCAGCCAAGCGTCTATGCGGCTGACAATTCCTGCACCGTCGATGCCGTTCGCCGTATGGGCGCTCGTGCACGCGGCGTTGCCGTTATCGATTCTTCCACGCCGTCAGCGGCGCTCGACGAAATGGCCACCGCCGGTATTCGCGGTGTCCGGCTCAACCTCGAGACCAATACAGCGGGAAAATTCGATCCTAATTCGGCCAAGGCGCTTCTTGATACGACTGCAAAGCAGATCGCAGGCCGCGGCTGGCATGTTCAGTTCTACACGCGCCTGACGACTATCGCGGCGCTGAAGGATGATTTCGCGCAGATGCCGTTCCCGCTGGTGTTCGATCATTTCGGTCGTGCCTCGGCAGCGGATGGTGTGAACCAGCCGGGCTTCGATGCCCTTCTCGATCTGGTCAAATCGGGCCACGCCTACGTGAAAATCTCCGGCGCATATCGCTGCTCGAACAGAGCTCCGGACTATGCCGACGTTACGCCGCTGGCGCAGGCGTTGGTAAAGGCCAACCCGGACCGCATCGTTTGGGGTACCGACTGGCCGCATCCAAACTCGGATGCGGGACGCGGCAAGCCGCTCACCGATATCACCGCGCCGTTCCCGATCGACGACGGTTTGCTGTTCAATCAAATGGCAAAATGGGTGCCGGACGCGGACACGCGCAAAAGGATCCTGGTCGACAATCCGGCGCGGCTTTACGGATTCGAGAACAAGGCGACCTAGTTTTTCGCCAGGAAGGCGTCAACTTCGGCACGTCTCGGCGCGCCGGAGGCGCCGCCAAATTTCGTGCATTTGAGGGCCGCGGTCGCGCTGGCAAAACGCAGAATGTCGGGGAGTGTGCGACCTTCCGCGAGCGCCAGCGTAAAGCCGGCATGGAACGCGTCACCGGCGGCGAGCGAGTCGATCGCCTTGACCTTGAAAGCCGGCAAGTGACGCAACGCGCTGTCTTCAAGCCAATAGACTCCTTTCGGACCGTCGGTAATGCCAACAAATCCGGATAGATGCTTGGCGAGCCCCCCAAGGGCCTCCCGGTAATCGTTCAAACCGGTCATTCCGAACAACGCCTCCGTCGATGACACCACGTGGGTGCCGAGCGCGAGCAGAGGATCATCTATCTTTGTCGCCTGATCGAGATCGATGACGATGGGAATTCCGCGTGCCTGGGCGGCGCGGCAAATCGCGGTGACGAATTCCGGAAAACGGTTGTCTACGAGCACCGCATCGGCGTCCGCAACCAATCTGGCAGGGTCGTTCGGCAGAACATTACCGAGATTGACGCCGCGGCGCGTTGCAATTGTTTTTTCGCCTGTCGCATCGAGCAGAATCAGCGAAACCGACGCCGTGCCGCCGTTGACGCGCACAACCCCGGTGCAATCGACACCCTCCTTCTCGAGGTCGGAGAGAATGCGGTTGCTTATGGCATCTCCACTGCCGCCGAGCGGCCCGGCAAATGCCGCGCACCCGTTGAGGCGCGCGACAGTTACCGCTGCATTGGCGGCGCATCCGCCGCCAGTGATGATAAATTCGCTCGCCGAGACTTTGGTGCCGGGCGCAGGGAAATTCTGGACTCGCATGACGATGTCCTGGACGGCAATGCCGGCGCAGAGAATTTTTGGCGTTCGATCAGTCAAAGCTGATTTCGTCCTCGATCCAGGCACGGATAATGTGATGCGCAATCGCTACGGGTGGCGGAGTGGTGAGCCCTTGCGAATGTTTGCGCATCAGCATCGTCTCGATCTCGCTCCTGCTAAACCACCGGGCGTCTTCGAGTTCCTCGCGATCGACCACTATCTCGTGCGTGAGCGCCTCCGCATGGCAGCCGATCATCAACGAGGTCGGAAATGGCCAAGGTTGTGAAGCAAAATAGGCGACGCGCCCGCAAGTAATGCCGGCTTCCTCGCGCGTTTCCCGACGTACGGCGTCCTCGATGGATTCACCCGGTTCCACGTAACCGGCGAGGCAGGACCACATCGTCGGCACAAAACGTGGCGAACGTCCGAGCAGGCAGCGTTCGCGGTCGGCCGCCAGCATGATCACCACCGGGTCGGTCCGCGGAAAGTGTTCGGCTTTGCATTGCGGGCAGTCGCGCCGCCATCCTCCGGATATAGGTCCCGTCGCTGCGCCGCAATTCGGGCAAAAGCGGTGGCGTGCGTGCCAATGCAGCACGGCCTTGGCCTCGGCAATCGGCGGCAAATGGTCGGGGGCGACGAGGCCCTGTACCGCGATCGAGCGAAGATCGGTGACGTGCAGGTCATCGCGCCCTTTCAGCGCCTCTGCTGTCTGCTGTGAAATGCCATGACCGAACCGCGGCGCGCCATCGAGCAGGCCAAGGAAAATTGTCTCTGTCGCGGGCGAAAGCGCCCGAGCGTCGTTCAGCGTGAACAAGGGCTCATTGAGCGGAGAGCCTTTCCGCATCACGATCGAGTCGCCGCCGATCACGTAGGCTCCCGCGGCTGGATCGCGCATCAGTTTGGCAACGGCGGCAGCATCGGTGCGAAGCTCCGCGGCGCGCTCGATGCGGCTGCCGGAATATCCGAGACGGGGTTTGGGACCAAGGTCTGAACGAGAAGACATATGCCGCGCAAATTCGCACGACAACTTCGTTCGCGCAACGCTTACTCCGCGGGCTGGTTGCGTGGGCGCGGGTACATGGCCTCGCGCAGTTCCGGCCGTTGCCACTGCGGGCCGAGCACACCCTGCTTTGCGCCGTAGCTGAGCGCCGAGGTCACGGTATCGTTTGTTGCCCGCATTTCCCGCGGACGGTCGAGACTCACATCGACCACGAACATGCCGGCGACGGTGCTCTCGAACAGGATTTCTTCCGGCGTCGCCACCATGGCGAGGCCGCGCTCGGCGTGACTGAAGAGGTTCTGCGTAGTGACAACGATCGCAAGGTTTTCGATGGCGCGCGACCACATCAGATTGCGCCACGTTGCCCACAGCCGCCGCTTGTCGGTTCCGGCCGGCATGAAGATCAGTTCAGCGCCTCGCAGCGCCAGTGCGCGCGTAACCTCGGGCATATAGGCCTCGCTGCACATGGCGAGCCCGACCTTACCTTGCTGCGTGTCAAAGACGGGAAATTCGTTGCCCGGCACGTATTGGAATTCCCACCACTGGCCGCCCGTATAGATCCAGGGGCCATTCGGATGGGTGCGCCGGTAGCTAACCGGCGCGCGGCCGTCGCCATAGGCCATGCAGATCAGGTTGTGTGCGGTCCCTTCATTGTGGCTCAACGGCTCGATCGTCCCGTAGATCGCGTTGATACCGTGCCTCGCGGCAGCTTCCGCAATGCGCGGTGTCGGATCGAATTTTGCGGGCATGCGCCATGGACCGGGGTAGGTTTCCGGAAAACAGACGAATTCGGCGCCTTCCGCCTTGGCGCGGGCAATATAACTCACCGCATCGGCGATATTTTTTTCCGCTTCCTCGATCGGATTGGCGATCGGCTGCACGATGGCGATGCGAAAAGTCATGCCTTGCTCCAGACAGGTCCAAGCGTCGGCATGAGCTTGAAGTGGACAGGTGGTGCGGTCAAGCGAGAGCCTGGTCGATCGCCGCCAGCACTCGATCGGGCATAAGTTCGTCGAGGCAAGCGCTGCGGCTGCGGATATTACGCTCGCAGCCTTCGAAGGTGCAGGGCATGCAAGGCAAGGGATTCTGTACGATCCAGACATTGCCGCGATTTTGCAGCGTGCCGCTGACCGCCCACGGCGCTGAAAGTCCGCCGATCGGCCAAGGCCCCCAGACACGCGGATCGGTTGGGCCGAAGAGGGCAACCGTCCGGCATCCCGCCGCGGCGGCAAGGTGAGTGACCGACGTATCTGGCCCAAGATAGACGCGCGCCGTCATCAGCAGATTCATCATCTCAGCCCACTCCACTTGATGAATCGTCGCGATGCCGCGCCAGACATCCTCAAGATATCGACGCTCGGCTTCGCCCGGACCGCCGACCGCCACCACCGAGAGACCGCGCTCTCCGAGGCCGGCGGCGACTGTGCGCCATCCATCTCTTGTCCATTCCTTGTAGGCGAACATTGGTGCGGCGTGGACCAGTGCAAATTGACCACCAGCGACTATGTTCGAAGACGGCGCGGAAGCGGGGCATACGAGTTCCGCAACGCGCGGGATTTCAAGAGCGTCTGCAAGGCGTAGCATCTGCTCGACGCGATGGAGTTTGTCGGCTGCCGGAACGGCTCGGTGCAACACAAAACGTTTCAGCATGCGCGCGAGCCAGGGATCGTCGTCGGTGACCACGCCGGCACGCAGCCCCGCGGCAGCAAAAGCAAAGGCGGTCGGCCGATCGCCGCTCTGCGTCGAAATCGCGATGTCATAGCGCCGCCACAGCCGTGAAAAAAGATGCGCGCTCTCCACCATTGTCGGTCGCTGCGGCATGGCAATCACATTGCTGATGTCCGGATTGCCTGCGAGAATCCCCGCGGTATTGGCGAAGACGAGCACGTCGATATCCGAATCCGGGAAAGCGCGGCGCAGGCTGCGGATCAACGGCGTCGTCAACAAGAGATCGCCGATGCGGCGCAGAGAGATGACGAGGATGCGGGAGGGTATGGGGGCCATGACGATTTTTCGAAGCTAACGGCCTATCCCGGCGAGCCCGTCAGATTTGAGCAACTGGCGTAGTGAGCCAAGCAGGGTTGACCGCGCGCCATCGTCGTAGGCTAGCGGCGGTTTTGCGCCCCACACCGGCATCGGCCACGCCGCGTCGGTTCGTCGGCGCGCGATAACGTGCACGTGCAATTGCGGCAACTGATTGCCAAGCGTGGCAATGTTGAGCTTGTCGCATCCAGTGACGGTTTTGAGCACGCGCGCGGCTGCCGCGATTTCGCCAGTCAGCTGCACCTGCGCGTTCTCCTCAAGGTCGATGAGTTCGACAAGACCGGGCAATCGCGGAACAAGGATCAGCCACGGATAATTGGCGTCGTTTGCCAGAAGCACGCGGGCGAGTGGCATGTCGCCAACCGGAACCGTCTCCTGCGCGAGCTGCGGGTGTAACGACCAGCCCTTCGTAACCCCTGAATCCATTGAACAAATCCACGCGATTCTTTCGGAGGAAAGCTATCAGAGACGCCGCCCCGCTGCTTGCTTTCCAGCTTTATTGGCCCGATATAGATCACGGGAGGTTGGCGGTGGACGAGCCACTCGCCAACCGGGTCAGATCCGGAAGGAAGCAGCCCTAACGAGCGCGGTTCGGGTCGCTCGTCAGCCTCCCACCAATTCCTTGACTCGTTCGCAATGAGCCCGCGTTCCGCGCGGCAGCGAAGCGGATGGCACTATGAGCGAGCCTAAAAAATCTGCTGCTTCCGGTTCCGTCCCGGTCGATGTCCCCGCCGACGGGTATCGTGTGCTCGCACGCAAATACCGCCCGGCAAGTTTCGAGGATCTTATTGGCCAGGACGCCATGGTGCGGACAATCTCGAACGCATTCGAGAGCGGGCGCATCCCCCAGGCCTGGATCCTTACCGGCGTACGTGGCGTTGGAAAGACAACGACCGCACGTATCCTCGCACGCGCGCTCAATTACGAATTGCCGGATGGGTCGGTGAAGGAACCGACTATCAGAATGCCTGTTTTGGGTTTGCACTGTCAGACCATCATCGAAAGCCGGCACCCGGACGTGCTGGAGATGGACGCTGCCTCCCACAACAGTGTCGAGGACGTCAGACAGATCAACGACGCCATCCGCTACGCGCCGATGAGCGCGCGCTACAAGGTCTATATTCTCGACGAGGTGCACATGCTCTCAGGCGCGGCCTTCAACGCGCTGTTGAAAACGCTTGAAGAGCCGCCGCCGCACGCCAAGTTCATCTTCGCCACCACGGAAATCCGCAAGGTGCCAGTGACGGTATTGTCCCGTTGTCAGCGTTTCGATCTGCGGCGCGTCGATGCGGTCGCCCTGGTCAGGCATCTCGAAAGTATCGCGGCTAAAGAGAGAGTCGAGGTCCAACCGGCGGCGCTGGCATTGATTGCGCGCGCGGCGGAGGGTTCGGTGCGAGATTCGCTTTCGCTCCTCGATCAGGCCATTGCGCATGCTGCGGGAACGGTGCGCGCCGAAGATGTGCGACGGATGTTGGGATTGGCCGACCGTGTGCGTGTGGTCGATTTGTTTGAGGCGCTTATGAAGGGAGACGTCGCCGCCGCCCTCAAGGAGCTTCGCGAGCAATACGATATCGGCGCCGATCCCGCGGTTATCCTGAGCGATCTTGCTGAATTCACTCATTTTGTTACGCGAGTCAAAGTCGTTCCCGCTGTTGCCGATGACGTGTCGCTGTCGGAGGCCGAGCGTACACGCGGGCGCACATTCGCGGCCCAGCTATCGATGCGGGTGCTCTCGCGCGCATGGCAGATGTTATTGAAGGGTATTTCCGAAGTGCAGGCGTCCGGCCGTCCGGTCGCCGCCGCCGAGATGGTACTTGTGCGCATCGCCTATGCCGCCGATCTGCCGACGCCCGACGAAGTTATACGCTCGCTCGGCGAAACCGACGCAGCCCCTGCGCGTCCGCAGGGTAATGGTGGCGCGACACCGACGCAAAATTACACCCCACGCTTTGAGGCGCCCCGCGCGTCGCCGCGTTCGTCCGCCGCGGTATCGCCACGACCGGCCGACGATCCGGTTGCGCGGCTCGATGAGCCTGCAGCCGCGCCGACGCTTTCCATCGGCTCATTCGAGGAGCTGATTGCGCTGGCCACAGACAAACGCGACATCGCCGCCAAAATGGCGCTCGAGCGCGATGTCCGACTGGTGCGCTGTGAGGATGGCCAGCTCGAAATTGCACTGGAAGCGAGCGCGCCGAAGACGCTGGTTCACGATCTCCAGCGGAAACTAACCGGCTGGACCGGCAAGCGCTGGATCGTCGTCGTCTCCAAGGAACAGGGCGCACCGACGATTCGCGCGCAGGCCGAAGCCCAGCAAGCCGAAATTGAGCGCGGCGTTCAGAGTGACCCGCTTGTCCAGGCGGTGCTCAATCGCTTTCCGGGCGCCAAGATCGTCGGTGTGACACAAAATGCACCCGAGGGCGCGGAGAGCACATCGGAGCACACTCCCGAAAGCGAGCACGAGGATTAGCGCATGATCCCGAAAAGTGGGAACCGGTTTCCGGATAAGATCATGCGCAAAAGGACGTGACCTATGGCGGATTTTCTGGGCCTGATGAAACAGGCCGCGCAATTGCAATCCAAGATGCAGACCATGCAGGCCGAACTCGACCAGATTGAGGTCGAGGGCACCGCTGGCGGCGGCATGGTCACGGTAACGACCACGGCGAAGGGCGACCTCAAGGGCGTCAAAATTGACGATTCACTTATGAAGCCCGCAGAAAAGGAAATCCTCGAGGACCTTTTGATCGCCGCGCATGCTGAGGCGCGGCGGAAGGCGGAAGCCGTACTGCAGGAAAAGATGAAAGCTGTTACAGGCGGCCTGCCGCTGCCGCCGGGATTGGGATTGGGATGAAAATGCTTTGCAAGCGCCTCTCATTCGTCATGCCCGCCCTTGCGCCGGGCATCCACGTCTCGAGAGGTGTAACAGGCAAGACGGCCGGGACAGGCCCGGTCATGACGGATTGATATGCCGACCGCTGTTGCCGGGCCTGAAATTGAACGCCTGATTCAGCTGCTCGCGCGGCTACCGGGGCTGGGCCCGCGCTCGGCGCGGCGTGCAGCGCTGCATCTCATCAAGAAGCGGGAATTGCTGATGGCTCCGCTTGCCACGGCGCTTGAGACCGCGATGGAGAAGATCGAAATTTGCAAAATCTGCGGCAATATCGACACGCAGAATCCGTGCACCGTGTGTACCGATAGCAGACGCGATGCCTCCATTATCGTCGTCGTTGCCGATGTCGCCGACCTTTGGGCGCTGGAACGCGCGCACGCGATCAACGGCCGCTATCACGTCCTCGGCGGAACGTTGTCGCCGCTCGATGGCGTCGGCCCGCAGGACCTTTCCATTGAGACATTGATCTCGCGCGCGCATGAGACGCCAGTGAAAGAGGTAATTCTGGCACTCAATGCCACGGTCGATGGCCAGACGACCGCGCATTACATCACCGAGCTGTTGCAAGGCGCCAACGTGAAGGTGACGCGGCTCGCGCACGGGGTGCCAGTCGGCGGCGAGCTCGATTACCTCGACGAAGGCACGCTCACCGCCGCGATCAAACAGCGGACGCTGTTCTAGCTGGGCCTCGTGTCCCGGGCGCAGCAGCGCCATAAGCGCGTTCACGCGCGTCTTCGACACGCTATGGCGATGCACTGCAGAACCGGGACCGTCATAGACGCTGAATCCGGTACGGCCCCGGATCTGCGTCGCATCACTTCGCTTACGCTCGTGCTGCGCCACGTCCGGGGCACGACAACTCATGATTTTTGCGGCTCCAGCCGTTTGAAATGTCCGCGCCGCTGTAGCCAGGCGAGCAAACACAGACTCGGTATGCCAGCGAGCGCGCAGATCACGAAGAACCAGACCCACCCGGTCGATTCGGCGATGAATCCTGCGCCGGACGAGAGATAGGTGCGTCCCACCGCGGCCAACGCCGTCAGCAGTGCGTATTGTGTGGCCGTATGTAGCGGGTTCTGGCACAGCGCGGAGAGATAGGCGACGAACATCACCGTGCCGACAGCGCTTGTGAAATTCTCCGCAATGATTGCCGCTGCAAGCATCATCGTATTTGTGCCGGCCACCGCCAATGCACTGAACGCAAGGTTTGCAACAGCCTGCAAAACGCCACCGATCCACAGACTGGTGGCGAGCGGGACGGCGCGCGCAATGAAACCACCGGCGAAACCGCCTAGCAGCAGCGCGGCGAGCCCGACGCCTTTTACGATTGCGGCGTATTCGTTGCGCGTAAATCCAAGGTCGATCACGAATGGTGCGGTCATGGCGCCCGAAAGCGCATCGGTGAACTTGAACAGCACGACGAAGGCCAGCATGACGAAAGCGAGTTCGTGGCCAAGAAAGTCCCTGAATGCGCCGACCGCGGCCTCAGTCACACGCGCGAACGGTTTGTGCCGGGCGTGGCTCGCTTCGGCCTGCGCCGACCGCTCCGGTTCGGTCGCGAACAACGCGGTCGCGGTGCCGATCAACACCAGGCAGGCCATCGCCACATAGCCCCAGCGCCAAGCCGCCTGTTTATCGAAACCGGAGGCTTCGATGGCGCTCACCAGAAACAGCGCGCCGGCCGTGGAAATCAGCATCCCGATGCGATAGGCGGCGACATAGGAGGCCATGCCCGCAGCCTGCTCATTCTCCGGCAGGCTCTCGACGCGAAAAGCATCGACCACGATGTCTTGCGTCGCCGAGGCTGTGGCCACCAGCAAAGCACCAAGAGCGACCAGCCCTGGCGCAGCAGCGGGGTTACAAAAGCCCAGGAACACGATGGCCGCCATCAGCAGGATTTGTGTGAACACCAGCCAGCCGCGGCGGCGGCCGAGCGCGCGCGATAGCAGCGGCACGTCAAGTGCGTCGGTCAGCGGTGCCCAGAGGAACTTCACCGTGTATGGCGTGCCGACCAGCGCAAAGAGGCCGATCGTGCCGAGATCGACACCGGATTCGCGCATCCATACCAGCAGCGTCGCGCCCGATAGCGCAAGCGGCAGCCCCGACGAGAAGCCAAGGAACATCACGATCAGGACGCGTGGCTTGAAGTAGACCGCCAGCGCTTCGGACCATGATGGCCTCGCTTGCGCATCTGGGGAAACAGTCATCACGCTATTCGCCGGCTTCCAGCTTGCGCTGACCGGGCCCCGGCAGGATGTCGGCACTCGGCGGGTCGTCTCCGAACTCGACATCCCGAATCCTCTCGCCGCGGTTCACGACCTTGTCGGCGGAAATGAGGATCTGTTTGACGTCAGCGTTGGCCTGGCCGAAGTGCTTGTCCAGATTCTCGACCCGATCCCTCAGACGATTGACGTCTCCGACCAGCAGACCGACTTCGACCAAAATTTTGCCGGCGGCCTCGCGCATACGGGCATCCCTGCGGATCTGCTGGATCACCTGGATTGCCAGCATCAACAACGACGGTGAAACGATAATCACCTTGGCGCGATAGGCTTTCTGGAAAACGTCGTCAAAACCGTCATAGAGCTCGGCGTAGATCGATTCCGAAGGTACGAACATCAGCGCCATGTCCTGGGTCTCGCCCGGGATAAGGTATTTGTCTGCGATGTCGCCGACGTGCCTGGCGATATCCGTGCGCACCCGGGCAATCGCAAGTTTGCGGTCGTCTTCGCTCTTCGCCTCGCGAAACGCAGTCACCGCCTCGAGCGGAAACTTGGCGTCGATGACCAACGAAGGGCCATCGGGAAGGTGCACGACGCAGTCTGGCCGGGCGTTGTTGGTGAGGGTCGCCTGGAACTCGTAGCAGTCCTTCGGCAAGCCGTCCTGAATGATCATTTCCATTCGCGCCTGCCCAAAGGCGCCACGCGTTTGCTTGTTGGCGAGAACATTCTGCAGGCTCGTCACCTGCGAAGCGAGATCCGTGATGTTCTTCTGCGCGCTGTCGATCACCGCCAGGCGCGCATGCAACTGCTGCAGATGATCGGTGGTGTCCTTGGTCGATGTGCGCATGGAATCGCCGAGACGGGCTGTCACCGCATCAAGCCGTTCATGCACCGTTTGTTGCAATTGCGATTGCGCCTGGGCGAGGAGCTGGCCCATCGCCTGGACCCGTGCATTGAGATCGGCCATCCGCTGCTCGGCAACTGGGTCCGGGGGCGGCTTGCGCGGCCACAACAGCATCACAATGACGACGATGAGCCCGATCGCGACAATCGTGCCGATGGCGAGGGTGAGGGCCGGCGCATGCGCCAGGAGCGCGTCGAGCAGGGTCTGGAAATCGGTCATGAACCGCTTCTACAGTGATTCGCCCGCCGAGCGAACGAACGGCGAACGGTAGGGCGATTGTGCCGATGGCTCAAGGGCAAAGGCGCATTGACCGCGCGGGCCCTACCGCTTACATCGCGCCCATGGCGGTGCGCGACATCCTCATCATTCCCGACAAACGGTTGCGGCTTAAGTCCGAGGCGGTAAAGACCGTCGATAAACCGTTGCGCGCCCTCATCGACGACATGTTTGAAACCATGTATGCGGCGCCCGGCATCGGTCTTGCCGCTATCCAGATTGGCGTGCCCAGGCGCGTGGTCACGATGGATCTCGCGAAGAAAGACGAGCCGAAACAGCCACAGGTCTTTATCAATCCCGAAGTGGTTTGGGAATCCGAAGAGAAAGCAATTTACGAAGAGGGCTGCCTGTCGATTCCCGAATACTACGAGGAAGTCGCGCGGCCGAAAGCCGTGAAAGTGAAATTTCTCGACGCCGACCTCAAGCCGAGGGAGATTGAGGCCGAGGGATTGCTTGCCACGTGCCTCCAGCACGAGATCGATCACATCAATGGTGTGTTATTCATTGATCATATCTCGAAACTCAAGCGCGATATGGTGATCAAGAAATTCAAGAAGGCGGCGAAGAAGACGGACGGCGGAAAATCGCTGGCCGAGGACCAAGAGCCTTCGCATCATATCGGCTGAGATGCATTCCGTCGTCATGCCCGGCCTTGTGCCGGGCACCCACGTCTTGAGATACGAAGGAAGTCGTGGATGGCCGGGACGAGCCCGGCCATGACAAGCCATTAGTTTTTTGCTGGATGGACCATGCCACTCCGCCTGATCTTCATGGGCACGCCCGACTTCGCGGTACCGACGCTGATCGAACTCGCGGCGCGCGGGCACGATATCGCGGCGGTCTATACCCGCGCGCCCAAGCCGGCCGGCCGCGGCATGGATATGCAGCACACGCCGGTCGAACGGGAGGCACGGCAGCTGGCGCTCACAGTCAATACGCCGAGGTCATTGAAAGACGGCGAGGCGCAGGAAATCTTTCGCGCCTACAATGCAGATGCGGCGGTGGTGGTGGCCTATGGCCTGATCCTGCCCAAGCCGATCCTCGAAGCGCCGCGGCTTGGTTGCTTCAACGTGCATGCCTCGCTGTTGCCGCGCTGGCGCGGTGCCGCGCCGATCAACCGCGCAATCATGGCGGGCGATCCCGATAGCGGCATCACTATCATGAAGATGGACGAGGGGCTCGATACCGGCGCGATGGCCATGGCCGAGCGTCAGCCGATTGGCCCGGACATGACAGCGGGCGAGTTACACGATGCTCTCTCGCGGCTCGGCGCTGATCTGATGCTGCGCGTGCTGGCGGCCGCGGACCGCGGTTCGCTCCAGCTCACGCCGCAACCGCAAGCAGGCGTTACGTATGCCGAGAAAATTTCCAAAAATGAAACGCGGATCGACTGGGAGAAGCCCTGGAAACAGGTGCACGACCATATCCGCGGCCTGTCGCCATTCCCCGGTGCCTGGTTTGAACTCGACGGCGTCCGCGTGAAAGTATTGCGCTCAACCAGAGGCGAAAGCTCAGGCCCGCCGGGCATACTTCTCGATAACAGGTTGACGGTCGCTTGTGGCCGCGGGGCGGTGCAGCTTGTGCAGGTGCAGCGCGCGGGAAAACACCCGATGAATGCCGATGAATTTCTGCGCGGCACGCCGGTGCCGGCCGGCACACGGGTTGCCTGACAATGCCGCGTTACAAGCTCACCATTGAATATGACGGCGCACCGTTTGCCGGCTGGCAAATTCAGGCCGACCAGCTCACCGTGCAGGGCCTGCTGACTGCGGCTGTCGAGGCATTAACGGGCGAGAAAATCCTAGTGCAGGGCGCGGGGCGTACCGATGCGGGCGTGCATGCGTGCGCGCAGGTGGCACATGTTGACCTGACGAAAGAATGGGACACCGACACTGTGCGCGACGCGCTCAATGCTCATTTGCGGCCGCACCCCATCGCTATTCTTGTGGCTGAACGCGCGGCCGATGATTTCAACGCGCGCACATCTGCGGTCAAACGGCACTATCTGTATCGCATCGTCAACCGCCGCGCCGATCTCACCCTCGAGGCTGGCCGCGCCTGGCGCGTACCGCGTCCGCTCGATACCGGCACCATGCACAAGTCCGCCCAACGTCTGATTGGCAAACACGATTTTACGACATTCCGCTCAACCGAATGCCAGGCCAAGTCACCGGTGAAAACGCTCGACGTGCTCAGCGTTGAACGCAACGGCGAGAAAGTGACGATAAGCGCTGTCGCACGCTCGTTCCTGCACAATCAGGTGCGTTCAATGGTCGGTTCCCTTGTTGCCGTCGGCGAGGGCAAATGGGGCGCTGACGACCTTGGCAAGGCGCTCGAAGCGCGCGACCGTTCGGCTTGTGGTCCTGTGGCCCCGCCGGATGGTCTCTATCTCATGCGCGTAGATTACTAGGCGAAATAACGGTCGATAATTTTCCGGTAGATCGTCGTTAGCGCACGCAGATCGGCAATCGGCACGCGCTCATCGACCGCATGCATGGTCTGACCGACCAGCCCAAACTCGACAACCGGGCAATAGGCGGTGATGAAGCGCGCATCGGAAGTACCGCCGGTCGTTGATAATTCGGGCTTGCGTCCCGTCACTTCGGCAACGGCTTTTGAAACCAGGTCGGTCAGCGGACCAGGTTTTGTCACGAACACACCGGCATTCGATGGCTCCCACTGGAATGCGAATTTTATCTTTCCGCCGGACGCTTTTGCTGCGCGTTGCTCGATTAGTGTTTTCAGGGATTCGAGCGTATGCTTGTCGTTGAAGCGGATATTGAAACGCGCCCGCGCTTCACCCGGAATCAGATTGACTGTCCGGTTGCCGACATCCACCGAGGTGAACTCGAGGTGCGAGGGTGCAAATTGCGCGCTGCCTTGATCGAGGGCCTCGGCTTGCAGGGCCGAAACCAGCGCCACTAGCCCACGGATCGGATTATCCGCGCGTTGCGGATAGGCAACGTGGCCCTGCCTGCCCGTCACAATCAGATGGCCATTGAGCGAACCGCGCCGGCCAATTTTGATCGTGTCCCCGAGTTCTTGCTGGTTGCTTGGCTCGCCCAGAATGCAGTGGTCGAATTTCTCGCCGTGCTCGGCGGCCCATTTCAGGAGCTTGGGCGTACCATTGACGGCGATGCCTTCCTCGTCGCCGGTGATCAGGAACGAAATCGATCCTTTCGGCTTCCCACCGTTTTGACCGAGATGATCAAGCACCGCGGCAATCGCGCAGGCAATGCCACCCTTCATATCGACGGCGCCGCGGCCGTAAAGCTCGCCGCCAGCGACCTCACCGGAAAACGGCGGGTGCTTCCAGGCCTTTTCGTCGCCCGGCGGCACCACATCGGTATGGCCGGCGAACACAAGGTTGGGCTTCGCCGTGCCGATCCGGGCATAGAGATTTTCGACAGCATCAGTGCCGGCCTCGCTGAATGTCATGCGATGTACGGTAAAGCCGGAGGCCTTCAACGTCTTTTCGATAAACGCGAGCGCGCCGCTCTCCGCGGGCGTCACCGACGGACAGCGCAGCAAGTCGCGGGCAATAGCAACGGGGTCAGCGGACATCGTCAATTTCCGGCAAATTTGTCATCAGCCGTCCGTCCCCGCGAAAGCGGGGACCCTGGGCAATCAATTGCTGCTTCGACTGTCGCGCCCTGGATTCCTGCTTACGCGGGAATGAGCGGAGCAGACTCGAGCAGCACATTTCCTAGTCCCTCAGCAATTCGTTGATGCTGGTCTTGGAACGGGTGCGTTCGTCGACGCGCTTGACGATAACCGCACAATATAACCCTGGGCCGCCGCTCTTTCCCGGCAGCGTACCGGGCACGACGACCGAATAAGGCGGCACTTCACCTTGCGTAATCTGTCCAGTTTCGCGATCGACGATGCGGGTCGACGCGCCGAGGTAAACGCCCATCGACAGCACTGCGCCGGTGCGCACGACCACGCCTTCCGCCACTTCAGAGCGCGCACCCACGAAGCAATTGTCCTCGATAATCACCGGGCCCGCCTGCAAAGGCTCCAGCACTCCGCCGATACCGGCGCCACCCGAGATATGGCAGCTCTTGCCGATCTGCGCGCACGAGCCGACTGTCGCCCAGGTGTCGATCATGGTGCCGCTATCGACGTAAGCGCCGAGATTGACGAAGGATGGCATCAGCACCACGCCGGGCGCGATGAAGGCCGAACGGCGGACTACGCAGCCCGGTACTGCGCGAAATCCAGCTTTGCGGAAACGCGCGGCGTTCCAGCCCTTGAATTTGGAATCGACTTTGTCCCACCACACCGCTTTTCCGGCCCCACCCGGGATCACACTCATGTCGTTGAGGCGAAACGAGAGCAACACGGCTTTCTTTAGCCACTGATGCACGTGCCACTGGCCATCAGCCCCTCGCTCGGCGACACGCGCCTTTCCGGCATCGAGCAGGTCAAGCGCGGCGTTCACCGCCTTGCGCACGGCACCCTTGGTCTTCGGTCCGATCTTGTCGCGTTCTTCGAAGGCCTCGTCGATGATGCTGGCAAGCTTGTCGTTGGCCATGGGTGCTCCGGCTCGTTCGGTTGCGGTTTGTCGGTGGCGGGGCAGGGGATGTCAAGCCGCGCTTGAGCGGCTAATCTTGCGGCGGGGAGAAACGTGCATGAATCGACAATTTCGACGCTTGAGTCTGAGCCTGATCGTGCTTGCGTTCAGCGCCGCGCCGGCCCTCGCGCATCACCTGATGGGCGGCCACACACCGTCGACCTTTGGAGAAGGCATTCTCTCGGGGCTCGGACATCCGGTCATTGGTCTCGATCACCTCGCCGCCGTTGTGGCCGTCGGCTGCCTCGCCGCCATGCATCGGGCAGCGTACGCGCTCGCCGTTGCGTTCGTGCTGGCAATGATTGCCGGCGTGGCGCTGCATTTGCACGGTGCGACGGTGCCGGGCGCGGAAATCCTGGTCGCGTTTTCGGTGATCGCGCTCGGCGCGCTGATGCTTTCCCGCCGGCAGATGCCGGCCGCCGCCGCTCTCGTTCTGTTTGCGATGGTCGGCATCATCCACGGCTATGCGCTTGGCGAATCGATATACGGCGCCGAGCCGACGCCACTCTATGCGTATCTGCTGGGTCTTGCGGTCATTCAAAGCGCAATTGCGCTTGCGGCGGCGAAGATCGCAGGCGGTCTCTTGCGGCGGTCATCCGATCTCTCGCCGCTGCGCCTTGTCGGCGCCGGGATTGCCGGCATCGGGCTTGCCGTTCTGATGCAGCAGGTCATTCCGGCCGCGTAGTCACCGCCGCACAATCTTTTCGAGAAAACCGGCGAGATCGTCGGTCAGATGATCGACATAGGGCGCGTCGCGCCCTTCCAGCTCCCAGGCTTCGCGGAACACTTCGCGTTGTCCTTCCGGCACGACCAGCACGGTGGTCATGCCGAGCGCGTGCGGCGTCTCGAGGTTGCGTGCCAGATCCTCGAACATCGCTGCTTTCGCGGCATCGACACCATGGCGGGCGAGGAAACGCTCATACACTTGCGGTAACGGCTTGGGGTCGAGGTCAGCGGCGGCGATATCGAATACGTCCTCGAAATGCCGATGGATCTCGAGCCTCTGCATGACCGCGTCGGCGTGCTTGCGGGTGCCGTTGGTGAGGATGAGCTTGCGGCCGGGAAGTTTTTCCAGTGCCGCGCCGAGCGCTGGGTCAGGCGTGAGCGGCGAATGATCGATCTGGTGGACGAATTCGAGATAGTCGTCCGGCTTCATGCCGTGTTCGGTCATCATCCCGCGCATCGTGGTGCCATAGCGCTTGTAATAGTCCTTCTGCACGCGGAGGGCTTCGTCCTTCGAGACCTTCAGGAAGTTGGAGACATAAGCCCGTATGCGCTCATCCACCTGCTGCCAGAGATTGAGGTGATGCGGGTAGAGTGTGTTGTCGAGATCGAAAACCCAGGTTTCGACGTGGCCGAAGCCACGCTGCGACCTGCTTTCCCTCTCCCCGCTTGCGGGGAGAGGGTGGCCGGAGCGAAGCGGAGGTCGGGTGAGGGGTGCACTCAAGGCGATTCCTTCCCCAAGTTCTTAAGGATCGTATTCAATACACCGTCGTAATTGGAAAGGACGTCGGAATTCCAGAATCGTAACACTCGATAGCCCTCGTTCTTCATAAACGCGTCACGAATATGATCACCAGTGCTTTCTGAATGCTGGCCGCCGTCGACTTCGATGACGAGCATTTGCTCCCGGCAGACAAGGTCAGCGATATACGATCCAATCGGCACTTGCCGTACGAACTTGAAACCGCCGAGACGTCTGTCCAGAAGCGCAAGCCACAGCCTTGTTTCCGCAACGGTCGAATTTCTGCGCAGGTGGCGCTTGCGCCTATTGGTCTCAGTACGCCGACCTCGCATCTATGCCCCTCACCCGGCGCGCGGCGAAGGCCGCGCGCCACCCTCTCCCGTAAACGGGGAGAGGGCAGATTAAGGTTCCTTGAAGCGGACTGTCATCGCCGGCTGGTAGCCCAAATCGATGACCGCAAAGCCCGCCGTATTCAGACCGCGCGCAGCGCAATCCTTGTGGTCGGACAGCTCGAAACGGCCATCACGCGTGCATAGCGCAACCGCGCCACCCCAGGCGAGCGGTACATCCCCACGCTTGATGGTGCGGCCGTTGCCATCAACGGCCTCGGCGTAGCTGTAGAGCCGGTGCGGATCGTTGCGCAGATCCGGCCGCAGGCATTGGCCGGCCTCCACGCGATACCAGCCGCGGGTAACGATCGCACCCATTTCGACGATACCGAGCGAAGCCATCACCGCGTATTTTGTGTCATTGCACCAGGAAAAGCCTGCACCTTCTGGCTTGAGCGCAGCGGCAATCAGGGTGTCGAAAAAATTTGGCGTCGCGACAGCGTCGGCGGCAAGCTTGCGGTCATTCAGGAATTTCGTGACCGCAGCCTGTGTTTTGGCGCCCTGGACGCCATCAATGGGATAGGCGTCGTAGCCGGCAATGACCAAGAGCCGCTGGATGCCGGCAAGCCGCGCCTGCACATCGTCGTAGTCGGATTGCTCCGCCAGATTGACCACAGGCCCTTTTGGAGACTCAGACGGTTTGGCCGCACTGAAATGCGCCTGCTGGCTCGCCGGGCAACCTCGCGCATCGGCAATGTCGAAGTCGCTGTCACGAATGCAGAAGTCTGCCTGGCCGTTTTGCGGCAGCGGTGCTGAGCCGTAAACCGCCGGCGTGCGCGCATGCAGATAGACCATGTCGATGTCGAGCGGCCCGTCCACGACCTGCCGGCATTGCCCGGGATCGAGGCCGAACCAGCCGCGTGTCGCGACGTTGGCGCGCTTTTCGAGGCCAATTGCAGCTTCCATGCGGTAGCTGGTGCGGTTGCACAGCGAGAGCTCGGCGCGCGCCGGGACGTCCAGCACGGCGATTAGCGCGGCGACTGTTGGGATAAAACCGCGAATCATCCGGCCATGCTAAAGCGCATCGTCCGGGTGCGGAATCGACATCTCACCCTAGGATTCCGGCCTCTGAGGTCCCGCTTGCGCCGGAATAAGCGGTGAAGATGGGGCATGACGGGAACAAGATTTT
>DATIWJ010000071.1:0-29616 GCA_035519415.1 Pseudolabrys sp.
TATATGAACATTCCCCCGCTGGTAACGTGGTCGGATTATCAGGACCAACTCATGAGGCAAGGCATCACGCCTGCGCCGGCACCGGCGACACCCCCGGTGTATTGCACGGCGGGAGTAAGTGCGACGCTGCCGTCGCCGTGAGTCCGTTTATGTCGGGTTTCGGGGTTAAAGCGAACATGATGTGGACAACACAGAATGTCAGCACCCAAAGCGAGCGGACATCCGAATTGAGTATTTGCCTAACCCGATACCACTATCCCAGCTTGCAAGCTTAGAGTTACACAACTAAGGTTTGCGGCACGTCAAAATGACGGACCTGCTTGATCAGGGAGGGCTTCAAAGTGGCCATTCACAGGAAAGCGAAGGATAAACGCAAACACGCACCGGCGAACTCGGATTTGGACGTGACGCTGCCAAGTTTTTCCTTCCCGCCTAGTGACAAACTCGCGCAAATTGTCATCGACGCGTGGGCCGAGGGTGACACAAGTCCGCTATTGGAAAGAGACCCCCAGACGGGTAATCCGACGTCAGACGCCGTGGACGCGGCCACAGAAAGGGTCAAAGCAGCGGGCTACGATCTGAAGTGCGCTGTCGTGATTACTGAAGAAGAGCACGATAACGACTACACTATGCAAAAGCCTAATGAAGTCGTTTTTGTGCTGCCGAACAGAAACCGAGTAAAATCATTCAGCGACCAAGCGCGCCTTCTCGACACGGCCAAATTGCTGATGGCCTGTACGCCGAACGGGATCTAGCGAAAGCGGACATCACACTGACCTGTCGCAATGTCCGCTTATAACCCACAGCGGACGGCTCTAATGATGTGCATTGGGGCTCAGATGGGGTGTCGCTAATGCCGGTAGAAAACTGGCTGCCCGCCGCTGTGCGCGCTGCGGCGACCGACCACAAGCTGAAAGCAGGCGAGGCGATATTTCGGCTCGGCGGTAAACCCGCAGGCCTCTATGAAGTCATCACGGGCCGCATACGGCTCGCACGGGTTGACCGTTCCGGGCACGAAATTGTGCTGCATATCGCCGGTCCGGGTGAGACGTTCGCTGAGGCCTCGCTGTTTTCTGCTCAGTATCATTGTGATGCCATCGCAAGTACCAATGCCACGGTACGTGTCTATCCAAAACGGGAAGTACTGGCGGCCTTTGACAAAAACCCCAAGGCTGCTCAAGCGTTCTCCGCAACGCTCGCCCGTCAAGTGATGAACCTGCGCACCCGCATTGAACAGCGAAATATCCGTTCGGCACGCGAGCGCGTGCGGCATTTTCTCGCGCTCAACGTTGGCTCTGATGGCCGCACTGTGCAACTGCAAGGAACATTGAAGGACCTCGCCGCCGAAATCGGCCTCACCCATGAGGTGCTTTATCGCACGTTGGCCGCTTTGGAACGCTCTGGCGGGATTAAACGCAAGGGTGGAAAGATCACACTCTCGAAACGCGTATGATTTGGATCATATGTGGCTTGCCCCATTCTTGGTATCAGGCATGCGGGGCAAAACAGCGAACGAGGCTCCCGATGTCAAAATTTCCTTGGAAGACAACACTTGCCGTTTCGGCGCTTCTGACCGCGACCGCGTACGCAGTTGCGCAAATGTCCTCTGGTGGCCCCATGGGCATGCACGGACCGATGCAGCAAGGCGACATGATGAGCCAGATGCACAGCCAGATGATGCAGCACCAAGGTGGAATGCACGGCGGCATGAAAGGCAACATGAATGGCGGCATGGGAATGCACGGCAGCATGCATGGTCAGCAATTTGCCGTGACCGGCGCGCCGACCTCACCGGGGCAAGATGCTTTCGGTACGATCCAGGAAATCGTCCAAATTCTGCAAGCCGATCCCAAGACCGACTGGTCGAAGGTCAACATTGATGCGCTACGGCAGCATCTGATCGATATGAACGAGGTTACGCTTCATGCTGCTGCCACACCGCGCCTGTTAGACAACGGGATAGAGTTCACGGTGACAGGCGAAGGCCGCACTCTTGAAGCCGTCAAACGCATGGTACCGGCACACGTGAACGAGCTGCGCGAAATCGGTTGGAGCGCAACAAGCGATGATTTGCCAAATGGCGTGAAGCTCACGGTTTTGGCGAGTGAGGTGCAGCCGCTTATCAAGCTCAAAGCGCTCGGCTTTATGGGGATCATGGTGCAGGGCGGCCACCATCAGCCGCACCACCTCATGATGGCAACGGGTCAATTTCCAATGCATTGAATGTGCTACACGGATAGATGGTTGTAAAAGACTGGATTTGGAAGCCACTTGTCGCCGGCTTATCCGGCACTCTTGTTCATTTCGTTTTTATGTATTTTAAAATGCGAGCGGGGCTGCTTCCGTCATTTCAGCCGTACCAGAGCTTCCAGCACACTCTTAGTCAGTGGATCGGCACGGATGTGCCCGCCATTGTGCCGTGGTTGCTTTCGTTCGTGAACGGCATGGCCATTCTGGGATTTCTATTTGGTCGCATTAACGGCCTGCTGCCCGGTCGAAGCGGCATAACGAAGGGTGTGGTTTTCGGTCTCATCGGGTGGGTTCTAATGGGGCTGATATTCTTTCCTTTAATCGGACTTGGCGCATTTGCCTTTCGAGCTGGGTTAGGTATTGCGCCCGCGTTGATGTCGCTCGCGATGTTGCTAACTTACAGCGTCGTGTTGGCTACGGTGTACATTGCATTGGGCAGGCGGAGCAAAACGACATAGGTCCGCTACCGGCCCTTGGCGGACATTTGACTTCCGCCACTATACGCCCGCCAGTGCTAGTCTAACTGTTAAATCGCGCCTTTGCAGAGTTGGGTGCGACTGAGGCGCACTCGAAGCCAGGATGTCATGTCATGATAAAGCTGTATGACAGCGCATTCAGTCCATTCGCGCGTAAGGTGCGGATGACACTGGAGTACAAGGGACTGAATTATGAGGCCGTCGACGGACTGCTCAAGTCAAACCATGCAGCACTCAAGGCTGTTAATGGGCGCATTGAAGTCCCAGCCTTGGTGGATGATGGCATTGTCATCGTGAATTCCGCCGACATCGTCGCCTATTTGGATTATCGCTATCCAGCGAAACGCGTATGTCCTGGCGACCCTGCCGCCCGGGTTCACGCGCGCGCCTGGGAGCGCGTAGCTGACACCTTCGTGGATCCAATTCTTGTCAACATCTCATATTGGAAGTGGGCTGAACGGCCGGACAAAATGCCGGATGGTCTTCTTGAGGCAGCACGCACCGACCTTCGCAGCGTCTACGAAGCCCTCGACAAGGAACTCGCCGACCATGAATTTGTGAGCGGACCCTTATCAATCGCCGACATCGCGCTTTTTCCACATGTGTCGAGTGCGAGAGCGATGGAGGTTGAATTCTCGGTGCAAGATCACCCCAATCTTGGACGCTGGTTCAAGCAAATGCGGGCGCTGCCAATTTGTGCGGCTGACTTGAAGCGTGCCCGGGACTATGTCGCAAGCATGAAGGACCGAGATATTGAGAAGCGCCGTATTTTCTGGCGCGGTGATCGCATCGAGTGGATGCTGGCACGCGGCTTTCATGCATGGTTTTTCAATGAAATCAAAGAAGATCGGGTGGCGTGGCCAGGTCCCGCCTTGCCAGCGCCAATGAAGATCGAATGTAGGGGCGCGTCGGGTCACGTGTAGACATCAAGCAACACCTCGCGGCCTGATTTACATTTTGCAATAGTTTAATTCGCGAATTCGGCATATGTTTTCGGTAACTTTTTTTGGGTTGCAATAATAAAACTTTTGGGGTGGTCAAATGCGCTTGTCACTAATTCTCGGTATCTGCGCCGCGTTCCTTTTCACGGTGCCTGCTGGCTTCTCCCTCGCTCAGACCGGGTCGAAATCAGGGCCGGCTGCAAAGGGTGGCAAATCGGCTCAGGCCTGCCAAAAGTGCTGTAGTGAAAACCAGATCAAGATGGGTTTGCCACCGAAACAAGTCGAGTTATGCATACAAAGGTGTATAATTGTCACAGGACGTAATTGCTGACATCATCTATTTGACTGTTGGCGCTTAGCAGATGTCTCTCCAAACAAACTTGGCGCCTTTCCGACGGTGCCGTTTTTCTTTTGCTAGCGCCGACGAGGTGATCGAGTAAATTGTGCGATGTCGGCTATTGGCCAAAGCGGACACTGCCGCCTCACGCGCCCGACCCCTTTCCCAGTGCTGGCTTGAGCCGCTACGATGGCCCATCTCACAGGCCGGGGGGTCGGGATGAGAAGACGCGAATTCATCAGACTTTTCGGCGGAGCGGCGGCCACATGGCCGCTTGCCGCCCGCGCGCAGCAAACGTCAGCGCCAGTGGTCGGATTCCTGAGCGCTGTATCGCGTATCGAGACGGCCCATTTGGTAGCGGCATTCCAGCGCGGCCTGACTGAAACGGGCTTTACCGAAGGCAAAAACGTTGCAATTGAGTACCAGTTTGCGGAGGGTCACTATGATCGTCTGCCAGCGCAAGCGGCGGAGTTAGTCCGTCGTCCGGTGGATGTCATTGTTGCGTCGGCACCGCCAGCGGCGAACGCTGCGAGAACGGCCACGACCACGATCCCGATCATATTCATTGTCGGTCTTGATCCCGTTGCAGCCGGTCTGGTTGCCAGCTTCAATCGACCCGGCGGCAATGCAACGGGGATTTCGCTCGCATCGGGCCCGCTCGGCCAGAAACGACTAGAGCTTGTACGCGAATTCGCTCCAAAGGCGAAAACGGTCGCTATGCTGGTCAACCCATTGGGGCCGGATGCCGCTCCTGAAATCCGGGACATGCAGGCTGCGGCGCAAGCCAACGGACTGGAAATCAGAATGCTAAACGCCAGCACGCCGAGCGAACTCGATGTGGCGTTGGCGACGCTCGCAGATCACCGCGCTGGCGCGCTTTTGGTCGGCGCCGATCCGTTTTTCATGGTGCGCCGCAAAGAGATTGTCGCGCTGGTCACGCGTCAGGGTATTCCAGCTGTCTATCCGTTTAGGGAGTTTCCGGCGGCCGGCGGTTTGATGAGCTACGGAACGAATATTGCAAATGCTTACCGTCAGGCTGGAATTTATTGCGGCCGAATACTCAAGGGCGCAAAGCCGGGCGATTTGCCAGTCCTCAATCCAACCACGTTCGAGCTGGTCATCAATCTAAATGCGGCTCGCATACTGGGCCTAGATATTCCGCCGGCGCTCCATGCGCGTTCCGATGAGGTGATCGAATAACGATCCTCCGCTGCGCTGCATGAGTCAGCTATTGGCCCAAAGCGGGCATTTTGCCGACTCAATTTTTGAGCAACGATTTGCTTTGAGCGTTACTTGCGGCAAGTTCGAATGAAGTTACATCAATAATCTGAAGCTGATGAGACATGCGCAGAATTGCATGGTGATCGCCTTCATTGCCGGGTTCGTTGCGCCCGCGCTTGCACAAAAGGCTTAGATAGAGGCGGCAAACGCCAAGTGGTAGAATTCTTTAACAAAGGTGATTTTGCTCGCTGATCGTTGCCTTAAGTCTACCTTGCAGCCGTTTTCGGGGGCCCACAGCCAGGATTGAGCACCATGAAGCCGCTGCCTTTGTCGAAGGTCTACCAGTTGCTTGAGCCAGGGCCGGTAGTCCTGTTGGCGACCGCCCTTAGGGGACGGACCAATGTCATGACCATGTCCTGGCATATGATGGTTGAATTCGAGCCACCGCTGGTTGCGTGTATCGTGAGCGGCGCGAATTACAGCTTCGCCGCATTGCAATCAACTGGAGAATGCGTGATTGGCCTTCCGAGCCGCAAGCTCGCAGCCAAAGTCGTGAAGGTCGGCAACACATCGGGCCGCGACATCGATAAGTTCAGGAAGTTCAGGCTGACGCCGGGGCCCGCTGAATGCGTGGCGCCGCCTTTGGTGTCGGAGTGTTTCGCGAACCTTGAATGCAGGGTCGCTGACCGAAACCTGGTGAAACGGTACAATCTGTTCATCCTTGAAGTGGTTAAGGCATGGATCGATCCGGCGCAAAAAAACTGCAAGACCATCCATCACCGCGGACACGGCACGTTCGTGGTGGATGGCAGAACGATCAAACTCAAATCGAAGATGCGCTGATGCGGCCGTTAGAACGCTCTGATAAACATCTGCTTCGGGCGGAGAATGGACAAACTCAATGATCCACGCATCCTGGTCTTCATGCGCAAGATCAGCGTCAAGGAAGGCGCCGCCAAGTCCGTGCACTAATTTTCCAGTCATTTGTGGAAGATCGTGAAATGCCGTGGATTCCGGACGACGCCGAAAGACATACGCACAAGGCGACAACGTGGGCACTCAAGGAGCTTTGGGCGAAGGTCGCAAACGAATGCTTGGAACGAACCGGCAACGAAGGCCGCGCGATCCGCGAAGCGAACGCCGTCATCGCGCGGCATGGTGAACTCGGCCCGCAGCGTTAACGGCAACGAATGTCCGCTTTTGGACTGCGACGCGAAGTTCGGCACGGCGCATGGCAGGCTTGGCTTCAAGCTCTGCCTCGGGTGCAGCGATTTTGTCGACTAGGACACTGATTTGCGTGCTCATCGGAAATACTCCTGTCTCAGCTAGTCTGCAGGCTTTGGTCACTTCTGTCCCGCGATTTGCGGCTCCAGTTTGCGGCCAATAGACTAATTTGATGGAAGTCAATGCCACTAAGGAGTACGTCGCGTTCCATAAGGCCCTGTGCGAGAGGGTCCCGGATGACGACAAAATACGTCAGTTGGTTTGCTGACATTCGCGTGAGCGATGTTGCTTTGGTCGGCGGCAAAAACGCTTCGTTGGGCGAGCTGTATTCGACACTCTCCAAACAGGGGGTACGTGTCCCCAACGGCTTTGCTTTAACCGCGGAGGCCTATCGGGATGCGCTCACCGCTGCCAAAGCGTGGGAGCCGTTGCATCGGTTGCTCGATAACTTGGATAAACGGAACGTCGATGTCCTGGCCAAGCAGGCCGCCAAAGCGCGCGAGATCGTATACCAGGCCACGGCGACAGGCCCGCTCCGCGAGCAAATTGACGGCGCCTATCGGCAGCTTGAGGCGGAGTATGGGGCGAACGTTGCCGTAGCCGTTCGAAGCTCGGCGACCGCTGAAGACCTGCCATCGGCCAGTTTCGCCGGCCAGCACGAAAGCTTTCTCAACGTTAGCGGGATCGACGAGCTATTCGAAGCCTGCCGCCACTGTTTTGCGTCGATTTTCACCGATCGCGCGATCTCTTATCGAGTTGACAACGGCTTCGATCATTTCAAGGTCGCGCTTTCTGTGGGCGTGATGAAGATGCTGCGGTCGGATCGCGCGGCCAGCGGCGTTATTTTTACGTTGGATACTGAATCCGGTTTCCGCGACGTCGTGTTTGTCACCGGTATTTATGGTCTCGGCGAAAACATCGTGCAGGGGACGGTCGACCCCGACGAGTTCTACGTGCACAAACCGACCTTTCGGACGGGCCATCGGGCGGTGCTGAGCAGGTCGCTTGGACGCAAACAGCTCCGCATGATCTATGCCGAGCGCGGTGGCGGCACGAAGAATGTGCCGGTCGCCGAGCCCGAGCGCGACAGGTTCTGTATCGCGGATGCCGAGGTGCTCAAGCTCGCTGAGGACGCCATTACGATTGAGGAGCATTACTCAAGGAGTGTCGGCCGTCCGATGCCTATGGATATTGAATGGGCCAAGGATGGCGACGATGGCCAGCTCTATATTATTCAAGCGCGGCCGGAGACCGTGGTGTCGCAGAGGCGGCCGACAGGGCTCGAGACTTACGCCCTCGGCGCATCGAGCACTGTGTTGGCGACGGGCCGCGCAGTAGGCGAGAAGATCGCCACAGGCAACGTTCGGATCATTGCCGATGCTCGTCAACTTACCGATTTCAAGCCCGGCGAGGTTCTCGTCGCGGAATCAACCACGCCAGATTGGGAGCCGGTGATGAAGATTTCCGCCGGCATCGTGACTGCGCGCGGTGGAAGAACCTGCCACGCGGCGATCGTTGCGCGCGAGCTTGGAATTCCGGCTGTCGTCGGCGCAGCGGACGCAAAGAACGTCCTGCGGACAGGCACCGCGGTGACGGTGTCGTGCGCAGAGGGAGAGATCGGCCGCGTATACGAGGGGGCGCTTCCGATCAAGATAACGCACGTGGAACTGAGCGAGGTACCGCGTCCGCGTACCGAGATCATGTTGAATCTCGGGAGTCCCGAGCTGGCGTTCCGTGCCGCCATGCTACCGAACGACGGCGTCGGTTTGGCGCGGATGGAATTCATCATCAGTGAGCACATTAAGGTACATCCGATGGCGCTGGTTAATCCCGAGAAGGTCGTCTCGATGCAAGCGCGGCGAGAAATCCAGCAGCTCGTGCGCAACTATTCCAAGCCCGCGGATTACTTTATCGAGAAACTGTCTGAAGGCATCGGCATGATCGGGGCTGCCTTTTACCCCAAGCCGGTGATCGTCCGGCTATCCGATTTCAAGACCAATGAATATGCGCGGCTGCTGGGTGGCGATGGCTTTGAGCCGAAAGAAGAAAACCCAATGCTCGGGTTCCGTGGCGCTGCGCGCTACGCGCACCCGGCCTACGCCGCCGGGTTTGCGCTGGAATGCGCCGCACTGCGACGGGTGCGTGAGGAGATGGGCCTGACAAATGTTCGTGTCATGGTGCCGTTCTGCCGGCGCGTGGAGGAGGGGCAACGCGTGCTCGATGCCATGGCGAGCCACGGCCTCAAGCGCGGAGACAACGGTCTCGAAATCTATGTCATGTGCGAGATTCCGAACAACGTGATCCAAATCGACGCCTTTGCAAAGCTGTTCGACGGCTTCTCGATCGGCTCTAACGATCTCACGCAGCTTACGCTGGGCGTCGACCGGGACTCCGAGATCGTTGCTTTCGATTTCGACGAACGCGATCCTGGCATGCTGGAAATGCTAAGGCTGGCAGTTACCGGCGCCAAGCGCAACGGGCGCCATGTCGGCATCTGCGGCGAGGCGCCGGCGAACTATCCTGAAATCGCGCGCTATCTCGCGCATCTCGGCATCGACTCCATCAGCGTCAATCCATCGAGCATCCTGCGCACATTTCAGGTTGTTAGCGACGCCGAACGTGCGAGGACCGTTGCGGGCAAGCCGGCGAAAGCCGCCAAGTAGGAAAGTGCCGCGCTCAGATACAAGGGCGAATATAGGGACGGTTCACTTCCCATAATTCGTCGAGAAGCTTGACGGCAGCCGATGCGGAATTCACCACCGGGTCGATCAGGAGGGCCTGCAAGGCAATTTCCTTGGATGCGTGCACGGCGGCTTCAACTGCGAGCTGCTGGACGCTCACTTGGGTGTGGAGAAGTTTGGCGATCGGATCGGGCAACGGGCCGAGCGAAATCGGATGAATGCCGGCAGCGTCCGCCATCACCGGCACTTCGACCGCGGCATCGTCCGGCAGGTTCGGAATAGCGCCTCGGTTCGGGACGATGCCAGATTCCAGTACCCGCCTCCTGTCGTGGAGGACGCCGCCAATGACGGCGGCGCCACGCTCTCCGGACGGGGCCAGCCAATCGGGCGGTAAAGCTGAACCAGCGAGTACGCGGTCCAGCGTATTGGCGAACTCTACGCGTCCGCGCTCGTCAGCATCAAAATCATAGCCGTGTTCTCCGGCTTCCCAACCATAGGCCAGGTACTCGCCGAGATGATCGTCGCTACAGGTCATCCAGTAGCCGAAAGCCCGGAACAGCTGCCGCGTGAGCGGCGCGAAGGACGGGTCGTAGTCCTGCTCCCTGGCCCGCAGCAGCGGATAGAGGTCTTCGCCGGTCGTCCGGTGGCGAATTTGCATCAGGCATTGCGAATGATTGAGGCCCGCGCCCCACACGTCAACCTGCTCTGGCGCAAGGCCAAGGATACGCGCCACATCATTCCGTCCCATGAATATGCCGTGACATAGCCCGAGCGATCGGACCGGACTGTATTTCCCAAGCGCGAGAATGATGCGGTTCTCGGGGTTGGAGAAATTGATGAACAGCGCCTTTGGACAGATCTCCTGCATCTCACGGACAAAGTCGAACACCAACGGCAAGGTGCGCAAGGTAAACATCAATCCGCCGGGTCCGCCGTTCTCGCCCAGGGTGTGGCGAATTCCGTGTTTGCGCGGCACTTCGAAGTCCAGCTTCCATAGCCGGTTGCGGTCTATGGCCGCGGCGTTGACAACGAAGCTGGCGCCGTCAAAAGCTGCGCGGCGGTCAGTGGTCTGCTCGATGAACAAACCGGCATCCATTTTGGCATTCAACAGTTTGGCGAGCTCCGTCATCTTGGTCAGCGTCTGCGCATTGCGGCCAACCAGCGTCAACGTGCTCCCGCGTAGCTCATCGCTGCTGAAAACATCACGCAACATGTTCAATCCGAACGACATGCTGGTTGCGCCGATGAAAACGATCTTGGTCCGGTTGCTCATCGCCGTTTCCGCCTGCTGGTTACGTTGTGGCAGCACCCGCCGAAGTATGAAGCTCTTCGGCCTCGGTATTGACCGCTGTCATCGCGCGCGTGAGGTGCTCGTACACACGATCGTCGATCGTGACCGTGCCGAAATTTGAGTTCTCGCCATCAAAGCGACCCTCGGCCGGCTGGTCGGCGTGCTCGAACCAGTGGTAGCCGACCAGCGTCGGCTCTTGCAAAGCCGAGGTGACGTAATCCCGGAAGCAAGCTGCCCGTTCACTCTGGGTGGCGACCCGCGGTCCGGCGCCATTGGTGTTTGGCAGACCGGAGTCTTCAGCCCGAAAGGAGAATTCGCCGATCAGGCAGGGCTTTCCGGTAGCGGCATAAGCCTTGATTGGGTTGCACGCATCGCGTTCGTAACAATTGAATGAAATGATATCGGTGTGCCGTGCCGCGGCCTTGATAACACTGTACGGCGGAACGTAGGCGAAGCGGCAGCCGAGGACGAGATGGTTGGGGTCGGCCGCTCTTATGGCGGCGACGCTCAAGGCGAAATACCGTTCCGCCACCCATCCGGCGAAGGCATCGCAATCGGCCGTGAATGTGGCGCGATTGCCGTCGGCCCGATTAGCCTCCGCCTCTTCGCGGGCGCTGCACTGATAAGACGGATTGCGCCGGTATGGCGGCGTGACGTGCGAGAGGGCGGCAAATGCTTCCCAGGATTTTGCTGATGTGCGCCAAATCGAATTAAATTGTGCGAAGTCGGAATAGCGCTCACGGAGCCAGGCGATCGTGGCCAGATGCCCGGGGCTCTTCGTCGACAAATCGACGAACAGCATCAGCAATTCATCGGGGCCGCGCCAATCCGGACCCCAACGCAATTCATTGTCGATGAACCAGCCAATGATGTGTTGGTCGTCGCGCCGGCCACCGCAGAGCTCGCGCGCCCTGCGGCGTGCGAAGCTGTCGAAACCGAAATCGAAAACGTCGGGAAATTCCTGCTTGTGTCCTGTACTACGCGCAAACGACATGCCGAGATCGAGATTGGGCGTCACGGCGAGTGGTACCGGACCCGCGGTCGCTACTAGTTCATCAGACCAGGCGCTGAGAGTGTTGAATCCCCACGTCGCAAGCCGTGCGGCGGCAGCGCTGCGCCAAGCGGCTTGGTTGCCATATTTTCGCCCACAGGCTTCCGCGTAAGGGATGCGATCGCTATTTTGAATTTGGTCCTGGTCAAACCGAACGGTGTTGACGCCCTTCGACAGGAAGCGGCCGCCGTCGGGGTCGACGAGCCAAAAGACACCATCGCGTTTGTCGAGACGAAAATATTGACCCCGCCGGAATCGGGGATCGACAACGCCACCCCATCGAGTTCTTGGTAGTTGAGCCAGCATCGACAGCCCGAGGTTGGTGCATGAAACAGATTGCTGGTATCACGAAGCAATGTATTGATTTGTCTCAATAGGGCGATGCCCGCTTGCGTTAGTTTATCTTAAGTCAGGTATGCTGACACGCAGAGGAATAAATCGTGTCTCCCGACGATGGCGCCCGCTCCGGAGGGCCTGACCGGGCTCCTGCGCCCGACTATCCATCAATTGCTGCGCTGCGACGCGACTTCATCTGGGGTACATCGACCTCGAGCTTTCAGATCGAGGGAGCGACGCGCGAAGACGGCCGCGGTCTGAGTGTCTGGGACACCTATGGGCAAAAAGGCCGGGTCGCCTATCACGATACTGGAGATACTGCCTGCGACCATTATCATCGCTATCCGGAAGATGTGCGGCTGATGCAGCGGCTTGGTGTTCAGGCCTATCGGTTTTCTGTCTCTTGGCCGCGGGTTCTGCCGCAGGGGCGCGGGACGCCGAATGAACTCGGGCTGGCGTTTTACGACCGGCTGGTCGATACGATCCTTGCTGCAGGCATCGAGCCATGGTTATGCCTCTATCACTGGGACCTGCCACAGGCGCTCGACGATCTCGGCGGCTGGACCACGAGGGACTGCATCGAATGGTTCAGCGATTACACCACGCTCGTTGCTGACCGCTATGGTGACCGCGTCAAGCGCTTCGCCACGTTCAATGAGCCGTCGATCTTTACACTGTTCGGGCTTGGGTTCGGCAAAGGCAAACGTGCTACGACCAGCAGTGATACGTTGCACCGAGCCATTCACCATGTGAATCTCGCCCATGGCGCGGCAATTGATATCCTGCGTGCGCGAGTAGCGGGCAGTTTGGTTGGTGCAATTCACAATTATCAGCCTTGTCTGCCATCAAGACCGACTGATGGACAAGCGGCGGATTTTTGTGACGCGTATTGGAATAAGGCCTTTCCCGATCCGCAGTGTCTTGGTGCATATCCAGAGCTGGTTCGAGCGGCTATCGAGCCACACATGCGCGCGGGTGACCTCGCTCGCATCTGCCGCCCGGTCGACTGGTTTGGCCTCAACCACTACAGCCCCGTGTTTGTAAAAGCCGACGCGAGCGCGGTACCTGGTTTTGGCTTCGGCGAAAGGCCAGCCGAGGTACCGGTTACGCCCAACGGCTGGCCAATCATGCCGGGTTCATATCGGGATACATTGCTAAGCGTGGCCAAACGCTATGCGTTGCCAATTTATGTGCTTGAAAACGGCATGGGCGGCTACGACAAGACAAATGAAGCTGGCAGGGTGATCGATAACGACCGTATCGCCTATCTGCGCGACTATATCGGAGCGATGAATGCTGCGGCATCCGCAGGCGCGGATATTCGCGGTTATTTCGTGTGGTCGCTGCTTGATAACTTCGAATGGGATTCAGGATACAGCGTGCGCTTCGGGCTCACTTACGTCGATTATCCGACACAGCGGCGCATTCCCAAGTCATCTTTTGAATGGTACCGCGGCCTGATCATGGCTGCACGCAACACGATGAGCTAACGTTGTGGGGGCGAGGTGACAGAACGAGACAAGTCAGACGGCGTAGTGCTCGCGGATGTCGGCGGCACCAATGTGCGCTTTGCCGTCCTGAAGGACGGCGCTCTCGGTCCCATTGCCCATTTGACCGTCGCTGAATATGAACGCTTCACGGACGCGCTCGCCGCTTTCATGATCCATCAACCGGGTCGCAGCGCGATCTGTAATGCGATCTTTGGCGTAGCCGGTGTCGTCGAGGACGGCCGCTGCGTGCTCACCAACAATCTGTGGGTCGTCGACGCGCAAGAACTGCGCACACGGTTTGGATTCACTGAAGTCTACGTCGTTAATGACTTTGAAGCGCTTGCCTGGTCGCTGCCGCATTTCACGTCGAATGATGTTCGCAAGCTTGGCGGGCTCGAAGTGAAATCAAACGCACCGATGTTAGTGCTTGGCCCGGGCACCGGTCTGGGCGCGGCCGTCTATGTGCCGCGGGAACAGGGTGGCTTCGCTTTGCACACCGAAGCCGGCCATAGCACGATGCCGAGTGGTTCGAAACGCGAGGACGCAATCATCGAAATGCTACGGCACCGTTTCGGACACGTGTCGGTAGAGCGCATTTTATCCGGGCATGGCCTGGAGAATCTTTACCATACGATTGCGGCGCTCGATTCTCTGCGCGTGCCTGAACGATCCGCCGCCGAAATCACGAAGGCGGGACTGGCAGGACATTGCGCGGCGAGCCGAAACGCTATCGAAACGTTTTGCGCGATGTTGGGCGAGGTCGCGGGCAATCTTGCCCTCGGCATCGGCGCACAGGGCGGTGTCTTTATCACCGGGGGCATCACCACTCATCTGCGCGAATATCTTCCACGGTCGCAGTTTCGTGCGCGCTTCGAGGCGAAGGGCCGGATGAGCCGCTATGTCGCGGCGATCCCGGTATATCTGATCTTGCATGAGGACCCGGCGTTCATTGGCCTGCAATCGCTTGCCAAGCAACGCTCCTGGATCGCCTAGGGGCTTGTGGATGGCTCAGATAGTCACTTTAACACCCAATCCGGCAATCGATCTCTCGACCTCGGTTGATCATGTCGTTCCGATGCTGAAGCTGCGTTGTACGCCACAACGCCGCGACCCCGGCGGGGGAGGGGTCAATGTGGCCCGGGTCGTCAAGAGATTCGGTGGCGATGTCGAGGCTATTCTTCCTGTGGGAGGCTTCACCGGACAGCTTCTGCGCAGTCTGCTCGAAAGCGAGGAAATTCCGAGCCGCTTGATTGAAGTTGCGGGCGAAACCCGCGAAGACTTTTCTGTTTCGGAGCTAAGCACAAACTCCCAATTTCGCTTCGTTTTACCTGGGGAGCCGTTACGTGAATCGGAATGGCGCGAATGCCTCGTGGTACTGGCCAGCCTGAAACCGGCGCCGAAATTCATTGTGGCGAGCGGAAGCTTGCCGCCAGGTGTGCCAGATGATTTTTTTGCTCAAGCTGCCGCGACGGCACGCAAACTCGGGGCTAGGTTTTTCCTCGACACATCCGGAGCGCCGCTCGCAGCGGCTATCGAACACGGCGTTGATCTGATAAAGCCGAACTTGCGAGAAATGTGTGATCTCATCGGTGGGCCGCTGGCCAGCGAAGGCGACTGGATCGCCGCAGCGCGCAAATATATCGGTGTTGGAAAGGTCACAACGGTCGCGTTGTCGCTCGGACATCTCGGCGCGATGCTTATCACGCGCGAACAGGCTTTGCGATCGCCGCCCCTGCCAATCAAACCGAGCAGCGCCGTCGGGGCCGGCGACAGCTTTCTGGGTGCGATCGTGTATGGTCTGGCCCAAGGCGATGACATGATCGAAGCGTTCCGGCTCGGCGTGGCGGCCGGCTCCGCGGCGCTTATCCATCCGGGTACCGAACTTTGCCTGCCTGCCGACGCCTACAGGCTAAGCGCGCAGGTCACCGTTGCACCGGTTTGAAATCAGGAGTTTGCCGCCACCACGCGCGCCGCTTTTTCGTTCGCATCGAGCTCGTCAAGCGCGAGCAACAGAGTTGCAACGCGGTGGGCAGAGGAGCGCCAATCGGCCAGACGTTGATAGTTATCGACGAGCCAGTTGAACGCGCCTTGCACGACAACAAATGCCGCCGCAGCTTGCGTAAGCTCACCCAGCGACATGGCGCCACTGAGATACTTTGGTGCGCACAGTATCCAGGCGACCACCGGTGCGAAAAGGAAGTTTCCGTGCGACACCAGCGTAGTTCGAACGAGCTGCCAGCAGAATTCGCGCCACCAAAGGAGGACGGCTTGCAGTTTAAGCTGCAAGGCCTGCCGCTTGCTTCCATCGATTGGTCCTGGATTATCTTGTTCGGCTTCTTGACGAAACGCATCCACCGACGCGCGAAATTCAGCCTCAGCCTGATTGGAGCGCTCGATGACGCTGGTAAGGTGGTGGCCAAAAAAGATCATGAGACCGGACACCATCCCGGAATAAACAATGACGCCAAAGACCAGGTAGCCGGGAATCGTCAAGGTAAACCCGAGAACGCGAGTCTCGATGCTGCCACCGATTTCCCACAGCACCCCAAAAAATGTAATTGAGGTCACGATTGAGGAAAAAAACGCAAGCGCTAAATCTATCGGCGCGTCGGTCGCGATGCGCACGTCAACCGCGATCCGATATTCTGGATTTTCGGTACCTTTGGTCAGATGATGATTGAGATGGCGGAAGCGCTCTTTGTCGAGCCATCGGTCGAGAACGTGATGTGTCAGTGTTTGCCGCCAGGTCCGCTGGGCGGTCATGCGGCCCCACACCGAAGTAGCGGCGAGGAAAATACTGGCGGCGGCGAGTGGGACGAACAATCGTGCTTGCGCCCAAACTGTATCTGCATCCTTGCGTTCGAGCGCATCAAAAAAGTGTCGATTCCAAAGATTGAGCGACACTTGCAGCAACAATTGGAGCAGTGCGACAAGGATGAGGAAACCCGCCAGCCCCAATGCCTTATCGGTTCGCCAAAACTGCGAGGCAGCTTGCCAGAAACGCGCCAGCAGACGCTTCTGGTCGAGAATCAAGGAGATCTGTTGAAACGGCCGCATGTTCGCTCCGCGAATACTAGGCGGACATCAGATCCGCACAAGTATTTTCGATACGGCTACGGAACGACCATGACGGCGCAGGGTGCCAAACTCGCCAGCTTTTGTGAGACGCTGCCGAGGAGCAGGCCGGACAGACGGCCGCGTCCCCGGCGGCCAACGACGAGCAAGTCAGCCTTTCCGCGACGCACCATATCGATTATCGTTTCCGCCGGATCGCCCCATCCGGTTTGAAGTTTGACGGTTCGAACGCCGATACGAAGCGCGCGCTTTCGGGCCTGAGCGAGAACCTTATTCGCCGTCGTCTCGAGCGTCTCGCTGAGATCGCCATCGACGTCCGCCAGGTTCCTGAGCTCCGCTCCGGTAATGCTTCCGCCAATCGTCAGGATCGTTAGATCGGCGCCGATAACCGTCGCGAGCGTTGCGGCTGTATCGATCGCACGAGTTGCCCCAGGCGAGCCATCGGTCGCGACAGTGATGCGCTGCATTGCGCGTGCCCCATGCGTTGTCTGTTATCAAGCAATGAAAGCGAGGTTAGTGGCATCGTCAAGGACTGACTTTCGCGATGACTCGAATTATCCTTTGTAGGCTATAAGGTGGGTTCAGGGTGATCGACACACTGCATTGACGGCTTGGACATGAGCTTTGGCGTATTGACCCTGAATCTATGGAACATTAGTGAGCCTCTGGAGCCGCGTTATCGCTCTCTCGCCGCAGGGTTGAAAAAATTGAAACCCGACATTGTTTGCTTACAGGAAGTTTTTCGCGATCCGAAGTCGGGACGCAGCCAGGCCGAGCTCGTTGCCGAAATGTGCGGCCTCGTGCACCACGTAGAAAAAGGCGGCCTCGCAATTTTGTGCTCACAGCCGTGGGCTCAGTTGAACAGCGCGGCGCTACCGCAATTCCCGGGAGATCCCCCCCGGCAAGTCATAGTGGCAGAATTGTCAATCGAAGGCCGGCCGCTATTGGTGATCAATACTCATTTAGCCTATAGGCCAGAAATGATCGATGAGAGAAGAAAACAGGTGGAGGTAGTAATAGCGACAATCAGACGTTACGACCGAAGCGGGGAACATTATTCGAAAATCCTTTGCGGAGATTTTAATGATGTCCCTGATTCCCCTTCGGTGCGCGCAATATTGAAAACCGATGAGAATTTTCGAGACGTCTTTGTCGAGTGCAATCCAATCAGCCCCGGAATTACATATTCACGTCAAAATCGGTACGTCGACCCATATGGGACTATAGACCAAAGGATTGATTACATCTTCGCCAGCGGCGATCTCGTGCCAAAGAATTGCTACGTCGTTTTTGATGGTACAAACGATCTCGATCTGGTGTCCGATCATTTTGGTGTTTTCGGTATTATGGACTTCCTATCACGCGATCGGATCGCCTAGTTACTAGGTGCTTTGCCATCTCGGCGGGCGGCTTCGAGTCAGCGCTCCAGGTGCAAAAATCCTTCCAGCGTCGCGATCAGAGCAACGCCGCAGCTGCGGACGAATGTCCGTTTTTGTGGGCAAGCGGGCATCGCACAGTCAGCCGAGCGTGACTAACCAAGGTTCGACGGCAGCACGACGACTTTGGTACCAACCGGTGCCCGCTCGTAAAGATCGACGACGTCGTCGTTCAGCATTCGAATGCAACCGGAAGAGACGTTGCTCCCGATCTTCCATGGTTCGTTTGTGCCATGTATTCGATACAATGTATCCTTGTTGCCTTGCCAGAGATACAGCGCCCGTGCGCCCATCGGACTATCAGGACCGCCGGGCACACCTTCGCCGCTTGGTAGTTCCTTCAAACCCGCTCTCAGTTCAGGGTGGCGTACGAGAATGTCGCCGGTGGGGTACCAATCCGGCCACTCCTGTTTACTGCGGACCTTCGCCACACCCGACCAGCCAAATCCCTCGCCACCGACGGCAACACCATACCGTAGCGCCTTGCCGCCACCTTCGACGAAGTAGAGGTAGTGATTCGCCGGGTCCACAACGATCGTCCCGCGCGGCTCGCGCGAGGCATATGCAACTTCCGTCCGGCGGTAAGCGGGATCAATCTCCGTCGAGTGCATGGGTGTGCTCGCGCAGTTCGCGAGGCCCAATAGTGCAATGACGGAAATACCACCAATCAGGATGTGACGGCCCGGATCACACATAGGAAAAAGTTTGAGCCTGCGCGGTGGCGAAATCAAGAAAGGACAATGCCTGCGGTGACGAGCTTTTGGCCATTAGCCAGCCTGAGGGCAATGGCCAAATGGCGAACTTTGCATCCCGGCCGGGAGTCGCCAACCAGCGTATCCCGGTGCCCGCTCGCCCGCTTCTTGCCCCAATTCGGTCCCGCGTCTGCCCCTAAGTGACCGCATCATTCGCGGCGTAACTGCCGAACCGATTGAGTGAAATGAATTGGGGGTTCCGCTCAAATGATCGAATCGATCATGTATGTCGGGATCGGCTTTCTGTTCGCGGCCCTCATCGGTGTGACCGTCATCCCCCTCGTTCACAAACGTGCCGTGCGGCTGACTATTCGCCGTCTGGAAGACTCGATCCCGCAATCGCTGGCGGAGATCCACGCCGACAAGGATGCGCTGCGCGCGGAATTCGCGATGTCAACGCGGCGCATCGAGTTGAAGGTCGAGCAGCTCCAGAACAAAACCGCCATTCAACTTGCCCAGGTCGGCAAGAAGGATGACGCCATCAGGCGACTCAAGATCGAAAGGGAGGCGCAGAAAGTCGAAATGGTCGCGCTCAAGACCGAAGTTAACGCGCTCAAGGAGCGGCTCACCGCCGCCAGCAAGGAGGCCGAGGCGGCGGAAGCCCTGCGTCATGAGCGCGATGTCGGTTCCATCGTACCGGGCGTATGGCAGACAATGGAACCCGTACGGGCGCCAATGGATTTCTTGCAAAATTCACCGCTGGATGGCCGGTGTCATGAAGGCGATCTCTCCACCCTCGTACCGACCGGGATTCCGAGTGCGGAGGTAGTGGCGCTTTCGATCGATGCGTCTCCTCGCACCTCGGGCTATCACAGCAGGGTTGCCCGCTTTTTCATTGCGGCTCTGGTCGGTGTCGGCGCGACGTTTGCCTGGCAATTCCACAATGACATAACAAAAGAGACAGCCAGGACCATGGTTTCATTGTTATCCGCACCGACGGCGAAAACGTCAATCGACGCCGACCTCGCAGCCAGGCAACCAGACTCCGCGCCTGCCGGCAAAGTGTCCACGCAAGATCCGTCGCCTCCGCAGCCAGCGCCTGTCCCGCAGACCGCACCAGCGCCCGACGCTGCCGTAATTTCTACCGGGCCCGGCGTAGAACAGCTCGGTGTCAAGCAAGAGCAGGCGTCCGACAATATGGCGACAGCGCCGGCGGTCGAAGCGGACACCAAACCATCATCCGCTTTGCAGAACGGCACGCAAGTCACAGCGCAGCCTGAGACGAGACCGGCAACCATTGAGGGCTGGACACTTCGCGAAGTCACTAACGGCACGGCGGTTCTGGAAGGACCTGCCGGTATCTGGAGGGCGTCGCCCGGAGATACGGTGCCGGGAGTGGGAAGAATCGAATCTTATATTCGCTCGAACGGCCGCTGGATCGTCGCGACCAGCAGCGGTTTGATTTCGATGCCGATCAGACAGAGCACATCATTCCCTTTGCAGGACGGCACGCAACTCACGGCGCCGCCGGAGATGAAACCGACAGGCATTGCCGGCTGGACACTTCGGGAGGTCAGCGATGGCACGGCGGTCCTAAGAGGGCCTAACGGCCTCTGGAAGGTGACGCGCGGAGACACGGTGCCCGAACTTGGGAGGGTCGATTCGATCGTTCGCTGGGGCGACCGTTGGATTGTTGCGACCAGCAGGGGCTACTGCAAGAGTGCGCCACCGCCCGCGGTTGAAGATGGAATCTGCCAACCGTATCGTGGATACTAGTGGTTGCCGACGCTGATGCGTCGTTCAATGTCCACTTTTCGGGGGCAAAGCGGACATAGTCAAATGCGCCAGACTTTTTGCTCGCCCGTTCCGGCAGCAATCCTGCTGACTGCCATCTACTGTTAATCTCGCCAACCGGCTTTGATGAGACCATCCTCAACGCGCTCGACATAAATTGGATCGCGGAACGGAAACCGGCCGCTATATGCGGCGCGTGAGACCTCCGGTTCTCTGCGACGGATTTCAGCAAGCGCGGCAGCCGCTTCCTGCTTGCGGCCAAGTTGACCCAAACTTGCGGCCAGCATTTGATGGCCCATCCAGTAATTCGAGCTCATTCCGACGGCGCGCCGCGCCATCTCTTGAGCGGCGTCGTATGCCCCGAGTTGGTAATGGGCGATCGAAATAGCCGGAATGCAGCGTACCAGCGTTTGATCGTATGGTCGCAAGCGTAATGAATTTGTGACCGTTTCGATTGCCTCCTCAAACTCGCCGACGCAATCGAGCGCGTAACCCAAAACTGCATGGGCTTGAACCAGGCTCGGATTAAGCGCAATCGCGTGTCGTGCCTCTGCGATTGCATCATCGTGCCGACGCAGCCAAAGCGAGACTTGCGCCATGTGGAAGTGCCCCCTGGCATCCTTGTCGTCGAGCGCTATCGCCTTGCGGGCAAATTCAAGCCCGGCTTGCAGCGTCGCCTGAGGATCTTCCGTCCATCCCATCTGAGCGACCCAAAACTTTGTGGAAGCCATGCTCGAAAAGGCGCGTGCGTAGTTCGAATCGGCGTCGATCGCCGCCGAAAAAAGGCGTTGAGCCTCTGCCGCATCGGCTGCCGTAAACTTGTTGTGGTGCCAATTTCCGCGTTGCACCAGATCGTAAGCGGCGGGACTGGTCTTTGTGCTCACGGCCGCACGGCGCTGTTCGTATTTATGCAGTTGCGGCTCGACGGCAGCCGCGATTTTACCGGTGATTTCGTCCTGTACGGCGAAGACGTCACCAATTTCGCGATCATATCGATCCGCCCACAACTGAAGGCCTGTCGCAGCGTCGGCAAGCCGGGCTGTGATGCGCACCTGATTGCCGGATTTGCGAACACTGCCCTCGAGCATATAGCGCGCGCCAAGCTCTCGACCGGCTTCGATCGCGTCGATTGACCGGCCCTTGTAGATAAAGGATGAGTGGCGGGAAATGACCGGGAAGCGGCACCAGCTCCCAAGCGCGGCAATCAAGTCTTCGCTGAGCCCATCAGCGAAATATTCCTGAGCTGGATCATCACTAAGATTCTGAAACGGCAATACCGCGAAAGTCGGCCGATCGTCATCTGGCGGGGATATCATTGTGTCCGGCGAGCCGGCACCACCTTCGGTGACTTCACCGATGAAGCGGATGCCCTTGCGCGCAAACGTGCGAATGAATTTTTGCTTGCGGCCGCTGTCGCCGATTGCCTTGCGGACAGCGTTGATGCGGCTGTCAAGCGTTGCATCAGAAACAATGCGCCCGCCCCAGACGCCGGCGATCAGATCATCTTTGCTCGCCACACGGTTGCGGTTCTTCAGTAGATAGACCAGAAGATCGAAGACCTGGGGTTCCAGAACCACCGGCTCGGAACCCCGGTTAAGTTCGCGACGAAACACGTCAAGCGTATGGTTCTCAAAGAAATATTGCACGTGGCCCCCTTGCGGATCGAGCGTAATTAAAATGGTCGTGTCGTGGCAATCAACTTGGCCATAGTGCCACAATGGGCTGTGCGGCGCGCCGGCACCCGGAGCGGACATCGCGGATGGCGAGGGGGGCCGCCCCCGCCAATGAGGTGATCGAATAGTCGAGCGATGTCCGCTTGGTCCAAAGCAGACGTAGGCTTTTGCACTGCACATGTCCGCTTCTGAGCGAAAGCGGGCCTACCACACCGGTTTCGCTCAGTGAGCTAAAAGGGTGCGACAGTAAGCGCATACGCCCGGACTTTATTTGAAACCGTCAAATTCATATCCTATTTTACGAATGTCTGGGGAATCGGGAATGGGGCCGTGTATGCCGATGCCACGAAAAATTGTGACCGCCTGTCTGGCCGCCGCCCTGCTGGCGACCGCGCCTGCTTTGGCCGAAGAAGCCAAGCGGCCCGACAAGGTGTCGTTCTATTTCGCGGCCCATGAGGACGACTGGCAGTTGTTCATGAATCCGTCCGCCTTCCAGGACGTGATCAAAGGCGCTGCCAAGACCGTATTCGTGCATCTCACCGCCGGTGACGCCGGACTCGGTATTGGCTTGGGCGGTCGCAAGCATCCTTTCTATTTGGCTCGCGAAAACGGAGCGGAAGCCGCGATCCGTTTCATGGCGGACGCCGATGCTACGCCGGGTGAACGCTTCGCGGCGCCGATGTCGTTCAACGGGCATACGATCTATCGCGTCAGCTACCTCAATACCGTGGGCTATTTTTTGCGACTGCCGGATGGCCATTGGTCGGGCAATGGGTATCCCGAAACAGGCTTCCAGTCGCTCAGGCGCTTGGCCAGCGGCGAGAATGACGTCTTGCAGGCAGTGGACGGCTCGGCCACCTATCACGGCTGGAACGATCTCGTTGCCACACTCCATACAATCGTCGCATACGAACGCGGCCGGGCCGCGATTATTCAGGTCAACGTTGCCGAGACCAATACGCGTATCAATCCAAAAGATCATTCCGATCATCTGATGACCGCAAAGGCGGCTCTCGAATCCGTGAAGGATCTTCCCTGCGTGCGTCGGGCGTACTATGTCGATTATGCAAGTTCACGGCTGCCGGAAAATCTCGACGCAGAACAGCGCGACATGGAGAGCTCGGTATTCGCGGTGACGCTTGCCGGCGTGCAGGCATTCGACCACACCACCTCATGGCATCACTACGACAAGTCCTATGTCGGGCGGAACTATTTCCGTGTGCAGGAACCGGTCGGCCGTTGTGATGCGGCCACGACCGAAATGGCATCGGCGCACCGCTAAGGGCATTTTCATAGGAAGTGAATACCTTGTCATCCGGCGCCGGCTAACCGGCGGCCGGACAATGGCGGCAATTTCGTTTTTTGCTTTCATTTGACGTGGGTCAATAACGCCGCCGGCGTCAGATTGCTATTATTCTAATCGCGTCCGGCTAACGCCTTCGCCCCAACAGCAATCCGCGTCCGATGCGCTACGCAGATGTCCCGCTCGCCGTGCAAACCCGCCGCGTCGTGTCTGTCGATGCGTTGCGGGGCTTCAATATTTTCTGGCTCATCGGCGGCGACGGTGCGATCTGGGCGCTAGACCGAATGCTGCGCGACAAGGGACCGGCTCTGAGCAAGGTCGGCGGCTTCCTCGGCACCCAAATGAGTCACGTGGCGTGGAAAGGCTTCCGCTTCTACGATTTCATCTTTCCGCTGTTCATTTTCATCACTGGCGTTTCGATCGTGCTGGCATTGCCGCGACTGGTCGAACATGAAGGGAGGGTACAGGCGCATCTACATGTGTTGCGCCGCGCGTTGCTTCTGTACACCCTCGGATTGATTTTTTACGGAGGCATCAGTCAGCATTGGAACGACATCCGCTTTGTTGGCGTACTGCAACGTATCGCCATCTGTTATCTGTTTGCGTCATTTCTCTTTCTGAATCTCGATTGGCGCGGGCTGATCGCAGCGCTCGTCGCGCTGCTCGGCGGCTACTGCGTATTGATGACTTTCGTGCCGGTGCCGGGAATCGGGGCCGGTTCTTTCGACCCGGACGTCAACCTCGCCAACTGGATCGACGCACACTATCTGCCCGGACGGTTGTGGGACAAAACCCGCGATCCCGAGGGGCTATTGAGCACGCTCCCGGCGATCGGCACCTGCGTGCTCGGGGTTTTGGCCGGGCTGCTACTGAAGGACGAGCGCCTTACTTCGACACAGAAATCACTCTGGTTGATCGGCGCTGGGATGGTGATGGTACCAGCCGGCTACCTTTGGGGCCTGCAATTCCCGGTCATCAAGGCGATCTGGACGTCATCGTTCGTGCTGGTCGCCGGCGGCTATAGCGCGATTTTGCTCGGCGTCATGCACCAGGTGATCGATGTGTGGGGATGGAAGGCTTGGGCCACGATCTTCGTTTGGGTCGGCGCTAATGCCATCACGCTTTACTTTATCAATGGCGTCACAGGCTTTGAGCCATTCGCGCTGCGGCTTGTCGGTGGCGACGTATCGGCCTGGCTCGATCGGACAGTTACGCCGGGGACCGGTCTTTTCACCGCACATGTATTAGGACTTGCTCTGGCTGTCGTGCTCGCTGGCTTCTTATATCGCCGTAAAATATTCCTACGCGTCTGAGTGTCAGATTCTAACTTTCAATTTCCCATACCAACGCGCGTTTGAAGACTGGAATCCCATTAACGGGCCAAACGCTCGTTACACTGGTCATCGGCATTGATTTTCATCAATACGAAAATTCCAAAAGTCAGCAATAACTTTAGCGTTTAAGGCGCACATGTCCATGACAAATGACAGCCACACGAAATCCGAACATGATGTGCCGCAACGCGTATCATTTTATTTTAGTGCTCACCAGGACGATTGGCAGCTCTTCATGAATCCAGCCGCGTTCAAAGATGTGCTCGACGGCGATGCCAAGTGCATCTTTGTCCACATGACCGCAGGCGATGCGGGGTTAGGAACGGGCAATGGTGAGCGCAAGCACCCACTCTATCTTGCGCGCGAAAATGGCGCCGAAAGCGCGATCCGCTTCATGGCTGATACAGACTATCGTGTACCGATAGAGACATCGATATCAGCGATGACTTTTAATAGCCATCCGATCCGTCGCGTAGCGTATCGCAATACGGTGGCCTACTTTCTGCGTCTTCCGGATGGCAGCCCGGGGGGCACTGGCTATGCCGGCACAGGCTATCAATCACTAAAACGTCTAGCCGAGGACAAAATCGGCACAATCTCAGCAATTGATGGCACAACATCATATCGACGCTGGGCCGATCTGGTAGCGACGCTGCGCCGCATTATTGACTTCGAACGTGGACAAACGCGATCGATCTACCTCAATGTCCCCGAACGCGATCCCGCCATCAATCCCGGCGACCATTCAGATCATTTCATGACGGCAAAGGCCGCATTGGAAGCATCGGAAAAGCTGGCCGGCGCGCGCCGGCTGCACTACATGGGCTATGCTGGCGCCAAATTTCCGGAAAATCTCAGCGGCCGGGATCGCGACATGAAATGCGCAGTCTACGCGGTCACACTTGCCGGTGTCTTGGCGTTCGATCATCCTATCGCCTGGCAACATTACGATCAGAGCTTTATTGGACGCAATTATTTCCGAGTCGAGGAAGACCGCGGCACTCCGGTCGATAGGTCGACGCATCACTTGCTCTGAAAGTCGCAACATGCTGGCTGCCGAGACTACCTGCAGATTGCGCGTGTCTCGTCGGCATGTCCGCTTTCGGGGGGAATCTGTTGCAAAACTATTTTGAGGGGGTAGCGCGCGCAACATTGATTCAAGATCAGACGAAAATGAGCAATGTTGATTCGCCGCGACGTCCAATCGGATTCGATTATTGTGCTATCGCCATGCGGCAAAGAGTTTTGCAACACATTCGGGGGTAAAGCGGACATTTGTTTTTGCGCCGCACATGTGCGGACATCCCATGACGGCGCGACACCGGCATGCGCATTGCCTGGGAGACGAACACCTCCGATTAAAGAGTACCGGCGACGCCTTCTGTCGTCAGCGTGTTGCCACCTGCGCATGCGGATTGACAAACGCGTAACCGTGCACGTCGCGCACGTGCACGCGGGACAGGCCGCCGCCGGAATTATAGTCGCGGATCAGCCATTGTCCGTCGCCGGCTGCCGCCTCGATATACATCACGTGACCGCTGCGAACGGCCGCGAGCCCGGCGCGCGGAGCGCTTTCGTGTGGAAACAGCCGCGCCCAGTTGGAAGCCAGGTTGAGCCTGACGTCCGTAAGCCCGAGATACATGCGCAGGCCGCAACCGCAGTAGGAGTGGGGGCAGCCGCTCGGGCGCGAACCGATCACCGTGCCGTCGTCAGCCGCACGCACGGCGCGGTTGCCGGTGGCATCCACGACCGCAACGCGCTCCGCGACGGCTCCCCCGCACACTTGCCGTCCATCATTGGTGAATGAGCAGCTGCCGGGCTGGGAAGCCTGGACGCGTTTCGCGCGATACGCTTCGGCCGGGGTCACACAGGCGACAAGCAGCAGCGCGATTGGCGCTGCCATGATGTTCAGGCGCTTCATTGTGCTCCCTCTCATGCGGATGGCTCTGAGGCGACGCAGTACCAATAGATGATTCGAGCCTTTTGCAGGGCAGCAATCTCGGCATTTAACAGCGGGGTTTGCCAAAAGTTCCCGGGAAATACGGGGTCTTCTTGCACGGAACCGCGCGGGTGTGGTTTTTCTGCACTAGAATTCGACGGCTTTGCGGTACAAATGAGTGACCCATGAGGCCTCGGCGGGGCGGTTGGTAATTCTGTATGCGCGGAGTTGAAGCGTCGTGAAATTGTCGGCTGGTCTTTTCGTTTTCATCCTCACCTGTTCCGTGCTTGGCGGCTGCGCGTCGAATGAAGCGACGAGCGCTTATGCCGCTTCGGAAAAACCGAAAGTCACGCAAGCCAGGACCGAGCAAAACGGCCAGACGTGGTCGTTGCAGACTCCCTTCGGCCTTCTTTACGGGATCATCCCGCGCGAGGAAGTGGAATACCGAACCACACGCTCGCCCGGAACGATCGTGGTGAGTACCAAGGAGCGGCGACTTTATTATGTGGTCGGAAATGGCAGGGCGATCCGCTACCCGATCGCCGTCGGCATGGAAGGCTATGGCTGGTCGGGCGTGAGCACGGTCTCCGACAAGCGCGAATGGCCGGACTGGACGCCGACGCCGAATATTCTCAAGCGCTTCCCGAATTTGCCGAAACATATGGCCGGCGGCCCGGACAATCCGCTCGGCGCGCGTGCGCTGTATCTCGGCGGCACGCTCTATCGCATTCACGGCACGAACGAACCGTGGAAGCTCGGCGGCGGAGTGTCGTCAGGCTGCATCCGCCTGTCCAACGACGACATCGTCGATTTGTATAATCGCACGAGGCTCGGTGCGACCGTCGTCGTGCAGTAGTGATGCGCGCGCGACGTCACGCCGCAAGGCGTGACGTCTTCTTCTTACCGTTTGATCTGCCCGGGCTGAATCGAACTTGCTATCCGTTCGTCCCCGCACCCGGGTCCGGCTTCGCTGGCCCGAGTGCAGGCTGCAGCGGGACGCGGAGCAAGCAAAACGCTGGATTCCCTCTGGAGCCTGTCCCCGCGTAGGTGGGGACGGAAATGAGCGGAAGCCGGGATAGTGTCAATCCCGATGAATTGCGCACCAGCGACGCGAAGCAAGCCGCCCGCTCACGCAGCCAGGTCACGCACCTCTGGCGCATTTCGTCATGAAGCTTCTCTTGGCGGCGCCGTAAAGCGGCTTGCCTTCCTTGCTCACCGCCTTGCTTTCGCAGGCGTCGCGCTTGCACTTCTTCACAAAGCTTGTCTTGGCCGCGCCGTGCAGCGGTTTGCCGTCGCTGCTCATCGCCCGGCTTTCGCAGGATTGCGCCAGTGCGGTGCCGACGGAAAAAGAGGCAATCAACGCGGCAATAATAAAGCGCTTCATCGTTTCCTCCTCGTTGTGGCACCCGATGACACTTGATCGCACTTGCATTCAAGGTGCCCGATCAGCGGTGCATGTGAACACGCGGCCGGGCGATGCTCAAGGGGGCGAAAGGGACAAGTGGATTCGCTCGCGCGTCCGGTTTTGTCGCCGCAGTGCAAACAAGAGGACACGCTGGGAACAAAACTCCCGGCTGCCCGTTGCAGCTGGCGGGGTTCGCAACAGCTGAGGAGGAAGCAATGCGCCTGATCTTCATCGGAACGCTGACGGCCATCGGTCTGGCAATGGCGGCACCGTCCGGTGCTTTCGCGGCGGCGATCGCACCCGTTGGGGCGATCCCCGGCGCGAGCGAAACGCTCCCAGTTTATTACTATGGCTACTATCACCGTCACCACCGGCACTGCTGGTGGCACTATGGCCGCCGGGTCTGCCGCTGGTGATAGCGGCGCTCAGATCCGGTCCTTGCTCTCTTTCAGGCGCAGCAGAACATAGCCGTATTTGACGCTGCGATTATCGCCGCCGAGCGCTTCGATCTTGAACAGACCCGAGGTCTGGAAGGCCTGCACGGTGGTGCCGTGGACGAAGGTCGTCTGCTGGGTTCCGTCCGTCGTCTTCCAGGTGATCTTGGCGTCGGTGTTGGAGTCGAGAATTGTGAGCATCACCGTGTGCCTGTCGCCGTCGTCGACGATTGTCTTCGGCGCCGCGCCGCCGCGTTGCGTGCCGGTGCCCGCCGATTCAAACGAATCGATCTGGCCGAAATCGAACACCTGCGCTTTCGCTTCCGGGGAGGGAAGGGATGCTCCCGCGCTGACCACCACCAAAGTCAGCGCCGAAATTCGCAACAGATTTGTTGCGATACGCACCGGCGGCTGCCGTGTGAGCTGACCGACCAGTTGCCATTTCAGGTGCCGTCTCATGTGACGTCTCAGGTCGCGTTTCATGGCCGTTCTTCCTGTGGCTTCTCGCCGCATGGTAACGCCTCGGCAACGGAAATGGCCACTGTCGCGGGCTCAATTGTGACAACGCCATAGCGCGCGTTTTTCGCGCGGGAAGAGAGAACTAATCCGGCGAAACCGGTGTTGGTTTGAATTGGAAAGGTGCCGCAGTTTTTGCCACGCACTGCGGTTCGCGATCCAGGAAAGGCCGCTCGCAAGGCGGCCTTTTCTCGTTTTGGCACAGGGCGCGGTATCTCGTTGCCACTGAAAGGCCTGGGCAAAACAAAACGAAACCTGTGTGAGCCGCCTCACAATGCCTTTGCGCGCCCGGGCCTAGGTATGGGGTCGAGAGAGAAGGAATCGCAGGAGGCTCACATGCGCCGAACATTATCGCTCATCATGGCGGCCGCAGTATCCGGTTTCGTTTTCGGCACCATCATCGACACCGACGAGACGACCGCCAACACCAAAATATTGATCAGGAGCGACGTGTTGCCGACGACAGTCATTCACGGTCTGCACATCGCGCTACCCGAAAATATGACAAACTTCCCGAAGGAGCTGGTGCCGCTCCCGTAAGCGAAAAGCACGACCAACCCCTCCCGGAAAGGCCGCCGCAAGGCGGCCTTTCTGTTTGCGCCACTTGGCGCCGCCGGGCGGGCAGACCTTCACGAATTGATATCACCGATTCCGTCGCAACGTGGCGCGCGACTTCCGCCGCGCCCGCGATGCGGCGGCTTATATCCATAACAAAGG
>DATIWJ010000072.1:0-146130 GCA_035519415.1 Pseudolabrys sp.
TATAAAGCAATTGGCCCGAGCAAATATTCGAGGTCTGTGAGCGAATAGACTGCCGATTGCGGTGCCTTTGCAGGTGATTGCGCTGCGTCCGGGGGTTGAGATGTTTGTGCGATGATCGGGTCGACAATCGTTGTCCACGCCAACAGGGCGGCCAAGGCGATCCGCGAAGAATTTCCCGTGCAAAACCGGGCTGAGCAAGTATTCGATCGCTCTCGCAAGACAATCTCCCGACCAGCGTGTTTCGGTGAGTTTTTATTTCTTCGCCTGGAATGCGATTGCGTCCGCCAACAGCCACCGGCCGCCGACGAACCGCCGTAGGGTCGCCTGCCAGCATTGCGCTGTCGGGCTGATGCGCCAATTGGACCAAGGGCATCAGTCTTTTTGTCAATCGGTACGGCGCCATCGGCCAAAAAAATCTCTTCGCGGCGCGCAACCGTCAGCGATCTTTATCGTCTTCAAGGGGAATGCGGGCATCTTCCGCAAAGCGGGCCCGGCGGCTGCGGCCGAACACCCAGAAAACGATGCCGGCGAATGCGGCTATGAGGAGCAAAAGGAATATTGCCATTGCCATTGTCGTCTCCTTCAACCCATCAGCGGTTATGTCAGCCTCTTATTGTGTCCAGACAAGAGCGATGCCACCCACTCAGTTGATTTGTGCTTCTCGCAAATTGCGAGGATTGCAATGATGATCGGTACTCCGATAAAGGCGCCGGCGATCCCCCAAAGAAAGCTCCAGAAAAATACCGCGAGCAGGACGATGAATGGAGAAATCGACAACGCCGCGCCCGCGATTCGTGGCTCCAGATAACTTCCAATAAAAAATTGGATGAAATTCAGGCACACAAATACGGCGAAGCATGCTTGCCACGATCCGGACTGCACAAGAACAAAAAGTGTCGGAAAAACCGTCGCAAAAAGCGGGCCGATAAAGGGGATATAGTTCAATACGAATGCAATTACGCCCCACGCGGTCGCCAATTCGATGCCGGCAACCAGCGCAAAGCTCCATACAACTATGCCGGTCAAGACGCTCATCGTGCTCCGCACGAGCATGTATTTTTGAAACTTGTCCGCTATATCTTCGGCGGCGGACAATAGTGACCGGCGAAGTGTTGCGTTATCGAGTCGTTCGATGTTCCTTCGTGCAATATCGACTTCGAGCAATCCGAGCACAATGAAGGCGAAGGCGATGACGATGAAGGATATGAGACCATACCCTCGTCCGCCGATTTCTCGAACGGCACTTACAATCCAGCCAGGATTGTAGCTCTCGGCCACCAGGCTCGTAATGGAGACACCGTGTCCGTCGAGCCAATCAGTGGCTTGCAGATAGAGCGATTGAAAACGGTCAGTATTGGCAATCTGCCATTTGACCACCAGGCCAAATCCCCAGACCACCAAAAACACAAGCGCAGCAATAACTGTGATGGTAACAACAATTGTGACGAGAAGTGCCAGGAGCTTTGGAATTCTTGCCTGAAGCGCACTCTGAAGCGGCCAGGCGATGGCAATAACGAACAGCGAAAATACGACCGGTGCAGTGATCGCACGCGAAAAATATAAGCCAGCCAAAATAAGAATCGAGGTGCAGAGTAGAAGCGATATTCTGACTGCACGATCCTGCTTCATGGGTCGGCGCTCAGGTCTTAGCTTTCTTCGTCGCCGATGTAAGGAAACTCCACGGACGCTACCATTGTACGAAATAGTAGCCAGAGGCTGAAAGCGAGGACGGCAACCTCAACGAACATGGTGAGGAGAAGGGCCATAAGGCTTAGGATATCGGCGGCGGAAACCCAGCTTGCCGCACCTGCAGTTGTCTGGACGACGGGAATGCCCGCCTGCGGCGCGCGGAGAAAATAAATCAAGAGCTGTGCCACTTCAAAAAACATAACCAGCATCGAGAATGTGATGCCCAACGTGCTTGCCGTAATACCCGTCCATACTGTCCGTTGCACGGATGATTCGGTCGGGCGCCGGTCCGGATCCGCAATCCGCGCCGCGAGGCGCGTGTATCGATAAAACCACACTGTAGTGAATGCGAGCACCAAAAGACTGGCAATCGTCAGATATTGGATCAGCGGAAAGCCACTGCGCGTCCCCGCCGGGCGCGCAGCGCCGAATGCAAAGGCGTAGATGGTAAAGGCCACCGGTATCGCGCCGATGGCAATCTGCATCCAGAAGCCAAGCCACCCCAAACGCGAAAACGCCGGGGCAAGGCTGTCATTTCGCGACGGCCGCAAGGCTTTTTGGAGCACCCGCAACATTGTGAGTTCAAGTTACCCTAAGCGCTGCAATGTCCGATATACTATCCAACAGACCGAAAGAATGTCGTTGGCCTTTGGGGCAATCTTCTCGCTCGCCGGCCGCAAGTCGCTTGGGGTACACGCCCGGAAAGAGACGTGTTGGGAGAGCGCAAGTGGCCGAACCGGATTTAAAACGACCTCAAACGGCAGGCTCTTCGCGGCCGTGGGTCAAGTACGCCATCACGCTGTTCTTGCTCGTTGCCGTTGTCGTGACCGGCACGGCGGCATTTCATTCTCGTAATGCTTTTTGGGAAAAGTATTTTAGCTTTGTGCGCTAGCGCGGGCAAACGCGGTCGACTACGGAACGAAGACCAGAAACAAGAAAGTCGCGAAAACAACAAGGTGAACGAGCCCGGCAAGAATATTGGTCCTGCCAGAGCCAAATGTGAGCAAGCTCAAGAAGAGTGTGAGCCCAAGGAGCAATGTGTCACGTTCTGAAAGGCCTATCTCGATCTGTTTGCCGATAAAGACGTTGGTGATTGCAACGGCCGGGATTGTCAGGCCGATTGTTGCCAAGGACGAGCCTAGCGCGAGATTGAGGCTCTTCTGCAATTCATTGCGCTGGGCTGCGCGAACCGCCGTAATGCTTTCGGGCGCCAAGACCACCACGGCGATGACAATGCCTGCGACAGCCGGCGGAGCGCCAATACGGGAGAGACCAATTTCCAAGATAATTGCAAATTTTTTCGCGATAAGGATCACGCCGCACAATGCCACCAAGAGCATGATCGCGCTGACGAACACGGTCCTGTTGGATGGATAAATGTGATGTTCATTCGGTGCGGTATCCTCCGCACGAAAATAGTCCGTATGCCGGGACGTCTGGATGAACAAGAAAGCGGCATAAAGAATGATGGTTATGATGCTGACAAACACCAATTGCGCGTTCGAGAAATAAGGACCGGTTGTCGTGGCTGTGTAATTGGGAAGCACAAGCGTGAGAATTGAAAGCGCTCCGAGCACGGTGAGGTACACACTGGCGCCGGACGCCTGGAATTCCTGCTCGTGATGTCGCAGCCCGCCCCAAAGAATGCACAAGCCCACCAGGCCGTTGCATACGACCATAATGACAGCAAACACAGTGTCGCGAGCCAATGCGGGCGAGCTGCCTGGTGTCAACACAATCGACTCGATGAGGGCGACCTCGATGACGGTGACCGCCAGCGTCAGAACGAGCGTTCCGAACGGCTCTCCGATGCGATGCGCGATGACGTCGGCATGATGCACGGCTGCAAAAACAGCGCCGAGCATAATGACGACCATTGCCACTGAAAGTGCAAGCGACGAGCTCGACGGCGGCTGCGTACCGGCATCGAAGCCGATCAATGGTGCCAAAAAAATAAATGCGATCGCCAGGACGGGAAAAGCGATCGCCGTTGGGGGCTGTTGGTTGGTATTCGCAGTCATTGTTGCGGTTTGAAAAGGCGGGTTCGCGACCTGTTATGGTTCTATCGCGCGGCGATTTGGTCCTCAAAGGAATTCTGCGCTGTTTGGCAGGCGTGGGACGTGAGCTTGCAACCGGCACGGCGATATGCAGTCAATTTGACGCTGAACGCTCTGGATTCCCCTGAATAAAAAGCTCCGTGCCAGAGGCGCTAAACGGCAATGCACTAGGCCTTGGGTCCAATAGACTGCGGAGATTCTCTGCGACTAGATTTGGGAAAATTCTATGGAAAGAGAGGCCGGGCGATCGTTTCCAGCTGACCGGCGCGAAGGCAATTTTGGAGGCAATATGCTCCGCGTTGCACTTGTGCGGGTTGCGGGCTTTCTTGTGTTCTGGATTGTCGTCGCAGGCACGAAGCCTACGGATATTTTTGTAGGATTGTTCGCTGCGGTGATTGTGGCCTGGGTTAGCCTGCGCTTGCTGCCGCCGGCAACGATCCGCCTTCGTCCCATTGCGCTTGCCAAACTCGTTTTGCGCTTTTTGTACCAGTCGATTGTCGCTGGGGTGGACGTCGCATGGCGCGCGCTCGACCCTCGATTGCCGTTGCGACCAGGCTACGTGATCTATCGGCCGCGCCTTCCGTCCGGCACGATGCGAAATATCTTTTGCACGATGACGAGCCTGCTGCCGGGCACGCTGCCGTCGGGTCCGGATGGCAGCGGCGGTCTCGTTGTTCATTGCCTCGATGAAACCCAGCCGGTCGCCGAGCAGTTGGCGGCCGAGGAAGCGCTGTTGACCAGCGCACTGGGAGGAAATGGCGATGGCTAACTTTCTTTTTGGCGCCGCAGGCTTTGTATTGGCCATGGTTGCACTTGGCTTGTTTTGCGTTCTTCGCGGCCCAAGCGACACCGACCGCATGTTGTCGGCTCAGTTGATTGGCTCGGGCGGAGTGGCTGTGTTGCTTCTTGTGGCTACTGTGACTGAAAACGCCTCCATTGTAGATGTCGCCTTGATGCTTGCGCTGCTCGCCGTCTTCGCAGCAGTTGCGTTTCTTCGCGATGCGTCGAGTGCGCAGATCAAGCCGCCAAACGTAGCAGACCGCGCATGACGCTCACGCTCAATATTTTCACAATCGTTGCTGTGTCGGCGGGGTCATTCTTTTTTATGGCCGGCACGATCGGGTTGTTGCGCTTCCCGGATACCATGACGCGCCTCCACGCCCTGACAAAAGTGGACAATCTCGGTCTCGGATTGATTGTTTTTGGATTATTGCCGCAGGCCGAAGGATTGCTTGGCGCGCTGAAATTGCTCTGCGTTTGGATATTTGTCCAATTGTCCGGCGCGATCGTATCGCAGCTTGTTGCACAATTGGCGCGCCGGGACGGAGAGCAAAGATGACACCCCCGTTTATCCTTGAAATCGCGTTCGTCATATTGATCCTCGCAATTGCGGTGGGGACCCTTGTTGCACGCGCCGCTTTTACTGCCGTCCTGCTTTTCATGATTTACGGACTGCTGATCGCAATCGCCTGGATCAGACTTTCCGCTGTGGATGTGGCGCTGACCGAAGCCGCGATCGGTGGCGGGTTGACGGGTATGCTGCTGCTCGGTGCGGTCGCGCGCCTACGGGAATCCGAGGGCTCCGGCGAGGAACCCGGGTTGCCCACGCTGCTGGCGGCAGGAACTTTTTGCGTCCTGGTATCTGCTGCGCTGGGGACCCTCGTCCTTTCCCGGCCGGAGGTCGCGCCTTCGCTTGCTCCGGCGGTCATGGACAACTTGGCACAAAGCGCTCTCGGCAATCCGGTCGCGGCTGTTCTCTTCGTCTTTCGCGCATTCGACACGTTGCTTGAGAAGGTCGTTTTGCTGCTTGCACTGATCGGTGTCTGGTCTTTGGCGCCCGACCGCGTGTGGGGCGGGGTGCCTGGGCTGCGACTCTATGCTGAACCGAGCAGCATCCTGGTGTTTCTGGCACAGCTGCTGCCGCCAATTGGGATCATGATCGGAATTTATATGTTCTGGACTGGTGCCAGTTACCCGGGCGGCGCGTTCCAGGGCGGCACGGTTCTGGCTGCGATGTGGCTCCTCGTGATGATTGCGCGTCTGCAACCTGTCCCTGCGATCAGCCTGCGCTGCGTACGGTTGCTGCTGGTGGTGGGGCCGGTGATCTTTGTTGCAATAGGACTTTTAGGATTTGTATTTGCCGGCGCCTTTCTCGCGTATCCGCCTGACTACGCCAAGCCATTGATTGTTATCGCCGAGGCCACACTGACATTATCTATCGGCGTAACGCTTGGTCTGCTGGTCGCTGGTCCGCCTGACCGGATGCAGCAGCCATGAATTCGATCGCGTTGTTTGCGTATTGCGGCGCAGCCATGGTGGGCCTCGGATTATTTGGCCTCATCACAAAGCCACAAGTGCTGCGAAAAATTCTCGCTTTCAACGTCCTCGGAACCGGCGTGTTTCTCCTGTTCGGTGTCATTGCGCGAAGAGGCGCGGCAGCCGGGCTTCATAGCGACCCCGTCCCGCAGGCTCTGGTTATCACCGGAATTGTTGTCGCGTTTTCGGCTACGACGATGGCCGTTGTGCTGCTGTTGCGCCTCTATGCGGAGACAGGCGAAGCCACGATCGATTCGGATGATCCGCCGAGCGCTGGCACGGATGGGGGCCGTTAGTGATACCCGACGAGACGACAGCGAACGGATATCTGCTTGTCCTGGCGATTATGTTGCCGGTGATCGGCATTCTGCTGTCCCTGGCGGCGGGTGGGCGTTGCGTAGAACGCATTGCGATGGTTCTTCTGCCCGCGGGCCTCGTTATAGCCGCCGCGGTCATCGGTTTGGTCTGGCGAGACCAGCAATCACTCGTTTACATCGTCGGGGGCTGGCATCCGCCGCTGGGCATTGCGCTGCGCGCCGATGGCATTTCGGCGGCGATGATGCTCACAACTGCCATCGTCATTTGTGCGACCGGGCTTTTTGCCCGCGGAGAGTTCGGCCAGCCGCGCGGATCCCCCGAGACCCGCGCTTCGCAGGTGTTTTGGATTCTGTTGTTGGGTATCTGGAGCGGGCTCAATACGGTCGTGCTGGGCGACGATCTTTTTAATCTCTACGTCGCCCTCGAGTTACTGACTTTTGCCGCAGTGCCGCTCGTATCCCTTAAAGGTTACCAGGAAACCATCAAGGCCGCGCTGCGGTATATGCTATTCGCGTTATTCGGCTCGGTCCTTTATCTGCTTGGAACGGTGCTGATCTACGGCGCCTACGGCACTCTCGACATTGCAATGCTGTCTGGCCGCGTGCATCCGGAGCCGGTTGCCTGGATCGCGGCCTCGTTGATGACAATGGGATTGCTGGCAAAGACGGCGCTGTTCCCGTTGCATTTGTGGCTGCCGCCGGCCCACGCCGGCGCGCCCGCGCCTGGGAGTGCCGTGCTTTCGGCACTTGTCGTGAAGGGTTCCTTCTTCTTGATCGCGCGGCTCTGGTTCGACGCCATGCCCGGTCTCATGAATGTTGCTTCAGGCCAAATTCTTGGAACGCTCGGTGCCGGCGCCGTCCTCTTCGGAAGTATTCTTGCACTGCGCCAACAACGGCTGAAACTGCTGATCGCCTACTCGACGATTGCCCAGATCGGCTACCTGTTTTTCATTTTTCCGCTCACCGCAGGAAATGAACCGTGGGACAGCGTCGCCTGGACCGGCGGTTGGCTGCAACTTTTCTCGCATGCTTTTGCAAAAGCGTCGATGTTTATGGCCGCGGGGCTGATTGCCGAAACCCTTGGCCACGATCGGATTGCGGAGTTTGGCGGTATCAACCGCGTGATTCCGATCACCGTGATCGCCTTCGGACTTGCAGGTCTGTCTCTCATGGGAGTGCCACCGAGCGGTGGCTTTGTCGCGAAATGGCTGCTGTTGCTGGCGACGGTCATGGAAGGGCAATGGTGGTGGGCGGTCGTGATGCTCGTGGGTGGCTTGCTCGCGGGCGGTTACGTTTTCATGGTGTTGGGGAAAGCACTTGGTAGTGCCAGTGCTCCACTGAAGTTAGCAAGACCGGTATCTCGAGGTCGTGAAATCGTGGCGCTGACGCTTGCGCTATGTGCGGTTCTGCTCGGTCTGGTTCCGCTGCAACCGTCCGAACTGCTTCAAGTCGGTCGCCCGGAAGTTCTGGGAGTTATCACGCGATGAGCGCAGGGGCGTTACTCGCTCTCACAATCGCGGTGCCGCTGGCAATGCTGGCGGCATGCGTATCAGCTCGCATCCGCGATCGAATGCCGACGCTGTTGCCGCTTGCGCCATTGCCCGCGCTTGTGGCTGCGATTTTTTCGAGCGATGGTTCGACTTTGGTGCTGCCACAAGCGCTGCTCGGCCTGACGCTTGCGATCGATAGAGCCGGAGCGATGCTGCTCGGAACGGCTGCGCTGCTCTGGAGTGCAGCGGGCGTTTACGCAGGGGCATGGCTGCGCTCACAGTCGAACGGCGGACGTTTTGCGACGTGGTGGCTGATGACCTTGACGGGCAGTCTCGGCGTCTTCATGGCCGCCGACATGGTGGGCTTCTATTTGTTTTTTACGCTGGTCAGTCTCGCGGCCTACGGGCTTGTCGTATTTGACGACACTCCTGCCGCCAGGAGAGCGGGGGCGCTTTATATCTCTTTGGCCGTGCTCGGCGAGGCTTTCCTTCTGATGGGCTTTGTGTTTCTGGCTGTGGGGAGCCCGGATGGCAGCCTGCTTATTCGTGACGCGGTAGCGGCCCTACCAACATCGGCTTGGTGCGATCCCGCTTTGGCATTCCTCATCCTGGGGTTTGGCCTCAAGATCGGGCTGTTCCCTTTTCATGTTTGGATGCCACTGACATACACGGTTGCACCGATCCCCGCCGCAGCAGTGCTCAGCGGAGCAGCTGTAAAGGCCGGCGTAATCGGGTTCATCCGCTTCCTGCCGTTCGACGCCGCGCTGACGGGTTGGGGCGAGTTACTTGTCGCCGCCGGTTTGTTCTCGGCGTTTTATGGCGTTGCGGTCGGGATAACCCAGTCAAATCCAAAGACAGTGCTGGCATATTCCAGCGTAAGCCAGATGGGGATGCTCGCTACCGTTTTTGGTGTGGGCCTTGTTACAGCCGATTCAGGCGTGCCTGTCGCCGCGGCCTTCTATGCAACCAATCACATATTGGTCAAAGGCGGGCTGTTCCTCGCGCTCGGTGTCGGCATGCCCAGCAAAGTGCGCGGCTTTTGGATGGTGCTGCTGCCTGCCGCCGTGCTGGCGATCGGACTCGGTGGCCTGCCTTTGACAGGAGGTGCGTTGGCAAAGCTCGCGGTAAAGGCTCCGCTGGGCGACGGCATCGTTGGCGCGTTCGCAATCCTTTCAGCCATTGGAAGCACGCTCCTGATGTTTCATTTCTTGCGCTGCCTCGTGCTCAACGCTTCGCAGACAGCGACATCCGTCCGGGCCGCGTTGCCCTGGCTCGCGATTGCAGTCGGTGCCATCGTGTTGCCTTGGGTGTTGTTTGCGCAAGCTGGCGCCGGACCTTTGCTCGATGCTCTCGCTCCGAAAGAGCTTTGGGCGGCACTTTGGCCGGTTCTGATCGGCGGGCTCTTGGCGATTGGACTTTGGCGCTGGGGATACATGCTGCCGCATGTACCGGAAGGAGATGTCCTCGCCGCGGGAAACAGCGCGACGCGCACTGCTGATATTTTGGGCACGCTCGCCGAGCGGACAGACTGGTATCTGCGTCAATGGCAAATGGCTGGTGTGCTGCTTCTGGCGTTGACCGTTATTCTCATTGGAACAATGCTCACCGGTCACTAGCGTAACGCGGCCCGGCCAGCAGACGGTCTTAGAGTACCGTGGACGAAATTCCGCCATGACGCCAACAGTAGGTACACAGCCGATGCCGTCAAAGACTCAGCGCAGCTCACTTCCGATTGATCTCGCCTTGCAAGGTGGTGGCTCGCATGGGGCATTCACCTGGGGCGTTGTGGATCGTCTTCTCGAGGAGCACTGGCTTCCAATTGTAGCGATCTCGGGCACCTCGGCCGGTGCAATGAACGCGGCCGTGCTCGCGGACGGATGGGCTGAAGGTGGGCCGGAAGGCGCACGCGCCGCGCTCGATGTATACTGGAAGCGCGTGTCGCGCGCAGCAGCGTTTAGTCCCCTGCAGCGCACGCCCTTTGACCGGCTGACAGGGCGCTGGACGCTCGATTGGTCCCCCGCCTTCGTCGCCATGGATCTCATGACGCGGCTATTTTCTCCCTACGATCTTAATCCGCGCGGCTTTAATCCCTTACGCGACATTCTCGCCGAGAGTATTGACTTTGCTCGGTTGGCGCGCTCGCCGATCAAGTTATTCATTACTGCGACAAACGTACGAACCGGCCGCGGACGCATCTTTCGCAATTCTGAAATTACGGCTGACGTACTGCTGGCTTCCGCATGTTTGCCGACAATGTTTCAGGCGATCGAGATCGATGGTGAACCCTACTGGGATGGAGGATTCGCTGGCAATCCAACTATTACGCCGCTCGTGCGCGAAAGCGACGCGCACGATTCGATCCTGGTGCAGATCAATCCACGTGAGCGGCCGGAACCGCCCCGGTCGGCTGCAGAGATCCTCAATCGATTGAATGAAATATCATTCAACTCGCCGCTGATGAAGGAACTGCGCATGATTGCGCTCCTGCGCGAAGTGGCCGATCCGGGAAAAGGAGAGGGTGCCCGCTGGGCCGGGATGCGCACGCACCGGATCATGACGGAAATGATGAAAGACCTCGGGTACTCCTCGAAGCTCAATGCCGAATGGGAGTTCCTGACAATGCTGCGAACCGAGGGTCGTCGCGCCGCCGGCGAATTTCTGGATGCGCATGCCGATGATCTCGGTCATCGTTCCACAGCCGACATTGATGTTCTGTTGTCGGAGTGCTGAGCCATGAGTTTGTTGGGCATTCTGGCAGGTCTCGGCCTTTTGGTCGGATTCGCCTTCCGAGGTTGGTCCGTGCTGCTTCTTGCGCCGATAGCGGCGCTGATCGCTGCTCTTTTCTCGGGCGAGCCGCTTCTGGCGCATTGGACGCAAACGTTCATGAGCAGCGCAGCGAACTTTCTCGCGCAGTTCTTCCCGCTGTTCTTGCTGGGTGCGCTTTTCGGCAAGTTGATGGAAGACAGCGGATCGGTAACAGCCATCGCCGACCTGATCATCCGCAAGCTTGGGCATGGACGCGCAATTCTTGCAGTCGTGCTTGCCAGCGCGCTTGTCACCTATGGCGGCGTCAGTCTTTTCGTTGCGTTCTTTGTCATCGGTCCTATGGCGCAGGAACTTTTTCGTGCTGCCAGCATTCCGCGCCATTTGATGCCTGCCGCCATTGCCCTGGGGACGTCCACTTTCACAATGTCGGCTCTGCCGGGGACGCCATCGATCCAGAACGCGATCCCGATGCCATTCTTCGGAACAACACCGTTCGCGGCGCCCGGCCTGGGAATTATTGCATCGGTTATCATGCTCGGATTTGGCATGTGGTGGCTCAACCGCGCCGAGGCCAAAGCGCGTCTTACTGGCCAAAATTTCGGCGACGGTAGTACCGCGGGGCGGCACGAGCAGGTTGAAAGGGCAAAAATAGCGCGGGAGCGCGCGACGACGGCACATGAGTTCGATCCAGCCGAACTGGAGCATGGCAAGACCGCCGAAGTTGCGCCATCGGCGGCAGCCGCCGCGCTTCCGCTCGTCGTCGTGATTGGCGTCAACATGGCGATGTCACTCGTCATTCTGCCGAGGCTCGACGTGTCCTACCTCGCCGAGCCGCGCTGGGGCGAAACGTCCTTGGCCGCGGTCGGCGGTGTCTGGGCGGTCGTCACAGCTCTGGCCGCCGCCATAGTGGCGGTCTTGGTTGTGAATTTTGGCCGGCTGCCGACGTTGCGTGAAACAGTAGACGCGGGTGCCAACGCCTCTGTGCTTCCTGCGCTGAGCGTGGCCAGTCTCGTCGGCTTTGGCGCCGTCGTGGCTGAGATGCCGGCATTCGCGGTGGTCCGCGATTGGGTGCTCGGCATCTCGGGAGGTCCGCTCGTCTCCCTTGCGACCGCAACCAACGTTCTTGCCGCGCTGACGGGGTCGGCGTCGGGCGGCCTGACGATTGCACTTGATGCTCTGGGAAGTACCTATATGGCGCGCGCGACGGAAATCGGCATGGATCCGGCCTTGCTTCATCGAGTCGCTGTTATCGCGTCGGGCACCCTCGATAGTCTGCCCCATAATGGAGCCGTCGTGACGCTGCTCGCCGTTTGTGGGTCAACACATCGCGAGAGCTATTTCGATATCGTGATGGTCGGGATTGTCAGCGCCATTCTCGCGCTGGTGGCGGTTATCGTGCTCGGGTCCGCTTTCGGATCGTTCTAGGCAACGGCAGTCTTCTGCCGAACAAAACCTCGGGATCTCTCACTTCGTTCAGGCAATCGCGATCATGCGCTACGTCATCGCGCCGCAGTCCGATCACTGTCACTCCAAAACGATTACGGAACTTGGCTTCAACCACCGATTTTCCGATGAGCTCCGAGCTCGCAGGCAGAATGACTTCCGCCATCCCGATCTCTTGCGATCGGTCGGTGAAATAAACTCCACTCAGCGGCATTTCCTCGAGCGCGTATTGCTTGCGCAGCGTTTCGACGTGGCTTCCAGGTTCGAAAAGGTCAATCAACAATACGTCGCCTGCCTGCAGCTGCATTTTTGCGGAGGGCCGAAGTATCTCGCGCGACAATCCGCGGTTACGTTCGAGAGCGACAATACTTGCACCGGACGATTGCCGCAGATCTAGATTCTCCAGCGTCTTGCCGACGAGCGGCGATTGATCCGTTATCCCCAGACGGTATTCGCGGTCGGCAAGTCGATATTCATCGATCCAGGTGGAAAAGCTCGGCCGATCGGCGGCTTTCGTCTCGCGTCCCGTTTCGGGCAGCCAGCGGCGCGCAAAGGTCATGTAGAGGATGCCCAGAACGAGAATGGGAAGCCCGAAAGGCGTGAAGCTAAAGAAGTGAAAGCCCGGCACGTCATGACGTTCGAGCTCGCTGTTGACGACCAGGTTCGGAGCGGTCGCAACAAGCGTCATCATGCCGCTAATGAGCGCGGCGACACTGAGCGGCATCATCAGTCGGCCGGGTCCTATACCGGTGCTTTGTGAAATGCGCAGCGCAACCGGAATAAAAATTGCCGTAACGGCCGTTGAGCTCATCGTTGCGCCAAGCGCGCAGACGACCATCATGAGAAGAACGATCAGTCGAACTTCGTTGCTCCCCGCTTTTGCGATCAACCAGTCGCCCAGTCGCTGTGCAACGCCCGTGCGCACCAGACCGTCTCCGATCACAAACAGCGCGGCGATGAGGACCACGTTTGAATCACTGAAGCCGGCGAGCGCCTCACCCATCGAGAGTACCCCGGTGAGGGGCAACGCCACGAGCATGATAAGCGCGACGGCATCCAGGCGAGGCTTGTTGATCGCGAACATTACAATCGCGGCGGCGAGCAGTACGAGGACGATTGCAAGTTCAGACATAATCGGAGCGCTCAAATCGGATGTCGTAAGCAGTGCGATGTGTGTAAACGGTCGTTTGCAGTTACCTCGTCTGCAGCTCTATGCACGCGCTGGACTTTCTGAAGAATTCTCTTTTCCGCCGAACCAGGCCACGTACAGCGCCGGCAAAAAGATCAGCGTGAGAATTGTTCCGACCAACAATCCTCCCATAATCGCGAAAGCCATCGGCCCCCAAAATACCGTCGGGGCGATCGGAATCATGCCGAGGACCGTCGAGATTGCCGTCAGCATGATGGGGCGGAAGCGCGTGCTACTTGCGTCGACCGTTGCCTGCCAAACGCTTTTGCCCTCACTCCGCTCGGCTTCAATTTGCCCGATCAGGATCACGGCATTTTTTGTGATCATCCCCAGCAACGCCAGAATGCCGAGGATCGCGACGAATCCGAGTGGCTTGCCGGACAGCAACAGCGCTCCAACCACGCCGATCAATCCGAGCGGTCCGACGCTGAGAACGATGAAGAGACGCGCGAAGCTCCGCAGCTGGACCATCAGCACGGTGAACATGATCACGAACATCGCCGGCACGACTGCAATCACCGAGGCCTGCGCCTTCGCGCTGTCCTCGACCACGCCGCCTACCACGATCTGGTAGGGCCGCGGCAGCGTCTTGGACAGCTCCGCGATGGACGGCGCCAACGCGTCGATCACGGTTTCCGGGAGCACGCCGGTTTTGACATCCGCCTGCACGGTCAAGGTCGGAACCCGGTCGCGACGCCAGACCAGGGGCTGCTCCTGATCGTATGCAAATGTCGCAAATTGGCTCAGCGGCACCGTTCGTCCGTTCGGCAGCGGGACCTGAATGGAACGCAGCGTCTCAAGCGAAACACGCTGCTCGTCGGTCGCGCGCATGACGACGTCGACCAGATAGATGTCGTCGCGCACCTGGGTGATCGGGCTGCCCGAGATGACCGTATTGAGCACGCCCGCGAGCGCCTGCGAACTCAAACCCAACAGGCGCGCTTCGTTTTGGTCGATCTGAATGCGCACCTGTCGCGCCGGCTCGAACCAGTCGAAATTGACGTGTACGACCTGCGGGTTCGTTGCGACGACCTGGGCGAGTTTCAGGGCGATGTCTCGCACCTTCGGGATCTCTGGTCCGCTGATGCGATACTGCACCGGCCATCCGACCGGCGGGCCGAGCTCCAGCGTAGACACACGGCTGGTGAGACTGGGAAATTCGTTGGCCAAAATCTTCTCGAGCTTCTCCCTCAGGCGCTCGCGTGCGGGAACGTCCTTGGCGACGACGACGGCCTGGCTGAAGAAGTTGTTCGGAAGCTGGACGTTCAGCGGCAGATAGAAACGGATCGCGCCGCGTCCAACATTGGTGCTCCAACGTGCGACATCCGGGTCACCCTTGAGGACCTCGTCGAACCGGCGCGCGACGGTCTCGCTGGCAAAGATCGAAGCATTCTGCGGCAGCGTCATGTCGACCAGCAGTTCAGGCCGGTCCGACGCCGGGAAGAACTGATTGGGAATAAGCCGTATCGCGAATATGGACGCTGCAAACATCGCGAGGGTTATCGCGATCGTCAGCCATTTCACCCGCAGTGCCGCGGTGAGGAACGCCCGATAGGTCCGAAATACCCAACCGGGCTCTGATGACTTCGCAGTCTTGGGAGGGGTCAGAATGGCGACCCCCAGCAGCGGGGCGAACAGAACGGCGACGAACCAGGACGCTATCAACGCGATTGTGACGACGGCAAAGAGTGTAAATGTATACTCACCCGCGCCACTGGCCGCGAAACCGACGGGGACGAAGCCTGCGATCGTCACCAGTGTCCCGGCGAGCATCGCGAAGGCATAGGTACGGAATGCGAAGGTCGCGGCCTGCACCTTGTCGTCGCCCTGCGCCAACCGGGTAAGCATGGCGTCGGTGGTCGTCATCGCATCGTCGACCATCAGAGCGAGCGCGATAATGAGCGCGCCCAGCGAGATGCGCTGCATATCGATGCTGGATATCTGCATCACGGAAAATACCACGACCAGCGTCAGGGGGATGGCAGTCGCGATCACCAGACCGGGACGGACACCGAGGCTGACGAAGCTCGCCACAAGGATGATCGCGACCGCCTGCCATAGCGAGGTCATGAACTCTGAAATGGCGCTGTCGACCGTTGCCGCCTGATCGGCAACGAGTTTGGCTTCTATGCCGACCGGCAAATTCGCGGTGGCTTCGGCAACTGCGCGCGTGATGTTCTTGCCGAGAGCCAGGATGTCGCCACCCTCGCGCATGGCAATGGCGAGACCGATGGCTGGCTGACCGTTGACTCGAAACAACGGCTGTGGAGGATCGGCAAAGCCGCGCCGGATCTGCGCGATGTCGCTCAGGCGCAGCATGCGTCCGCCGAACGAGAAGTTGAGGTTCGCTACGTCTTGCTCGGACCGGAACGCCCCCGACACACGAAGTGACAGCGTTTCGTTTCCGGTCTGGATCGTACCCGCCGGCTGTACAACGTTCTGCGCCTGCAGTGCCGAAACCAAAGCGGAACGGTCAATGCCAAGGCTGGCCAGTTCTTCTATCGAGAATTCGACGAAGATCTTTTCATCCTGGGCGCCCAGAATTTCGATCTTCGAAACGTCATGCACGTGCAGCAGCTTCGAACGGACGTCCTCTACATAGTCGCGAAGCTCTCTGTGGGTGAAGCCGTCAGCGGTGAAACCATAGATGATCCCAAACGTGTCGCCGAACTCATCATTGAAGCCCGGCCCGATGACGCCCACCGGAAGGGTGTGGCGCATGTCGCCGATGCTCTTGCGGACATGGTACCAGATGTCCGGAATTTCCCTGGCGCCCGTATTGTCCTTGAGCGTGACGAAGATCGTGGTCACGCCCGCACGCGTGAAGCTGCGCAAGAAGTCGAGTTTTGGTGTTTCCTGCAGCGTGCGTTCGAGCCGCTCGGTGACCTGTTTGAGCGTGTCGTCGACACTGGCGCCGGGCCATGCAGCCTGCACCACCATTGTCTTGATGACGAATGACGGGTCTTCGTTGCGCCCCAGCCTGACAAAGGCAAAAAGGCCGGCGAGCACTGCCACGATCATCAGGTAGACGGTCAGCGATCGGTTGTTGAGCGCCCACTCCGAGAGATTGAAGCCCATATTACGGCTCCGACCCGAGCAGGCGGACCTTCTGGCCTGGATGCAGGGCTTGCACGCCGGCGGTGACGACCACCTCTCCGACCGTAAGCCCGCCCGAGACAGTGACCCTTGCCGGGTCATAACGCAGCACATCGATATTGCGCATTGAGACAGTGCGGTTCGACGGATCGACGATCCAGACCGCCGGCTGACTATTGAATTTTGTCAATGCCGTTGCAGGGATGTCGATGATGGGAACGGAATCGACTTCCATGCGCCCTGTGACGGTTGCGCCAAGTCGCATTGCCGGGGGAGGATCATTCAGACCGACCTTGACCGCGAAAGTGCGCGTCACAGGATCAGCCTGTTGCGCAACTTCGCGCACGCGACCGGTTGCCGTTATTTTCGGGTCTTCGGTAAGCCACACGGTGATCCGGGGATCGCTTGGCGCTGTCCGGATCACTTGCGCGGGGACGTCAAATACCGCATCGCGCCCGTCGCGGCGTGCAACCCTGACAATCATCTGTCCCGCCTGCACGACCTCGCCCGCGCCAGGACCGACTGTCGTGACCACTCCGGGTGCGTCCGCTTTGAGCTCGGTAAAGCTCACCTGGTCGTATGCAGTTTTCATTTGGGCTTCCGCAGCATCGACCTGCGATTCGGCGGTTTGCAGCGCCTGTTTGGCCTGGTCGTGGTTCGCGCGCGTCGTCCAGCCTTGCTTGAGGAGCGTGTCTTGCCGTTCGAAATGATTGCGGGCTTGCGTCAATTGTCCTTCGGACGCGACGAGATTGGCCTGTGCCGCCCGCAAAGCGTTGCGCTCGTTCTGCGATTCAAGTCGCGCCACCACCTGCCCGGGCTCGATCCGATCCCCAAGCTTGCGATCGTTCTCAAGCACCCGGCCCGAGATGCGGAATGCGAGTGCGACTTCGTCCTCTGCTTCAATTCGGCCAGTCAGGGTGATCGGCACGCCAGCTTGACGCTTGTCGATCGTGACGGTCCGAACGGGACGGGCCGTCGGGGCTGCTGTTTCCTCTGCGGGCTTACACGCCGCAAGAAACGCAGGGAGTGCCAACACCATCAATGCCTTTGAAAGCACGCGATAGCTTGTCTGTCTGTGAAGAGCGCGAATGGACATTGTTGACCCCGTCGCTTGTCGTCGTGGCCTCTATTTGCCGCGACTTTACGTGATGTTGTCCGGCCCTGCAGACGTGGCGGATGCCATAGACGAATGTCCTTTGGCAGTGGGTTGGGCCCACCGTCGCAAATACAGACGTAACCAATTCATTTTGCTCCAATTTACGCTAGTTGGCGGGGCGTGCCTGCGCTATTGGACTGTGGTCCAATCGCCACATTCGGCACTCGGCGAAAAAGAAGGAATGTCAGTGCGAACCGCCGACCTTAAGTTGTGCCCGGGCGCTGTTGATTGCGTTGACCAAGTCGTTGCTATCGATTGGTTTCACAAGATAGGAATTGGCGCCCGCTGCAATGCACTTTTGGCGGACTTCCGCTTCGTTGTGCGCTGAAATGACGATTGTCGGGATGACAACGCCGATGCGGCGAAGATGAATTTGCAGGTCGAGCCCTGTGATATCGGGCATATGTTGATCCAGAATCAGACAATCGAAACTGCTGAGCCGGGAAGAGGTCACAAATTCGCGCGCCGAGCCGAACATTTCGGTCTCGAAGGAGCGAGTCGACAGCACGCGTGCCAGCGCTTTGCGCACCGACGAATCATCGTCCACGATCGCGATCAGCATGGATAGAAACTTGCGCCTTATTCAGCCAACTCGTCGAGTTGGCCTTTAGGCCAAATCCGCCGCCGGCAGCCGAGGTTGCAGGGAGACTTTTTCCGTCAGGCGCACAAGCTCCGCCACGGTGCGCACCCCCATCTTTGCCATCATACGGCTGCGGTGAACCTTGATTGTTTTTTCAACCGTTCCCAGATCCGCTGCGATTTGCTTGTTGAGGCGGCCGGCGATGACATGTGTCAGAACTTCCCGCTCGCGCGGCGTCAGTTTTTCAAGGAGCGCGTGAATTGTCTTGCGTTCGGCATACGCGCGGCGCGTGAGCCTGTCCTGGTTGGCAGCTCGCTTCACCGCTTGCAACAAGTCGTCGCGCTTGACCGGCTTTAGAAGGAAATCTACCGCGCCCGCACGCATTGCTCTGACGCTCTTTGGAACGTTGCCGTGCGCGGTGAGAAAAATAATAGGTCGGTCGGCCGCCTGGTGCGCCAGCGTTTGCTGCAGCTCAAGTCCGTCGAGGCCGGGCATCGCCAGATCGAGCACCGCGCAGCCCGGTACTGACGGGTCATGCTCATCAAGAAATGCTTCCGACGAAGAAAAGGCCTTCGTCTTGTAACCAGCGGTTTGAAGCAGCCTGCCTAAGGCCTTCAGTACGCCCGGATCATCATCGATCAGGTAAACTGCAAAATCTGCCGTGCCCATGCTAACCGCCTTTCGCGCATCGCGCTGGCAAGCAGAACCGTGCGATCGTGCCGCCATCGGCGTTATTGCGCAGACTCAGCGAACCACCGTGCCGTTCGATGATGGTCGAGCATATCGACAGACCCAATCCTAATCCGCGTTCCTTTGTCGTGAAGAAAGCATCGAAGAGCCTGGGCTCGTCGTTGGCGTCGATGCCGGCTCCTTGATCGATGACACTGACTTCGATTTGGTCGTTAATACATTGGGACGTTAGCGTGAGTATACGACGCCGGGTATCCGTTTTCGTCATGGCCTCCAATGCATTCATTACGAGATTCAGCAGGACCTGCTGTAGTTGAACGGGATCGCCCTCGACCGCAACCACATCACCGGCGACTATCACTTTGGTTTTGACGTGCCGGCTGATCAGTTCGCTATTAAGAATGTGCAGTGTCGAATCAATAAGATTGTGGATGTTTATTGCCTCGGCTTCTACCTTTCGGTTCTTTAGCAAGGTCCGCAACCGCTGAATGATCTCTCCGGCGCGCAAGTCTTCTGCGATGATATCGTCAAGAGCCTCAGCCAGATTTTTCAAATCACGTGGCTTACCCGCAAGCATCGCTCGCGCGGCTTGAGCGTTCGCCAAAATCGCTGTCAGCGGTTGTGTAAGCTCGTGCGCCAAGCCACCCGATAAAGCGCCGACCTGGGATACCCGCATGAGATGCGCGAGTTCCTGCCGTTGCGCTTCGGCTTCGGCTTCGGCTTTCTTGCACATCGTTATGTCGGTGACAACTCCACTTGTATTCAGCACTGTGCCGCTAGCGTCGCGGTTGATCGAACGATTGGCCAGAAGCCACTTCATCTGGCCATCCGGCATGACAACTCGGAATTCCGCGGGTACTTCGGCGTCACGAATACCAACGATAGCATCGTGCACGAATGCGCGATCATCGGGATGAACGACAGAAAGAATGGCGTCGCGCGTGACCGGAGAGTCTTCTTGCAGCCCAAGCATCGAGCGGCAATGATCGGTGGCCCAACAAGAGCCGCTGCGAGAATTGTACTGCCAAAGGCCGATATCGGCTGCGGCCGCTACGAAAGCCATCCGCTCTTCGTCCTGACGTAATCGCTGGTTTGCCTGGCGTGCCTCTTCGAGAGAAGAGCCCAGCAACAATGCCGGTATGGCGAGGCATATGAGAAAAGCCTGCAGCGCGAAGACATTCGCTTCGGGCGTGCCGGTCAGAAACAGACTGGAGCCATTGAGAGATCGCCAGATCAGAACAATGCCCACAACAAGAATTGCTGCGCTTGCGCCTTTGACGCCGAAGCGCGATGCAGACCAAAGAACGAAAGGGACCGGCAAGTAAAGAAGAGCCGGCAGAAACGAATGCGTGATTTGGCCGGCTGATCGATCAAAGGCGATTGAGCACACGACGACAAGCAATGCGCCAATCACCAATGCTTCCGCTTGTCGTGCGGAATTTGCCGACCAGAACGTGTGCCGACCTTCAGTTATGAGCACAAGTGCGAGCGGGCCAAGAGTAAGGTTCCCTAACGCATTTGATGCAAACCATTGCGTCCAAAAATTCCAGAAATCGCCGGGTGCGCTGCCACCGAGAATCGGAACGAAAGCGCCTGCAAGCGCAACAACGGCGGGGCAGACGAAACCAACGATGACGATGAAATTTACCGTGTCATGAAATGTCGTAAACAATGGCCGTTCACGAAGCTGGCGTTGAACGGCAGCGGCACTGAGCGCCGCGACCGCGAAATTGGTGGCAAACGCGGCAATGAGTTGAAAGACCGGCATGCCGATTCTTGTCTCGGCAATCACATGCGCGGAGAATGCTGCAAGAATGCTGATCCAGCGCTGACCGGGACGAACGAGCAGCAACGCGGACAACAGAACGATGTTGGGAGGCCAAAATGGTGCGAAAATCTTGTCAGAAAGTGTGCCGACGAAAAAACCCAGCTCCGCGCTGATCAAGTACGCAAAGAACGTCAGCAGCGTGATTTGCAGAAAATATTGTACATCCTCAATTGAACGCGCTACCGGCAATGACCTGTCGACCCAACTCATTGACTGTGACCCCCTCCCAAATCTTTGTCGGGCTTTATGCCAAGTTCACCGAAACAAATTTTTTCCGAATATGATTGCTGTGAGTAATCTTCCCACTGCAGATTTTGAGCGATTTATCTTGCACCCTCGCGACGGCTCTCAGTGATCACAATGGCGAGAGATCGAGCGTTGCATGCGTGCGTTGCGGTCAGACCCCAGCAGCCAAGTACCACTAAAGTTGGGTATGCGCTGGGCTCGTACCCGATGAAAAATGATTTTACGTCGAACGTGCCAAAGGAGGTGACGTGCCTAAAATTTGGGTGCGCTTGTTGGCGTTTATCATTTCCGGGCAGTTTTAAAAAAGAAAATTAGACTGAGCCGCGCTGCACCGGTACTTCGAAGACAATGTGGCAAAAAACGAATTAGCGTGACATCACGAAGACTGCGAAAGCGAATGTGGTCATCGTTGCCCGTAGGATCCGCTCGCGCAGCTCGTTGCGGAAAGTTGCATTAAAACAGAAGCTTGCATACGCGATCGAGCGAATAATCGGCAGGTCGCTGCGGCCGCATTGTCTTTAATTACATTACTTCGTACTCCTGCCGTATCTGACCGGGCGCTTTGGAAGGGTGCCCTTGTTGCGCTGCGATAGATGTTCCCGGCAAAGGCGTGAAGGAGTGGCAAAAAGCCCAGCACAACGGCGCGCCAATAACGACTAGCGAATATGTACTATTTATGCTTTGGGCTATTCCCGCTACAATGCAATCAAGGGTGATAAAAAACGCCGAGCCGGCGGAAGATCGGCCGAACGGAGGACTCAGGGAGGAGTGAAAATGCGTACTACTTGCAAGACTTTAGGCTTTGCTGCTGCGTGTTTGGGTGGGGCGGTCGCGGTGTCGATGCCGGCCCAGGCATGGGAGCCGACCAAGCCCATCGAAATAATAGTCCCCGCAGGCACCGGTGGCGGCGCCGATCAGATGGCCCGCGTCATGCAGGGCATCATCACCAAACACAACCTGTCCAAGCAATCGGTTGTCGTCATCAACCAGTCAGGTGGTGCGGGCGGCGAAGGGTTCCTGGCGGCGAAAAACGCCAAAGGTGATCCCCACAAGTTAATCATCACACTGTCAAACCTGTTCACGACCCCGCTTGCCACTGGCATTCCCTTCAACTGGAAGGATCTCACGCCCGTGGCGATGATGGCGCTCGACGAATTTATCCTCTGGGTCAACGCCGATACGCCATACAAGACCGCGAAGGATTACATCAACGCCATCAAGGCCGCGCCGGATAACCAGTTCAAGATGGGCGGCACCGGCTCCAAGCAGGAAGACCAGATCATCACCGTCGCGCTTGAAAAGGCGACGGGCAAGAAGATGACCTACATTCCCTACAAAGGCGGTGGCGCGGTAGCGGTGCAGTTGGTTGGCGGTCACGTCGATTCGACGGTCAACAATCCGATCGAGGCGGTGGCGCACTGGCGTGCCGGCAAGTTGCGGCCACTCTGCGTCTTCGACAGCAAGAAACTTGATTATCACGAGAAGATCACCAACGACATGTCGTGGAACGACATCCCGACCTGCAAGTCGCAGGGTCTCGACGTCGAGTATCTGATGCTGCGCGGCTACTTCATGCCGCCGGGCGTCAGTAAGGACGAGGTTGCCTACTATGTCGATCTGTTCAATAAAGTGCGTGAGACGCCCGAGTGGAAAAAGTTGATGAGCGACGGCGCCTTCAATACAACCTTCATGACCGGCGACGAGTACGCCAAGTGGGTGGCTAGTGCGGAGAAGTTGCACGAAGGCCTGATGAAAGACGCCGGCTTCCTCGCCAAGACCAACTGATTCTGCGGTACTTCAACCGCAGATACGCGAGACCACAATGAACCAAACAGCCAAAGAAACCGGTGGGACGGGTCCGTCCCACCGGAGTGTCGAAGTCGGGGTGGCCGCGTTCATGGCGCTCCTTGCGCTGGTCGGAATCTACGGAAGCATCAAAGTCGGAATTGGCTGGGGCGACGAAGGACCACGCGCCGGCTTCTTTCCGTTCTATGTCTGCCTCGTCGTTCTGATCTCTTGTGCCATCAACCTGATTTCAGTTCTGAACACTCCCGACAAAGGACGGCTATTCGCGGAATGGGGGCAAATTCGCCAGGTCCTGTCAGTTCTGGTGCCGACAATCGTCTATGTGGGTCTAATTCCCTATCTCGGCATCTATGTCTCGTCAGCCTTGCTGATCGCGTTCTTCATGCGGCAGTTCGGCCAGTACGGTTGGGTGCTAACTGCGGCGGTTGCAGTTGCCGTGCCGATTTTGACGTTCCTGATGTTCGAGACATGGTTTCTTGTGCCGCTGCCTAAAGGACCGGTCGAGAACATGCTGGGGTTCTAGAAGACCGAAGCTGCGTCGTCCGGAATGGTGACTTCGGGGGCAACACAAAGAATCTAGAGACGGAATGTATGGAAGATATCGGCAATCTTTTTCACGGCTTTGCGGTTGTCGTGCAGCCGTTCAATCTGGTGCTGATGTTCGTTGGCATCGTGCTCGGCGTCATTGTCGGCGTGCTGCCGGGCCTCGGCGGTGCTAATGGTGTGGCAATCCTGCTGCCGCTGACGTTCTCGATGTCGCCGACGTCGGCGATCATCATGTTGTCCTGCATTTATTGGGGCGCGCTGTTCGGCGGCGCCATCACCTCTATCTTGTTCAATATACCGGGCGAACCATGGTCGGTGGCGACCACGTTCGACGGTTATCCTATGGCGCAAAATGGACGCGCTGGCGAAGCGCTTACTGCCGCATTCACCTCGTCGTTTGTCGGTGCGCTGTTCGCAGTGATTATTATCACCTTGGTCGCTCCGCTGGTTGCGAGCTTTGCGTTGCGTTTTGGTCCGCCTGAAATTTTTGCGGTGTATTTCCTGGCCTTCTGCAGCTTTGTGGGTTTGAGCAAGGAACCGCCGTTCAAGACCGTCGCATCGATGATGTTGGGGTTCGCGCTTGGCGCCGTCGGTCTCGATCAGATGACCGGCCAGCTGCGGCTCACTTTTGGCGTCGAGCAGATGCTCAACGGCTTCGACTTCCTGATCGCGGTGATCGGCCTGTTTGGCATCGGCGAAATTCTGCTCACGATGGAAGAGGGCTTGAGTTTCCGCGGCAAGCCCGCGGCCCTGAACATGAAAGTGGTGCTGCAAACCTGGGCGAAGTTGCCTCGTTATTGGCTGCTTTACCTGCGCTCTTGCCTGATCGGTTGCTGGATGGGCATCAGTCCCGCGGGCGCTACTCCGGCTTCATTCATGAGCTATGGCATTGCCAAACGTATTTCGAAAAATGGTCACCTGTTCGGCACCGGCCAGATCGAAGGCGTGGTTGCGCCCGAAACCGCCGCGCACGCGGCCGGTACCTCGGCGCTGCTGCCGATGATCGCACTGGGCGTTCCTGGTTCGCCCACAGCGGCAGTGTTGCTCGGCGGCCTGTTGATCTGGGGATTGCAGCCGGGCCCGCTGCTGTTCGTCGAACAGAAGGACTTCGTGTGGGGCCTGATCGCCAGCATGTACATGGGCAATATCGTCGGCCTCCTGGTCGTGCTGACCTGCGTTCCGCTGTTCGCATCAATTCTGCGAATTCCGTTCAGCGTGATCGCGCCAGTGATCATGGTGTTCTGCGCGATCGGTGCCTATACCGTGCACAACAACACCTTCGACGTCGTCATGATGGTGGTGTTCGGCGTCGCCGGCTACTTCATGAAGAAGTGCAACTATCCGATGGCCCCGATGGTGCTGGCGATCGTGCTGGGCGACAAAGCGGAAGAGGCCTTCCGTCAGTCGCTTCTCGCCTCGCAGGGCAGCCTCCGCGTGTTCTTCTCGACCGGCCTGGTGAGTACGATCATGACGCTGGGGCTGATTGCGCTGTTCTGGCCACTAATTCAGGCAGGCTGGACGCGCTTGCGCTCCGGCAAGCTCCGTCCGGCGGAATGAAATCCGTTCGGCCCCTAAACTCGTAATCCCTGTCGCATCCGCCTCTAAGGCTGTGAAACCAAGGCGGTTGCCGCATGTCGGTGCGTCTGGCATATTGTATACCAGTCATGAGTATCCGAGACCGTAACCCTCGTCGCGTCAGTTTGCCGGACCGCGGAGCCGCCGCGCGGGCTCCGCTTGCGCCTGCGCTCCAGCCAATCGATGTCACGCCGAGCTTCAAACACAAAGCCTACACGGCGTTGAAAAACGCGATTGTGGCGATGGACATCTACCGCAACCGGGACGACATCCGGCTGGACGAAAGGAAACTCGCTCAGGACTTCGGCATCAGCCGCACGCCCGTGCGGGAGGCGATGGCGCAACTCGAGAGCGAGGGCTTTGTGCGCTCGGTGCCCCGCCGCGGCATCTACGTTGTGCGTAAAACCAAACGCGAGGTGATCGAGATGATCACCGCCTGGGCAGCGCTGGAGAGCATGGCAGCCCGGCTGATAACCCAGACCGCGACGGACGAGGAAATTGCCGGACTGCGCAAAATGTTCGCGACGTTCGAAAACGGCCAACTGCGCGCGCATCTTGACGAATATTCCGACGTCAACATTGAGTTCCATCAGGCCATCATCAGGCTTAGCCATAACGACGTACTGATTGACCTCGCTGAAAATCTTTTCACTCACATGCGTATGATCCGGCGCAAGACCATCGGTGAAAAGGATCGTGCCGACCGTTCGATCCGCGACCACATGAACATCATTGAAGCACTGGAAGCGCGCGCAACCGCACGCGCGGAAGAACTTGTACGTGACCACGCGCTCGGCCTTGCCGATCACGTGTCGCGCTATGCCGACTACCTGGACTGATATACGCGCGCTCATGCGCGAAACCATAAACTGAGCGACGGGGAGGACTCCCATGGCTGAAGCAGCAATGAAGGAAAAAGCCATAGACGCAAATGCCGCCGGAGCAGAGCAGGATCTGACGGATGGTTTTCATCTTGTCATCGATGCGCTCAAGCTCAACGGCATCAACACGATCTACGGCGTGCCGGGTATTCCGATCACGGACTTTGGCCGCATGGCGCAGGCCGCGGGCATTCGCGTTCTCTCATTCCGGCACGAGCAGAACGCCGGCAACGCAGCTGCCATCGCCGGCTTCCTGACAAAGAAGCCCGGCATCTGCCTCACAGTCTCGGCGCCCGGCTTTCTCAACGGCCTGACGGCGCTCGCCAATGCCACGACCAACTGCTTCCCAATGATCCTGATGAGCGGTTCGTCCGAGCGTGAGATCGTCGATCTGCAACAGGGCGACTACGAGGAGATGGACCAGCTGGCCATCGCCAAGCCGCTGTGCAAGGCGGCCTTCCGCGTGCTGCATGCCGCAGATATCGGTATCGGCGTGGCGCGCGCGATCCGCGCGGCTGTATCCGGTCGTCCGGGTGGCGTCTATCTCGATCTGCCCGCCAAACTTTTCGGTCAGGTGATGGACGCCGGTGCAGGACAGAAGTCGCTGGTCAAGGTCATCGACCCGGCGCCGGCGCAGATACCCGCTCCGGCTGCGGTCAAGCGCGCGCTTGATGTGTTGAAATCAGCCAGGCGCCCCTTGATCATCCTCGGCAAAGGCGCGGCCTACGCGCAAGCCGACGCGCAAATCCACAGCTTCGTCGAGAAAACCGGCGTTCCCTTCCTGCCCATGAGCATGGCCAAGGGTCTTCTACCCGACACGCACCTGCAATGTGCGGGCGCGGCGCGCTCGACCGTGCTGAAAGATTCCGACGTCGTCATGCTGATTGGCGCGCGTCTTAACTGGCTGCTGTCCCACGGCAAAGGCAAGACCTGGGGCGACGCTCCGAGGAAGTTCATCCAGATCGACATCGAGCCCAAGGAGATGGACTCAAACGTCGAGATTGTCGCTCCCGTTGTCGGCGACATCGGTTCTTGCTTGTCGGCGCTCCTCGATGGGATGGGCACCAACTGGCCGGCCGCGCCCGCCGACTGGACCAACGCAGTCAAATCGAAAAGGGAAGAGAATATCGCCAAGATGGCGCCGCGGCTGATGAAGAATTCGGCGCCAATGGATTTTCACGGCGCGCTCGGTGCACTGCGCACCGTCATCAAAGAGCGGCCGGATGCCATTCTCGTCAACGAAGGCGCCAACACGCTCGATCTCGCGCGTGGTGTCATCGACATGTATCAGCCGCGCAAACGCCTGGACGTCGGTACCTGGGGTGTCATGGGCATCGGGATGGGCTATGCGGTCGCGGCCGCGGTGGAGACCGGCAAGCCGGTGCTCGCTGTCGAGGGCGACAGCGCCTTCGGCTTCTCCGGCATGGAAGTGGAAACGATCTGCCGATACAAGCTGCCGGTCTGCGTCGTCATCTTCAACAACAACGGCATTTATCGCGGCACCGACGTCAATTCTGCCGGTGGCTCGGATCCTGCGACGACCGTCTTCGTCAAGGACTCGCGCTACGACAAGATGATGGAAGCGTTCGGCGGCGTCGGCGTCCACGTCACCACGCCTGACGAGCTTAAGCGCGCCGTCGATGCAGCTATGGATTCCGGTCGGCCAACGCTCATCAATGCGGCGATTGATCCGGCCGCAGGCAGCGAAAGCGGCAGAATCGGCAACCTCAATCCGCAAAGCAAGATTCGCAAGAAATAGATTGGTCATTTGGAGGAGCTGGCTATGGCCACGCGCAAGAAATCAAAAGGCAAAGGAAAAGCCAAAGCGGCATCAAGGAAAGTGGTGAAGCTCAAGTCGAAGGGTGCAACCGCGAAGAAAAGAGGCGGCAATGGCAAATCGACTTCGTTGCCGAAACCATCCACGAAGCAGTACGGCCAAGACGGCAAGGCACTGTCGGGCGTTCGTATTCTCGACTTCACGCACGTCCAGTCCGGCCCGACCTGTACGCAACTTCTCGCCTGGCTTGGTGCCGACGTGATCAAGGTCGAGCGTCCTGGCGTCGGCGACATCACCCGCGGCCAGCTGGTCGATGTGAAGGGCGCGGATTCGCTCTATTTCACAATGCTCAACCACAACAAGCGCTCGATCACCATCGACTCCAAGCATCCGCAAGGCAAGCGTGTGCTCGACGAGCTGATCAAGGCTTGCGACGTGCTGGTGGAGAATTTCGCGCCCGGCGCCCTCGATCGCATGGGGCTGACGTGGGAGCATATCCACAAGCTCAACCCGCGCATGATCGTCGCTTCGGTGAAGGGGTTCGGCCCGGGTCCCTACGAAGACTGCAAGGTCTATGAGAACGTTGCGCAATGTGCCGGGGGCTCCGCGTCGACCACGGGGTTCCGCGAAGGGCCGCCGCTGGTCACCGGCGCGCAGATTGGCGATTCCGGCACCGGCCTACACCTCGCGCTTGGCATTGTCAGCGCGCTCTACCAGCGCTACCGCACCGGCCGCGGGCAGAGGGTGCTGGCCGCCATGCAGGACGGCGTGCTCAATCTCTGCCGTGTCAAGTTGCGCGACCAACAGCGGCTCAAGGCTGGCCCGCTCACCGAATACAGCCAGTACGGCCAGAACATTCCCTTCGGGGAGAGCGTTCCACGCGCCGGCAACGATTCCGGCGGCGGCCAGCCGGGCTGGATCCTGAAGTGCAAAGGCTGGGAGAACGACCCCGATGCCTACATCTATTTCATCACCCAGGCGCCGGTCTGGCAGGAAATCTGCGACCTGATCGGCGAGCCAACCTGGAAAACCGATCCGGAATACGCCACGCCGCGCGCGCGATTGCCGAAACTCAAGGCGATCTTCGAGCGTATCGAGCAGTGGACCATGACCAAGACCAAGTTCGAGGTCATGGAGATCTGCAATAAGGTCGATATTCCGGTCGGTCCGATCCTGTCGATGAAAGAAATCGCTGAGGAGCCGTCGCTGCGCAAGACCGGCACCGTAGTTGAGGTCGATCATCCGACTCGCGGCAAATATCTCAGCGTCGGCAATCCGATCAAATTGTCTGATTCGATTTCGGAGGTGACGCGTTCACCCCTTCTGGGCGAGCACAACGACGAAATCCTGAAAGATGTACTCAAGTTCTCCAGCAAGGACATCAGCGAGATCAAGAACTCCGGCGCGCTGAGCGCGCCGAAGAAGGAAGAAAAGGCGGCGTGACTGTCGCGCAGTTCGCGCTAAGGCCCCGGCTTTGCCCGGGGCACAAGAAAAGGCGGGGAGGGAATCGATAATGCGTATTGTAGTTCACGGCCAGCAGGCCTTCGGCAAGGCTGTGCTGGAAGCGCTGCTCAAGCGTGGCGAGAATGTCATTGCCGTCTATGTCGCGCCCGAAAAGGAAGGCGCCAAGGCCGACCCGCTCAAGGAAGCCGCGCTTGCCGCCAAGCTGCCGGTTTATCAGCCGGCCTCCTACAAGGATCCCAAGGTTTGGGAAGAGTTCAAGGCGCTCAAGCCTGATCTCCAGGTGATGGCCTTCGTGACGCTGTTCGTTCCGGAAGACTTCCTCAATGTTCCAACGCACGGCTCAATTCAATATCATCCGTCGCTGCTGCCCGCCTATCGCGGCGCCAGCGCGATCAATTGGCCGATAATAAAGGGTGAAAAGGAGACCGGCCTTTCAATCTTCTGGCCGGATAATGGGCTCGATACGGGCGACGTGTTGATCCAAAAGAAAACGCCGATCTCCAATACCGACACACTCGGCACCGTTTATTTCGATCGTCTGTTTCCGATGGGCGTCGATGCCATGATGGAGTCGGTCGATCTCGTAAAAGCCGGCAAGGCCCCGCGTATCAAGCAGGATGAGTCGAAAGCGACCTACGAGGGTCGCTGCGGCCCCGGGAACGCCAAAATCGATTGGGGCAAGCCGTGGGAGCAAATCGACCGCTTGATCCGCGGCTGCAATCCGGCGCCCGGCGCGTGGACGACGCTCGATGGCAAAACATTGAAAATCTTCGACGCAAAACCGCTGCCTGCAAGAGATCCGAAGGGAATTGCCGGCAAGCTCGGCGAAGTCGTCGCGATTGATGCAGGCGGGTTCACTGTGGTTTGCGCCGACGGCCGTTTCAAAATTACGCGTGTTCAGCCTGACGGAGGCAAGAAAGTGGATGCCTCCGAATTTATCTCCACTGCCAAGCTCGCCGCCGGGGCGCGGCTCGGTTGATCGTCAATTTCTCATAACGGAAACAATCCAATGCCCGCCTCGCAGCATCAAAGCCCGAAGTCCGACATCGAAATTTCCCAGGCCGCCAAGAAGCGGCCCATCCTCGACATCGCAAAGGAAAAGCTCGGCATCGCCGCGGAAAACCTCGATCCCTACGGCCACTACAAGGCCAAGGTGTCGATGGACTACGTGAAATCTCTACAGGGTAAAAAGAACGGCAAGTTGATTCTTGTCACTGCGATCACGCCGACGCCGGCGGGTGAAGGCAAGACCACCACCACCGTCGGTCTGACCGACGCGCTCAATCACATTGGCAAGAAAGCCATGCTGTGCCTGCGCGAGCCAAGCCTTGGCCCTTCTTTCGGCATGAAAGGCGGTGCCGCTGGCGGCGGATATGCCCAGGTCGTGCCGATGGAAGACATCAATTTGCACTTCACCGGCGACTTTCACGCCATTACCTCGGCGCACAATCTGCTGTCGGCGCTCATCGACAATCACATCTATTGGGGCAATGCGCTCGGCATCGATTCACGCCGCGTCGCCTGGCGCCGGGTCATGGATATGAATGATCGTGCGCTGCGCGAGATCGTTTGTTCGCTTGGCGGCGTCGCCAACGGCTACCCGCGCGAGGCTGGCTTCGATATCACTGTCGCATCGGAAGTGATGGCGATTTTCTGCCTGGCCAAGAACCTTGACGATCTTAAAGAACGTCTCGGGAATATTATCATTGCCTATACTCGCGACCGGAAACCGGTGCGGGCGCGTGACCTGAAGGCGCACGGCGCGATGGCTGCGCTGCTCAAGGAAGCAATTGCGCCCAATCTGGTGCAGACGCTCGAGGGCACGCCTGCCTTCATCCATGGCGGCCCATTTGCCAACATCGCGCATGGCTGCAATTCGGTGCTTGCGACGACGACAGCGCTCAAGCTCGCCGACTATGTCGTGACGGAGGCGGGGTTCGGCGCCGATCTCGGCGGTGAAAAGTTTATCGATATCAAGTGCCGCAAGGCCGGCCTGACACCGGATTGCGTGGTGCTGGTCGCCACCATCCGCGCGCTCAAGATGCATGGCGGTGTGAAGAAAGAGGACCTCAAATCCGAAAATTTGAAGGCGCTTGAGGCCGGCATGGCCAATCTCCAACGGCACGTTGAAAACGTGAAAAAATTCGGTCTGCCGGCGGTGGTTTCCATCAACAGATTCTCCGCCGATACCGATGCCGAAATCGCCCTGGTGAAAGAAAAGTGCAAAGCGCTGGGCGTCGAAGCGCTGATGGCCGATCACTGGGCCATGGGAGGAGCGGGCGCCGCCGATGTCGCCAAGGCGGTGGTCAAGGTGATCGACGAAGGCAAGGGCAAGCTCAAGTACCTGTATCCAGACGAGATGCCGCTGTTCGAGAAAATCGAAACTATCGCGCGTGAAATCTATCGCGCCAAAAATGTCACCGCCGATAAATCAGTCAAAGACCAGCTCAAGACCTGGGAAGAAATGGGCTACGCGAAGCTGCCGATCTGCGTCGCCAAGACCCAGTACAGCTTCTCGACGAATCCGGATGCTAAAGGCGCGCCGGCGGATCATACGATCAATGTGCGCGAGGTTCGCCTTTCGGCTGGCGCCGAGTTCGTGGTGGCGATCTGCGGCGAGATCATGACCATGCCCGGTCTGCCCAAGGTGCCGGCGGCCGATTCGATAGATGTCAACGCGCAAGGCCAGATCGTCGGATTATTTTAGGACTAAGCCCCAGTTTGACAGTGAAAAGGCCCGCCAGAAGCGGGCCTTTTCTTCTGAAAGCGCGCAAGTTTCCTAAAATTTTTCGAACTTTTGCGTGGTCCGTGTAGAGCGAGTCTTGGGAACTTTACGGTAGCGTCTGTGCGCATGGAGATCGTCGCAATCCTCGGTTAACCAATATTGCCATGTCAGCTGCTGCATCGTCTCACCAAACTGATGTGCTTGCGGAAAGCCGCTCGCTCCTCGACGAGTTGATCAGTCCGCTCGCTTCCGCCACCGCCAAACACCGCCTCAGAATTATCGACCGGGTCACCGATCTTTTTGCGGCCGGCTCGCGCAGCTATTCCCACGACCAGATCGCGCTATTCGACGACGTGCTGCAGCGGCTTTGCACCGATATCGAGGTTGCGGCGCGGGCAAAGCTCTCACAGCGCCTGGCTGGCTTGGGCAGCGCTCCGCCGAGACTTGTTCGCTCGTTCGCTTTCGACGATGCTATCGAAGTGGCTGAACCGGTGCTCGTGCATTCAGAACAGTTGAATGACGATGATCTGGTCAAGAATGCCACGACCAAGAGTCAGGACCACCTTTTCGCCATCGCGCAACGTTTGAAATTGAGCGAAACCGTCACCGATGTTCTGGTCGAGCGGGGCGACGAGCGGGTTGTTTATAGGGTTGTGAAAAACAAAGGGGCGCGGTTCTCCCTTGCCGGCTACGGCAAACTTACGAATCGTGCTCGTTATGACCGAAAGCTGACACTGGCTCTTGGTGAGCGCAGTGATATTCCACGTCAGTATTTCCTCAAGCTGCTTGAAACCGCGTCATCGACCGTGCGCGCCAAGCTTGAGGCAATAAATCCGCAAGCGGTTGCTGCAATTCGCGACACTGTAGATGACGTTGCGACTGCGATGCAGCGTGAAGTCCGCAAGGGCTCACGCGCCCACGTCGCGGCTGTACGGGAGGCCAAGCGGCGTTTCAACGTGCGCCCGATCACGGAAGCCAGCGTACACGGTCCGGCTCACGCGCAGGATTTTGAGAAAACCGTGGTTGCCCTGTCGAGGCTGGGTGTTTTCTCGGTCGACCTGGTCGAGCGCGCCCTGCTCGACGAAGGTGAGGACATGGTGTTGCTGCTCGCCAAGGCTGCTGGCTGTTCCTGGACGACGGCGCGAGAGTTACTGCTGATGTATGCTGCTAACCGCAGCCTTAAACCGGACGATATGACCAGGGCATTTGAACGGTACAAGAAGCTCAGCCAGGAAACCGCGCGGAATATTGTGGCGTTCTACGAGCGGCGTATGAAGCTACGCGTAAAGGCCAATTCCAAAAACAAGCGCGTGCGTGAAAAAAACACGGCTGAGAATCTTACGGTTGATGACGATATTGTCGTTGTACCGTCACCCTCGCTCGCGCCTATCTAGCCAGTCGGCCTAGTCGAGTTCGATCGGCGCCCAACGGATCGCAGCGCTGAACATGGCAGCGCGCACGCGATTTACGGAATACGGCGCGCCATACAGGCGCAATGTTTCCTTGGTATCGCCCTGTACTATCACAACCTCTGCTAAAGGCTCGCCGCGGTGGGGCCAACCTCTCGCGCATGCGCGTAGCGAGATCGTCGCTCTCGTGCAGGTCAAGAACGGCGTCATGCACGCGCAGTGCGTGAATAACCTGGCGTTGCGATTCACGCACGGTGCCATAGGACAGGCGCAACGATTTCTCTATTTGTTTAGTTGGTCAGCGCCGCGGGACGACATATGTTGTCCCGCGGCATCCAGGTCCCGACTAGAAGATTTTGGCCGCGCTTACCAGCGTGATCCACACGCCCCATGCAAGCGGGATACCGACGAAAAGCCAAAATATCGCGGCTTTCGCATCCAGTCCGCCGAAGCCGATGCCATGCGATCCCGTTGTCGCGGTGCTTATCGCGCTCGCGGCTTGCAACTTTGCGACCTCCTCGGCGCTCATGTACCACTTCGACTGGACCGGCTTGATCAGGTAGTTGCAGATCAAACCGATCACGAGCATGCCAGGATGTATAATGTGTAGTCATACAGGTGGTCGCGCGGCACGCCGGCGGCGAGCTGCGCTTCCCGGATATAGTTGACCACTACCGGGCCGATGATGCCCGCCGTAGACCAGGCGGTGAGCAGCCGCCCGTGAATCGCCCCGACGAACTGGGTGCCGAACATGTCTGCAAGATAAGCCGGTACGGTCGCGAATCCGCCGCCATACATGGACAAGATGATGCAGACCGCACCGACAAAAATGGCTTTCGAGCCAAGGTTGGCCGACCACGGCATCAAGAGGTAGCAGATGATGCCGAGCACGAAGAACGTATAGTAGGTCCTCTTACGCCCGATATGGTCGGACAGCGAGGCCCAGAAGAATCGTCCGCCGATGTTGAACAGCGACAGCAGACCGGCGAATCCGGCGGCGATGCCGGCGATCGCGACTTTCTGATCAGCGCTGAGTGCATTGAAGCCGAGTTCGGGATGGCCGATCAGCTTGCCGGCGAAGATCTCCTGCAACATCGGCGAAGCCATGCCGATCACGCCGATGCCGGCCAACACGTTCAGGCAGAGCACCCACCAGATGAGCCAGAACTGCGGTGTCTTGTGCGCATCCTTAAGGTGCACGTTGTGCTGTGAGATCATCGCATTCGACTTTGCCGGAGGCGTCCAACCGTCCGGCCGCCATCCCGTCGGCGGAATGCGATAGCGGAAAGCGCCGATCATCATGAAGAAAAAGTAGATCGCGCCCATAGCCAAAAAAGTTTGCCAAACGCCCATGTCGGTTGGTGTCTTAAAATGGTTCAGCAGCAAGTTGGCCAAAGGCGCGCCGATCATGGCGCCGCCACCGAAACCCATGATGGCCATGCCGGTGGCCATGCCGCGGCGATCCGGGAACCATTTCACCAGAGTCGACACCGGTGAGATGTAGCCGAGGCCAAGACCGATGCCGCCGATCACGCCGGAACCGAGCCACATCAGCCAAAGTTGATGGACGTAAACGCCGACTGCACCAAGGACAAGACCGCCGCACCAGCAGACGACGGCAACGACGCCGGCTTTGCGCGGCCCTGCACGCTCAAGCCAACCGCCCCAGAGCGCAGCCGATACGCCAAGCACAACAAAGAAAAGCGTGTACATCCAGCCGAGACTTGCAACGCGCCAGTCACATGTGGTCGTAAATAATTCCTGCGCCAGCGACATGGCCGGGCATGCCTTCGATGCGGTCAGGCCGATCGCGCACGACAGCGGCAGCCAGAACACGCTGAAGCCGCGCTGCCCGCGAGTAGATCGTCATGCTGTGCGACTAAAGAACTAGCGGCATCAATCTGACAGCAAGGGCGCAATACGGCGCGCTTCAGCGACGAGCGCGGCGGTTAGCGTCGTCATCGGCTCACGTGCCGGTGCGACGAGACCGATTGTGTGTATCGCTTCCGGATCGGTAATCGGGATCGATCGGAGCACGTCGGTCAGGCCGAGCGATGCGGCGAGTCGCGCCGGCATCACGCTTGCCCATCGCCCTGTGCGCACGTGTGAATATAAAACGATCATTGAATCCGATTCGAGCGAGATGTGCGGGTCAATACCCGTATCGCGCAGCAGCCGTTCGATGATGCGCCGGTTCTGCATGTCCGGAGTGAGCAAACACAACGGCACCTGCGCGGCCTCGGTCCAGGTGACGGTCTGGCGGTCGCCGAGTGGCGCGTCAGCGGCAACCAACAGCCGGTAACGTTCGCGATAAAGCGGAACCGCGGTCACACGACCGAGCGGTTCATTGTCGAGATAAGTGAGGCCGGCATCGATCTCGAGATTTTCCAGGTGCGTGAGGATCTCGATCGATGTGCGCGATAAGATAGTGAATTGCACTTCGGGATGACGTGCGCGAAAGGGCGTGGTCAGAGTTTCCACCATAGCCAGGGCAGTTGGAATTGCCGCCAATCGAAGTTTTCCAGCGAGGCCGTGCTTGAGGGCGTGCACCTCTTGGCGCATGGCGCGGGTGTCGCCAACAATGCGGCGCGCCCAGTCGAGCACGCGCTCTCCTTCGGGAGTGAAGCCCTGGAAACGAGACCCGCGGTTGACCAGCAACACACCGAAAGTGTCTTCGAGCTGCTTTACGCCGGCCGACAACGTTGGCTGGGTGACGCCGCAAGCCTCGGCAGCCCGCCCGAAATGCTTCTCACGAGCCAAAGCAATGAGAAATTCCAGTTTTTCGAGCAATGACAGCCCCGGTCCGTATCAAATGAGCAGGTTCCATGATCCCAAGCAGGAAACCCACTCGCCGACTGGATCGTCCGATTAAGGCAGCATAATCGGAAAATACAAGAACGGCGACATTGTTAATAGAAAACCTCTATCGCCTGATTTGGGGCTGGGGCTTGCGGACACTGATTCAGAAGCGTTTTTCTGGGATTTAGAGCGAAGACAATGAGCATTACAGACCAATCGCCCTCCGCACTAATCACTGGACGCGGCGGCAGGCGCCGCCCGCCGCGCACGCCCAAGGGTCGTCAGGTCGATCCACAAGCGCTGGTCGAGGTGCGCGGGCTACTCACCGATCGGCCGCGGCGGCGGGATCTTTTAATCGAGCATCTGCATCTTATTCAGGATCAGTACGGCTATCTCTCAGCTGCTCATCTCGCTGCGCTGGCCGCCGAGATGAAAATGGCGCTCACCGAAGTTTACGAGGTCGCCACCTTCTACGCGCATTTCGATGTGGTGAAGGAAGGTGAGCTGCCACCGCCGCCGGTCACCGTGCGTGTGTGCGATTCTCTGTCCTGCGCTATGGCCGGTGCGGAAAAATTGACGAAGGAACTTGCGAGCAAACTTGGACGAGAGGTTCGGGTGGTGCACGCGCCGTGCATGGGCGCCTGCGATCGCGCGCCGGTCTGTGCGGTTGGTCACGTTCAGACATTCAAGGCAACACCTGAGACGGTTGCGGCAGAGGTGAAAGCAAAGCCGCACGCGCATGTTTGGAAACCGGGGGTCGATTTCGCTGCCTATCAAAAAGCCGGCGGCTACGCGCTGGTGAAAGCGTGCCTCGGCGACAAGCGCACACGCGAGGAGTTGATCAAAATCGTGGGCGACTCCGGCTTGCGGGGTCTCGGCGGCGCCGGCTTTCCGACGGGGCGTAAATGGTCGCTGGTGCGTGAGGAGCCGCCGCCGCGAATGTTTGCGGTCAATGCGGACGAGGGCGAGCCCGGCACGTTTAAGGACCGTTTCTATCTCGAACGCGATCCGCACCGCTTCATTGAAGGTGTGTTGATCGCCGCCTGGGTCGTCGAGGCGCACGACACTTATATCTACATTCGCGATGAATATCCCGAATTGCGGCTGATGCTCGCCGACGAAATTGCCAAGGTTGAGAAGGCCGGACTTTCTCCCCACACCAGGTTGCATCTCCGGCGTGGTGCTGGCGCCTACATCTGCGGCGAAGAGTCGGCGATGATTGAATCGATCGAAGGCAAACGCGGTTTGCCGCGCCATAGGCCGCCTTACGTTGCACAGGTCGGTCTGTTCGGGCGTCCCACGCTGGAGCAGAACGTGGAGACCATGTACTGGATCCGTGACATCCTCGAGAAGGGCGCCGGGTGGATGACCTCGCAAGGGCGGCGCGACCGCAAGGGCTTCCGCAGTTTTTCAGTGTCGGGCCGCGTGAAGAAACCGGGTGTGGTGCTTGCGCCAGCCGGGGTCACTGCGCGTGAATTGATCGAGGAGTTCTGCGGTGGAATGGCCGAAGGCCATAGGTTCAAAGGTTATCTGCCGGGTGGTGCGTCCGGCGGCATTCTGCCGGCCTCAATGGCAGACGAGCCACTCGACTTCGGGACGCTCGAAAAATACGGCTGTTTCGTTGGCTCCCACGCAGTTGTTGTCCTGTCCGACAAGGACGATATGAAGGCTGTCGCGTTGAACCTGATGCGGTTCTTCGAGGATGAGAGCTGCGGCCAGTGCACGCCGTGCCGGGTAGGCAGTGAGAAAGCAGTCAAGCTGATGGCCAAAGGTCCCTGGGACGTGAAGTTGCTGGAGGAATTATCGACCGCCATGCGTGATGCGTCTATTTGCGGACTTGGCCAGGCGGCGCCGAATCCGCTGTTGTGTGTTTTGAAATATTTTCCTGATGAACTGACCAAGCCGCTGGGGAGTTGGTGATGCGAATCGGAACTGGCGGGTGATGTGATGGCTGCAAACGGCAAAGGCAAAACCGTGAAGTTCATGCTCGACGGCAAAATGGTCGAGGCACTGGACGGCGAAACCATCTGGCAAGTTGCCAAGCGCCAAGGCATCGACATCCCGCACCTTTGTTATTCACCCGAGCCCGGTTACCGCGCCGACGGCAATTGTCGCGCCTGCATGGTGGAGATCGAAGGCGAGCGCGTGCTTGCGGCGAGCTGCATTCGCAAACCGTCCGAAGGCATGAAGGTTAAAGCGGTCTCCGACCGCGCAAAAACCGCGCGGCAAATGGTCTTTGAGATGCTTATTTCCGACCAGCCTGACCGCAAGACAGCTGCGCACGATCCGCAATCGAAATTCTGGGTCTGGGCCGACCGCATGAACATCGGCACCAGCCGCTTCCCGACGCACGGCAAACCGCTGCCTGATCGCAGCCATCCGGCCATGGCGGTCAATCTCGACGCTTGCATTCAGTGCAATCTTTGCGTTCGCGCCTGCCGCGAGGTGCAAGTCAATGACGTCATCGGCATGGCTGGCCGCGGCCATGGTGAAAAAATCGTGTTCGATTTCGACGATCCGATGGGCAGTTCGACTTGTGTTGCCTGTGGCGAATGCGTGCAAGCCTGTCCGACCGGCGCGCTGATGCCGTCGACACTGGTGGACGCCAAAAACGTGCGCACGGAATTTCCCGACCGCGCGGTCAACAGCGTGTGCCCCTATTGCGGCGTCGGCTGTCAACTCACCTACCACATCAAGAACGACAAGCTCTTGTATGTTACCGGCCGCAATGGCCCCGCCAACCAGCAGCGCCTCTGCGTGAAGGGCCGTTTCGGCTTCGACTATATCAGCAATCCGCAGCGCATTACCAAGCCGATGGTGCGCAAGGATGGCGTGGCGAAAGCGGCGGATGACCTGGTCGATCCATCAAACCCGTTCACGCATTTCCGCGAAGCGACCTGGGAAGAGGCGATGGAGCGCGCCGCTTCCGGTTTGAAAAAAATTCGTGACCGTGATGGCGCGCGCTCTCTTGCGGGTTTCGGCTCGGCCAAGGGCTCGAACGAAGAGGCTTACCTTTTCCAGAAGCTGGTGCGCGCCGGGTTCGGCTCGAACAATGTCGATCACTGCACGCGGCTTTGCCACGCTTCGTCGGTGGCGGCGTTGTTGGAAGGGGTCGGCTCCGCCGCGGTGACCGCGACTTTCAACGAGTGCAAGAACTCCGACTTCATTATCGTGATCGGCGCCAACCCGACCGAGAATCACCCGGTCGCCGCCACCTTCTTCAAGCAGGCCGCCAAGCGCGGCGCCAAACTGGTAGTGATGGATCCGCGTGGACAGGCGCTCAAACGTCACGCCTGGAAGATGATGCAGTTCAAGAACGGCGCCGACGTGGCGATGCTCAATGCCATGCTCAACGTCATCATCGGCGAGAAGCTCTACGACCAGCAATACGTACAGACCTATGTCGAAGGTTTCGATCAGCTCGCCGAGAATGTGAAAGACTTCACTCCGGAAGAAATGGAGCCGATCTGTGGCATTCCCGCCGATACGTTGCGCGAGGTCGCGCGTGGTTTCGCACGCGCCGAAAGCGCCATTATTTTCTGGGGCATGGGGGTGTCGCAACATACCCACGGCACCGACAATGCGCGTTGTCTCATTGCACTGTCGCTGATCTGCGGCCAGGTCGGCCGTCCGGGCACCGGCCTGCATCCGCTGCGTGGTCAGAACAACGTGCAGGGCGCTTCCGACGCTGGTCTCATTCCGATGTTTTTCCCCGACTACAAGTCGGTCGAAAACCCGGAGATGATCGCCAAGTACGAAAAGGCCTGGGGCAAGAAGCTTGATCCCAAGCGCGGCAAGACCGTGGTCGAAATCATGGATGCGGTGCATGCCGGCGAGATCAAGGGCATGTACATCATGGGCGAAAACCCTGCGATGTCGGACCCCGACCTGAACCATGCGCGCGGCGCGCTCGCGCACCTCGAGCATCTTGTGGTGCAGGATATTTTCGTGACGGAAACCTGCTCGTACGCCGACGTGATTCTCCCGGCTTCAGCCTGGCCGGAGAAGGATGGCACCGTGACCAACACCAATCGCCAGGTGCAGATGGGCCGCAAGGCGCTGCCGTTGCCGGGCGATGCACGCCAGGACTTGTGGATCATCCAGGATCTCGCCCAGCGCATGGGCGAGAAATGGAACTACAAGCACGTCAGCGAAGTGTTCGAGGAGATGGCGCGGCTGATGCCGGCGCTCGACAATATCACCTGGGACCGTGTCGAGCGTGAGGATCACGTCACCTATCCGGTTGATAGCCCAGACGTGCCCGGCCGCGATGTGGTGTTCGACAAAGGTTTCCCGCGGCCGAACGGCATGGCCAAGCTGGTCGCGGCGAAGCTCCTGCCACCGAACGAAACGCCCGACCACGACTACCCGTTCATCCTCACCACGGGCCGCCAGCTCGAGCATTGGCATACCGGCTCGATGACACGCCGCGCCGCCGTGCTCGACGCGCTGGAGCCAGCGGCGGTCGCCTCACTCTCGCGCGGCACTTTCACCAGGCTCGGCATCAAGCCGGGGGACATGGTGCGCGTGACCACCCGGCGAGGTGAGGTCGAGCTCAACTCTCGCCAGGATGATGGCATTCCGGATGGTGTGGTGTTTATTCCGTTTGCTTACGTGGAAGCGGCGGCGAATATCCTGACCAACCCCGCGCTCGATCCCTTCGGCAAGATTCCGGAATTCAAATTCTGCGCGGCGAAGGTGGAGCCAGCCAAGCCGCAAATGGCGGCGGCGGAGTAGCCTCGAATTCACCGCGGCGTTCGGCCTCGACGGATCGACTCGACGCCCTCAGCGGGAACCTGGAAGCCGTCAATCTCGTCTAATTTGCTGGTAGATCGTCGCTAGCGCGACGATGGTGGTGGCACTGCGGTAATATCCAGGCAGTGTTGCCTGTTTTTGAAAAATACTGTTCGACTTGGCGTAGGGATGGTCCGGGATTCCACCCATGACATGGATGCTTGATCGGGTTGGGCGGCACATCGCCGCCTATCTGCAAAGGCCTGCACCTGGCTATGAGCCATTTACGCCGACCGATCCGCAGGCGCTTAAGACCCTGATAAAGCCCGGCGACATCCTGCTGATCGAAGGCCGAACCCATATTGCCGGCGTGATCAAATACTTGACCCAATCCACGTGGTCGCATGCGGCGCTTTATGTCGGGCCGATCGATGGCCAAACCGCAGCGAGCGGTGAGCCCTGTGATCTGGTGGAATCGAATCTCGAAGCGGGCATCATCTCCGTTCCTCTGTCGACCTATTTTGACTTTCATACCCGCATCTGCCGGCCGGTCGGTCTGTTGCCGGAAGATCGCCAGGCCGTTTGCGACTACGCGATTGAACGCATCGGACTGCAATATGATCTCAAGAACATCGTCGACCTCGGCCGCTATCTGGTCCCGCTGCCGGTGCCGCAGCGTTTTCGGCGACGCATGATTGCACTCGGTTCCGGCGATCCGACAAAGCTCATTTGCTCGGCACTCATCGCGCAGGCCTTTGCTGCCATCGGCTATCCGATTTTGCCTGCGATCGAGCGTGTTGAAAGCGCGCAGGCGCGGCGAGAAATTTATCACATCCGCGACAGTTCACTTTATTGTCCGCGCGACTTCGATATTTCGCCGTATTTCGCCGTGATCAAACCGACGATTGAAATGGGTTTCAACTACAAGACCATCAACTGGTCTACGAAAATTTCATCCAAAGGGCCGTGAAATTTGGCGCGAGTTGAACTCCCGCATAAATAATCCGAATACTCACGCAACCGTGAGGAGTTCATGACGCAATCCGTTGCAAGATACGCGATCAAATAATTGCCATGCGGGAGCTTTCGATGAGTGAAAATAGAGTCGTGAACTCTGATCGCCGCGCCCTGTTGGGCGCGGGCGCGGCTTTGGTATTGGGCGCTGTTTTTCAGCCAGGCGGCCTACGGGCGCAAGGGGCTTCTCCCACGCGCATTGGCGTAATCGGGTCGGGCCATATCGGTGGTACGATCGGTGGTCTATGGATCAAGCAAGGGCATCCGGTCGCCTTTTCTTCGCGCCATCCGGAAGAGCTCAAGCCACTGGTCGCGGAACTCGGCAGTCTGGCGCGAGCTGGCACCGTCGAAGAAGCGATCAAATTCGGCGATGTCCTATTTATTGCCGTGCCCTATGGCGCGCTGCCTCAGATTGGAAAGGACTATGCTACCGCGATGAAAGGCAAGATCATGCTTGATGCCTGCAACGCCGTGTCGGCGCGCGACGGCGCGATCGCCGATGAAGTCGAGCAGAATGGCATCGGCGTGACCACACAGAAATATTTTCCCGGCGTGCGGATTGTGCGCGCATTCAACACAATGTCCTACATGATCTTTGCGCGTGAGGCGAACCGCCCGGCTCCGAGACTCGCTATACCGATCGCCGGCGATGATGCGGAAGCCATACAGGTTGCGGCGGGCCTTGTGCGCGATGCCGGTTTTGATCCGGTTGTGGTCGGCAAACTCGCTGATGCGCGGCGCTTCCAGCGCGGACAACCCGGCTATGGGCAGCAAGTGTCGGCTGCGGAGCTCAAGCAAAAACTCGCACTGCCATGAGCTTCCTTGAACGTTGGCTGAGGCGCGTCATGCCGGCGACGCCGCAGGAACGCGCGGCGGCGCTGTGGTCGTTCGCGTATTTCTTCGCGTTGCTCGCCGGCTACTACGTTCTGCGGCCGCTGCGCGACCAGATGGGCATCGCGGGTGGCGTAAAGAACCTGCCATGGTTGTTCACCGCCACCTTTGTCACGCTGCTCGTGGCTCAGCCGCTTTACGGGGCCTTGGTTGCGCGATTGCCTCGCGCCCGGTTCATCCCGATCGTCTATCACTTCTTCGTCGCCAATCTCGTATTGTTTTGGGTGCTGCTGACCTTTGACATCGAGACTGTGATCGTCGCGCGCATATTTTTCGTTTGGGTCAGCGTGTTCAATTTATTCGCGGTGGCGGTGTTCTGGTCGTTCATGGCTGACTTGTTTACATCTGAGCAAGGCAAGCGGCTGTTTGGATTTATCGGGGCTGGTGGCACCGCCGGCGCGTTGTTGGGGCCGATCATCACGATTTGGCTTTCAGTTCCGTTGGGACCCGTAAACCTGATGATTGCGGCGGCGGTATTCCTCGAAATAGCGGTGTTCTGTGTCTATCGGCTTGACCGCGCGGCGGTGCTACATCCTGGACCGAAAGCAACAACGGAAAACATCGGCGGTAGTGCATTCGCAGCAATTCCCGAGCTGGTGCGCTCGCCCTATATGCTCGGCGTCGCTGCGTGGGTCGCACTGTTGTCCTATGCCGCGACCATCATCTATTTCGAGCAGGCACATATCGTTTCCGAAGCGGTCAAGACGGCGGGACTCCAAACGCGCATCTTCGCCAGCATCGATCTTGCAGTAAGCCTGCTGACACTGTTCACGCAATTGCTGGTGACGGGCCAGCTTCTCAAGCGCGTCGGGACCGGCATAGCCGCGGCGGCATTGCCGGCGGTCTACGTGGTGGGTTTTGCTGTCCTGGCTTTGATGCCGACGCTTGCCGTCGTCGTGACTATTCAGGTCGTGCAACGCTGGATGAATTTCGCAATCGCCAACCCTGCACGTCAGCTCTTCTTCACGGTGGTGACGCGGGAGGAAAAATACAAAGCGAAAAACCTGGTCGACGTTGTCGTGTATCGCGGCTCCGACGCATTGTCCGGGTGGATATTCGATACCATGCAGGCACTGGGGCTCAAGCTGGGCGCCATCGCGCTCTGTTCTTTGCCGGTGGTGGCGGGATGGTTTATTCTCTCGCTGGGACTGGGACGCGCGCAGGAAAGACGTTCCGCGCAAACGGTGGAATCCGTGAGGGAGAAGACCAAGGGCGAATATAGTTTTGACCCGGCGTGAATTCGCCGCCGAACGCGCGCTGCAGCGCGCCAAGAATTTGCCAAGAGCGTCAATGGATTGCCCGCGCAGGGCTCGTAGTTTCCAACCGGCGTCTGCTTGCGCCCCGTTCCCGCCGCTTTCGCGGCGGAAAGTTTCAGCTGCTTTTTGCCGGGGGCGGCAAGACGTGCGGACGGAGAACAATGCCATGAGATTTTCGTCACATGTTTTGGGGCTCGCCATCGCGTGCATCGCCGTGCCGGCTTTGGCGAAACCGGCCTACATTGCCTCCACGGTCAACCTGCGCGCGGCACCCGGTACCGGTAGCGAGATCGTCGCCAAGATTCCGGGCGGTAGCCTCGTCGACACCGGTGGTTGCGATGAAGGCTGGTGCGAGATCACCTGGCAGGACAAGAAAGGCTTCGCCATCCAGACAGCGCTCGACATGAGCGGCCGGGTGCCGCAGCAGCGCACACCTGCGTCGGGCGCAGCCTATCGGCCAAGCCGATACGGATCGCAGATGGTCGAAGGGCCAGAAGTTGTCGACGGGCCGGTCTATTACGGTGCTCCGCCGCCGGTCGTCTATTATGGCGGCCCGTACTATCGTCCCTACTGGGGAGGCTGGGGCTGGCGCCGGCGCTGGTGACGACTACTTCGCCTGGCTACTGCTGCCAAATATGAGTTCAAGCGCCACGAGGGTGACAATGTAAGCGACTATGCCGCCGGGTATCGCAATATACAATTTCGCGTTGGCGCCTTGCTCGAGCCCGAACACAACAGCGGCACCCACCGCCACGGCCGCAAACCGGATCATCCGATCGCGGTTCATGCCCGCTACCTAACGTTTGCCGTCGTTTGACCCACGCATGTTTGCCCACGGGTCATTGCGGGTCGGTGAGTCGCTTTCCTTGCGCGTCTGGTCAAGCGTGCGTTTGTATTGTTTGTCGAGTGCTTCGGCCTGCTGCTGTTTGTCTCTTTCCTTGATTATAAGGGGGTCGTCACTCCGCGACTGCTGAGCGAGAACCGGCCCGCTCAGCAGCCCTAGCACTATGGTGCATATAACGAGTTTTTTCATGGTCATCCCGTTCCCGCCCCACATGTTAAAATATAATAACATGGCGGCGAAAATCGCTCAATGCGATGAACCCTTGCATATTTGGCCGGCCAACTTGGTATAAGGCTAAAGCGGGTCGGGAGTTCTCGGAGGTTTCTGGCATGTCGCTGTCGCATCACATGCTGCCATTCGCGGCGGCCAGCCGGCCGCGCCACGACTGGACGCGCGAAGAAATACGAACGCTGTTCGCGCTGCCGTTTCCGGAGCTGGTATTCCGCGCGGCCCAGGTCCACCGCGAGAATTTCGATCCCTCGGAAGTGCAGGTTTCCACCCTCCTGTCGATAAAGACCGGGGGTTGTCCGGAGGACTGTGCCTATTGTCCGCAGTCCGCGAAATTCGAAACCGGTGTCAAAGCGGAAAAGCTGATGGATGTCGACGCCGTGCTTGCCGAGGCACGCGCGGCCAAGGCCGGCGGCGCATCGCGCTTCTGCATGGGAGCCGCCTGGCGCTCGCCCAAGGATCGGGATCTCGACAAGGTGTGCGAGATGGTTGAAGGCGTGAAAGCGCTTGGCATGGAGACGTGTGTCACGCTTGGCATGCTCACCGGTGATCAGGCGCGACGACTGAAGGACTGTGGACTCGACTACTACAACCACAATCTTGATACGTCGCCGGAATTTTACCGCCAGATTATCACCACACGCACCTATCAAGATCGTCTCGACACGCTCGAGCACGTGCGTGCGGCCGGCATCCATGTCTGCTGCGGCGGTATCGTTGGAATGGGCGAGGGGCTCGAGGACCGCATCGGCATGATAGCGATGCTCGCCGCGTTGCCAGCGCATCCTGAAAGCGTGCCGATCAATATGCTGGTGAGGGTCGAAGGCACGCCGCTCGCGAACACGCAGGCGCTTGATCCCATCGACTTCGTACGCACCATCGCGGTCGCGCGCATCTGCATGCCGGCTTCTGTCGTCCGGCTCTCTGCGGGCCGGGAGGACATGAGCGAGGAGACGCAGGCGCTTTGCTTCCTTGCCGGCGCCAATTCGATTTTCTACGGACCGAAATTGCTCACCACGCCCAATCCGGGCCGCGACCGCGACATGGCGTTGCTCGACAAGCTTGGCATGCGGCCAATGGAGTGAGTGCGAGCCCGTGCGCTTAAGCGAAATTGCGCACCAATGCCAAGCCCGCAAACAAGCCAATCGACAGCGCGACCGAAAGCAGCACATAGAGCGCGGCCAGTCCCAATTCGCCGCGTTCGTGAAGCAACGCCACATCGAGCGAAAATGGCGAAAATGTCGTGTAGCCGCCGAGAATCCCGGTGGTGAGAAACAACTACCAGTGCTGCGGAATGCCGCTTTTGAACGCGAAAAACGACAGCAGACATCCTATCACGACCGAGCCTGAGAACGTTTTCGAACAAGGTCGCATAGGGAAATGCCGTGCCCAGCAGCCGCGCGAAGGCAAGGTTGAAGCCGTGGCGAAGTGCGGCGCCGATCCCGCCACCGATAAACACAATGAGATAGCCCATCGATCCAATCCTCATGTCTCAGGGCAAAGAAAAACCGCCCTGCGGCGGACAGATTCCTACCGCCATGTTTCGCGGTAGGAGTCATCAGCCTCTTACAGGCGGTTCTCGGGGGACATCACGGTCAAACTATCGGCGCCGCAATGCAGGGTCAACGGGGAGGCGGGAGACAAGCTGTAAGCTGTGCACTAGATTTGCTGGCAACAGATTCTCCCGAGGAGGCGCCGATGTGCCATCGCGGTTATGTCCTACTCTCGCCAGAAGAGAAACAGGATGTCAAAAAGCTGTCAGGTGTCATGATCCCGGTCTATGCTTCTGTCCTGGTGACCTTGATTGCTTTTGTCGTGTTCACCGGCGGCTCGCGGCAAGGCGAACTGGTCGCCACGACTGCCGCCCCCGCCGCTACGCACTAGAACAGACTACTTCACGCCTTGACCAAACCTGCTCCGCCGCGCCGCCGCCGCCGCGCCTTCGATTGGTCCACTGCGACCATCGCGCTGCTGGCTTTCGCCGCCGCCACCACCGTCTATATGCGTGATGGGCGCGAACACTTTCTCTCAATACTGCTGGGTGACGTAACGCTGTTCGCCGAGATGCTGCCGAAAGTGCTGGCCGGCTGCCTGATCGGTGCATTTGTGACGTTGCTGCTGCCGCGCGAAATGGTTGCGCGATGGGTCGGCCATGAATCGGGATTTACCGGGCTGCTGATCGCAGCCTTTTTCGGCTTCCTGCTCCCCGGCGGCCCAATCACGATCTACCCTGTTGCGGGGGCCTTCCTTGTGATGGGCGCGGATGCCGGCGCGGTGGTGGCTTTCATCGTGAGCTGGACGTTGATCGGCTACACCCGCGCGCTGGTCTGGGAGCTGCCGTTCTTCGGGTCCGATTTCGTGATCTGGCGCATCGTCGCGGCGCTGCCACTGCCGATCGTGGCGGGTCTTCTGGCGCGCGCCGCGGTACGCGCGGGATTTGAGTATCGTGAGGGGACTCAATGACACTCGCCATCAACATTCTGTTGTGGTCGGTGGTCGCAATTCTGGCTTTCATCGCAGCCATGCGTGGTCGTGTCCTGCTTAACGAGGGTTCGCGCACGGGCGCGATGGAATTCATCCTTCTGCTGCCGCGCATCGGCATTGGTGTTGTCGGCTCCGGCTTCCTGGCCGAGGCACTTCCCAACGAATGGATCGCGCCATGGCTCGGACCGGGATCGGGCTTCCTTGGCGTCATCATCGCCACGCTCGGCGGTGCACTCACGCCGGGAGGGCCGGTGGTAGGTTTCTCAATCGGCGCCGCGGCACTTAAAAGCGGGGCGGGCGCGCCACAGGTCATTGCGTATTCGACCGCCTGGGCGCTCTACGCCATCCATCGGCTCATCATCTGGGAAGTACCCATGATGCCCACACGCGTGGTCTGGCTCCGCGCGACAGTGTCTTTGCCATTGCCATTCTTGGCCGCGGCGCTGGCGATGCTGCTTGGGCGGCCGTAACATGCTCTATTTCTCGGGTATTCCCCCGCTATCGCGCGTGGTAATTTGGCTTTGGAAGGCGAGCTGACACCGCCACCGGGCGAGGGGATGATGGCGGAAGAAGTAAAAGCGGGCGTGGAAACGCTGGTCATTTCCGAGGAACAGCTCCGCAAAGCGGAAGAATATGTCCAGCAGGAAGAAGGTGCCGCCAACCGGCTCGCGGGCTGGGTCGGCGTTGCCGTGACAGGCATCGCCGTCGCGATGACGCTGTTCCACCTTTATGCCGCTTACGACATCGTTCCGACCCAAGAGCTGCGCTACATCCACGTCGCGTTCGTGCTGTTGCTCAGCTTCCTGCTGTTCCCGCTCGCCGCGCGTTTCCGCAACCACGTCCAATGGTTCGACGTGATACCGGCGCTCGCCGGCATCGCCATCATTATTTATGCGCTCGCGGGAGGTGATGATTTTCTCGATCGCGCAGCGGTGCCGGATCGCTGGGATGTGATTCTCGGCAGTATTTTCATTGTGCTCGTGCTGGAGGCGGCACGCCGCACCACCGGTCCAATTATGCCGGTTGTGGCGATTTTGTTCATCGCCTACGCAATGTTCGGTCCATATCTGCCGCCGCCCTGGACCCACCGCGGCTTCGACATTGCGCGCCTCGTCGGGCACCTGTTCATCACGCTCGAGGGAATTTTCGGCGTTGCCGTCGACGTATCGGCCACGCTGATCATCATGTTTACGATCTACGGCGCCATCCTCCAGCATTCCGGCGCCGGCAAATTCTTCATCGATTTCTCGCTCGCGGTCATGGGCGGCAAACCGTCAAGCGCGGGCCGCGCGGTCGTCGCTTCTTCGTTCCTGCTGGGTGGCCCATCGGGTTCAGGCGTTGCCACCACCGTGATGATCGGCACGGTGGCCTGGCCGATGCTGAAGAAGGCCGGTTTTCAGCAGGACGCCGCCGGCGGATTGCTTGCCGCCGGTGGACTCGGCGCCATCATTTCGCCGCCCGTGCTAGGCGCTGCTGCCTTCCTCATCGCTGAGTTTCTCAAGATCAGTTACCTCGACGTCATCTGGATGGCGACGATTCCAACCTGCCTCTACTACCTGTCGCTCCTGTTCATGGTTGAACTCGATGCAATGCGTTTCGGTGCCCGCGAAGTTTTGTTCAAACAGGAGCTGACAATCTGGCAGATGACCCGGCGCTACGGGTTCCATTTCGTCTCGCTGGTTGCCGTGGTCGTGTTCATGGTGATCGGATATTCGCCGATGCTGTCGGTGTTTTATTCGACCATGCTGGCCTTCACGATGAGTGCGCTCGCGCCCGAAACCGCATTGGGGCCGCGGCAACTATTGCTTGGATTGCTGGGGTTTCTGATCGTGGCCGCAGTCATTGGCGTCATTCCCGGTATAGGCACGTCGGCGCCGGGGGTCATGGTGCAGAACTACTTTCCGATGGTGATCTTGCTTGTGATCGGTGTGCTGGCCGTTCTCGGCCTGACACAAGCCGGCCAGCGGGCCATTCCTTCGACCAAGAAACTCTCGACAGCTCTTGCCGACGGTTCAATCGGCGTGCTCAGCGCTGCAACGACTTGCGCCGCCGCCGGCATTATTGTCGGCGTGGTCACGCTGACCGGATTGGGCTTGAAGTTTTCCGCCATCGTCATCGACTTTGCCGGTGGCAGTCTCTTGATGACCGCGATCTACACATCATTGGTCGTATGGATCATCGGCCTCGCGGTCCCCGTGACTGCGTCTTACATCATATGCGCAGTCATCGCCGCGCCAGCCCTGATCAAGCTCGGCGTGCCCGACTATGCCGCGCACATGTTCATCTTCTACTACGCGGTATTGTCGGAAGTGTCGCCACCAACCGCGCTCTCGCCATTCGCTGCCGCTGCCATTACCGGCGGGGATCCTTACCGGACCACGATGCAGGCGTGGAAATACACACTGCCTGCATTCCTGGTGCCATTTGTGTTCGTACTCGACCCGCTCGGCATCGGCTTGTTGCTCAAGATCCCGAAGGATGGCTCGGTCTATGACATCATCTGGATTACGGCGGTGACTGGCGCCGGGCTCGGTGCGCTCTCGGTCGCGGCGCAAGACTGGGCAATCCGGCGCACGACGCCGGTCGAACGCGGGTTGTTCCTGCTGACTGGACTGCTGCTGGTGTTCCCGAGTCTTCTCGAAGCTATGATGGAAAGCATAACCGGCCTCGATATTCCGCATCCCGCACCTTTCGGCCTCGCCCTCGGTGCCGCCTTGTTGCTATGGCAATGGTTTAGCCGGGAGCCTGCGCCGGCACGGCTTCCGTAAATACGTCAAGAACACTAAGGGAGGGAAAAATGAGACGAGGATTCACATTGGCTTTCGTCGCGGCGGCGACCGCGACACTCGCGCTGGGCGGTGCCATCGCCCAGCAGCGGGCAATCGCGATCGGCACCGGCGGCACCGGCGGCGTCTATTATCCGATCGGTGGCGCGCTCGCGAACCTGATCTCAAAGACTTTCCCGAACATGCAGGCGACCGCGCAGGTCACCGGCGGTTCAGTCGACAATCTTAAATTGATCAATTCCGGACAAAGCGAGCTCGCTTTCTCGATGGCCGACGCCGCGCTCGACGCTTTCAATGGCGTCGACAAATTCAAGGGCACCAAGGTGCCGTTGCGCACGCTGATGGTGCTCTATCCGAACATCATGCATGTGGTGACCATCGAGGGAACCGGCGTCAATACACTCGCGGATCTCAAGGGCAAGCGCGTGTCGACCGGCGCACCTGGAAGCGCCACCGAGGTCATGGCATTTCGCGTCATCGAAGCGGCCGGGCTCGACAAGGACAAGGACATGAAACGCGAACGCCTGTCGGTTGCCGAGTCGGTAAATGCGATCAAAGATCACAAGATCGACGCGTTCTTCTGGGTTGGCGGCTTGCCGACCGCCGGCGTAACTGATCTTGCCGCCACGCCGGGCACAAAAATCAAGCTGATCGATCACTCCGACGTCGTCGCAAAGATGAATGCCAAATACGACAATCTCTATTCGACCGCCGTCATCAAGGCCGGCACTTACCCGGGCCAGGACAAGGACAACCAGGTTTCCGCGGTTTGGAACATCCTCGTCACCAACGACAAGATGTCCGACGAGGACGCATACAACATCGTGAAACTGATCATCGACAAGAAAGCCGACCTGGTGGCCGTGCATAAGGACGCGTCAAGCTTCACGGTGGAAAATCAGGTGGTCGCGAATTCGCCGATCCCGTGGCACCCCGGTGCCGTGAAATTCTTCAAGGAGAAGGGCGCCAAGATGTAGGGCAGGCCCGGTCGCCCGATTTTGCAATGGCCCCGCCTCGGTGGGGCCGTTTTCGTTTCACGCTTCGGCACGCGCATAACGGGTACGTTGCGCAGCCAATGTGGCGAAATAGCCAAGGGCACTGAGCACGGCAATGCAGAAGCTCACCGGCCAGTCGGTGTAGAAAGCGATCGTCAGGCCGAGCCAGGCATCGGCAAGCGCGAGTGCCGCGGAAACCAGCAAACCGCTCCACAGCCCGGTGGTGATGCGCTGCGCTGCGGCAGGTGGCCCGACCATCAGCGTGAACACCAGCAAAACACCGACAATCTGGGCGCATGCCGCCACCGCCAGCGCCACAATCGCGAGAAAGGCCGTGGATACAAAGCGCAAGGATACGCCTTTGGCTTCCGCCAGTTCCGGCTGCAGGCTCGCAAAGATGAGGGGCCGCATGATGGTAGCCAGGGCCCCCAGCGTGATCGCGCCGAGTACCGCCAGTGTCGCGATCATCGTGTGGTCGACCGCCAGGACGTTACCGAACAGGAGCGCGGTCGCTTGCGTGGCGAACGAGGTGGTGTAGTGCAGGAACAGGAGCCCAAATCCGAGCGCCAGCGCGAGGACGACGCCGATCGCGACGTCGCGATTGCTGATACGCTCGCTTAACATGCCCATGACGATGCCGGCGGCGAGCGTGAAGGCGACCAGCCCCCAGAGCGGAGCAAGGCCGATCAATCCGGCGCCGGTGGCTCCGGCAAAGCCGATATGAGACAGCGCGTGGCCGGCGAAGGTTTGCCCGCGCATGACCAGGAAATAGCCGACCAGGCCCGAAACGACCGCCACGATGCCCGCGGCGGCGAACGCGTTTGTCATGAATTCGTAGGCGAACATGTCAGTGGTGGTGATGATTGTGGCCATTTTCGTGGCCGTGATTGTGGTCGTGCAGGTGATCGGTCCGCTCGACGTCGCGGCCGCGCGACATCACAAAAATATGGCCGTCGGCGCGTAGAACCTGGATGTCGGTGCCATACAACCGCGACAGCACGGGCGCCGTCACCACTTCCTCGACAGTGCCCAGCACGGCACGGCCGCTTCCGAGGTACAGGACTCGGTCAAGTGTACCCAGCAGCTGATTGAGCTCATGCGCACTGAACAGCACCGTGATCTTTCGTTCACGGCAAACTTTGCGCACGACATCAATGGCAACCTCTTGGTGACGTGCGTCGAGGCTGATCAAAGGCTCGTCCAACAGCAATAACCGAGGTGCACCGATCAGCGCCTGCGCCAGCAATAACCGTTGCCTCTCGCCGCCCGACATGTCGGACAGGGGCCGCGCGGCAAGGTCGCGGGCTCCGACCGCATCGAGCGTTTCTTCGATCTTGCCGTGATCGTGACGGCCGAACACAGGTAGTCCCCACCGCTCGCCATTGAACGAACTGGCGATGAAGTCGCGTCCGCGTACACGCAAATCGGGTAAAACCGTTCGCAATTGCGGCAAATAGCCAATCGCCGGATTACCGCGCTCTGGCGTACGGCCCAATACTTTTATGCTGCCTCTATTGGGTAAAAGCAGCCCGAGGATGGCGCGCATCAACGTGGTCTTGCCGGCGCCGTTAGGCCCCAACACGCCAATGAATTCGCCGAATTCGATATTGAAGCTGACTTCGGACAATACGGCGTGGTCGCCGATGCGCAGCGTGGCGCGATCAAGTGTGACGGCGCTCACGAGTTCGGCTCATTCAGCGCCTTGTCAAGGGCGTCCAACTCACCGAGTATCCAATCCTGAAAAAAGACATTTGATGGCATCGTCTCGGTGACACCGATGACGGGAACCTTCGCCTTGCCGGCGATGTCGCGCAGGCGCTCGGTAAGTTTCTCCGATACCTGACTGTTGTAGATCAACAGCTTTACTTTGCGTTCCCGAAGATCTCTCTCGAACGCAGCCACGTCGCGCGCACTCGGTTCTGTATCGTTCATCATCGCGAGCTGGAATCGTTGGTTGCGCATAGTGAGACCGAGCGCTTCAGCCATTGGGCCGAATACTGGTTCGGTGGCCGTAACAATGGTCCCAGCGTGCTTTGCCTTTATTTGCGTAACGCGTTGGGTGATACGCTGGAGCGCGGCGAGCGTCGTTTTCAACCGCGCCGCATAGTCCGACGCGTGTGCAATGTCCACTTTGGCGAATGCTTCTGCAATCGCAGTTGCCACACGGGGCATAGTGATGGGGTCGTACCAAAGATGCGGATTGTCACCGGGCTTGCGGCCGGTGAGTTGCGCGGCGCTGATGACAATGCGGTCCGCGCGCGGCGTCGCGGCCAAGAGTTTGTCCATCCATGGGTCATAATTTGCGCCATTGAGAACCACGATCTTTGCCCCCGCGAGTTGGCGCACGACGGCTGGCGTCGTTTCGAAAAGATGCGGGTCTTGGTCTGGATTGGTCATTATGCTGGCAACTGCTACTTGGTCGCCGCCAATCTGACGGGCGATGTCGCCGTAGAAATTCTCCGCCGCCACTACCGCAAGCTGCCCTGGGGCAGCCTGCACCGAAGCGCCTTGGCCAATGGCCAGCACAAGATTGAGTGCGAGACCTGCTGCAGCGGACTTCACGAGACGAACCCCTTTCCAGATATTTCGGGCGATTTCTTATAATGTAACATTATAACATTTCAAATCGCAAGGCGTCCCAACAACGCCCTGACCGACGCTGGGTCAGGCGTCGGCTGCTTTTGCCAGGCCGCGCACGAGCCAGAAACGCAACATCCGCTGCGCGGTAGCTACCGAGAGTTTGAGGAAATCGGTCCGTGCCTGAGCGAGGTCGATGGTCGGCACCTCATGGGGAGCGTACCGCGCCTTCAGGATCGCATTGAAGATCTGCCAGCGGAGCTCGGCTGCCTTGCAGGCAACGAGAATTCCATCATAGCGCACATTCTGCATGAGCCGTTCGATAAGCTCGACAGGCGCAGCACAAACGTGTGCGAGCCCGGCAACCAGTTCTTCATACTGGCCGGCGTCAGCAAATCCCACGATTGCCAGTTCATTGAGCCGGCCATCGCTTTGCATCTTGTCGATGAGCGCGACCGCGTGACTGAAGTCTCGTGGCGCTGCTGCCTTGCGCAGGACCTTGTCCGATACCTGGGATAGGACGCTCTTGATCGCGCCCTGACGTTCCGTTGGAACGGCTATCAACAACCGTGCGCGCACTGTCTCGGTCGCTTTCAACACGAGGTTCTGAAGTAACTGCGGCGGCATATCGAGTCGCATCCCGAGATTTTCAGCGAGCCGTGCGTCGGTCGCTGCACGCTCCGCCAGTGCGCCGTACCCGCCATCCGAAAAGGTTGCCCCCTTATTTTGCGACAGCTTGCGAACGACAGTTGTGTCACCACGCTGAATCAGGATGTCAGTCACTGCGGCGGCTAAACGCGTACGCTCGGTAATTGCGCCCAGATGATCTTGGCTCCTCGATTCTGCGATCTCGATCAAGTCGCTTTCGGTGAGGCGTGGCGATTGAGCGAGCACCGGTCCGGCGACTGCAATCTCGTCATGATAGGCAAGACTTCGGATGATGCCATCTGGTGCATTTTCGACGGGTGCGAGTTTGGCGCCAAGTTCCGCAAGTGCGGTGATCTCGACTTGTTTGATAAGGTGCGCGAGTACGTCATCAAAGAGAACAACTTGTTCTTCATTAAAGGCTTCGGCGTTGCCAAGAAAAAGATCGGTCACACGCCTGAGAATTTCGGTGCGCCGGTCGCTTGACCCTACGGCGAGAGCATCTTCGAGTTCGTCGATGACTGACGCGGCCTGCGACATTTCTTGTCTTGGGCGGAATTCTTCCCGCCACCTTTCACTGACTGCCCGGGGTTTCCCCGACGCGCGGCCGCACCATAACGACGGCCCGTAAAACTTAGGTAAAGTTGCCGTACAACCCGGGCTCTCCTAAAATCCGTTATTTCAGAATAGCTTAGACAGGCGACAAAGGCTTGCCTGGCCGCGATACTCGGAACCTGCGGTTCGTCTTATTGCGCGTGAATGTTGCCTTCTTTCACGACGCGCCCCCACTTGGCGATCTCGGTTTTGATGTATTCGCCAAACTCTGCGGTGCTCATTTCTACGGTGGCTGCCCCTTCGCGCTCGAACTGCGCCTGCAGTTCCGGCGCCTTAAGCGCTGCCTGTGTCGCCGTATATAGTTTGTCGATGATCGGTTTGGGCAGCCCGGCGGGCGCGGCCAGACCCCACCAGTTGTCCGCCACATAGCCAGGAACGCCCGCCTCTGCGATGGTCGGCACGTCCGGCAGCACCGGACTGCGCTTGGTTCCGCCGGTACCGAGGGCAATGAGCTGTCCGGATTTGATGAACGGCGTGGTTTGTACTAGCGAGGAGAACATAATCTTCACGTGTCCGGCGATGACATCCTGCATGGCCGGTCCGCCGCCCTTATAAGGCACGTGGACCAGGTTGATCTGAGCCTGCAGCTTGAACAGCTCCGCGCCCAAATGCTGAAAGCTGCCGACGCCAGCCGAAGCGTAGTTCAGCTCGCCAGGCTTTTCTTTTGCCAACGCGAGCAGGTCCTTCACCGATCTGATCGGTGATGTCGGATTGACCACCAGCACGTTCGGCCCCGTTGCGAAGATCGAAATCGGCGTGAACGATTTGATAGGATCGTACTTGAGTGAATAAAGCGCCGGGTTGACCGCGTGCGCGATCGATATGACACAGATCGTATAGCCGTCGGGCGTGGCCGTCGCACAAGCCTCAGTGCCGATTGTACCGCCTGCGCCGGCGCGGTTGTCGACGTAAACCTGCTGACCCAGCTTGATGCTGAGCTGCTGCGCAACCAGGCGGCCGACCACGTCATTGCTGCCACCGGGTGGGAACGGAATGATCAACCGCACCGGCCGGTTTGGGTAATCGTCGGCAAAGGTGCCCGGCGTGAGCGCGAGCAACAATGTTGCGGCCACGATCAATCGAGATGTCAGTGTGGGCATGGTGTCTCCGGATGTCGAAAATCTTCAGTGCCAGTAGGGCGGATAGTCAGTGTTCTTCTGCTCGGCGTCGAGGCGTCGCAGCATCGCCGGCCATTCGAGATTGCCATACGGCCGGCGGGTGCCCGGCTGATACAGGTGCGCAGTATGGGCGAGCACATTCTCGCCCGGCATGGTCAGCTCGGAGCGTGCCGCCATCGCATCCACCTGCGAGCGGCATGATAGTTCGAGCTGATACATCGTGTTGAACGCCTGTTGAATGGTTGCGCCGCAAGTCAGTAAGCCATGGTTACGCATGATCAGCGCCTCGTGCGGACCGAGGTCGCGAACAAGCCTCTCGCGCTCGTCAAGCTCCACGGCCGGTCCCTCATAGTCGTGATAGCCGATGTGCCCGACAAATCGGATCGCGGTCTGCGAAAGCGGAAGCAAGCCACATTTCATGGCGGCAACTGCCATGCCCGCGCGAGTGTGCGTATGCAGTACACAGGCGACGTCAGGTCGCGCTTTGTGAATCGCGCCATGAATCACATAGCCTGACTTGTTGATTCCGTAATCGGTATCGGGCTTCCAAATGATCTCGCCGTCAACATGAATCTTCACCAGGCTGGAGGCTGTGATCTCCTTGTAAAGAAGGCCATAGAGATTGAGCAACACAACATCTTTTTCGTCTGGAACAGCTGCGGTGATGTGATTGTAGATGAGGTCGGTCATGCCGTAGGTGTCGACCAGGCGGTAGCAGGCGGCCAGATCGAGACGTGCCTGCCATTCCTGCGGCGACACTCGATCTTTGATCGATGGGAAATTGGTCGAATAGTTCATGGCGTTCCTCTGAGCCTGCCGGACGTTTGCCGCCTTGGCGCGTTTGTCTGGACAAACATAACCTTGGGAACGGGAGCGGGCCAAGGGGATTGGATGACCGGCGGAGAGGCGCAATTTGGCAATGTCGCGATAGGTCGCCGCAAAGTCTGATGGCGTTTGTCGTGCCAGGAGGGGACCGATGGCGCTCGCAACCGTAGGCCTCATACTGGCCATTCTGACCATCTATGTTGTTTGGCATGTGGTTGATCGATTCTGGCAGGCTCTTGTCGTTGTTGCATTGGCAATAGTGTTATTCCCGCTTGTTGCCTCATAGCTCGCGGGCGATGTGTCGCTCTTTCTTCCCATCTGGATGTTTTCACAAGGCGCCGACAGCAAGGATCAGATTGTGCTGGCGAGCGCCACGGCAACCATCTTTTTTTCCATCATCCTCGCCGCCTTTATTTGGAGAGGCGCGCTGATGGGCTGGCGGCGTTTTCGGGCGACAGCAAGAGATACGCACGAACATACCGGTTGATGGCGAATAAACGCCTTTCGACAGGGGCTTGGATTCGGGTTTTGTAGTGGAGGGCAAGATTGCCTATATGAGGTTTGAACGGAGCCCCCACGTTATGCCCACCCCCGACACTGCTTCTAAAATCCCCGTCACCGTGCTCACCGGCTATCTCGGCGCCGGCAAGACGACGTTGCTGAACCGTATTTTGTCCGAGCCGCATGGCAAAAAGTTTGCCGTGATCGTCAACGAGTTCGGTGAAATCGGTATCGACAACGAGCTGGTAGTCAATGCCGACGAAGAAGTGTTCGAGATGAACAACGGTTGCATATGCTGCACCGTGCGCGGCGACCTGGTCCGTATCATCGATGGGTTGATGCGGCGGAAGGGCAAGTTCGACGCCATTATCGTCGAGACCACCGGTCTCGCCGACCCGGCACCGGTAGCGCAGACGTTCTTTATGGACGAAGCGGTCGGTGCCAAGACCAAATTGGATGCTGTCGTCACCGTTGCCGATGCCAAGTGGCTGACCGACCGCCTCAAGGACGCGCCTGAGGCCAAGAACCAGATCGCCTTTGCCGACGTGATCCTGCTCAACAAAGCCGACCTTGTGACTCCGGAGGAATTGCGCGAGCTGGAAGCGCGCATCCGCGGGCTTAATCCCTATGCGCGGCTGCACCGCACCGAGCGCGCAAAAATAGACATCGGAGAAATTCTTGGCCGCAACGCTTTCGATCTGGATCGCATCCTGACTATTGAGCCGGATTTTCTGGCCGGTGAAGACCATCATCATCATCACGCCCATGACGATCACGGTCACGATCATGGCGCCCATCATCATGGCAACGGTCTCAAGCACTACCATGACGAGGAGATGCAATCGGTCGCGCTGCGCGCGGACAAGCCGCTCAACCCCGACAAGTTCTTTCCATGGATCCAGGATCTCGTTGCCAAGGACGGTCCGAGTATCCTGCGCTGCAAGGGTATCCTGTCGTTCAAGGACGATCCCGAGCGTTTCGTGTTCCAGGGCGTCCATATGATCCTTGATGGCGACCATCAGCGGCCGTGGCACGCCGACGAGGCCCGCGACAGCCGCATCGTGTTCATCGGACGCAATCTGCCCGAGGATAAAATCCGCCAAGGCTTCGAAAGCTGCATCGCCTAACGTGAGCGACACGCAAGCGCCTATTCCCTCTCTCGCCGAGCGCGTGCGCCCCGTTGATGCGGCCGCGTCGGTGGTCGGCGTGCATTTTCTGGGCGCGACGCCGGTCTTCGTGCTTGGCGAAGAAGTGCTGTTGTTTGCCGGTGACGACGAGCACCGCGTTGTGGCTCACGCTGGGGCCATTCTGGCGAGCGCCTGCGACGGGAAACGCATCATCACCGGCGGCGACGACGGCAAACTCATCGAAACCGGTTCCGACGGCCAAAATCGGGTCCTTGCATCGGACGAAAAAAGACGCTGGATCGATCAGGTCGCGCTCGGTCCGGATGGCGCGGTTGCCTGGTCGGCAGGAAAGATCGCGCATGTGCTCACCAAGAAAGGCGAAGACCGCACCTTTGAAACACCGTCGACGGTGGCTGGTCTCTGCTTTGCACCGAAGGGCTTTCGTCTTGCGATTGCGCACTACAACGGCGCCACGCTTTGGTTTCCCAACACCGGCGCCGCACCAGAACGGCTTGAATGGAAGGGCTCACACCTTGGCGTCACGATCAGTCCGGACGGAAAATTTCTGATCACTTGCATGCAAGAGCCGATGCTGCACGGCTGGCGGCTCGCCGACGGCAAGCATATGCGCATGTCAGGTTATTCGGCGCGCGTGCGCTCCCTCGACTGGACTGCGGGCGGGGACTTCCTCGCAACCTCGGGTTCCGAGCAACTCATTCTCTGGCCGTTCGACGGCAAGGATGGCCCCATGGGCCGCCAGCCGAAAATTCTCGCCCGCGCCGAAGTCCGGGTCACGGTCGTCGCATGCCATCCGCGCCAACCCGTCGTCGCCGTTGGTTATGCCGACGGTGCGGTAAAGCTTGTGCGGATCGATGATGACGCCGTTATCCTCGCGCGAGCGGCTGATGGAGAGCCGGTCAGTGCACTTGGCTGGGATGGCGCAGGCCAGATTCTCGCCTTCGGCACCGAATCGAGCGCTGCCGGCATCCTCGCCCTGTGATCACCGTATTGCATCGCCTCACTTAGGGCGGATTGCCCGTGTCACCGTCGCGGCACTAACTTGTAGGGACAATCGATTCGGAACCAACCGCGCGTGCGGCGCTTGTCTGCCTCAAGTCTGGGCTAGGGAACGTACTCATGATTGTTACTTATCGACTGCGCCACCTGGCCTTCGCAGTCTTGACCGTCGCGACCGTCGTCATTGGTGCCCTGTCCGCCACGGTTATGATTGGTGTGTTATCGCCGGCCGCAGCTCAGGTTCCCGAGGACGCGCAAATCGCGCTCGAAGAATACGGCAGCTGGCGTCCACATCCACGTTTTGGGGAAGTTTGGACGCCAAGAGGCGTGCCGCCGGACTGGCGTCCCTACCAATACGGACATTGGGTCTATACGGACGAGTGGGGCTGGTACTGGGTATCCGACGATGTCGAGGCTGATTGGGGTTGGGTCGTCTTTCACTATGGTCGTTGGGCATTTGAGCCTGGATTTGGCTGGTTCTGGGTGCCGGGCGACGAGTGGGCGCCGGCCTGGGTGAATTGGCGCTACGGCGACCAGTATGTCGGCTGGGCGCCTCTCCCGCCCGACGAATTGATCGAGAGATTTGAAATCGAGCCTGCATACTGGGTGTTCGTGCCGAGCCGTTTCATCGCCGCGCCCGGCTTACGCCCCTACATCGTGCCGTCGTACCGACGCTCGGTCATTTTGCGCGAGACCCGGATCGTCAATCGTACGGTTCCAGTGCATGGGCGGCTGGCGGTTAACCCGGGTATCTCGCCGGCTTTCGTCGCCCGCGTGAACGGCGCGCCGATACCCACTTATCGCGTGCGGCCGCGCGTGTTCGCGTCGACGCAAGGAGTGGCCGGAGCCGTACAGATCAGGCCCGAGGATTTGCGGGGCGCGCGTGGAGTCCGGAGGGGAGCGCCGGGCGGACCTGGCGGCGCGGTTGGACCCGGTGGACGCCCGCGCCTGGCTCCCGTTTCCGTTCAACGGACCACCACGGTTATACAGCCAAACGCCGCGGTCACCGCGCCGCAACCGCTTGGCAAAAACGAACGCGGTCGATTGGGGATCAATCCGCCACGCGCGGCACAAGGTGGTACCCCGGCCACAGCGCCAGGGGCTCCGCCGCCACCTCCGGGCCCTCCATCATCGACAGCCGCGCCTCCCACCGTCGCGCCTGTGCAACGGGAAGAGCGTCGCGAACGCGGGCCGGGCGAGGCTCCCGGCGGTTCGCCGCGACAGCCGACGGTCGTGAGGCCTGTTCCGCCGCAGGCGCCAGCGCCACCGTCGCCCTTGCCGGGATCCGCGCCGTCGACAACGGCGCCGCCGACAGCGCCGGCCAACAGCGCGCCCGTACAGCGAGAAGAGCGCCGCGAAGAACGTCGCGAACGAAGTGGACCGGGCGGCGCTGGCGGTGGTCCGCCGCCGACCATTGTGCGGCCGACCCCGCCACAGGCGCCGCCGCCACCACCGCCCCAACAACGGCAAGTGCAGCCGCCGCCACCACCGCCTCCGCCGCAACAGCGGCAGGTGCAGCCACCGCCGCCGCCACAGCGGCAGGTGCAGCCGCTGCCAGGCCCACCACCGGGCGCGCGTGCGCCTGCGCCTCCTCCGCAAGGGCAGGGCCCACTGCCGAAGAAGCCGCCGCCGAAACCAGGCGAGAAGCCAGACGAAAAGAAATAGCGGCGGTGAAGCACTGCGTACAAAGAGGCAGTGCGGGCCGCCCATAACCTCATGAAGGCGGTCGCGCCCTTTAGTGCATCAACACATTCCTGAACTGCCAGGGGTCGCGTTTGTCGATGTCTTCCGGGAAAAGGCCGGGACGTCCGGTCAGTGGCGTCCAGTCGGTATAGGTGCCGACCACCGGCCCAAGATACGGCATCTGCACCTCAAGACAGCGACGAAAATCCATCTCATCGGTTTCGACGATGCCGGCCTTTGGATTCTCCAAAGCCCACACCATGCCGGCGAGCACGGCCGAGGTCACCTGCAGGCCAGTGGCGTTCTGGTAAGGCGCGACCTCACGAGTCTCGTCGATGGACAGCTGGGAGCCGTACCAGTAGGCATTCTTCTTGTGACCGTAGAGCAGCACGCCAAGCTCATCGATGCCATCGGCGATCTCATGTTCGTCGAGAATATGGATGTCTTCTTGTGGAACGCCGCCGCGGCCAAAAACTTCGTGCAACGACAGCACGGCGTCATTGCACGGGTGATAGGCATAGTGGCAAGTCGGCCGGTAAATTGTCTTGCGGCCCCGACGAAGCGTGAAGTAGTCGGCGATCGAAATCGATTCATTGTGGGTTACCAGGAAACCCAATTGCGCCTGCGCTGTCGGCGTCCACGAGCGTACACGCGTATTGGCGCCTGGCTGCAACATATAGATCGCTGCGCCGCAGCCCGTTTTGTGTCGGCCGGCATTTCCTGGCACCCATTTTTCGTGCGTACCCCAGCCGAGTTCCGCTGGCTGCAAGCCTTCCGAAATGAAGCCCTCGACTGACCAGGTATTGACGAAAACGTTCATCGGCTTGGGTTGCTTGGCGCGTTGCGTATCCCGCTCGGCAATGTGAATCCCTTTGATACCGGCCTTCCTGGCGAGCCGCGCCCATTCGTCGCGTGTCTTCGGCTCCTTGAATTTTATGCCGACATCGCGGGCGATATTGAGCAGGGCCTGCTTGACGAACCACGAGACCATGCCGGGATTGGCGCCGCAGCAGCTCACGGCAGTGGGGCCACCCGGTCGTTTGCGGCGTGCAGCAAGAATTGACTCCCGCAACGCATAATTCGACCGCGCTTCCGGACCGAGCTTGGGGTCGAAATAAAAGCCTTTCCAGGGCTCGACCACGGTATCGATGTAGAGAGCACCGATCTCCCGGCACAATTCCATGATGTCGAGTGACGAGGTGTCGACCGACACATTCACGCAAAAGCCCTGGCCGCCGCCGGCCGTCAGCAACGGCGTGAGGAGATGGCGGTAGTTGTCCTTTGTGACGGCCTGATGGATGAAGCGGATGCCGCGCGAGTCCAGCAGCTTGCGGTCCTTATCTTCCGGGTCGATGACGACGAGACGCTTCTTGTCGTAACTGAAATGACGTTCGATCAATGGAAGGGTGCCCTTGCCGATCGAGCCAAAGCCGATCATCACGATGGGTCCATCGATACGGGCATGCACTGGCCATTTGGGCATTGTCAGTATCTCCAGAAAAACTGGTCATATCCGCGGGAGAGCAGGAACGGAATAGACGCCGGGCGAAACTCGTCCGGCGTCCACGACATTCTGCCAGAGTTATGCAGCGGAGGCGGCGAGATCGGGGAGCGAAATCGGCCGGCTGGGCGCTCGCAACAGCCCGCGCGCGCCTTTGAGGGCGCCGGCCACAAGCTCGAGAGCCAGGAGACGATGGCGCTCGAAAGGCCCGGGCATCCGCAAAGCGACAGTCTTTTCGGCTGAGAAGCCAAAGCGGCTGTAATAGGATGCGTCGCCAACGAGGACGACTGCGCGATGACCGCGCCTGCGGGCTGCAGCCAGCGCATGCCGTACGAGGGCAGCGCCGATCCCGCGATTGCGATATTCGTTAGCGACGGCCACCGGGCCGAGAAGCAAGCCGGCTTGGCCACTGCCACACACGATATCCCAAAGACGGGCAGTGCCAACGACACGTTTGCCATCGGTCGCGACAAAGGCGAGGTCGTGAGCCGGCGATCGGCCGTCGCGAAGGCGCTGCGAGCCCTTGCGCCAGCGGTGCTCGCCAAAAGCCTCGTCGAGCAGCGCTTCGCGCGCGGCAACGTCGGGAGGACGTTCTTTCCTGATCGAGATCATCTTTAGTCTGCTCCACACCCCCGCGTGCGGCCAGGCGCGCGCTGCGAGGGCGTTTTGCTGGTGCGGATGGAGGGAGCCGGCCCAACCGGCTCCCGGCGATGTCAGATGTGATAGGTCTTCAGCGGCGAGAAGCCGTTGAACGCAACCGACGAGTAGGTCGCCGTGTAGGCGCCCGTACCCTCGATCAGCACCTTGTCGCCGATTTCCAGGCTGACCGGGAGCATGTAGGGCTCCTTCTCGTACAGCACGTCGGCGGAATCGCAGGTCGGCCCCGCCAGCACGCATGGTGCCAGGGCATCGCCGTCCCGCGGAGTGCGGATCGGATAACGGATCGACTCGTCCATCGTTTCGGCGAGCCCGCCGAACTTACCGATATCGAGGTAGACCCAGCGAACGTCGTCTTCTTCGCTCTTCTTGGAAACGAGCACGACTTCGGCCTCGATGGTGCCGGCATTGCCGACCATGCCCCGGCCCGGCTCAATAATGGTCTCCGGGATGCGGTTGCCGAAATGCTTGCGCAGCGCCTTGAAGATCGCGTTGCCGTAGGTTTTTACCGAGGGCACGTTTTTCAGGTACTTGGTCGGGAAACCGCCGCCGAGGTTGACCATCGACAGGTTCATGCCGCGCTCGCCGCACTCCTTGAATACCGCGGCCGCCGAAGCGAGCGCGCGATCCCAGGCATGCTGGTTGCGCTGCTGGGAGCCGACATGGAACGAGACGCCATGCGGTTCCAGCCCGGCCTTGAGGGCGTGCTCCAGCACGTCGACGGCCATGGCCGGCTCACAGCCGAACTTACGTGAAAGAGGCCATTCCGCCCCGACGCAGTCGGAGAGGATGCGGCAGAACACGCGGCTGCCAGGCGCGGCGCGGGCGATCTTCTCGACCTCGGCCTTGCAATCAACCGCATAGAGACGAACGCCAAGCGCGTAGGCGCGGGCGATGTCACGCTCTTTCTTGATAGTATTGCCGTAGCTGATGCGATCGGGCGTGGCGCCGGCGGCAAGCACCATGTCGATTTCGGCGATCGAGGCGGTGTCGAAGCAGGAGCCAAGCTTGACCAGCAGCGCCAGTACTTCCGGCGCCGGGTTGGCTTTCACGGCATAGAACACGCGCGTGTCCGGCAACGCCTTGGCGAAGGCGTTGTAGTTGTCGCGGACGACGTCGAGGTCGACGACCAGGCATGGGCCTTCGTCGTTGCGCTTACGTAGAAACTCGCGGATGCGCTCAGTCATTGGCGCTATTCCCCACAGCTGACGGGACCATCAAGCCCCGTATGTCGCGGTTAACGAAGGGTAAGCGTGCGCGCGCGATGGGGACGCGCCAACGCTACACATCGTTTCCCGCTCATGCTGCCTTGGATTGGATGGGGAGATCCCCGTCCGCACGGCCGGCAAAGATGAACAAGCCTCTTCGGTGACCCGCGCCGGTGGTGGAGACCGGCAGAGACCAAGGAAGCCCGATCGTCGTTGCTTTAAGCCGCGTCCCCTGCTGAGAGCAGAGTGCGCCGGTTTCGCCTCCGGCTGCCGGTCAGATTTCTTGGAGAGGTTTTGGCTTCTCTCTCCAGGCGGCTGGCCGGCCTCTTGTCCGGCTACCTACCGACCGACACACGGCCACAGGCACGTGCGAAATTGGGCACAACCGAAATAACATTTTTTTTGAGTTGTGCAAGCGAATTAGTTCGCCGTGTCAAAAAACTTTCTTAACTTTCTCTTTCGGCGATCGCGCTGCGCGTTCACTCGCGAGCGGTGAACGGCTCGATGCGATGGGCGTTGCGGACGAACTGCACCATGATGGCGATGCCGCAGAGCACGAAGACGCCGTCGAGGACGCGCTGCCCGATGCCACCCAGGTCGAACAACGTGGCGAGCGCCCACGAGCCGGCGAAGGCGGCGCCGAACACTTCGGCGCCGATCAGGATGGCGGCGCTGATCACGGTAACGACGTTAAGCCAGTTGATGGAGCGGTTTTCGGCCATGGGGCGTCCCTTGCACGGCCGCAATGTCCTCGAATCCGGCTGCCAAATCAAGTCCATAGCGGTCCCGTGAGAAGGCGAACGGCCACCTTTGATTTTGCTCATGGCGGTGAGGGATCAGAGCGTAAAAGTTAACTGATGGAATTTTCAGGTGCCTTGAGAATTGTCCGCCCCTTCCTCGCTGGCCTCGCGGCGACTGGCTTGGCGTTCGGCGTTGTGGCGAGGCTGATGGGTTTCGGCTACTGGGCCAGCGCGATCTGGGCGGCGGCCACGGTGCCGGTGCTGCTCGCGCTGCTCATCGAGATTGTGACAAGTTTGCGGCGCGGTGACGTCGGCCTCGACATCGTCGCGGCGCTGTCGATGACCGCGGCGCTGATTTTCGGCGAGACGCTCGCCGCGTCCATCGTGGCCCTGATGTATGCCGGCGGCCAATACCTCGAGAGCTTTGCCGAAAAGGCGGCCCGCCGAGAGATGACTGCACTATTGTCACGCGTGCCGCGCACCGCCTTGCGGCATCGGGGGGGACAGCTGGACGAGGTCGCCCTCGATTTGGTCCTGCCGGACGACCGCCTGTTGATTCGCCGCGGCGATGTGGTGCCGGTCGACGGCATAGTAGCGCAAGGTGTTGCCGTGCTCGATCAATCGGCGCTCACCGGTGAGCCCCTCCCGGTGCAATTAAGGTCCGGCGACCCGGTTCTGAGCGGTTCAACCAATAGCGGCGAGGCCTTCGATCTGACAGCGACGCACAGGGCCGCGGAGAGCACCTATGCCGGCATCGTCAGGTTGGTTGAAGCCGCGCAACGCGCGCGGGCGCCGATGTCGCGGCTGGCGGACCGCTACGCCCTTCTGTTCCTGGCGCTGACTGTGACGCTCGCCGGCGCTGCCTGGGGTCTGAGCGGCGACCCAATTCGCGCGGTGGCGGTGCTGGTCGTGGCGACCCCCTGTCCACTCATCCTGGCGGTGCCGGTTGCCATCGTCTCGGGGCTCTCACGCGCGGCCAAGCTCGGCATCCTGATCAAGGGTGGCAAGGCGATTGAAACGCTGGCGCGGGTGCGGTCGATGGTCATCGACAAGACCGGGACGTTGACTGTGGGCCAGGCGAAGATCGTCTCCACCAGGGCGGCGGATGACATGACCCCCGGTGAGCTGCTGCGGATCGCCGCCTCCCTCGACCAGGCCTCCAAGCACGTGGTTGCCCAAACCATCGTCGAGGAGGCGCGGCGTAAAGGGCTGCCGCTGGCGGTCCCGACAGATTTGGTCGAGACGCCGGGCGAGGGCGTCGTCGGCCGGGTGGAAGGACGCCAGGTCATTGTCGGCGGCCTGCGATTCATTGCGAGCAAGGTTGCCGATGCCGATATGTCGCTGTTGCCGCACGATCGGCCGCCCGGCGCGCTCGCCGTGGCTGTGGCGGTCGACGGCAAATTGGCCGGCCTGCTGATTCTTGCCGATGAATTGCGCGCCGGAACCGAGGCCATGCTGCACGAGCTTCGCAGCATGGGTATCGAACGCATCGTTCTGGCAACCGGCGACCGTCACGAGGTTGCGCGCTTTGTCGCCACTGGGCTCTCGTTCGATCTGGTACGCTCGGAGCTGACACCCGACCAGAAGATCCTCGTCGTGCTGTCGGAACGCAAGAACGGTCCCGTCATGATGATCGGCGATGGCGTAAACGATGCCCCCGCGCTCGCCGCCGCCGATCTTGGCGTGGCGATGGGCGCCAGGGGAGCCGCTGCCTCCGCCGAGGCTGCCGACGTTGTGCTGCTGGTCGACCACCTCGACCGGATCCTCCCTGCCATCAGAATTGCGCGGCGTTCGCGCTATATCGCGTTGGAAAGTGTGGTTGCCGGTATCGGCCTGTCGACCCTGGCAATGATCGCGGCTTCGTTCGGTTTGCTGGCGCCGGTCCAGGGAGCGCTGCTCCAAGAGGTGATCGACGTCGCTGTCATCTTTAATGCGCTAAGGGCCCTGCAAGGCTGAGAAGGGTCTCGCCAACGGCCAAGTTGGCGACTAGATGGACGGCATGACCCGCCCGCCAACCGCTCCCGATAGTCAAAATCCGCTGCTCGCCACCTGGACTGGCGCCTTTGAGTTGCCGCCATTCGCGACGATCAGGCCCAACGATTTCCGGTCCGCGTTCGACCGGGCGCTGGCCGCCCATCGCGCCGAGATTGACGCCATCGCCGCCGACCCCGCCGCTCCGACGTTCGACAACACCATTGCGGCACTGGAAAAGAGCGGCAGCACGCTCGAGCGGATCGCCAACGTGTTCTTTGTGCTTGCGGGGGCCGACACGTCCGACGATATCGAGGCGATCGAACGCCACATCTCGCCATTGCTCGCCCGGCACAACAACGGGCTCTATCTCAATCGTGCGCTCTTTGCCCGCATCGCCACCCTGTATCGGCAGCGCGAAACCCTTGGCCTCGGCGCCGAGCAGGCGCGCGTATTAGGGCGCTATCATACCCGGTTCGTCCGCGCCGGCGCCGCGCTTGAGCAACCCGCGCAGGATCGTCTGGCGGCGATCAACGAGAGGCTGGCAAGTCTCGGCACCCAGTTCGGGCAAAACGTGCTGGCCGATGAGAAGTCCTTTACGATGGTGCTGGAGGAACGCGATCTCGCCGGGTTGCCTGATTTCGCCCGCGCCGCCGCGCGTGCGGCCGCGGAAGAACGTGGCCAGTCTGGTAAATACGTCATTACCTTGGCGCGCTCGTCGGTCGAGACCTTCCTCCAATTCTCGTCGCGCCGCGACCTGCGCGAAAAGGTGTTCCAGGCCTGGATCAGACGCGGCGAAAATGGTGGATCGACTGACAACCGCGTGCTGATTGCCGAAATGGTGGCATTGCGTGCGGAGCGCGCCAAGTTGCTCGGCTTTGCAACGTTCGCCGATTACCGGCTCGATGATCAAATGGCAAAGACCCCGGCGGCGGCGCGTGAACTTCTCGACGAGGTCTGGGGCAGGGCGCGTGCAAAAGCCGGTCGCGAACGGGACGCTTTGCAGGCCTTGATCACGGAAGAAGGCGGCAATTTTACCTTAGCGCCGCATGATTGGCGCTACTACACGGAGAAACGCCGTAAGGCGAAGTTCGATCTCGATGAGGCCGAGATCAAGCCGTACTTTCAGCTCGACAAGATGATTGAGGCGGCCTTCGAAACCGCGCACCGCTTGTTTGGTCTCACGTTCTCCCCCGTCGCTGCACCGCTCTATCATCCTGACGCGCGCGCGTGGGATGTGAAGGATGCGCAAGGCCGCCACGTCGCGCTGTTCATCGGCGACTATTTCGCCCGGAGTTCCAAGCATAGCGGTGCCTGGATGACATCGCTACGCGACCAGGAGAAACTTTCTGGCGAAATCCGCCCTATCGTTCTCAATGTCTGCAACTTCTCCAAGCCGGCGGCAGGCGAACCCACGCTGCTCTCTTTCGATGACGCGCGCACTTTGTTCCACGAATTCGGCCACGCGCTGCATGGGATGTTGTCCAACGTGACCTATCCGTTGCTCGCGGGCACCGCGGTGCCAAGCGATTTCGTGGAGCTCCCATCACAACTTTACGAACACTGGCTGGAAGTGCCGGAGATATTGCGTCAGTACGCGCGTCATTACCGCACCGGCGAACCGATGCCACAGGCGTTGCTCGATCGACTCCTCGCGGCGCGCACCTTCAATCAGGGTTTTGCCACGGTGGAATACACGGCTTGCGCACTCGTTGATCTCGATTTGCATTCGCTGCCCGATGCTTCCGCGGTCGACGTGACGGAGTTCGAGCGCAAGGATCTTGAGCGGATTGCCATGCCGACGGAGATCGTGATGCGGCACCGGTTGCCGCATTTTCAGCATCTCTTTTCCGGCGGTGGCTACGCTGCGGGCTATTACTCCTACATGTGGTCGGAGGTGCTCGATGCCGACGCCTTTGCGGCTTTCGAGGAGACGGGAGACGCCTTCGATCCCGCGACAGCCAAAAAGCTGCGCGATTATGTCTACAGTGCCGGAAACCTCCGCGAACCGGCGGAAGCATATGAAGCGTTTCGCGGCCGGCTGCCCACTGTGGACGCGTTGCTGAAAAAGCGCGGTTTGGCTGAGGCCGAGCCGGCATGATCCTGCACTCCGCCGGCCAGCGCCGGGGCGTCGTTGCGGCTCCGCATGCGGCCGCGGTAGAGGATGGCCGCGCGATCCTCGCCGAAGGCGGCAATGCCATCGAAGCGATGCTGGCCATGGCTGCCAGCATTGCGGCGGTCTATCCGCACATGAACCATATTGGTGGCGACGGTTTTTGGCTGATCCGCGAGCCGTCGGGGCGCGTTCGTGCGCTGATGGGAGCGGGGCGTGCCGGCGCCAACGCAACTCCGCGTTTCTATCGCGATGCCGGTCACGACGAAATACCGGCTCGCGGGCCGCTCGCCGTGCTCACGGTTCCTGGCGCAGTCGCGGCCTGGATGCTTGCTGCCGACGCGGCGAAAGCGCATGCCGGTAAAGGAATTGGCGGCAGACTGCCGCTTGATGTTCTGCTGGCGCCCGCGATCAAACATGCGCGCGAGGGATATACGGTCACGCGCAGCCAGGCGCGGTTGACGGCAGAGAAATTGCCGGAAATGGACAGGGCGGTCGGATTCAAGAAAACCTTTCTGCTCGACAACAAGATACCGGACGTCGGCGCGGCACTTAAACAAACCGCCTTTGCGGAAACGCTTGACCATCTCACTCACGCCGGGCTGGATGACTTCTATCGCGGCGACGTGGGGCGAGAAATTTCCGCCGATCTTGAACGTATCGGCAGCCCGGTAACGCGCGCGGATCTGGAAAACTTTCAGGCAACCGTCGAGGAACCGCTCAGCGTCGTGACGCAAGCGGGCACACTTTACAATTCCCCGCCACCAACGCAGGGATTGGCTTCGCTTATTATCCTCGCGCTGTTCGAGCGTTCGCGCGTGGCGCAAGCGGAAAGCTTCGAGCACATCCATGCCATCGTTGAAGCGACCAAGCGTGCCTTTCGCGTTCGCGACCGTGTCGTGACCGATCCTGACAAGATCACCGTGGATCTCAAACAGTATTTGTCGCCGGCTTTCCTCGACGCGGAATCCGCAAAGGTCGACATGCGCAAGGCTGCGCGATGGCCGGCTCCCTATGGCGAAGGCGACACTATTTGGATGGGTGCGGCCGATGCGAGCGGGCTCGTCGTCTCGTACATCCAATCGCTTTACTGGGAGTTTGGCTCCGGCTGCGTTTTGCCGGCAACGGGAATCGTGATGCAGAATCGCGGCGCAAGTTTTTCACTCGATCCGAAAGCGCTTAATGCGCTCGTGCCCGGTCGCCGACCGTTCCATACCCTCAACCCGGCCCTCGCGGTGCTCAAGGATCGCCGCGTCGTGGCCTATGGCACTATGGGCGGCGACGGCCAGCCGCAAAGCCAGGCGGCAGTGTTCACGCGCAATGTCATCTTCAACCAGCCGCTCGACAAGGCCATCGACGCGCCGCGCTGGCTGCTTGGACGCACCTGGGGATCGACCCACACAAACCTGCGGGTGGAATCCCGGTTCGACGGCAATCTGATCGATCGCTTGCTATCGGCCGGGCACGACGTTGCGGTGCTCGATGAAGCCTATTCGGACACGATGGGCCATGCTGGCGCCGTCGTGTTGCATGCCGATGGCAGGTTGGAAGGTGCGCACGATCCGCGCGCCGATGGTGGCGCTGGCGGCATCTGATTTGCGGCATTTACGCTGAAATTATGTGCAACATAGTTACAGGCCACTTTTGCGCCGCAGTCCGTGTTATGTTTCGTGCGCATGCTGCTTCGTATCCTTCTCGCCATATTCGTGACCTTCGTCATTGCCACTCCTGCGGGGGCGCATCCGCACGTTTGGGTGACAATGCATACCGAGCTTGTCTATGCGCCCGACGGCAAGATCACCGGCATTCGTCACGCCTGGTCGTTTGACGATATGTTCTCAACCTTTGCGACGCAGGGGCTGGAAAGCAAAGAGAAGGGCAAGTTCACGCGCGCAGAATTGGCGCCCCTCGCCAAGGTCAATGTCGAATCGCTCAAGGAATTCGATTACTTTACCTATGCAACCGCCGACGGAAAAAAGGCCGAACTCGCCGAACCTACCCCCGACTACTGGCTCGATTATGCGGATCAGGTGCTCACGCTGAATTTCACCCTGCCACTCAAAACGCCGGTAAAGGCGAAGGAGCTGAAGGTTGAAATATACGACCCGACAATTTTCGTGGACTTCTCGTTCGACAAAGAGAAGCCGGCTCAGTTAGTCGGCGCACCGAAATGCAAGCTCGATGTAGTGCTGCCACGCGAAATGACCTTCGCCGAAGGCAAAAAACTAAGCGAGATTCCCGCCGACCAGCCCAATACAACAATGGCGTGGGGCGCGCAGTTTGCGAACAAGCTTCTGGTACATTGTCCGTGAGATGATTGTAAGGTGTGTGGGTCCGCGGGGCGGCGTGCGTGCACAGGGTTTTCTGCCATGAACTTGTCCGGCGGCCGCTCGACGTTGGCGCAACGTGCGCTGTTGGTTGTCGGATTGATTTTTCTGTTCGCCATGATCGATACCGTGCTTGCGCAGCCGTTCGGCGTTGCACGTGGCGCAGCGTCGCCTGAAGTAGGCGGCTTTGCCGGCTGGGTTTTGCAAAAGCAGGCCGAGTTTTACCGGATGCTGTCGGGCTTGATCCGCGCGGCGAAAGCCGACGGCAGCGCCGCATATACGCTACTCGGCATCTCGTTTCTTTACGGCATTTTCCACGCTGCCGGTCCCGGCCACGGCAAGGCGGTGATCTCGTCTTATCTTGTTGCCAATGACGAGACCTGGCGCCGCGGCATAATACTGTCGTTCGCCTCGGCGATCCTTCAGGCGTTCACCGCCGTAGCGATTGTCGGCATTGCTGCCGCGATGCTCGGCGCAACAGCGAAGGCGATGGGCGACACTGTGCGCGTCATCGAAATCGTTAGCTATGCGTTGATCGTCGCTATCGGTCTGCGATTGCTATGGGTGAAGGGCCGCGCCTTCCTGCGATTGCTGCGCGGCGAAAAGCATATGCATCACGCGCATGATCATGCCCAGCATCGCGGCCGCGGTCATGATCACGACCATGACCATGACCATCACCATCACCATCACCACCATAAGCACGCCCACGGCCATGATCACCATGGCCATAGTCCTGACCATGATCACGATCATGAGGACGAAGCTCACGTCTGGGGCCATGCGCACGCGCCTGAGCCGCGGGAGTTGACGGGGCGGCATTGGTTCAGGCGGGGGTTCGCCGCAATTGTCGCAGTCGGTTTGCGCCCATGTTCGGGCGCGATCATCGTGCTTGTGTTCGCGCTGGCGCAGGGGCTGTTCTGGATCGGCGTGGCGTCGACTTTCGTCATGGGCATCGGCACCGCGATCACCGTTGCCGCTATCGCCACGCTTGCCGTTGGCGCGCGCGGGCTTGCCGGGCGGCTGGCAAAGGCAAAGCCAGGTGCGGGAATGATCGTCTTGCGTGGGCTGGAAACCGCGGCCGCTTTGGTGATCGTACTGTTCGGCGCCGCCCTGCTCACCGGTTACGTGGTGAGTGAACGATTGATGGGCGTCTGAATACGCCGGCATAATCAGGAAAAATCCTCTTCTCTCAACTCAATCGGCTGCCCATGCGGTGTGCGATCGCACGCGCGATCCCAGGCATCGCGGTAGCGGTGCAACGTGTCCTGCGTCGTTACGCCCTTTTCCGCCACCAGCTTCTCAAGTGTATTGAGCCAGTGCGAATAATACGTCTCGCCGGTATCGGGGTCACCGGCCGCCTGCGCACGTTTGATTTCGGCCGCAAGCGCCGCCGCCCATTCTGGCCAGCTAAAGACGCCGCGCTCGTGCAACGCCAGCGTCATCGCGAAGGCTTGCGCTTCCCACGGCTCGCGAAACACCGGGCCGTCGGCATCGCGCGGAACGCCCGGAACGGCGACAGCGGCGCGCATCGCCGCTTGCGGGTCCATACTCATTTCAGGCGGGTTCCAGATAGGGTTCCCAGGCGTCGATCGACACCTTCACGGTCGCATCACCATCCGCCCCCCAAAGCTCGCGCCCATCGAAACGCACGGTGTAGAGCCACTGCGGATCCTCTCCGGCGCCGGTCGCGTTGCTGTCGGGAAAAACATGACAACCGATCACGCGTTCGATGATGCCGGTGTGGCCTCGCACGTAGCGCGGCAGCCGCGTGTGAGTAAGGGGATTGATGTTCTTTGCGCGTACCTTGTCGCCCGGTTTGAAGACCGCCGCCGTGTTTGTGTCGCGCTCGGTCGGCCCGCCGCGATGCAGCGTTTTTTCCACATCGCCTGGCGACAGGATGCGTTTGACTGGCTTCGGGGCGTGCAGCGAATGCCCGGAATTGATTTCGTCTTCCGAAACCAGCCCGCGCTCCTTGATCATGTGTTCAAGTGCCGCGAACCAGATCTGATAGTAGCTCATCGACAGATACTCGGCCGGCGGTCGGTTCTCGCGCGCGAATCGGCTCATGTCGATGTTCCAGCCGCCGGGCATGCCCATTGCGAGTGTCAGCGCGAACGCGCGTTTTTCCCATTCGGCGTGGAACACCGGCTCGTTCGCCTCGGGCTTGACCGGGCCATGACCGTGAGTGCCGCCTAAATCTTGCCCGCCGTTCACTTTGCAATGTCCGCCGGCTGCTTCGGCAAGCCCGTGCCGATCATGGAATCGCGCGTGACAAGATCAGCGAGCTTCTCTTCGCTCCAGCCTTCGGTTCCCTTCGGCCGCATCGGCAGCACGAGATAGCGAATCTCGGCGGTTGAATCCCAGATGCGGATTTCAGTGTCCTTTGGGAGCGTCACGCCGAAATCGGCGAGGACGCCGCGCGGATCGGCGACCGCGCGTGAGCGATAGGGCGCCGACTTGTACCAGACGGGCGGCAAGCCAAGAACCGGCCACGGATAACAGGAGCACAAGGTGCAGACGACCATGTTGTGCAACTTCGGCGTATTTTCCAGCACGACGATGTGCTCGCCCTGGCGGCCGGCATAGCCGATCTCGGCGATGGCGGGTGTTGCATCTTTCAAGAGCCGCGTGCGAAAGGCGGGATCGGCCCAGGCCTTGGCGACGACGCGTGCTCCGTTGCGCGGGCCCACTTTCTTCTCATAGGTCTCGATCAGCAGGTCGAGTGCAGCCGGGTCGACATATCCCTTCTCCGTGAGCACGGTTTCGAGTGCGCGCACGCGCAGCTGCGTTGCCGAAAGCTCGGAATGGTCATGATCGTGGTGGTCGTGGTCGTGCCCCGACATAAGCCCAATATAAGCAAAAGGCCGGCCTTTGTGTCATCATCAGCTTTATGCGTTTTAAGCATATGAACGTGCTTGCCAATCGGATCGACCGTCTGAATACGGCGGTCGGCCGCGGCGTGGCGTGGCTGGTCCTTGCGGTCGTGTTGCTGCAATTCGCGCTGGTGATCGCGCGCTATCTGTTCGGGCTTGGCTCGGTCTGGCTCACAGAGAGCGTCATCTATGCCCATGCCACGGTGTTCTTGCTGGCGGCAGCCTGGACGCTGAGCGCCGGAGGTCACGTGCGGGTCGACATCTTCTATGCGGAGGCGTCAGCACGCACCAAAGCGTTGATCGAGCTTGTTGGCGCGCTGCTGTTGCTGCTGCCGTTCATGCTCGTGCTGATCTGGTTGTCGGCACCCTATGCCGCGCGCTCGTGGTCGGTCCTTGAACATTCCCAGGAAGCGAGCGGCCTGCCAATCGTATTCGCGCTCAAGACGCTTATCCCGCTGTTCGCGTTGCTGATGGCGTTGCAAGGCATCGCCCAGGCGATCCGCGCCGCGGCGGCGCTGTCGAGGACGCGCTGATGCTTCTCGCCGAGACGCTTGCGGTCGGTCTGGTGGTCGCCGTCGTGGCCGCCTTGATGGCCGGCTATCCCGTCGCGCTGACCCTTGCCGGCGTGTCGCTGATATTCGCGGTCGTTGGCAACGCGCTGGGTGTCATGAGCTTTACAATTCTCGGCGCCCTGCCGCAGCGCATCTTCGGTGTCATGACGAACGAAGTCCTGCTGGCAATTCCGCTGTTCCTCTTTATGGGCGTGATGCTGGAACGCTCGCGCATCGCTGAAGACCTGCTCGAGACCATGGGCCGGCTGTTCGGCACGCTGCGGGGAGGGCTCGGCATCTCAGCGGTGATTGTCGGAACGTTGCTTGCGGCAGCCAAGGGCGTGGTTGGCGCCACAACTGTGACTATGGGCCTGATCATGTTGCCGGTGATGCTGCGCTTCGGTTACGACCCACGGCTGGCGGCCGGCACGGTCGCTGCCACTGCGACGCTCGCGCAAATATTTCCGCCGGCGACCGTGCTGGTTCTGCTCGGCGATCAGCTCGGCAACTCCTATCAGGCCGCGCAGCTGTCCAAAGGCATATTTGCGCCGCGCTCGCTCACGGTAAGCGACCTGTTTGCGGGTGCGCTTATGCCGGCCTTCGCACTGGTCGTGCTCTATCTGTTTTTTCTCATTGCAGTTGCGTTCATCTGGCCGAAAGCATCGCCCGCTCTGCCACCCGACAAGAAGGTGCCGCGTGGCCTTGCTCTGATTCGCCGTCTCGCGGAGGTACTGGTCGCGCCGCTGCTTCTGATTGTCGCCGTGCTCGGTTCGATCCTCGGCGGCGTCGCGACGCCGACCGAAGCGGCGTCAATCGGCGCGGTTGGGGCCATTGCCCTGGCGGCGCGCAAGGCGCCGCTTGCTACGCTGGTGAGGCCGGTTTGCGAAAAGACCGCGCAAATCGTCAGCATGATCTTTCTGATTCTGATTGGCGCGACCATGTTCAGCCTGGTGTTCCGCGCGCTTGGCGGGGACGACATGGTGCATCGGGCGCTGTCGAACCTGCCGGGCGGGCCAGCCGGCGCCGTACTCGCCGTCATGTTGGCGATGTTCCTGCTCGGCTTTGTGATGGATGCGTTCGAAATCATCTTCGTGGTTGTGCCGATTGTCGCACCCACGCTTCTGACAATGCCGGGCGTCGATCCTGTCTGGCTTGGAATCATGATGGCTGTGAACTTGCAGACGTCCTACATGCATCCGCCGCTCGGACCGACGTTGTTCTTTTTGCGCGGCGTTGCGCCGCCGCAGATCACCACGCGGCATATCTACGTTGGCATTATTCCGTTTGTACTGATCCAGCTGGTCGCCCTTGTCGTATTGTGGTTTGCACCAAGTCTGGCAACCGCGCTGCCGCACGCGCTCTATGGGCATTGATTCAGGACCACAGCCGCTCGATCACGATCCAGAGCCACACGGTACCTGCCGCCAGCAGCGACAGCCCAACCGCCGCCGAGCCCATGTCCTTGACGTGTTTGATGGTCGGGTCGCTGTCCCGGGTGACACGGTCGCTCAGTTTCTCGATCGCGGTGTTGAGCAGTTCGACGATGAGAACAAAGACGATCACGCCAATCAGCGCAAATCGCTCACCCATATCGGCAGTCAGAAATAAGGCGAGTGGAATCCCGACAGCCAGAAGCACCAGCTCCTGGCGAAATGCCGCTTCCGATCGCGTCACCGCAACCAAACCGTTCCAGCTATTGATGACGGCCTGCCAGAGCCTTTCCACGCAACCCACCCGAGTCATTGTCCCGGCGCAAAATAGGCGGCCTGAGATTCATAGTCTATTCATGTGCTTGGTTCGCGTGTGTATAAGGTTACTGCATGAAGGCCGCCGAGATGTTCAATCTGAAAGGCCGCGTAGCGCTGGTGACCGGCGCGTCGAGTGGCCTTGGTACGCAATTCGCCAAGGCGCTTGCCGAAAACGGCGCGGCGGTTGCGCTGGTGGCGCGGCGGGCAGACCGCCTTAAAGCGCTGAAAGACGAGATTGAAACCAAGGGCGGGAAGGCGATTGCCGTCGAGGCGGACGTGCTCGATCGCGTGGCCATGACACGCGCCTTCGACGCCGCAGAAAAGGCATTCGGCACCGTGACGATTCTCGTCAACAATGCCGGCATCGCGCATGGCGGCCGTGCCGTCGAGATGCCGCCGGAGGAATGGCGCAAGGTGCTCTCGACCAATCTCGACGCGGTTTTTTTCTGGGCGCAGGAAGCGGCGCGCCGCATATTGGCAGCCAAGAAGCAGGGCGCCATCGTGAATATTGCATCGGTGTTGGGATTGGCGGTCGCAAAAGGCGCCGTTGCCTATGCCGCTGCCAAAGCCGGCGTCGTGCAGGTCACGAAAGCGCTGGCGGTTGAACTCGCGTTCAAGGGCGTGCGCGTCAATGCGATTGCGCCTGGTTGGTTCGTCACCGAGATGAACGATGACTATCTGATGGGCGAAGCAGGCGATGCCATCAAACGAGAGATCCCGATGGGGCGCTTTGGAAATCCTGGCGATCTCGACGGTGCACTGCTGCTGCTGGTCTCGGACGCCGGCAGTTATATTACGGGCGCGACCATTGTTGTGGATGGCGGACAGGTGATTCAGATCAAGGGCTAGGGGAACGACGCATGGACTTTACGCTCACGCCCGAAATTGAAGACCTGCGCCTGCGCGTGCGTGCTTTCGTGGAAGAGCACGTGCTGCCGCTGGAGGCCGATCCGGAAAATTTCTCCGAGCACGAGAATATTCCGGAGGCGCGGCTCGCCAAAGTGCGTGAGAAAGCGAAAAAGGCCGGCCTGTGGGCGCCACAGTCTCCGAAGGAATTTGGTGGAATGGGCCTACCGATCGTTGCTTGGGCGGCAATCTACGAAGAAGCCGCGCGCTCGATCTTTGGCCCGCTGGCGATCCATTGCATGGCGCCCGACGACGGCAACATGAACCTGCTCGCCAAAACCGGGACAGCTGCGCAAAAGGAAAAATTTCTGCGTCCGATCGTCGAGGGCAGGGTGCGCTCCGCCTTCGCCATGACCGAGCCGCACCCTGGCTCTGGATCCGATCCGTCGATGATGCTCACGCGCGCCGAGAAGAAAGGCGACCGCTACGTTGTGCGTGGGCGCAAATGGTTCATCACCGGTGCCGATGGCGCTGCGCATTTCATCTTGATTGCAAAAACCTCAGGCGATGCGCGCCGCGGCCTGACCGCCTTCCTCTATCATAAAGACCAGCCGGGATGGCGCATCCTGCGCCGCATTCCGATCATGGGACCGGAGGAGCACGGTGGACATTGCGAGATTGAATATGATGGCCTGGAAATTCCGGCGGAGAACGTGCTGCTCAAGGAAGGCGATGGCTTGCGCGCCACGCAAATCCGTCTCGGACCAGCCCGCCTCACGCACTGCATGCGCTGGCTCGGTTTCGCCAAACGCTGTATGGAAATCGCGCAGGCCTATGTGACGGAGAGAGAAGGGTTCGGCATCAAGCTCGCAGATCGCGAGAGTGTGCAGATCAAGCTGGGCGAGGTGGCACACCAGATCCAGATCGGCCGGCTGCTGACCATGCATGCGGCCTGGAAGCTCGATCAAGGCTCGCGCGCACGCAAAGAAGTATCGATGGCCAAGGTTCAGGTCGCCGACGCGCTGCATAATGCCGCCGACGTGGCGATCCAGCTCAACGGTGCGCGCGGTTATTCCAAGGACACGATACTGGAATGGCTCTATCGCTACGGCCGCTCGGCGCGCCTCGTCGACGGCGCCTCCGAGGTGCACAAAATGGTGCTGGCGCGCTTTATGCGCGAGGAAGGCCGCGATTTCTGGAAGTGGGGAGAGGATGAGGAACGGCGGAACGACCGCTAGCCGCTACATCACCGCTCCGATTTGCCACGGCACGAATTCAAGCTCGCCGTAGCCGAGATCTTCAGATTTTGTGTGCGTGCCCGATGCAACGTGCAACACCTTATCAAAAATTTCCTGTCCCTTTGCCTCAATGGATATTCCGTCGAGGACGTCACCGCAGTTGATATCCATGTCGTCGGTCATGCGCCGGTACATCTCGCTGGCTGCCGCGGGTCCCGGCGAATGATCAAATGATGTAAGCATGAGTGCGCTAGGCGTTTGCCTTGCGCAGGGCGGCGACTTCATCGCGCGCGGATTTCATCAGATATTGTACGTCGGACCCCGCGATCACGAAGCGTGCGCCAAGTTTCACCAGCTCTGCCACGTGGTCGACATCCCCGCGGATGCCGCCGACGCCGAGATGCTTGCCATGAGCCTTGCAGGCCTTCCCCGTTGTTTCGTAAGCGGCGCGCAACTTCGGGCTTTTCAGATCGCCGGGAATGCCCATCGCCGTACAGAAATCGTTTGATCCGATCAGCAGCATATCGATGCCGGAGACCGCGGCGATCGCATCCGCATTGGTTATACCTTCCGGCGATTCCAGCATGGCAATGAGCAGCGTCGCGGCATTGCCTTGCTTATTGACCTCGGCGAGTGCCGTTGCGCGGTAGCCTTGCAGCGCGCCCGCACCCGCGACCGAGCGCTCGCCCAACGGCGGAAAGCGGCAGGCCCGCACGAACGATTCGGCTTCCGCGCGCGTGCTGACATTGGGGCAGATGATGCCGAGCGCGCCCGCGTCGAGCAAACGCGTCGCGTCCTCGAAGTGATGACCGGCAATCCGTACGAGCGGTGTCACGCCGACCGGCAGGGCCGCGATGCAGATCTGCGCCGCATCGTCGAGCGAGATCGTGCAGTGCTCCATATCGATGAAAAAAGCATCGAAGCCGCACGAGTCGGCGATCATGGCGATCTCGGCAGTGCGTGCCAGCCGTGTCGCCATGCATAGCGCGACCTCGCCGCGCGCAAGGCGCTCTTGCGTGCGATTGCTGAAGGCCACGATGCCGACGCTCAATTACGATAGCTTGGGTCGATTTTGTCGAGCATGCGCAAGTAAGCCGCCCAGTCGTGACTGCCGCGGCCGGCGTCGTGATGCTCGTACTGCTCCGCAGTCTTCGCGCAAACTGCCGGCGGCACTTCGATCAACTCATTTCCGGTTGCTTCCAGCCTGAGTTGGATATCGGCCGCGTCGATCAGATGTTTCATCAGTACGAAGACGTCGCGTGCACTCTTACCCACGGTGAGCAGGCCGTGGTTGTGCATGATCATTGCGCGGTTCTGGCCGAGGTCACGATTAAGACGCTCGCGCTCGTCAAAATCCTCGGTAATGCCCTCATAGGCGTGGTAGCCTATGCGCTGATAGAAGCGGATTGCCTGTTGCGACACCATGCGCAGTCCGCCCTTCAAACCGGCGATGGCCATGCCGATGTTGGTATGGACATGCATGGCGCAGTTCACGTCCGGCCGCGCGCTTAACACGCCGCCGTGCAGCGTGAATCCGGGCCTGTTAACGCCGGATTTCTCGTCCAGATCTCCGTCCATCGAGACCTTGACCAGGTTGGACGCGGTCACTTCGGTGTAGAGCAAGTCATGCTTTTTCATCAGCAAATTACGCGGCTCGCCCGGCACCCGCATGGAGGAGTGGTTGTAGATGACGTCATCCCACCCGTAATGCGCGGTCAGCCGATAAACAGCGGCGAGATCGACGCGCGCTTGCATTTCTGCCGGCGAAATTCCATGCCGTGAAACTTTCGGAACGCTGGCGAGCTTGTTCATTGGGTGGACCTCCTCTAGGTGCGGCCACTTTATCACACCGGCCCTGCTTGGCCAGATCGCGCCGCGTCAGTATAGAGAATGGCGCAACGTACGAGAGAAAATGAGCAAACCAATCCAGATCCGCATGGGTGGGTATGGACCCCCAACGACCGGTTTCAGCAAATCGTTGAAACTGATCGGCGACAAACTCGAGGCGCAGTTCGGCAAGGACGTTGCCATCGACTACGTTTTCAACATTATGGATCACGGCCATAAGGCCGAGGACATTCTCACATTGGTGGAAAATGGTGAGATAACGCTCGGCTATCAGTCGTCGAGCTATTTGACCGATCGAGTGCCGGAATTGGGATTCGTCGATCTGCCGTTTCTGTTTTCCAGCAATGAGCAGGCGCGTGGCGCGATGGACGGAGCGCTCGGTGAATTCCTGGCGCACAAGACGGAAGAAAGAATCGGTTATCGTATCCTTGGCTGGTTTGAGAACGGGTTCCGCCACATCTCCAATCGGCTGCGGCCGATCCATTTGCCCGCCGATATGACGGGTATGAAAATCCGCGTGCTGCCGAGCGAAATCCACAAACGCACATTCGAGTTACTCGGCGCGGTGGCCATGCGCATGGATCTCACCGAAGCGATTGCCATGATCAAGGCTGGCGCACTCGACGCGCAGGAAAATCCGCTCGCCAACACGGTGACCTATGGCGTGCACAAGTTTCACAAGTTCCATACGCTCAGCTATCACTTCTATATTTCGCGGCCGATCTTCTTGCACCGTGCGTCATTCGATGGCTGGTCTGAGCATCTAAAGCGCGCAATGCAGACCGCCGTGAATGAGGCCGTTGCGTTTCAGCGCAAATTGGCGATAGAGGAGCACGACCAATCGTACAAGGCGATCGAAGCGGAAGGTTGCGAGATCAACGCGTTGACGCCCAAGGAACATGAGACATTTGTCTCTGCCGTGCAGCCGCTGCTTGCAGACGCGCGCAAGACTTATGGCGATGCGATGTTCAAGATGGTCCCGAAGGTATGATGAGAAGCGCGATTTTAATCTCACCGAAAGCTTAACGTACTCGCTGCAATTAGAAGATTTACGCCGCTGAAACGACTCCGCGGTAAAGAGCGGTAGTCAGTTCGAGCGGTGGTCATCCAGATGAATTTGCAGAACTATCCTGTCGCGCTCGCGCTCCGCGGCGTCAGTAAACGATTTGATCGACCGGCGGTCGATGCATTCGATCTCACCGTTTACGGCGGCGAATTTTACGCGCTGGTCGGTCCTAACGGGGCGGGAAAAACAACGACTTTGCGCATGGTGGTGGGTCTGCTGCGACCCGACACCGGTTCGATCTGCATCGAGGGCATCGACGCGCTTTCCGATCCCGTGGCGGCCAAGCAGGTTACCGCCTGGCTGTCTGACGAACCGATGATCTACGACAAGCTTACGCCTTACGAATATCTCGAATTCGTTGCCGGCCTCTGGCGCATCGAACCAGCCACGGCAGAAGCGCGCGCGCGCGAGTTGATCGGCTGGCTGGGCCTCGAACCGCATGCGCACGAGCGCTGCGAGGGATTCTCCAAGGGCATGCGGCAGAAAGTGGCGCTTGCTGGAGCGCTGGTGCACGACCCGAAGCTCATCATTCTCGACGAGCCATTGACCGGGCTTGATGCCGGCACCGCACGGCAGGTGAAGAACGTGCTACGCGAACGCGTGCGCGCGGGCGGTACCGTGATCATGACCACGCATATTCTCGAGGTGGCCGAACGAATGGCCGATCGCATCGGCGTAATCGCCGGCGGCCGGCTCATCGCCGAAGGCACTCTTGACGACTTGCGCCGGCAGACCGGCAAGGCCGCCACCAGCCTTGAAGAGACCTTCCTCACTTTGGTCGCCGAACAGGTCGTGGCCGCGTGAGTCAGCCTGCGTCCTTAACCTGGTTGGCCGGCCATGAAATCCGGCTTGGCTGGCGCGATTGGGCCTCGCTGATGACCGCGGGCGGGCGCACGCGCGGGCGTAACGCAACTATCGCGCTGATAGTCTTTGCGATCTTCATGCATGTGTTCGCCTATTGGACGGTCGCGAGCTACGCCGACGCCAATCTTGCTTCCGACACCGCGGCGCTCGTGGGTATTACCGGCACCCTCGTGCTCTCCTGTTCGCTGCTGCTGTCGCAGGCCATGGAATCAGTGACCCGCGCTTTCTATTCGCGTTCCGACCTCGATCTAATCCTGACGTCGCCGGTCTCGGCGCGCAAAGTATTTGCAGTCCGCATGGGCCGCATTGCGGCTGCGGCTGTCGTGATTGCCGTACTGCTGGCGGCGCCGTTCATCAATGTTCTGGCGATGCTCGGCGGCAGCCGCTGGCTTGCCGCCTACGGTGTCGTTGCGGCTATGGGCACAGTGGCGACGGCGGCGGCGCTGGCGCTGACCATCGCCTTGTTCCGGATTGTCGGGGCCAAGCGGACGCGGCTGATCGCGCAAGTCGTGTCGGCAGTCATCGGTGCGGCTTTCGTGATCGGCCTGCAAATCGCGGCGATCTTTTCCGCCGGCAGCATTTCCCGCTTCGCCGCTCTGCAATCGGATTGGATGCTCTCGCACGTGCCGAACACCGGCAGTGTCTTTTGGTGGCCGGCGCGCGCCATGCTGGGCGATTACGTTGCGCTTGCCGGCGTTGTGACTTTCGGCATCGGGGTTCTCTGTGCGTCGATCGCGCTGTTCTCGAAGAACTTCGGGCAGCACGCCGTCGCGGCCGCCGGTGTCTCCAGCACGACAGTGCGTCAGCGCCGTTGGTCGCTCCACTTCCGTCGCCGCTCGCCACGCCGAGCGTTGCGACATAAGGAATGGACGCTGCTCCAGCGCGATGCCTGGCTCGTCTCGCAGACGTTAATGCAGGTTCTCTATTTGATCCCGCCGGCGCTGCTTTTGTGGGTCACATTCGGCGATCGCAATGGTTCATACGTCGTGCTGATTCCGGTGGTGGTGATGGCGGCCGGCCAACTGGCCGGCGGGCTTGCCTGGCTATCGATTTCAGGCGAGGACGCGCCGGATCTCGTTGCCACCGCACCGATTACCTCTCGCAGCGTCCTTTGGGCCAAAATCGAAGCCGTTATCGGCATGATCGCGCTGATATTTGCGCCGATCGTGGCCATGCTGACTCTCGATGCGGTTTTCGCCGGATTGGTCTGTGGTCTGGGCATATTGTCGGCGGCAGCGGCGGCGACCGTGATCCAGCTCTGCTTCCGTGTGCAGGCGCGGCGCAGCCAGTTTCGGCGGAGGCAGACATCATCGCGTCTTGCCACATTCGCCGAAGCATTTTCCTCGATCGCCTGGGCGGCGACAACGGCACTTGCAGCCGCCGGAACATGGGCGGCACTCGGCACAGCCGCGATTGCATTCGCAATCCTGGCGGGCGTTTGGCTGATCAGCCCGTCGTCGCGCGCCTGATGCTCCGAAGAAGCATTGGTTCATTCTCAGACGAGTGCGGTGCGTAGACGTTGTCGTCCCACCAGTATTCCGACCATCAGCAGATTGAAAATATTCGCGCCGATGCCGGCGGCAAAAGCCGGCGCGTAATAACCGTAGTGATCGTAAAGAAGCCCCGCGAGCCAGCCGCCGAGCGCCATGCCGCAGCCGCTGAACAAGAGCAGCGTCGGTATTCGCCAAGATGCTTCGGAAGCCGGAAACAATTCGCGCAGCGCAAGTACGTAAGCCGGAATGATGCCGGAAAATCCGAGCCCGAAAGCAGCGGCGACGGTGAACAGGCCGACCTCGTTTTGCGTGAGTAGAAATGCCGTCATTGACGCTGTCTGCCATGCCGAGCCGATGAGTACGGTGGCGAGGCCGCCGATGCGATCGGAGATCGCGCCCCAGATTTGCCGGCTGAAAAATGCCGTGCCGAGGAGCACCGACAACATAAAGGCGCCGACAGAGCGGCCGATGCCCAAGTCGCTACAGAAAGCGACCAGATGACCCTGCGGCATCGCCATCGGAATGCAGCACAGCACTGCCGCGCCACACATCATCCCGAACACGAGATTGGGCGGCCATCCGAGGACACGTGCCGGTCTGCCGCCATTCGTGACCGCCACCGCGGGAAGAATGATTTCCGGTGGCGAGCGGAAATAGATCGCTGCGAGCGGGAGGATCACGACGATCTCCAGCACGGCATACCAAAGCATCGTCTGGCGCCAGCCGACCGCTGCGATGGCGCGCTCGAACACAGGCGGCCACATCGCGCCGGCAAGGTAGCTGCCGCTCGAGATCAGTGCCAATGCCGAGCCACGCCGGCGATCGAACCAGCGGCTGACATAGATATACATTGGAGCGTTGATGCCGCCGAGCCCGATCAATCCAATGAAAAGTCCGTGACCGATCCATAGCGGCCAGGGCGGGCCGAATGTCGAGATCGTGAGGCCGAGCCCTATCATCAGCGAACCGCAGATCACGGTCCATCTCGTGCCGACTTTGTCGGCAATCCGCCCCATCAGGATGCCGCCAACGCCGGAACCGAGCCAGGCTAGCGCGCTGGCGAGCGCCGGAATGGAGCGCACCCCGTCCACCTCGGCGGCGATGTCCTTGAGCGCAACCGCCGTGATCCATGCGGCGCCGAATGCCATCAGCATGGTGACGAGAGCCACAGTGGCGATGGCCCAAGAGGCCCTGGATTCGACGGAGGATGATGATTGCAACATCAGAGAGGAGTCCGGCGGCCATTCTTTTGACAGGATGCATAGATTTTGACCACCCACGCCGGCGTGGGCCTGCTCTGCCTGCTGCAGTGCGCCAAAATGCGTGGGAATGGCGCCAGCTGAAATTTCCTTTTAGGACGCGCGGCAATAACGAAATTGACCGGAAGGGTGCCCGGTATAGGTTTGCACCGTTTTCGGCGCTTTGCGTCGCGCCGGGCGAGCCTATATGAGTGGGGCTCGGCGCACTCATTTGCTGCTGTAACAGGGCCATCTATGCCGCTTCGACCGGTCAGCCTCGACGACAAATACGACCTGTCCCAGTCGCATGTGCTGGTCACGGGGTATCAGGCGCTGATCCGCGCATGCCTGATGCAAAAAGAGCTCGATCGCCGTGCCGGCCTGAACACGGCGGGGTACGTCACCGGCTATCGTGGCTCTCCGCTTGGCGGTCTCGACCAGCAATTCATGCGAGCCGCCCGGCGGATCGCTGCTGCCGACATAAAGTTCCAGCCCGGCCTCAATGAGGAACTCGCCGCTACCGCGCTATGGGGCACGCAGCAGGCCGAGTTGCGCGGTGAAGGCAAGTTCGATGGCGTATTTGGCATGTGGTACGGCAAAGGGCCGGGTGTCGATCGCACCGGTGACGCATTCCGCCACGCCAATCTTGCCGGTTCATCCAGGCATGGCGGCGTGATCGCGCTTATGGGCGACGACCACACTGCGGAATCTTCCACCACTGCCCATCAGTCCGAATTTCACTTCGTCGACGTCATGATGCCGATTCTCAATCCGGCCGGCGTGCAGGAAATCGTCGATTACGCGCTGTACGGTTGGTCGATGTCGCGTTTCAGCGGCACCTGGACCGCGCTCAAGTGCATGCACGAGACGGTGGAGTCAACCGGCGTGGTCAATGCCGGCCTCGACCACGTCAATATCGTGACACCAGCCGATTTCCGCATGCCCGAGGGTGGACTGAATATCCGTCTGCCCGACACCTTCCTGGGCCAGGAAGCACGCCTGCACGACTTCAAGCGCGATGCGATGCTCGCGTTTGTGCGCGCCAACAAGCTCAACAAGATCATCACGTCGGGAGGACGCGCGCCGAAGATCGGTGTGATTACAACCGGCAAAGCCTATCTCGATGTGCGTCAGGCCTTCGATGAGCTCGGCATCGATGAAGTCAAATGTAACGATCTTGGCCTGCGCCTGTTCAAGATCGCCTGCGTATGGCCGATCGGCCGCCAGGAGTTGGCCGACTTCGCGCAAGGGCTCGATCTCATCATCGTGGTCGAGGAAAAGCGCTCGCTCATCGAAGTGCAGGTACGCGAAGAGCTTTACGGCACGTCGAATCAGCCGGTCTGCATCGGAAAAAAGGACGAGCAAGGCAACTGGCTGTTCCCGGTCAAAGGCGCGCTCGATCCGAACGATGTCGCAATTTGTATCGGCGAGCGACTGCTGCGCTATGGCACGAACGAAGAGCTTGCCGCCAACGTGTCGCGGCTCAAATCGGCACAGCGCGCGCTTTCCGAAACCACGGATGTCGCGCAGCGCACTCCTTATTTCTGTTCAGGGTGTCCGCACAACACATCGACCCGCGTGCCTGAGGGAAGCCGCGCCTATGCCGGCATAGGTTGCCACTACATGGCGCAGTGGATGGATCGCAAGACGCTGGGCCACACCCAGATGGGCGGCGAAGGCGCAAACTGGATTGGCGAGGCACCATTTTCCAACCGCGGGCACGTGTTCCAGAATCTGGGAGACGGCACTTACAATCATTCGGGCTATCTCGCTATCCGTGCCGCAATCGCGTCCGGCGTGACGATGACCTACAAGATCCTGTTCAACGATGCGGTCGCGATGACGGGAGGGCAGGCGAATGACGGCGGACTGACGGTGCCGCAAATCGCCGCGCAGGTGGCCGCTGAAGGGGCGCGCCGCGTGGTCGTCGTCACTGACGAGCCATGGAAATATGCGAAAGACACAGACTGGCCGCGCGGGTTGACCGTGCATCACCGTGACGAGCTGGATGCCGTCCAGCGCGAGCTCGCGACCGTACCCGGTGTGAGCGTGCTCATCTACGATCAGACCTGCGCCGCCGAGAAACGCCGTCGCCGCAAACGCGGCGCGTTCCCAGACCCTGACAAGCGAGTGGTCATCAATGACCTGGTTTGCGAGGGCTGCGGCGACTGTGGCGTGAAATCGAATTGCATCTCTGTTCAGCCGCTGGAGACCGAATGGGGCCGCAAGCGGACCATCGACCAGTCGAGCTGCAACAAGGACTACTCCTGCCTGAAGGGATTTTGCCCGTCGTTCGTGACGGTGCACGGGGCGAAGTTGAAGAAGGGGGAGGGCGTCGCGGAGCCTCGCGACTGGCCCGCTTTGCCTGCGCCCGACGCGCCCCTGCTCAATCATCCTTACGGCATAGTTGTCACCGGCATCGGCGGCACCGGTATTGTGACGATTGGCGCCATCGTGGGCATGGCTGCGCACCTCGAAGGCAAAGGTGTCGGCATTATCGATATGGCGGGACTGGCGCAAAAGGGAGGTGCCGTGTCCAGCCATATCCGCATTGCCAATTCGCCAGACGACATTCACGCCATCCGTGTCGCGGCAGGCGGCGCCGACCTGGTGCTGGGTGGTGACATTGTCGTCGTTGGCGCCAAGAAGGTGCTCGGCGCCATGAAATCCGGCATTACGCGTGTCATCGTCAACACCGCCGAGTTTCTGCCGGGCGATTTCACGCGTAACGCGGAATTTTCACTCCCGACCGAGCGGCTCAAGCGCGCCATTATTGGTCACGCCGGCCGCGAACGCAGCCATTTCGTCGATGCCGGCCGGCTCGCAACCTCGTTGCTCGGCAATTCCATCGGCTCAAATATGTTCATGCTCGGCTACGCCTATCAAATGGGCGCACTGCCGCTTTCAGCCGAATCGATCGAACGAGCGATCGAGATGAATGGTGAGGCGGTGCCGATGAATCTTTCAGCATTCCGTTACGGGCGCCGCGCTGCCGTGGATCCCAAGGCGGTCGAGGCGCTGATCGAGCCGCGTCCTCAGGAGCAGAATGATTCACTCAAACTGTCGCAATCATTTGCCGAGACGGTGGATCGTCGCGCCGCGTTCCTGACCGCCTACCAGAACGCGCGCTATTCGCGACGCTATCGGAATTGGGTGGAGAAGGTGCGCACGGTCGAGGCGGCAAAAGCTCCGGGCCAATGCGGGCTTGCAGAGGCGGTGGCCCGTTATCTGTTCAAGCTGATGGCCTACAAAGACGAATACGAAGTGGCGCGGCTCTATAGCGAGACGTCGTTTCTCGACCGCGTCAAATCGACATTCGATGGCGACAGGCTGCGCTTTGAATTCCATCTGGCGCCGCCCTTGCTGGCGCGGCGCGATCCGGAAACCGGGGAGCCAAAGAAAATGTCGTTTGGCCCCTGGATGTTGAAAGCCTTCGCCGTACTGGCGAAATTTAAATTCCTGCGCGGTACTGCGTTCGATCCTTTCGGCTTTACTGCCGAGCGTCAGATGGAGCGCCGCCTGGTCTCCCAGTATGAGCAATTGCTCGAAGAAATCTGCGAGCGTCTGACGCCGAACAATCATCGGTTTGCGGTTGAGCTTGCGATGGTGCCGGAGAAGATCAGAGGCTTCGGTCCTGTCAAACAGCGGCATCTGGTCGCGGCAAAAGCGGAAGAAGCCGCACTGCGGGAGCAATTCCGCACTGGCGCGCCGACCCTCCTCCGGGCGGCTGAATAGCCGAGCCGCCCACTACAACCAATTGACGTGCCATCTGATACTTGACCGCCCTCCGGCGGTGTTTTCATATCGAGATAACAAGACCGTCTGTTTACGAGACGGCGAGGGGTCGAGAGCCGCGCCTTATACGCGGCCGAACGGGAGGAATGGGCTGTGGCGTCAAATGTCGCCGGGCTGGACGATACATTTCCGAAGCTCCTTGCGCGCAACGCCCATTTGTACGGGGCGCGGCCGGCGATGCGGCACAAGGATCTCGGCATCTGGCAGACCTGGACCTGGAGCCAGGTGCATGACGTCGTTCGCGCCTATGCCGCCGGTCTGCACCGCCTGGGTGTTAAGCGGGGCGAGACAATTGCCATCGTCGGCGGCAACCGGCCGAAGCTTTATTGGTCTGTGATGGCGGCACAGATGTTGGGCGCAATCCCGGTACCGGTCTATGCCGACGCGGTTGCCGACGAACTTGCCTACGTGCTTGCTCACGCCGAAGTCCGTTTCGCCGCAGTCGAGGACCAGGAGCAGGTCGACAAGATCCAGTCGGTCATGCAACGCGTGCCCAGGCTTGAGCTGATGTTCTATGACGAGAAGCGGGGGCTTCGGGACTACGATCACGGCCGGCTGCGCTCGATGGACGATGTCATCGACGACGGACGCAAAGCGCTTGCGGATCCCGCGGTCGTCGATTGGCTCGACAAAGAGATTGCGGCGGGGAAGGGGTCCGATCCGTCCATTATTCTCTATACATCCGGCACCACCGGCGCCTCCAAGGGCGTCTTGCTCACCAATGAACGTTCAATCCGTGCCGCGGCCGATACGGTTGCTTTCGACAAGCTGACTGAAAACGACGTGGCGCTTGCGTATTTGCCACTCGCCTGGGTGGGCGACCATTATCTCAACTACGCGCAAGGGCTGGTGTCCGGGTTCTGTACAGCCTGTCCGGAAAGTCCGGACACGGCCATGGCCGATCTACGTGAGATCGGCCCGACTTTCTATTTTGCGCCTCCACGCACGCTCGAATTGTTGCTCACGCGCGTGATGATCCGCATGGAAGATGCCGGCTATGTCAAGGGCAAGCTGTTCCACTATTTCATTGGCGTGGCGCGACGCTATGGCGAACGCATCCTCAACGGCCAACCGGTGCCGCTCGTTGGCCGGCTGCTCTACGGGATTGGCAATATCCTCGTCTACGGGCCGCTCAAGAATGTACTTGGCTTCTCGCGGGTTCGTGTCGCCTACACGGCGGGCGAAGCAGTCGGACCGGATCTGTTCAGTTTTTACCGTTCGATCGGTTTAAACCTGAAGCAGCTCTACGGACAGACCGAAGCCTTCCTTTACGTCACCGCGCAACCGGACGGCGAAATCTATTCCGACACGGTCGGACCCGCTTGCCCCAACGTCGACATTCGCATTTCCGAGAATGGCGAGGTTCAGTTCAAGTCGCCGGGCATGTTCTCCGGCTATTTCAAGGACGACGCCAAGACCGCCGAGGTTATGACGCCGGACGGTTATGTGAAGACCGGCGATGCCGGCTTCTTTGACGAGAAAACCGGCCATCTGAAAATAATCGACCGCACCAAGGACGTGGGCAGGCTCAACGACGGAACGATGTTTCCGCCGAAATATATCGAGAACAAGCTCAAGTTTTATCCCAATATCCGCGAGGCGGTCGCTCTCGGTGACAAGCGCGATTTCGTCACCGTCATGCTCAATATTGATCTCACTGCTGTCGGCAGCTGGGCCGAGCGCAACAATGTCGTCTACGGCTCGTATCAGGAGCTTGCCGGCCATCCACTCGTTTATGACATGCTCCAAAAACATGTTGCCGAGGTGAACCGGTCGCTCGCCGAGGACAAGGTCATGGCCGGTGCGCAGATCAAGCGGTTCCTGATCTTGCACAAGGAGCTCGATGCCGACGACGGTGAGCTCACGCGTACCCAGAAAGTGCGCCGCAGCTTCATCGCCGAGCGTTACGCTCCGCTGATCAGGGCGCTTTATGACGGGTCGAAAGAGGCAGACATTTCAACCGAGGTGACCTTTGAGGATGGCCGCAAAGGCACGATCAGTGCCCGTGTGAAAATCCGCGACATGAAGAGAGAGCCCGCTCCCGTCATGGGGAAAGCCGCATGAGGGCGACGGGCGGTCGCGAAGCTGCAGTTGGCGATGTGCTTTTGTCGGCAGAGAACGTGTCGCTTTCGTTCGGCGGCGTGAAGGCGGTGAGCGACGTCTCCTTCGACATCCGCAAAGGCGAAATCCGGGCAATTATTGGGCCAAACGGCGCCGGCAAGACGTCAATGCTCAACGTGATCAATGGCTTTTATCATCCTCAGCAGGGGCGCATTACTTTCAAGGGCGAGACGCGCGCCAATATGCGCCCGCATGAGGCGGCATATGGCGGCATCGCTCGCACATTTCAGAATGTGGCGCTGTTTCGTGGCATGACCGCGCTCGACAACATCATGGCCGGCCGAACACTGAAAATGCATTCCAGCTTTTTCTGGCAACTGCTGCGCTATGGTCCGGCGATGCGCGAAGAAGTGGAGCATCGCCACCGTGTCGAAGAAATCATCGACTTTCTCAAAATCCAGGAAATCCGGCGCGTGCCGGTAGGCCGGCTGCCATATGGTTTGCAGAAGCGCGTGGAGCTTGGCCGTGCTCTCGCCATGGAGCCCGAGCTGCTTTTGCTCGACGAGCCGATGGCCGGGATGAATCTTGAAGAGAAAGAAGACATGTCGCGCTTTGTACTCGACGTGAACGACCACTACGGTACCACGATCGCGTTGATCGAGCACGACATGGGTGTCGTGATGGACCTGTCGGATCGTGTGGTCGTGCTCGATCACGGCATCAAGATCGCCGATGGAACGCCCGACGAAGTCAAGCACAATCAGATGGTCATCGACGCCTATCTCGGCGTGGCGCATTGAGGAACCATGGATCTCCTCTACAAGATCTTCCTTGATCCCTTCGTGCAGATGGGCACGGCGCCGGACCTGCTCGTGCAGACGCTGTGGGAGGGGCTCGTTGCCGGGGTTCTTTATTCGCTGATCGCGCTGGGCTTCGTTCTGATTTTCAAGGCCTCCGGCGTATTCAATTTTGCTCAAGGCATCATGGTCGTGTTTGCCGCGCTCACTTTGGTAGGCCTGCACGAACACGGCGTTCCCGCCTTCGTGGCGCTGGCGCTGACGATCGGGGTGATGTTCTGCCTCGCCTTCGCCGTCGAACGTCTGATCCTCAGGCCGCTGGTCAATCAGCCGGATATTATTTTATTCATGGCGACGTTCGGCCTGACCTATTTCCTGATCGGGTTCGGCGAGCTGATCTTCGGGGGTGAAACGAAGGTCATGATCGCCGACCAGCTTCTGCTTCCGCGCGGCGCGATTGACGTAAAAATGGCCGGCGGTTTCGTATCGCTTCAGAAAATCGATATTGCGGCAGCCATCATTGCATCGATCATGGTGGCGACGCTGGCTATCTTTTTCCAACGGACGCGCATCGGCCGTGCACTGCGCGCCGTTGCCGACAGTCACCGCGCCGCGCTGTCGGTAGGTATATCGCTTGAGCAAATCTGGGTCATTGTATGGTTCGCCGCGGGTCTGGTGGCACTCACAACCGGAATCATGTGGGGCGCGCGTTCTGACGTTTCGTTTGCGCTTGAAGTCATTGCGCTGAAGGCGCTGCCCGTGCTCATCCTCGGCGGGCTTACTTCAATTCCGGGCGCCATCGTTGGCGGATTGATTATCGGCGTCGGCGAGAAACTGGGCGAGTTCTATTGGGGTCCGCTCATGGGAAGCGGCATCGAATCCTGGTTTGCCTACGTCATCGCTCTCATCTTTCTTCTTTTTCGTCCGCAAGGCTTGTTCGGCGAACGGATTATCGAGCGGATCTGATTATGCTTTATCGCGAGGCTGGCCAATTCAAAACAAACTATGCGGCCGACTTGGCGGTATTTCCGATACTGCAAGACCGGATCGGGTTGACGATCATTCTGTTCGTCGCTGCGGTCATCATTCCCTTGTTCGGCAGTTCGTTTCTGATCCAGGCGGTTATGATCCCCTTCCTGATTTTCGCGCTTGCCGCCATCGGGCTCAATCTACTGACGGGGTACACCGGTCTCCTGTCGCTTGGCACTGGCGCATTCATGGGTGTTGGGGCGTATGCTTGCTATAAGCTCACCACGTATTTCCCTGACGTGAACGTCCTGATCTGGATTGTTGCGTCGGGTTTTTTTTCGGCGGCGGTCGGCGTTCTGTTCGGCTTGCCGTCGTTGCGGATCAAGGGATTTTATCTGGCGGTGGCAACGCTGGCCGCGCAATTTTTCCTGTCGTGGTGCTTTATCCGGCTGCCCTGGTTTTATAACTACAATGCGTCCGGCGCGATTGAAGTCCCGACCCGCACATTGTTCGGCATACCAATCACCGGTGCGACTGCGACCGACACGACGCGTTACTTCGTCGTGCTCTGTTTCGTCGTGGTTATGACGTGGTTCGCATCGAACCTCGTACACGGCCGCATCGGGCGCATGTGGATGGCGGTACGGGATATGGATCTCGCGGCCGATCTCATCGGCATACGCCTTCTGCAAACCAAACTTCTGGCTTTCGCGACGTCCTCGTTCTATTGCGGCGTCGCCGGGGCGCTTCTCGTTTTCCTCTGGTACGGCGGTGCGGAGCCGGCGGTGTTCGACGTCAATCTGAGTTTTTTCATCCTTTTCATGGTTATCATCGGTGGCCTTGGGAGCCTGACCGGCTCGTTTTTTGGCGCTGCGCTGATTTTCATATTGCCTATCGCACTCCGCTATTTCCCGCCGAAGCTCGGCATCCCCGTTCATCCTGCGACAGTTGAGCACATCCAGTTCATGGTCATCGGCGCGCTCATCATACTCTTCCTGATTGCGGAGCCGGCTGGCCTTGCGCGGTTGTGGCAGATTGGCAAGCAGAAATTGAGGGTGTGGCCTTTCCCATATTAACGAGGCACAATCTCAACCAACGCCCCGGCCAACGGGGACGGCCCGCGGCCCAGGCTGACGGCCGGAGAGACAGGCGGCGATGCCGCCTAATAGACCAAAGGGAGGAAGGCAAATGCGATTGCATCATCGACTGCTTGGAACGGCCTTTGCCGTTGTCGCCGGCCTGTCGTTCGCGCCGGTGACGGCGAGTGCCGCGGACGGCATCTTCGTACCGTTATTGTCATACCGTACCGGACCATTTGCGGTTTCCGGCGCGCCGATCATGAACGGTATGGCCGACTATCTCAACATGCTCAACGAGCGCGACGGTGGCATCGGCGGCGTAAAGATTATCGTCGAGGAATGCGAGACCGGCTACGACACCAAGAAGGGTGTGGAGTGCTACGAGCAGGTCAAGTCAAAGAATCCGGTCGTGATCAATCCATATTCGACCGGCATCACGCTGCAAATTATCCCGAAGGCGGCGGTGGACAAAATCCCGATTCTTTCGATGGCCTACGGCCTCTCCGCTTCCGCGGACGGCACGACGTTCCCGTGGATCTTCAATCCGCCTGCGACCTACTGGGACGGCGCCTCGATGTTCGTCCGCTACATTGGCAGCAAGGAAGGCGGCCTCGACAAGCTCAAGGGCAAAAAGGTCGGCTTGATCTATCTCGACGCTCCCTACGGCAAAGAGCCGATCCCGCTGCTTGAGGCGCTCGCCAAGGACTATGGGTTCGAGCTCAAGCTCTATCCGGTGCCTGCAGCCGAGATGCAGAACCAATCATCGCAGTGGCTCAACATTCGCCGCGATCGCCCGGACTGGATCTACATCCAGGGCTTCGGCACGATGAACCCCACCGCGGTGAAAGAGGCGGCCAAAAACAACTTCCCGATGGATCACCTCATTGGTAACTGGTGGGCCGGCAGCGACGATGATGCGCGCCCAGCCGGTGACGCCGCCAAAGGCTATCTCTCGCTTGACTTCAATCAGGTCGGGACCAACTTTCCGGTGATCAAAGACATTCAGAAGTACGTCGTGGATAAAGGCAAGACCCAGACGCCAAAGGATAAGGTTGGGGAGAACTTCTACAATCGCGGCGTCCTCAACTCGATCATTATCGCTGAAGCAATCCGCAACGCGCAGAAGGTCACCGGCAAGAAAATGATCACCGGCGAAGACATGCGCCGTGGTCTTGAGACCTTGAACATCAGCGAAGCCCGGTTGAAAGAAATCGGCGCCGAGGGATTCGCCGCACCGATGAAAGTCGCGTGCGAAGATCACAACGGCCATAATTCCGCTTATATGGCGAAGTGGGACGGTACCAAATGGACACAAGGCTCTGATTGGATCGCTCCGCTCAAGACCAAGGTCCGTCCGCTGATCGAATCAGCGGCTAAGGACTATTCGGCCGCCAATGCCGGCTGGCCGAAACGCACAGAGCCTTGCGACAAGTCGTCGTAAGCGCCTGACGAGTTCCTCTCCCCGCCGTGACGGCGGGGAGAGGCCTTAATGGAGCGGCCATGTCGGTGGCAACGCAGACCGAAACCACAGCCTCCGCCAGGGCGGAGAGGATTCTTTCGGTCAACAATATCGAGGTCATCTACGACCACGTCATTCTGGTGCTTAAGGGCGTCTCGCTCGACGTGCCGAAAAGCGGAATCGTTGCGTTGCTCGGCGCCAACGGCGCCGGCAAGACAACAACATTGAAAGCGATTTCCAATTTACTTCACGCAGAGCGCGGCGACGTGACCAAGGGGTCGATCGTTTTTGACGGCGCTGAGGTACAGGATCTCTCGCCCAATGAGCTGGTCCGGCGCGGTTGCATACAGGTAATGGAAGGGCGGCAGTGCTTTGCCCACCTGACCATCGAGGAGAACCTGCTCACCGGCGCCTTCACGCGACGCGACGGCAACGCTCTGATCAAGCGCGATCTTGATCTGGTGTATTCCTATTTTCCCAAGCTTGGCGAACGGAAGGCTTCATTGGCCGGCTACACCTCCGGCGGCGAGCAACAGATGTGTGCCATTGGCCGGGCTCTGATGTCGCGTCCCAAGATGATCCTGCTCGACGAGCCGTCAATGGGCCTCGCACCGCAAATTGTCGAGGAAATTTTCGGCATCGTTAAGAATCTCAATGAAAGGGAAGGCGTCTCTTTCCTTCTGGCCGAGCAAAATACCAACATGGCTTTGCGTTTTGCGCGCTACGGCTACATTCTTGAAAACGGCCGCGTGGTGATGGACGGCGAGGCCAAGGCGCTCGCAGAGAACGAGGACGTCAAGGAGTTCTACCTCGGCATTTCCGAGGGCCGGCGCAAATCCTTCCGTGAGGGCAAGCACTATCGCCGGCGCAAGAGGTGGCTGGCATAGGCCATGCCCGAGCACTACGACGCCCTTGAGACCCGCAATCCGGCCGCGCGCCAGCAGGAGCAGCTTGCACAGCTCAGCAAAATCATTGCGCGCGCGACGACAGCGCCGGGTTGGGCGAAACATTTGTCAGGTGTGAATTTGAAGGCCATCACGTCGCTTGCGGCGTTGGCAAAGCTCCCGGTGCTGCGCAAATCAGATATCCCCGCGTTGCAAAAGGAGCATCCGCCATTCGGCGGCCTCAACGTCACCGCGCCCAACAAGGTCAGGCGTTTGCTGATGTCACCGGGACCGATCTTCGAACCGGAAGGTCAGGGCGCGGACTGGTGGGGAGCGGCACGCGCCCTGTTTGCGGCGGGCTTCCGCGTTGGCGATATCGTGCACAATTCCTTCGCCTATCACCTCACGCCGGGCGGTTTTATCCTGGAATCAGGTGCGCACGCGCTTGGCTGTGCAGTCATTCCTGGCGGTGTCGGCAACACCGAGCAGCAGCTTGAAGCAATCGCACACTACAAACCGGCCGGTTATGTGGGCACGCCGGATTTCCTGAAGATTCTTCTGGATACAGCGCAGAAGACGGGTAAAGACGCATCGTCGATCAGGCGCGGCCTGGTATCCGGTGCTGCATTGCCGGCCTCACTGCGCGAGGAGCTTGGCCAGCGTGGTGTTGCTGTACTGCAATCTTACGCGACCGCCGAGCTCGGCGTGATCGCTTACGAAAGCGAGGCGCGCGAAGGAATGATCGTGAATGAAACCGTAATCGTCGAGATTGTCCGGCCCGGCACCGGAGACCCTGTGCCGGATGGTGAAGTGGGCGAGGTTGTCGTCACTTCGTTTAATCCGGATTATCCGATGATCCGTCTCGGTACTGGAGACCTTTCCGCCTTGATGCCAGGCGCCTCTCCATGCGGGCGCACCAATGCACGCATCAGGGGATGGATGGGCCGGGCCGATCAGACGGCAAAAGTGAAGGGCATGTTTGTACATCCCAAGCAGATCGCGGAGATTACGACACGCCATCCCGAGCTCGGGCGCCTTCGCCTCGTCGTCGACCGAAGGGCCGAGCAGGACACGATGACTTTGCTGGCGGAGTGCGCGCCGCCCGATCCCGCGCTGGAGACGGCGGTCGCCGCGACCTTGCAGTCCGTCACCAAGCTCAAAGGTGCCGTTAAATTGGTTGCGCCGGGCACTCTGCCAAATGATGGCAAGCTGATCGCCGACGAGCGCAAGCCATGAGTCCGGACAAGGTTCTGCCTGGTGGCGGCCGCATTGGCGTGCTGCTGGTCAACCTCGGCACGCCCGACTCGACGGGATATTGGGCGATGCGGCGCTACCTGAAAGAATTTCTCTCTGATCGTCGTGTCATCGAGGAGAACCGCCTAAAATGGTGGCTGGTCCTCAACCTGATAATTTTAACCGTTCGGCCTGGCCGCAAGGGGCGCGACTACGACAAGATCTGGAACAGGGAGCGCGATGAGTCTCCGCTCAAGACCATAACGCGTTCGCAGTCCGACAAGCTGGATGAAATATTCGAAAAGGTCGACAGACGCATCCGCGTCGACTGGGCCATGCGCTACGGCAATCCATCGATTCGCTCGCGGCTGGAGGCGCTCGCCGCTCAGGACTGCGAGAGAATCCTGATTGTGCCGCTCTATCCACAATACGCTGCGGCAACGACGGCCACTGTCTGCGACGAAGTCTTCCGCGCGCTGACCAGGATGCGCTTCCAGCCGACGTTGCGCGTTGCCGCGCCCTATTTCGCCGAACCGGTCTATATCGATGCGCTCGCTGCTTCGGTCAATGCCGCGCTGGCGAAGCTTTCCTTCAAGCCGGAGGTGATTATCGCCTCTTATCACGGCATGCCGGAAGCCTATGTCGCTAACGGCGATCCCTATTTAAAGCATTGCACCGAGACGACAGCGCTTCTGCGCAAGAAACTCAAATTCAGCGATGAACGATTGATTCTGACGTTCCAGTCGCGCTTTGGCACGGCGGAATGGATCAAGCCTTATACGGACGCCACGGTGAAATCGCTTGCCGGGCGCGGCGTCAAAAATCTCGCTGTGATGACGCCCGGGTTTTCCGCCGATTGCCTCGAAACGCTGGAGGAAATCGCCATGGAGAACGCGGACATCTTCCGCAGCGCCGGTGGCGAAAACTTTGCCGCGATCCCTTGTCTCAATGATTCGCCAGGCGGCATGGCCGTGATACGTGACGTGGTCACGCGCGAACTTAAAGGCTGGACTTGACCCGCAGCGGTCGTCACTTCTCGCCAAGCAGGCGGCGCATCTCGGAGCGCAGCTCAGGCGCGATATCGGGGCGGTCAAGCCCGTAAGCCACGTTGGCGGCAAGGAAGCCGATCTTGGAACCGCAATCGAAGCTGCGGCCAGCGAATTTTAGACCGTAAAACGGCTGCGAGCGCGAGAGCGCCAGCATGGCATCGGTGAGTTGAATTTCGCCGCCAGTGCCGGCGGCCTGCTTTTCCAACAAATCGAAAATCTCAGGCTGAAGTATATATCGCCCGGTGATGGTGAGGTTGGACGGTGCCTCGCTCGCTTTCGGCTTCTCGACCATTTTGGTGATCGCGAAAGCCTTGCCCTTGGGAGCACCGACGCCGACGACTCCGTACATGTGCACACGCTCCTTGGGCACTTCTTCAACGGCAATGATGTTGGCATTGCCGTCGAGTTCCTTGGCAGCATCGATCATCTGCGCGAGACAACCGGGTGTGTGCTTGACCAGCACGTCGGGCAAGAGCAGTGCAAATGGCTCATGGCCGACGAGTTCACGTGCACACCAGACCGCGTGGCCAAGACCAAGCGGAGATTGCTGGCGGGTAAAGCTTACGGTCCCGGCCTCGGGCAAATCTTCCGACAGAAGTGCGAGCTCGGTCTTCTTGCCGCGCTCCGTCAAGGTTAACTCGAGCTCGAACTGACGGTCGAAATGATCCTCGATCACGCTCTTGTTCCGGCCGGTGACGAAGATGAAATGCTCAATGCCAGCTTGCCGCGCTTCATCCACCACGTGCTGGATAAGAGGCCGGTCTACAACCGGGAGCATCTCTTTCGGCATGGCCTTCGTTGCCGGCAGAAAGCGGGTTCCAAGGCCGGCCACGGGAAATATGGCTTTACGGATGCGGGTCATGCGAGAATTTCATCGTTCTGCGAGTCGTGAAATCGTCCCTGGCGGGAGAAAGCACGGGGCGGGACGGGGGTCCAGATGCGACTTGAGAAAATTAGACCATTAACGTCGCTGAAATGATATCGGGGCCTCTATAGATTAGGGCTATTGGGGTCGAACAAAGGGACAGTATGCGCAAGGCGTGGCCTATTCTCTTAGCTACAGCCATCATGGTGAGCTCTTATGGTTTTGCCGCAGCGCAGGATGCCCGCGGCCCAGCCACGACCGGCGCGCTTCCGCCGCCCGCCAACCCGGCGCCGCCGTGGAGCGGGGAATCGGGTTCCTCCGGCCACCCGCTGATGACCGCTGAGGCAATCCGCGCGGCGGCAAAAAATTTCCATGACTGTATCGCTCGGCTTTGGCCACTTGCCGCGCGGCGCGGCATTTCACGGAGCGTATTCCAGACCCATACCGCGTCCCTTACGCCCGACTTGCGGATAATGGATCTTCTCGACAACCAACCTGAATTCTCCAAATCCTTCTGGGACTATCTCGACATCCTGGTGACGAACGAGCGTATCGAGCAGGGCCGTGCGTTGCTCGAAAAGTACCGCAAAGTGTTCGACGCTGTGGAGCATGCCTATGGCGTGGATCGCTACACCATTGCTGCAATCTGGGGCGTCGAAACCAACTACGGCACGTTGACGGGAGATCGTCCTGTCGTGCGTTCGACGGCCACGCTTGCTTGCATCGGCCGCCGGCAGAGTTATTTCCGCGAGGAGTTTCTCTCCACGCTGGAGATTCTCCAGCGCGGCGACGTTCGGCCTGATCACCTGGTCGGTTCCTGGGCAGGAGCATTTGGGCCAACCCAGTTCATGCCGACCGCATTCAAAAAATACGCGGTCGATTTCGATCGTGACGGCCGGCGCGACGTCGTCGACTCCGTACCTGACGTCATCGCGTCCACCGCCAACAACCTGAAAAAAGACGGTTGGATTACAGGCCACACCTGGGGTTACGAGGTCGTGGTGCCGGCGACATTCAATTTTCTGCTCGCCGATCGAGCGCAACCAATGAGTATTCGCGAGTGGGAGCGGCAAGGGATCCGGCGCCCGAATGGCCAGCCATTTCCGCGGCCGGATGACACCGCATTTTTGTTGATACCGGCAGGTATTCAAGGACCGGGGTTTTTGATGTTGACGAATTTCAGCGTCATTATGAAATACAATCCGGCCGAAGCCTACGCGCTGGCGATCGGTCATCTGTCCGATCGCTTACGCGGCGGAGGGTCCTTCGTACAGGATTGGCCACGATACGAACGTGTGTTGTCGCGCACAGAGCGACTGGAACTTCAACAGTTGCTCGCACACCATGGCTACGATGTCGGCGAGCCGGACGGCCAGTTTGGCCTCAAGACCCGGAGCGCGATTCGCGATTTCCAGGCGAAAACCGGCCGAATTCCGGATGGTTTCGCGTCCGCGGGTATACTTGATCAGCTGCGTTCGCGTTAAGCATGCCATTTTCCGCCACCTTTGAGTTGACACGTTTTAGGCGCTATTAGTTATAGCGATGGGTCCGCGCATGTGCGCCAGCACCTCAGGCCCGATGTGGCAAATGAGTGATCGAATGACTGGGAAAAGCCGGACTTCACGTTGGCTCCTCGGGGCGCTTCTGTTGCTTGCCGCCGACGGCGCCAGCATCGTTGCCATTGAGGCTGCGCTGACGTCGCCCGCGCAGGCGCAATTCTTCCGCGACGACCGCTTTCCGTTCCTCAGTCGACAGCGTCCGCAGCGGCCGGGCGGTTTCTTTGGCGGAGGTTGGTTTGGTGGCTCCGATCGCTCCTATGAAAACCCCGACCAGCAGGCACCGGTCGACAATTCGCGCGCGCCGCCTCCGCGCAAGGCGGACCCGAAGGCCGAGCCCGTGGCGCCGACCACATCGGTTGTGGTCCTCGGCGACGCCATGGCCGATTGGCTTGCCTATGGCCTGGAAGATGCCTTTTCCGATTCGCCGGAGATCGCCATCGTTCGCAAGAACAAGATTCACTCCGGTTTGTTGCGCTACGAGCCAAAAGGCGACCTCGACTGGTGGCATGTTGCCCGTGACACACTCGCGCAGGAAAAGGCGAACTATGTCGTGATGATGCTCGGCGTCAGCGATCGTCAGAGCATTCGCGAGCGTGATCTCGAAGCCGACAAAAAAAAGGGCAAGGATCAGTCAGATAAGGCAGCTGCTGCAAAGGATGCGCAAAACAAAGATGCGCAAAAAAAGGATACGGTCGAGGATCAGGAGCAATCATCGATCGTCGCGCCAGAATCCCAGACGGGAAAAAAGGCGACCGGGACTATTGAGTTCCGCACCGACCAATGGGCGGAAATTTATTCGAAGCGCATCGACGACACGATCGCGGCGCTCAAAAGCAAGGGCGTACCGGTCTTCTGGGTCGGCTTGCCCTCGATTCGCGGCACCAAGTCCACGGCCGACGCGGTCTATCTCAACGATCTCTTCCGCGCCCGCGCAGAACGCGCCGGTGCGGTCTATATCGACGTCTGGGACGGCTTCGTCGATGAAACAGGCAAGTATTCGAACTTCGGTCCGGATTACGAAGGCCAGATGCGCCGGCTACGTTCGAGCGACGGCGTCTTCTTTACGAAATCTGGCGCGCTCAAGCTGGCGCACTATGTCGAGCGTGAAATCCGCCGCTACATGAACAGCCGGGCAACGCCCGTCGCCTTGCCCTCAGGGCCCCTTACCCCTGCGATTCCTGACGGAAGACCGGCTGCGCGGCCTGTGGCGGGGCCGGTCGTTCCTTTGACCGTGACACCCGGCAATTCCGACGAACTGCTCGGAGGCGGTAGCAGCAGCTCTCCGTACGGTGATGCCACCGCGTCGCGGGTCTTGGTCAAAGGCGAACCGGTCGCCCCACCGCCGGGCCGCGCCGACGATTTCGTTTTGCAGCGTGGCAGCGATTCTACCCCCGAGCCTGCGGCGACGGCACCGGCGGAAGCCTTGGCCTCGGCGCCGGCCGAGCCCGCGCGAATCGAGCCGGCCGCGGCTGCACGGGAGAAAAAAGCCGACACGCCCAGGAGCAGCACCGCCGGCAAGACCTCGCAGAACAGCAATCCGAAGCCCAAATCACCGCCGAGGGAAGCAGATATTCCGCGCCCGCCGAGAGGGATTTTCCGCTCGGGCAACAGCCCCTTCGGCTTTTTCCGCTAGCGAGCGATGCGCGACGTGAAGCGTCAGCGCGGCAACAGCGTCGAGCCCATCAGAAATTTATCGACCGCGTGCGCCGCTTGACGGCCTTCGCGGATTGCCCAGACCACCAGCGATTGCCCGCGACGCATGTCGCCGGCGGCGAACACCTTCGGTAGCGAGGTCTGATACGCAGTCGTGTCTGCCAACACATTGCCGCGCTGATCGAGCGCTACGTTCAGCGACTTGAGCATCCCTTCGTGCACGGGATGAACAAACCCCATCGCGAGCAGGACCAGATCAGCTTCGATTTCGAATTCGGTCCCGGCTACCGGCTTGAATTTCGCATCCACATGCGTGCAATGCAGCTTCTTTACCCGGCCGTTTTCGCCGGTGAATTTTTGCGTCAACACCGCGAATTCGCGAGTGACGCCCTCTTCGTGACTTGAGGAAATCCGCAGCTTGAGTGGCCAGTCCGGCCACGTGAGCATCTTGTTCTCGTGCTCTGGAGGCTGCGTCATGATCTCGAAATTGGTAACCGACATTGCTCCCTGGCGGATCGAGGTGCCGATGCAATCCGAACCGGTGTCGCCGCCGCCGATAACAATGACCTTCTTGCCCTTGGCAATGATCGGCTCGACGTTGCCTTGAGGTTCGTTGCTCACGCGGCGGTTCTGTTGTGGCAGAAAGTCCATCGCAAAATAGATACCTTTGAGTTCGCGGCCGGGGATAGGCAGGTCTCGCGGGCTTTCGCTGCCGCCAGTCAGCACAACTGCATCGTGATCCTTGACCAGTTTGCCGGCGGGTATGTTGACGCCGACGTCGGCGTTGTAATGGAAGACAACGCCTTCGCCCTGCATCTGCTCGACGCGGCGGTCGACATGGACCTTTTCCATCTTGAAGTCCGGGATGCCGTAGCGCAGCAAACCGCCAGCCTTGGCCCAGCGCTCGTAGACATGCACCTGATGGCCCGCGCGGGCAAGCTGTTGCGCGCAGGCAAGGCCTGCGGGGCCGGAGCCGACGATCGCGACTTTCTTGCCGGTCTTGCGTTGTGGCTTATCGGGCTTGAGGCCCTGGGCAATCGCGCGGTCAGCAATCTCGCACTCGATTGTTTTGATGGTGACCGGGTTCTCGTCGATATTGAGCGTGCAAGAGGCCTCGCACGGCGCCGGACAGACGCGTCCCGTAAATTCCGGAAAGTTGTTGGTCGAATGCAGATTGCGGGCGGCTTCGTCCCAATTCCCGCGATAGACCAAGTCATTCCAGTCCGGGATCTGGTTGTTGACCGGGCAACCGGTGGGTGCGCCCGTAGTACGGCTCGTGCCATGGCAATATGGCACCCCGCAATCCATGCAGCGCGCGGCCTGTTCGCGGATTTCCTTTTCTGGAAGCGGAAGGACGAATTCATGCCAATGCTTGACGCGCTCCGCGACCGGTTGATAGTCGCGGTCCTCGCGCTCGATTTCCAAAAACCCGGTGACCTTGCCCATACCTATTCCGCAGCCTGCATCGTGGCGGCCTTCTCCTTTGCCATCTCAGCGAGCGCGCGGCGGTATTCAACCGGCATTACTTTGCGGAATAGCGGGCGATAGCGATCCCAATTGGCAAGAATCTCGGCGGCGCGCTTGGACCCGGTGTAGCGCGCATGATCGGCGATCAGCCGGTTGAGGCGCTCGGCGTCCTTGGTTGTCAGATCCGACATCACATCGACGCGGCCATGCGATTCCAGATCCTCGTGGAGGCCGAACTCCTGTTCGGCGATCTGCTCTTCCTCAGGAATTGGCTCGAGCTCCACCATCGCCATATTGCAACGGGTTTTGAAAGTGCCGTCCTCGTCCAGCACGTACGCAACGCCGCCCGACATGCCGGCCGCGAAATTACGGCCGGTGCGTCCGAGCACCACGACGACACCGCCCGTCATATATTCGCAGCAATGGTCGCCGGCGCCTTCGATGACTGCGATTGCACCCGAGTTACGCACAGCGAAGCGCTCGCCTGCGACGCCACGGAAATAGCATTCGCCCGCGATCGCGCCGTAGAGCACGGTATTGCCGACAATGATCGATTCCTCGGGCACGATTCCGGAATCGGCCGGTGGCCGAATGATCAGGCGGCCGCCCGACAGACCCTTGCCGACATAGTCGTTGGCGTCCCCGTCCAGTTCGAAGGTGACGCCGCGCGCGAGCCACGCGCCGAAACTCTGTCCGGCGGTTCCGGTGAAGCGAACGTGTACGGTGTCGTCGGGCAAACCTTCATGGCCGTAACGCTTTGCCACCTCGCCGGAAAGCATACCGCCGCAGGCGCGATCGGTATTGTGGATAACGGACTGCAGGCGAACCGGCGCACCACGATCGAGCGCAGCCTGCGATTCGGCGATCAACTTGCGATCCAGGATGTCCTTGATCTTGTGATCCTGCGGCTCGCATTTGTAGATGGCAGTGCCCTTCTCTGCCGGCGGCTTCATGAACAGCTTGGAGAAGTCGAGGCCCTTGGCCTTCCAGTGTTCCACCAGCTTACGACGGTCGAGCATTTGCATCTGGCCGACCATCTCATTGAAAGTTCGGAAGCCGAGCGCGGCCATCAGCTCGCGTACTTCCTCGGCAACAAAGAAAAAATAGTTTATGACGTGCTCGGGCTGGCCCTTGAAGCGCTTACGCAGCACCGGATCCTGCGTGGCGACGCCGACCGGGCAGGTGTTCAAATGGCACTTGCGCATCATGATACAGCCAGCAGCGATCAACGGCGCAGTGGCAAAGCCGAACTCATCCGCGCCCAGCAAAGCGCCAACCACCACGTCGCGGCCGGTACGGATACCGCCATCGACCTGCACCGAAATGCGCCCGCGCAGGCGGTTGATCACGAGCGTCTGATGAGTTTCGGCCAGGCCGATTTCCCACGGACTGCCGGCATGCTTGATGGAGGTGAGCGGGCTCGCCCCCGTGCCACCCTCGAAACCGGCGATTGTGACGTGGTCAGCGCGCGCTTTTGAAACGCCTGCAGCCACTGTGCCAACGCCGACTTCCGAGACGAGTTTCACCGAGACGTCGCCGGTCGGGTTGACGTTCTTGAGGTCGAAGATCAGCTGCGCCAGGTCCTCGATCGAATAGATGTCATGATGCGGCGGCGGCGAGATCAGGCCGACACCGGGCGTCGAATGGCGCACCTTCGCGATGATTTTATCGACCTTATGTCCTGGCAGCTGACCGCCTTCGCCGGGCTTGGCGCCCTGCGCCATCTTGATCTGCATCATGTCCGAATTGACGAGATATTCGGCGGTGACGCCAAAACGTCCCGATGCAACCTGCTTGATAGCCGAGCGCATGGAGTCGCCGTTCGGCAATGGCTTGAACCGGTCCGATTCCTCGCCGCCTTCACCGGTGTTCGACTTGCCGCCGATCCGGTTCATGGCGATGGCGAGCGTGGTATGGGCCTCGCGCGAGATCGATCCAAAGGACATGGCCCCGGTGGAAAAACGCCGGACGATGTTCTTCGCTGGTTCGACCTTTTCAAGCGGGACCGGCTTGCGGGCATCTTCGTCGGCTGTCTTCAGCCGGAACATGCCCCGGATGGTCAGCAACCGCTCGTTCTGCTCGTTTACGATTTGGGCAAAGGCGCGATAGTGATCTTGCGAATTTCCACGCACCGCGTGCTGCAAGCGCGACACGGTCTCGGCGGTCCAGACGTGGTCTTCGCCGCGCACGCGGACCGCATAGTCCCCACCGACATCGAGCATTGAGCGATAGATCGGAGAATCGTTGAACGCGTCACGATGACGGCGCACGGCTTCTTCCGCGATCTCGGCGAGGCCGACGCCCTCGATGCGCGTGTGCGTGCCGGTAAAATATTTGTCGACGAAATCCTGCCGCAGGCCGACGGCGTCAAATATCTGCGCGCCGCAATAGGACTGATAGGTGGAGATGCCCATCTTGGACATCACCTTGAGCAGGCCTTTGTCGATCGACTTTATATAGCGCTTGATGATTTCTTTTTCTTCGAGCTTCTGGGGCAGATCGTCCCTCATGGCGATCAGTGTCTCGAAAGCGAGATACGGGTTGATCGCTTCCGCGCCATACCCGGCCAAACAAGCGAAGTGGTGTACCTCGCGCGGCTCACCTGTCTCCAAGACCAGGCCGACCGAGGTGCGCAACCCATTTCGGATCAAGTGGTGATGCACGGCAGCACAGGCGAGCAGCGCCGGAATCGGAACGCGTTCGGCGCCGGCCTTGCGATCCGACAAGATGATAATGTTGCAGCCGTTGCGCACTTCCTCTTCGGCGCGCTCGCACAATTCGTCGAGCGCCCAGCCCATGCCGTCGGCGCCATGCTCGGCCGGGAAGGCAATGTCGAATGTGCGCGACTTGAAGTGGTCGCCGCTCATCTCCGAGATTGAGCGAATTTTCTCCAGGTCCTCATTCGTGAGAATGGGCTGGCGCACTTCGAGGCGCTTGGTTTTCGACATGCCCTCGAGGTCGAAAAGGTTGGGGCGCGGGCCGATAATCGAAACGAGGCTCATCACCAATTCCTCGCGGATCGGATCGATCGGCGGGTTGGTGACCTGTGCGAAGTTCTGCTTGAAATAGGTGAACAGCGATTTCGGTTTGTCTGACAGTGCCGAAATCGGCGTGTCGTTGCCCATGGAGCCGACCGCTTCCTCGCCGGTTGTCGCCATCGGCGTCATCAGGAATTTCAGGTCTTCCTGCGTGTATCCGAAGGCCTGCTGGCGATCGAGCAGCGAAAGATTTGAAATCGGCGCTTCGTTGGCGGTGCCGGGCAGTTCCTCGAGCACAATCTGCGTGCGGCCAAGCCACTCCTTGTAGGGATGGCTCTTCGCCAAGGTTGCCTTTAGTTCCTCATCGGGAATGAGACGGCCTTCATCGAGGTCAACGAGCAGCATCTTGCCAGGCTGCAGGCGCCACTTCTTAATGATGTCCTTTTCCGGGATTGGCAGAACGCCCATCTCGGAGGCCATGACAATCCGGTCGTCGCGTGTAAGCAGATAGCGTGCGGGCCGCAGACCATTTCGGTCGAGCGTTGCGCCGATCTGACGGCCATTCGTAAAAGCAATTGCCGCCGGGCCATCCCATGGCTCCATCAGCGCGGCATTATATTCGTAGAAGGCGCGACGCTCCTCGTCCATGAGAGGATTGCCCGCCCAGGCTTCGGGAATCATCATCATCATCGCGTGGGCAAGCGGGTAGCCTCCTTGCGTGAGGAATTCCAGCGCGTTGTCGAAGCACGCGGTGTCAGACTGGCCTTCGTATGAAATCGGCCAAAGCTTGTTGATGTCTTTGCCGAACAGCGGGGAGGATACGGACGCCTGACGCGCCGCCATCCAGTTGACGTTACCACGCAGTGTGTTGATCTCGCCGTTGTGCGCAATGTAGCGATACGGATGCGCCAGCGACCAGGTCGGGAAAGTGTTGGTTGAAAAGCGCTGGTGCACCAGCGCGAGCGCGCTCTCGAAATCCGGATCGTGCAAATCCGGATAGTACGTGCCGAGTTGGTCGGCCAGAAACATACCCTTGTAAATCACCGTCCGGCAGGAGACCGACACCGGGTAATAGCCGGCGGTCCGCCGTTCGCGACGGCGATAGATCGCATTCGAGATCGACTTGCGCAGGATATAGAGCCTGCGCTCAAACTCATCCTCGGAAAATTTCTTCTTGCCCCGGCCAATGAACACTTGCATGTGCTTCGGTTCGGTCGGCTTGACCGATTCACCGAGTGTCGAATTGTCCGTTGGCACATCGCGCCAGCCGAGCAACGTCAACCCTTCGCGCGCGATCACCTCGGCGTAGATATCGCGGATGATCTGCCGCCAGTTTGCGTCCGTCGGCATGAAGAGATGACCGACGGCGTATTCGCCTGCCTTCGGCAATTTGAATCCAAGCTCAGCCGCTTTTTTGGCGAAGAACTTGTGCGGGATCTGCACCAGGATTCCGGCGCCGTCGCCCATGCGTGGGTCGGCGCCGACCGCACCGCGGTGTTCCAGATTGCAGAGGATGCGCAAGCCATCTTCGATGAGCTGGTGTGACTTGCGGCCTTTGATGTCGGCGACGAAACCAACGCCACAGGAATCCTTGTCGAGCGCGGGATCGTACAGACCCTGCGCGAGCGGCACGCCTGGATCCGCGGTTGAACCGCGTCCGGCGATTCCTGCGTTGCGCTTCTCCTCGCTCATCTCATCCTGCCCCGCCGGTGCAGTCCGTGCTCCGACGTACTCACCACGTCCGCGAGGCATGATGCTCGCGGTCAACGCGTAACTGATCTCGAGAAGGGCAACCTTGTCCGGCTTGTCGCCGCCCGTGGCCGCTCCCGTTGGGCGCCACCGATGTCTGCCCCGCCTCAAAAGGCCGCCACCGAGGGCCACCACTATTAGGACAGTATTACTGTCCTAATAGACCATGCCAAATTTTGCCCCGCTATACAAGGCCGGTCCACGCCGGAATGGACGGAACTTTGCGTTTTGTTGCGGCGCCCTTTCCGACCGAGCAAGAACAGGACCACGGACGCGGTATTCGCGCAATGCCGTTGCGCCGTAACGCACCGAATGGCTCGCCTTGGCCCATAATGAAAGCGCCCCGGAAACCCCGGGGCGCTGCCGTCTTGGTAGTGAAGCTTTTCGTCAGGCCGCTTTGGCGTTGACGACCTGGGCCTTTGCTGTGCTGTTGCCAATCGGGATCTGACGCGGTTTCTTGGCCTCGGGGATTTCGCGCACGAGATCAACGTGCAGCAATCCGTTCTCGAGGCTCGCGTTCTTGACCTGGACGTGGTCGGCAAGCTGGAAGACCCGCTCGAAAGCGCGGGCGGCGATGCCTTGATAGAGTACCTCGCCGTTCTGCGCTTCTTTGGTCTGCTTGGAGCCTTTGATCGTCAGCGTGTTTTCTTTCGCCTCGATCGAAAGTTCATTCTCGCCGAAGCCGGCGACGGCAACAGTGACGCGGTAGTCATTCTCACCGGTCCGCTCGATATTGTAGGGCGGGTAGCCCGGAGCGGATTCGAATCCGTCCAGCATTGAAAACAGCCGGTCGAAGCCGACGGTGGAACGGTAAAGGGGAGCAAGATCGAAAGTTCGCATGGCATATCCTCCTTGTTGAGCGACATGCGGTGGTCCGCCGAAGGGCCGAACCGAACCGTGCGCAGCCATGGGGGCCTGCGCACGTTTGATATGGTGGCGGTCTTTTGGCCTGCAAGACCCCGCGCTCAGGCCAATAAGATATTGAAAATATTACAGTATCTGGAAAGCCCCGGGGCTGGATTGAGCATGCTTGCGACCCTGCTATAAGCCCGAAGCGCCCGGCACCGCTCACATTTCCTACCGCATGAAACTCGTCTCCATCCCCGCGAACCCGGTGCCAGACGATGTGGTGACCGGCGCGATCCAGACCTCCGACGAGGTCAATTTGCGTTTCGCCCGCTGGGCGCCGCCGCCAGGCCGCAAGGGCACCGTCGTTCTCTTGCAGGGCCGCACGGAATTCATCGAGAAATACTTCGAGACCGTACGTGATCTGCGCGCGCGAGGGTTTGCGGTGGCGATCTTCGATTGGCGCGGGCAGGGACTTTCGGATCGCGCGCTGTCCGATCGCCAGAAGGGGTACGTGCGAAACTTCAGGAATTACATCACCGACCTCGAAGCGATGATGGAGCAGGTGGTGCTGCCCGATTGTCCGCCGCCTTTTTTTGCACTCGCTCATTCCATGGGTGGAGCAGTGCTGATCCGTGCCTGCCATGACGGTAGTCGCTGGTTCGATCGCATGGTGCTGTCGGCGCCGATGATCGCGCTACTGCCCGGACGCCTTACTCACGTCGCTGGCCCGCTTGCTCGCCTCATGCGGCTGATCGGACGTGGAGGCGCTTACGTTCCGACCGGCGACCGGGCCGTGACCGGCACAGAAAACTTCATCGGGAATGTGTTGACTTCGGATCCGGTGCGCTATGCGCGCAATGCCGCAGTGCTCGAACAGGAACCCGCACTTGGTCTTGGCGCGCCGACTGTGGCCTGGGCGGACGCAGCGCTACGGCAGATGAAGCAGTTTGCCGAACCAGGTTATTCCGCCAGCATTCGGCAGCCGATGCTGATGGTGGCGGCTGGCCGCGATGAAGTCGTGTCGACGCCTGCGATTGAGACTTTTGGGCAGCATCTGCTCGCCGGCCGGCACCTTATTCTTGCTGGCGCCAGGCACGAGATCCTGCAGGAACAGGATCACTATCGCGCGCAATTCTGGGCAGCCTTCGATGCGTTTGTGCCCGGTACACCACGGTACTAGCCCGCGAGCACTTCCAATGCTGCCTGATGCACACGCTTGTCGCCGGCGACGATGACGCGTCCGCCAGCTTGCGCCGGGGCGTTCTCCCACGTGGTGACAATGCCGCCTGCACCCGCGACGATTGGTATGACCGCGACAATATCGTACGGCTTGATTTCGGTTTCGATGATCAGGTCGATCAATCCCGCTGCCAGCATGCAATAGGAATAGCAATCGCCGCCGTAGCGGGAGAGCTTCACTTTGTCTTCAAGTTTGCCAAAAGCCGCGCGGTCGTCGCGGTTCATCAGCAGCGGACTTGTCGTGAACATCAATGCGTCGTCGATGCTCGTACATCCCCGCACATGCAGATCGCGGTTACCAGTTGGTCCTCGGTAGCGCGCCGCGCCGCCGTCCCCGAAGAAACGTTCGCGCGTGAACGGCTGGTTCATCATGCCGAAGACCGGCTCGCCAAAACGCATCAAGCCGATCAGCGTGCCCCAGGCCAGCATGCCGGAGATGAATGACTTCGTGCCGTCGATCGGGTCGAGAACCCAAACATATTCGGCGTCGGTGCGTTCGGAACCGTATTCCTCGCCGAGGATGCCGTGATCGGGGAACTGCTTCCTAATGAGCGCGCGCATGGTCTGTTCCGCCGCCCGGTCTGCCGCTGTGACGGGATCGAAGCCGCCGGCCTTCTTGTTCTCGATCGCCAGCGCGGTGCGAAAAAATGGAAGGATTGTGTCGCCTGATGCCGTGGCGAGCTGATCGACGAAGTTGCTGAAGTCGATGGCCGTCATGCCGTGTGCCTATCCGGTCGTTCGGCCTAACGGCGACCTAGTTTGCTCGCAACGGCAGGTATCGGAGAAGTTTGTGCTGCATTGCGGGACTCGACGCGCGTTGGTTTCGCATAGACATACCTGTGTCAGCCAACTTGCGCCGCAGCCATGCAGAAATAGCATAGGAAATGTGCCCTTGAACCTTGATTTTTGTGCGTCGCGATGTAGCTTATTGCAGTGCGGTAGCGAGAGCTGCCGCTGCCCTCCTTGGGCGTTTCCTCCCTAGACTTGGGCCGCTCGCACCCGCTAGCGGCCCTTTTTTTGTGTCCGGCGGGGCGGCTACTCGGCAGCGGCCCGATAGGGGCGCAGTTGTTCAAGCGGGATTTCGCCCAGACGCTTCGCAAGGGATTCCATGTCGGCCGCCAGGCGATTGAACGTCGAGGAGCGTTGATAGCGGCGCTCATCCATATACAGCCCGCGGTTGATTTCGAGCTGGATCGCATGCAGCCCCGCAGCCGGATTGCCGTAATGCTCGGTAATGAAGCCGCCGGCGTAGGGCTTGTTCCTGCTGACCGTGTAGCCAAGCGTTCGCAGGGTTTTTTCGACCGTTTCCGCCACAGTGCCCACACAGCTGGTGCCATAGCGGTCACCCAGCACAAATTCAGGCCGCGGCCGTTCATCCCTGTGGCCGGCGGTCGAAGGCATCGAGTGGCAATCGATGAGCACGGCAGCGCCGAAATCGCGGTGCAGACGGGTAAACAGGCGGCGCAGGGAGCGATGATAGGGCTTATAGAGGCTCTCGATTCGCCGCAGCGCGTCGTCGACCGGGATGCGCTGGTCGTAGATTTCCTGAGCATCGCCGACCACGCGCGCCACAGTCCCCAGGCCCCCTGCGACCCGCATCGACCGCGTATTGGCGAACGACGGTAGCCGGCCCTCGAACATCCGTGGATCGAGCTCGTAGGGCTCGCGGTTTACGTCAACGAAGCAGCGCGGAAAATGCGCACGCATCAGGGGAAATCCGCACCGGACGACACCGGCAACGAGCTCGTCGACGAAGCTGTCCTCCGAGCGCCGCAACGTGGCGATATCGAGCCGGCACGCCGCCAGAAATCCGCGCGGGTAGGTCGAGCCGCTGTGGGGAGAATTGAACAGGACTGGCCCGTAGCACGCTTTGGGCTCAAGGACCTCGAACGGTGGATCGAGTTCGTCGCGGATTTCGCTCATGAATAAAAGGCCATGGAAGCTTGGAATACCTCTGTCATCTAACGAACTTTAACACCTTCTTATACCGCTTATTGTTCATGGCTGGGCCACAAAGCCAAGTCATGCTTTGGGTTCACTCGTTATTTACCGGGCATAAGTCTTAATCGGCCGGCTGAGGCGGCCGTAGGGGCGGCCGGACGGGGTGTGTTGAGTAGTATGTCCAAAATCCTGCTGGCTGAAGACGATACCGACATGCGGCGCTTTCTCGTCAAGGCGTTGCAAAATGCCGGGTTCGAGGTGACCTCTTACGATAACGGGCTATCAGCCTATCATCGGCTGCGCGAGGAGCCGTTCGAACTGCTGCTGACCGATATCGTGATGCCGGAAATGGACGGTATCGAACTCGCCCGAAGAGCCGCCGAGCTCGACCCCGATATCAAGATCATGTTCATTACGGGCTTCGCCGCGGTCGCGCTCAATGCGGACTCGAATGCACCCAAGCAGGCCAAGGTATTGTCTAAGCCGATCCACCTGCGCGAACTCGTAAGCGAAGTGCAGAAGATGCTGGCGGCCTAGCGCTTTTGCCCCGGCCTTGCCTCGCCGGTTTGGAGCCGATAGATCAATCCCGGTTTAAGGGCGCGTAGCTCAGCGGAAGAGCACTACCTTGACATGGTAGGGGTCACAGGTTCGATCCCTGTCGCGCCCACCATGCTTTTCCTCGCTCAATCGACGATGGCCTGATACACAAGCGTGCGCATGAGATAGCGGTAGTGCAGCCGCTGGATCGGTGCCTGCATCATCAAAATGGCAATCAGTTGCTGCTTCGGATCGATCCAGAAGTACGTGCCGGTTACACCGCTCCAGGAAAAATCACCAACCGAGCCCGGCAATGGATTGCGCCCGCTGTGGGTGCGCACTGCGAAGCCGAGGCCAAAGCCGATGCCAAGTTCCGGCGTCGGCGCCAGTGCACCGAACAGGATCGGAGTCGAGGGGCTGCGCCGGATCTCCGGAGACAAGTGATCGGACGTCATGAGCGCTATGGTTGATGCTGAAAGCAGGCGGGTGCCGTCGAGTTCGCCGCCGTTGAGCAACATCTGGCAGAAGCGCACATAATCGCCCGCCGTGGACAACAGTGCGCTGCCACCCGCAATCCACTTCGGCCGGAGGGCGGTGTCCCGCATTGGCGGCCGCTTGCCGGAGGTCTGATCGACCTGCGGCTGTGCGCTGCGCGCCGCATCGATCGGACCAAATCCCGTGTCGGCGAGGCCGAGCGGCTTGCAGATCCGCTCGACGATAAAGCGATCCAGGTCCGTTCCGCTGGCGACTTCGACCACGCGACCGAGAACATCGGTCGACAGACCATATTGCCATGTACTGCCGGGCTGGTAGGCGAGGGGAAGTCCGGCGAGTTTTGTCACCAATTCGGCATTGGTCTGCTTTTCATCAGCGATGTTGGCGGCCTCGTAGGCCTTCTTAAGCAAAGGGCCGGTCAAATGCGCGTAGGTAAGACCCGAGGTGTGCCGCAGGAGGTCCTGTACCGTCATCTCGCGCCGCATCGGCTCTTTTGTGAGTTTCTTTGCCGACGGACTGTCGGAGTCGATGGCGACCTTGAGATTGGCAAACTCCGGCAGATAGCGTGCAACCGGATCGGCCAGAAGCAGCCTGCCTTCTTCGGCCAGCATCATCGCTGCGACCGAGGTGAATGGTTTCGTCATCGAAGCGATGCGGAAAATCGTGTCTGGTGCCATCGGCGCGCCGGCCTCGCGGTCGCGGTAGCCGAGCGCTTCCAGGCAGGCGATTTTTCCGCGCCGCGCGATCAGCACCACTGCGCCGGGCACAGTGCCCTTGTCGATGTCGCTCTTCAGCGCTTCGGTCAGCCGGTTCAGTCGCTCCGGCCCGAAGCCCGCCTCTTCGGGCCCTACAGCGCGTGGCATGTGGAATGCCATGGCCTTCCTACTTCCAGAATTGTCGGGATGCGAGCGCGGCACCTTCCGCCATGGCCTTGAGCTTGGCGAAAACCACGTCGGGGTCGACCGCGGCTTGCCCCACCCAGGTGCCATAGCCGCAATCGCTACCCGCGATTACGTTTTCGCGCCCGACCAGCTTTGCATAGCGGGCGATGCGCTGAGCGATCAGTTCAGGATGCTCAATAAAATTCGATTTCGACTCGATTACGCCGGGAATCAGCACCTTGCCGTCCGGAAGCTTCACGTTCTCGAAAACGGACCATTCATGTGCGTGCCGTGGATTTGCGGCCTCCAGTGAGATGGCAGCAGGTTTTGCCGTGAACACGATGTCGATGATGTTGGCCAGCGGCACATCGCGGTGATGCGGGCCTTCGTAGTTGCCCCAGCACAGGTGCATACGCAGCTGCTCCGCCGGGATATTGGCGACGGCATGATTGAGCGCCGCAATGTGCAGCTGCGCGCGCTTGCGAAACTCCAGCAAGCTCAAATCCGCGTATTGAATATGCCGCCCCATGGCGAGGTCGGGGCAATCGATTTGCAGGACGAGACCCGCCCCGGCGACGGTCTCGTATTCGTATCGCATGGCGTCGGCGATCGCATAAATGTAGCTCTCGAAATCCTTGTAGTGGTCATTGCGGAAAAACAGCGACACCACGCCGGGAGATGCCGCGCTCATGAAGCCGCCGGAAGCTTTTACGTCTCTCAAAGCGGCGTTGAGGTTGTCGGCGTCGGTTTGAGGCGCTTCTTTGTCGCGTACGCTGATTTCGGCATTGCAGGCTGGCGTCTTGCGGCGTGAGCGGCCTGGATCGCCAAATACGCGTTTTTCAAGCCGCGGAAAGTCGGAGAGGTCCTGGTAGACAAATGTGTTGCCGGTGCCGCCGAAGCCATTCAACCGGTCTTTTATGTAGGTGGCGTAGCTCGGCTTGGACATTTCTCCATCGTTGATGAGATCGACACCTGCGTCGGCCTGTTTTCGCACGACTTCCATCACCGCTGTGCGCACGCGCGCAGCCAACGCGCTTGCATCGACCGGCACGCCCTCCTCCTTGGCGTACATCATGCGGATGAGATCATCCGGCCGCGGAAGGCTGCCCGTGTGGGTGGTCAGAAAACGGTCGCGGCTGCGCTGCACTGCTTGATCTCCCGGGCGGACTTTAGTGCACGGCGGCGCCTGTAACTACCGGTGGGCAGCGTGCGTTGACATGACTGGGTGGGCTGCGTATGTACCCGGCAAACATCAGCCAGAGATCGTCATGAAAGTCCGTAACTCCCTGAAATCCCTGCGTGGCCGGCACCGCAACAATCGCTTGGTGCGCCGTAAGGGCCGGGTCTACATCATCAACAAGACCAATCGCCGCTTCAAAGCCCGCCAGGGCTGATCCCGGCGCCCGGGCGCCCGTCCTATCGTCGCATATTGGCCAAAAAACGCGGAGATACTACACTCCGCCTATGCGCACTCGATTCCTTGCCGCATTTTTGACCGCCGCCCTGGTTGCGACAGTTGCCGCGCCGGTCGCCGCGCAATCTGGCAAGCGGAGTGCACCGTCGGCCAAGCTGCCGATGGTGTCTCGCGGCGACCGTACCCGTAATCTCGATTTTCTCTTCGGGGCCCTGAAGCTCGCGCCGGACGATGTGACCGCGAAGGCGATCGAGGAGCGGATCTGGGCCCTGTGGACTGCTTCACCGAGCGATACGGCTAATCTGTTGATGACGCGGGTCAAGACCGCGATCGAGGCAAAGGATCTCGATCTTGCGATCAAACTGCTCGACGCGATCGTCAAGGTGAAGCCGGACTATGTGGAAGGCTGGAACCGGCGCGCGACCATCTTTTACATGAAAAAGGACTATGGCCACGCGCTTGAGGATATCCGCCAGGTGCTCAAGCGGGAGCCGCGTCATTTCGGTGCGCTGGCAGGTTTCGGGCTGATCCTCCAGGACATCGGCGATGACAAGCAGGCGCTGGAAGTCTATCGCCGTGTGCTGTCGCTCTATCCGCGGATGGAGCGGATTCCTGACCTGGTGAAAACTCTGCAGGAAAAAGTCGAAGGCCGGAATATCTAGTCCAAGCTGGCCTAAATCTTAATCACCTACAGTCTCCGCGCCGACATAGGCAATGCGGAGCATGTTGGTCGCACCCGGAGTGCCGAGCGGAACACCGGCCACGACAATGACGCGTTGACCGGGCTTGGCGAAACCTTCCTTGAAGGCGATGCGGCACGCACGGTCGACCATGTCATCCTGGTCGTGCGCGTCCTCGGTGACAACGCAGTGCACGCCCCATACCACCGCCAGCCGCCGCCCGGTTGAGATGTTGGGTGACAACGCGACAATGGGGGCCCGCGGTCGCTCGCGCGCCACCCGCAAGCCGGTTGAGCCGGAGGATGTCCAGCAGATAACCGCCGCCAGGTCGAGCGTGTCGGCAATGTGTCTCGCGGCGTCCGCGATTGCGTCGGCACCGGTTGCTTCCGGTATAGCGCGCTGCGCAGTAATGATATTTCGATAGAGCGGATCACCCTCGACTTCTTCCGCGATGCGGTTCATCGTCGCCACCGCCTGCACAGGAAACTGTCCGGCCGCCGATTCCGCCGACAGCATCACCGCGTCGGCGCCTTCGAAAATCGCAGTGGCAACATCGGAGACCTCCGCGCGTGTTGGAACTGGGGCGTTGATCATCGATTCCAGCATTTGCGTCGCCACCACTACCGGCTTGCCTGCGACGCGGCTCGCGCGTGTCATTTGTTTCTGGACGCCAGGGACCTTCTCCAGCGGCATTTCCACGCCAAGGTCGCCGCGCGCCACCATCAGTGCGTCGGCCAGATCTATGATTTCGGCCAGGCGGTTTACTGCCTGCGGCTTCTCGATCTTGGCCATCACCGCCGCGCGGCCGCGCGTGATCTTTTTTGCCTCGGCGATATCCTCGGGGCGCTGAATAAATGACAGCGCGACCCAATCAATACCCGTTTCAAGTGCAGCCTCGAGATCAGAACGGTCTTTATCGGTCAGAGCGGAAAATGGAATCGTCGTATCAGGCAGGCTTACGCCTTTGCGATCAGAAATTTTGCCGCCAACCGTGACCCGCGCGGTGATGCGCTTAGGCTCGGCCTCGGTAACTGTCAGCTTGACCTTACCGTCGTCGATCAACAGCGAATGGCCAGGTTTGATCGTAGCAAAAATTTCCGGATGGGGCAGATAAGCGCGCTTTGCATCGCCGGGCGCTGGATCGCTATCGAGCACGAAGCTATCGCCGGTTTTCACCGCAGCAGATCCGCCGGTGAAGGTACCAAGGCGGAGCTTCGGGCCCTGCAAATCGATCAGCACACCGATCGGCCGTCCGCTATCGCGTTCGACAGCGCGGATCATGCCGACCAGTTCGCGCATGCGATCCTGGCTGGTGTGGCTCATATTGATACGGAAGACGTCGGTGCCAGCCTTGAAAAGGCGTCCGATCATATCGGAATTAGATGAGGCAGGTCCGAGCGTGGCGACGATTTTGGCGCGGCGAAGACGTCTCACGGTTTGGCGCCTCCGGCTGGAGGCGGCGCCAACGTTGTTGGCGGACGCGAGGGCCCGGGCGGAGCGCGCGGCGCAAGCGGTCGGTCAGGCGCTTGCTCGGCGGCGTCCGTCAATTGCACCGTCCAGGAACGTTGTTCGCCGGTATCGACCTCAAAGAAGCCGGTACGGTCGTAGCCCCGCGCGAGACAGTTATCGGTTCCGCGAATAGTGAATTCTTTCTCGCGTGAACACATGTATGCCTTGCCGGACCATTCGCCGCCGCGGTCATAATCGACCGCGTAGATGTAATAGTAGCGCGCCACGAGTGCGCCGCGCAGCAAGGTTTCGCAAGATCGCGATGAAACGTTCCACCAGCCTTCGGTGGTCCAGCCTTCGCTGTCCTTGTAGCCAATCGCGACGCCCACCCGGCTGCCGGTGTTGTTACACAGGCGGAAATCGGCTTTGGCCGGACATGCCGACGCCGCCAGCAGCAGCACCGCAGGGACCACGGTCCGGGCGAGAATATGGGAAAAGGGGGGCCTGGCGGCGATGAGTGGCAATGCGATCACGATTGTCGCCGGTTCCGAACGATGCGCGGTTGTGGCGCGATCCATCACGGACTGTCAACGATGATGGCGCGGAAGTCGTTCACGTTGGTGAAAGTCGGCCCTGGCACAAGCAAATCGCCCAAAGCCTCAAAAAAAGCGGTCGAATTGTTGTCGGCAAGAAAGGCGGCGGGATCGAGGCCTCTGGCTTTGGCCCGTGCCACTGATTCGCCATCAACCAGCGCTCCGGCAGGGTCGGTGGCCGCGCCGCCTCCACCATCGGTGCCGTCAGTGTCGCCCGCGAGGGCCGCTACTGCCGGCATGTCCGCAAGCCCGATTGCAAGCGCAAGCGCATATTCCTGGTTGGGTCCACCGCGGCCCTTGCCACGGATCGTCACCGTCAATTCTCCGCCGGAGATGATTGCCGCACGCTTTCCTTGAGCGCGCAGTTGGCGCGCGACCTGCGCATGGGCGGCGGCAACATCGCGCGCTTCGCCTTCAATGCGGTCGCCAAGCGAGATGCAATCATAGCCCGCCGCCCGGACTGCCACTTCGGCAGCGCGCATCGCGTCCGCCGGCCGCGCAGCCAGCACGACCTGGTTGCCCTCGAAGATACGATCGCCCGGCTTGGGCGTTTCGTTTCCGGGTTCCTTGAGCGCGCGCGTAATGCTGTCAGGAACATCGAGATTGTATTTTGCGACAATTGTGCGCGCCTCCCCCAGCGTTGTGGGATCGGGTATCGTTGGTCCCGAACCGATCGCTGAAAGATCGTCGCCCGGCACGTCAGAAATCGCGATGGTCACAAGTTTCGCCGGATGCGAATGCAACGCGAGGCGTCCGCCCTTGATGCGTGAAAGATGTTTGCGCACGGTATTGATCTCACCGATGGCCGCACCCGAGCGCAGCAGGGCGCGCGTCACCACCTGCTTGTCCTCGAAGGAAATGCCGTCCGCCGGTGCTATCCAGTTCGCCGAAGCGCCACCCGACATTAAAACCAGTACGAGATCGTCCGCGTCCGCACCGTCCGCCAGGCTCAGCGCGCGATCGGCGCCCTCCAGTCCCGCGGCATCCGGTATGGGATGACCGGCTTCGATCATGCGCACGCGCTTGAGATGCCGCGCGTAGCCGTGGCGCGCGACCGCAACGCCGCTGAGGCGTTCCCTGGCAATTCGCAGCCCGTCGAGGTAATGCGCCTCCGCCACTTCTGTCATCGACCCCGCGGCTTTGCCGGCCGCCAGCAAAATGAGCCGGTCTGAAGGCGGCGGGGGGAGCAACGAAGGAAGGCAAGACGCCGGATGCGCCGCGGCTACCGCAGTGCGATACAAGTCTGCGAGAAAAGAGCGCAGGGGGCGATTCATCCTTCAATCATAGCTGCCCACCCGCCGGAAAATCTGCTTATAATTTGCATTGCCGTCGCCGCAGGGGTGCGGACGACGGCCATTCAATATGCGGATCAAGCGCAAACGAACGACAACAAGACTCTCGAGGGAGAGAAACGCATGGCTGCAACAGCATTCACAATTAATGGCAAAGCGGCGAGCGTCGACGCAGAGCCCGACACGCCTTTACTTTGGGTGGTGCGCGAGCACTTGAAGCTTACGGGCACCAAATTCGGCTGCGGCTCGGGTCTGTGCGGCGCTTGTACCGTCCATATCGACGGGAAAGCGGTGCGCTCTTGCCAGATTTCCGTATCCAAAGTGGCGGGCAAGAAGGTCACGACCATCGAAGGTCTCTCGCCGAACGGTCAGCATCCGCTGCAAAAGGCGTGGGTCGCCGAGCAAGTGCCGCAATGTGGGTATTGCCAGTCGGGACAGATCATGCAGGCAGCGGCGCTGCTCGCCACCAACAAGAAGCCGACCCGCGAACAGATTGTCACGCATATGGATGGCAACATCTGCCGTTGCGGCACCTATCCGCGCATCGTGCGCGCCATTCAACGCGCCGCTCGGGAGGCCTGAGCCATGACCATTCACATGAAGAACGGCTCGCTCGACACCAGCATCAGCCGGCGCGGATTCGTTGCCGGCGCGACCAGCCTCTCGTTCGCCTTTACCCTCGGCGGCATGGGCCACAGCGGAGAGGCGCTCGGTGCGGTGCAACCGACCAAGTTCAATGCGTTTGTCAGCATTGCTGCCGACAACACGATCACCGTCATATGCCCGAGCGCGGAAATGGGGCAAGGCGTCTACACATCATTGCCGCTGATTCTGGCGGAAGAACTCGATGCCGACTGGTCCAAGGTGAAAACCGAGTTCGCGCCGGCCAATCCAAAGATCTACGGCAACTATCATCGTCTGTTCGAAGGCGCGCAGATCACGGCTGCGAGCGTCGCGGTGGCAGGCTATTTCACGCCGCTTCGCATGGCCGGCGCTCAGGCGCGCAAGGTGCTGCTCGATGCGGTAGCGGCGAAGTGGAAAGTTCCGGTGAGCGAGCTCACAACCGACAAGAGCACGATCATCCACAAAAAGTCCGGCCGCAAGATCAGCTATGGAGAGGTCGTCGCTTTCGCATCTGTTCCGGCGGAGCCACCGAAGGTCAGCGAGGCCGATCTCAAGAAGCCGTCGCAGTTCAAGCTGATCGGGCGCAAGGACATCGGCCGCAGCGACGTGCCATTGAAGGTGAACGGCATGGCGAAATACGGCATCGATGTGCAAGTGCCAGGCATGGTCTACGCCTCGGTGCTGCAGTCGCCGATGGAAGGTGCCAAGCCGAAAGACGTCAACGTCCCCGATGTCATGAAAGTGAAGGGCGTGACCAAGGTCATCCCGTTGCCGTTCGGCGTGGCGGTCATTGGTGACACTGTCGAAGGCACACGTGCAGGCGTGCAGGCGCTCAAGGTCACGTGGGACACCAGCGGCGCCACTGCCGCCGGTTTCGACTCGGACAAGGCCAAAGAAGACTATGCGGCCAAAGCCAAGGATTCGAGCGCCGAGACCAAGGTCGAGTATCAGGTCGGCGACGTGAAAGCTGGCCTCAGTGGCGCAGTCAAGACGGTGGAGGCGGGCTATTGGTCCGAATACACCTACCACGCTCAGATGGAGCCGATGAACGCGGTCGCGCAGGTTTCAGAGGACGGCAAGTCAGCCGATATCTGGACCGGCACCCAATTTGGCGCTCTGGCCGGCCTGATCATCTCCGGCATTTTAAAGACAACGCCGGATCAGATCAGAATCCACCAGCAGTTCCTCGGCGGCGGTTATGGCCGGCGTATATGGCCGGATGCCGCCATCCAGGCAACGATCCTCTCCAACATCACCAAGAAGCCGGTGAAGTTGATCCTCACGCGTGAGGAAGACCTCGCGGCTGCCCGTCCGCGACCAATGACGCACCATCTGCTCAAAGCGGGACTCGACGCCAAGGGCAATGTGGTCGGCTGGCATCATCGCCTCGTGTCCGAGAACGTCGATGCGGTCGCGGCTCCGCCACGCTTCAAGGCGACCGGTGGCAAGGACTACATCGGTGCGCGTGGCCTCGATCAGGCGTTTTACGCAATTCCGAATGCGCTCGGCGAATATGTGCGCGAGGATCGCGGGATGCGCGTGCATGCCTGGCGCGGCATTGGCTCCGGCTACAACAAGTTCGCGGCCGAGGCCTTCCTCGACGAGGTGGCGCAGGCGGCCGGCAAGGATCCGCTGGAAATGCGTCTCGCGCTGACCAAGGACAAGCCGCGCGCCAGCGCCGTGATCAAGGCCGTGGCCGAGATGTCGGACTACAAACGCAAGCGACCCGGGCATGGTATGGGCATTGCGTTCTCTGACTATCACGACACCCTGTCCGCGGGGGTTGCCGAGATCTCACTCGATGAAAAGACGGGAAAGATCAAGGTCCACAATTACTGGATCGCGGTCGATCCCGGTCTGGTTGTTCAGCCAGATCATGTTCATGCCCAGCTCGAAAGCGCGGTGATCTATGGCTTGAGCGCCGCACTAATCGAACAGTTCGCTGTCAAAGACGGCACCGTCCAGGCTACCAACTTCGACAGCTATCCCGTCATGCGTATGAGCGAGGTGCCGGAGATTCACACGAAGATCATCGCGACCGACAATCCGCCGAGCGGCATGGGGGAGATCGGCGTGATCACGGTTGCTCCGGCGATTGCCAATGCCATGTTCCAGTTGACTGGCAAACGGCTCCGACACCTGCCTATGACTGCAGAGCGGGTCAAGAAGACGCTGGCTTAAGCGCGATAAGATCGACACCCGCCGCATTCCTGACTGGAAGGCGGCGGGTTTTTGCATGCTTCGCTTGGCCCAGACAGGGTCTTCAAAGACACTCGGCGCGTGTCTATGTTCCTGCAGTGGAGGACACCACGATGGACGACAAGACCCGCATCGAGCTGGAAGCCGCAGTCTACCGGCGCCTGGTCGAGCACCTGCGTTCGCGCACCGACGTGCAAAATATTGATATGATGAATCTCGCCGGCTTTTGCCGCAACTGCCTGTCGAACTGGATGAAGGATGCCGCCGACGCCAAGGGTCTCGCGATGAGCAAGGATGAGAGCCGCGAGATCGTCTACGGCATGCCCTTTGATGAATGGCGCAAGAAATACCAGAAGGACGCCTCATCCGAGCAGAAAGCGGCATTCGAAAAGTCCAGCTCCCGGCACCAGTAATCACCGTTTGCTTGTGAACAGCGTGGATGACGACGTCCTTTCCTTGACCTGAAGGCGTCCAGCCCAGAAAGCTTCCTTGCAGATGACGGCCATGAACCGCCGTGCGTAGTCAAGGAGACGTCGATGCCTGCCACCGCTGCGGCCGGAAAAGAACAACCGGCCACCCGCTTCGCCAAAGACCAGCTGAAAGCCTTCGTTGAACGCATCGAGCGGCTGGAAGAAGAGAAAAAGGCGACGTCGGACGATATCCGCGACGTCTATGCCGAGGCGAAAGGCACCGGCTTTGACACGAAGGCGCTGCGCTCAATCGTGCGTTTGCGCAAGCTGGACACGGATGAACGACGCGAACAGCAGGAAGTGCTCGACACCTACCTGCATGCGCTTGGAATGGCGAACTAGCGGATCAGTGCAGCGACGCGGTCGACTGCAATTTGAACGAGGTGGTGGCCAGGAATACCACCGCCGGGCCGGTAAAGCGGTTGGCCACCATGCCGAGGTGTGGATCATCCGAGAACGTCATCGCCACCGAAAGCGACGGCTTGTACAGGAATTCTCGCAGAGGCCGCATATCGACCGCGCCAAGCCGTGTCGCAGTCATGTAGGAGCCAAAATTGGGCGTGAGCATTGCTGCGCGCAGCCACGGGCTTTCGGGACTGCGTCCGGTCCGTGCCGACGCCGCCGTCAGCGGAGGCTTCTCCACGACTGTCGTGTTGCTCTGGGCCGGCATGACGCTGGCTTCCTCCGGCAGGCCTGGCAGGTTTGAGCCCATCGGCCGAACGCGACCGGGTGCCGGGGCTTCTAATTCAGTCGCATAGGCAAGGGCAGCGCTGCCGGTGCTGCTCGGTTCGACGCTTGCAGTCTGATACGCCGGCGCAGCCGTCGTTACAGACAAATTCGGGCTCTGAACCGCACCGCGCCAGTAGCCGCGGGTGTCAAATAAGTTGCTGCCGAGTGACGCCGTTACGACGGAACGTGCGGGCGGATTGGGTGCAGCCGCGGCAACCGCGACTGGCTTTGGCCGGGCAGTCGGCAGCGGCACGATACGCTCAATGGCCACGGGTTTTACTTTGGCCGGGCTCAGACTTGCGACCGCCATCGGCGCGCGGGTCTTGCTCGGCGTCTGATCCTCGCTGATCTCGTCGGGGTCCTTGGCGCTGAACAGCCGGGCGAAGAAGCCACGCTTCGGCCGCTCTCCCCCTGGCTCGATGCTCGCCGTAATCACGCCAGCCTCGCGTGCGGCTTCAAGAGACATTTCCGAGGGACGCCCGCCGCGCCGCTCGACTTCGGCAAGAGCAAGGGAGTAGCCGCGCAGCGGCTGTCCGTCCGAAGGAATGTGCACGGTTCGACCGTCGGGAAAAACTTTCGCCAGCTGGTCGTGCGTCATGCGTGGCCAGTGCCGGATGGTGCCCGTGTCCATATGCACGAATGGCGAACCGGAGGTGGGATAGAAGCCGACGCCGCCGCGCTGGAGACGCAGGCCGATCTCGCGGATTTTTTCCAACGGCACGCCGGGGATGAAGAAATCCATCGCCTGGCCGTTGATGTGCTGACTGAACTGCGCGACCCCGCTCGAGCGGGCGCGCAGCATTGAATTTGTTTCCGGCGAGCGGTAGCCGCAGACGACGTCGATCGGCTGCGTTGCGCCGACCTCCCGATATGCTTCCCACAGCAGGTCGAACAGATGCGGATCCATGTGGGTCGATTGTTCTTTGCGCCAATCGCGCATGAACCAATCGAGCCGCTTCAGCGCGGTGTCGTCGTAGCGGCCGTTGCGCTTGAAGGTGATGGTGATGTCTTCGCCGGTATGAACATGATGAAAGGAGAGGGTACGCGTGTCGCCTTCAGCGCTGGCGTTCTGCAGCGCGTCGTTGGCGCCAAGCATGAACATTCCGGCCAAGCCTAATCGGGCGCCGGCACGCGCCATAGCGACAACGAGTGAACGCTCGCGCGACGCGTCAATCACAGCTTCAATCCGTGAAGGTGTCCGTCCCACGTCGCCGCCACGTCCCCTCGGGCCGCCATGACGGCAACCCCGTGAGTGTTATCGGGATCGGTTAATGTGATCTTAGCGCCGTTCCCCGTCCGACCCCTGACTATCCGGGGAAATTGGCCGAAAACTAGGCGTTTCTGGAACTTCGCTGGGGAATTGTCGTGCCAAAACGGGAAGAATCGGGGGAAAAGCCTGTTCCTACGGGATTTCCGGCAGGCCGCCCTAACCGCCCAATTCGACTATTGGACCGCCGCCTCCTTGTCGAGGCCAAGGCCCTCCAGTTTGCGGTAGAGGGTCGAACGGCCGATTCGGAGTCTGCGTGCAACCTCGGACATCTGTCCGCGATAGTGCGAAATGGCGAACCGGATAGCGTCACGTTCGATGTCGTCGAGTGGGCGCACCTCGCCGCGCGAGTCGGTCAGCGACAACGAATGTGCAGCCGGCAAAACTGGCGCGTGACGGACGCTTTCGGACTCGGGCCACGATGACACCATGGCCGGCGAAGGCTCGATGAGCGGCTGATCGAAAGACGCGTCGGAGGAAACCTGGGCGGCGATTTGTGGAAACTCGTTGACGCCAATTTCCTCGCTGTCGGCCAGCACCACCGCACGGAAAATTGCGTTCTCAAGTTGTCGCACATTGCCCGGCCAGTGATAGGCGGTAAGAAGCGCCATGCCGCTGGCGCTGATGGCGCGTACGCGTTTGTTTTCTTCCGCGACAATGCGGGTCAGAAAATGGCGGGCGAGCTCGGGGATGTCGTCGCGCCGCGCCCGCAACGGCGGCACCGATATCGGAAAGACGTGCAAGCGATAGAACAAGTCCTCCCGGAAGCGCCCGGCCTTCACGTCCGCTATAAGGTCGCGGTTGGTTGCGGAGATAATGCGCACATCGACCTTGACTGGCCTGTGCCCGCCGACAGGTTCGATTTCGCCTTCCTGCAGCGCCCGCAGCAGCTTCACTTGCGCTGGCCCCGGCAGCTCGCCGACCTCGTCGAGGAAAAGCGTGCCACCGTCGGCCTCGACGAATTTTCCCGTGTGTTTTTCGGTCGCTCCTGTAAAAGCGCCCTTCTCATGGCCGAACAAGATCGACTCGACCAAATTTTCCGGCAATGCGCCGCAATTGACCGCCACGAACGGTTTGGCGCGGCGCGTCCCGGTGCCGTGGACCGCACGAGCGATCAATTCCTTGCCGACGCCGGACTGGCCTTCGATCAAGACGGGGATCACCGACGCGGCCGCTTTCTCGGCAGCCTTGAGCACCGGCTGCATGGCCGCCGAGCGTGTGATTACATCAGCAATTGTCAGCGTCCCGTTGTGTTTGCGTTTGAGCCGCTGCAATTCGCCCGTCAGCGCCTTGGTGGCAAGCGCATTACGCAATGACACCTGGAGGCGTTCGGCGCTCGCTGGCTTGACTACGAAGTCGGCCGCGCCTGCGCGCATCGCCGAGACGACATTGTCGATACCGCCGTGAGCGGTTTGTACGATGACGGGGATATTCAGGCCGGACTCGCGCATGCGAGCAAGCACGCCGAGGCCGTCGAGATCGGGCATGACCAGGTCGAGTATCACAGCGTCGATCCGTGAGGTCTCGGGTCCGATCAGCAGCGCGACGGCCTCATCGCCACTCTCGGCAACCATCGGCTGGTAGCCGAAACGCTGCACCATGGCTTCGAGCAAACGACGCTGCACCGGATCGTCATCGACGATAAGCACCACTTCGGACATTGGGCCCTCACGCACATACTGTGCCGAATTGGTGCAATGTCGCCGTTCTCGCTTAACGGGGTGTTAAGACGTGCACCGAAAGGAGGGGCGCTAATTCTGCTTCGACCCTGGCGGGTTGCCACCCGTCTGGTGCCTCGCGGCGATTGAATTCCATACATAAATCAGCGCACACGCGAGCAGCAAAGCCAGTGCAAACCAGACCACAATGAATCCGATATGAGGGATGCGGTCCAGGAATTCGATCGACTGGTTGAATATGGTCGACAATGGGTTACCTCACCGGTCGCCGCATCATCACATTCAGCTTGGTCCGCGTCTCGATGGCGTAGCCGCGCTGGGCAAGTTCGGAAAAAAGATCATTGTTCCAGGCATCTCGGGCATCCTCGACGATCAGCAGATTTGGCCACAGCGATCGTTCTGCATCTTTGAAAAAGGGGAGCAGAATGCGGTCCTCCGCGCCTTCAACGTCAATTTTCAGTGCGTCAATCGACGTGATTCCCTGTTGTCTCAATACCTCCAGCAACGTGCGGCACTCTACTTTCGTGACGGTGTCATCGGCGCGGTCTTTTGCAGTGATCGGCCGGACGTGGGTTCCGCCTCTGTCGTTCTCGCCGACATTGAGGACAACCGTCCCCGCACTTTCTCCAAGCGCGAGCGGTACGACTTGAATCGGAATCCCGGCATTTGCTGCAATGTTAAACTGAAGGCGCTTGATGTTTTCTGCTTCCGGCTCGATGGCGACAATTTTCGCCATTTCTCCGGCCCGAGAGGCAACCAGAAGCGAGAACAATCCGACATTCGCGCCGATATCAATGAACACGAAAGGCCGGTTTTTCGATTTAGCCCTGTCGATCTCGGCGAATAGTTCTTTTCGCTCGCCAGGCTCATACATCTGCGGTGTGAAGAGCGCTCCCTTTTCGCATCCATTGTGGCGGGGGTGCAATCGCATGCGCAGACCCCAACGAACCACATCCAGTCCGTCATCGTCCGGGATCCGCATCGTAACGAGGCGGCGCAAGCCTATTGCGACACGCAGTCCCAGCCAGCTATCCGGCAAATGGCTGGTTGTGGCGATAACTGCGCGATCGAGCCATCCAGGCGTTCGTGCTCCATAAGGATCGGTCATTTGCAAATTGGCTCGGAAGCGTTGAAGCAAGCTATAATACCAAATTCAGCCACGCCAGAGATCGAGAACATTGCAATGGCGGGACTTGCAGGAGATACAAGGGAGAATTTTCGCCGATTGCCATCGCATCGCCACGAGTGGCGGTCTAGATGATATCCCGCCAGTTAGTTTTGTTTTCCATCCAAACGATTGCCCCCATGCCGAAGACCTCGTCCAGACAAAAGCCGACGAAGACACCGAAACTCGGTGCACTACCCGAGTGGAACCTGCGCGATCTGTATCCCGGTCTCGACAGCCCCGAGATCAAGCGCGACCTGGAGCAGGCCGACAAGGATTGCACAGCCTTCGAGCAAGAGTTCAAAGGACGTCTGGTCGCGATGGCGGCTGGCGAAGGTGCTGGACAGGCGCTCGCCGAGGCGGTCAAGCGCTATGAGGCGATCGACGACCGGCTTGGCCGGCTGATCTCCTACGCCTCGCTCGTTTATGCCGGCAACACCACCGATCCCGTTAGCGCCAAGTTTTACGGCGACGTCCAGGAGCGTATTACCGCTGCGTCTCTACATCTTCTGTTCTTCACGCTCGAGCTCAACCGCATCGAGGACGCACGGCTCGAGGTCGCCATGCAGGATCGGGCGCTCGGCCACTACCGGCCGTGGCTGGAAGATGTGCGGAAGGAAAAGCCCTATCAACTTGAAGATCGGGTCGAAGAGCTCTTTCACGAAAAATCAGTGACCGGCTATGCCGCCTGGAACAGGCTGTTTGACGAAAGCATCGCGGGCTTGCGGTTCAAGGTCGCGGGAAAGTCGCTGGCGATCGAACCAACGCTTAATCTGTTGCAGGACACCGACGGAAAAAAACGCAAGGCAGCCGCCGAAGCGTTGGCCAAGACGTTCCGGGAAAACTTGAGGCCGTTTGCGCTGATCACAAACACGCTCGCCAAAGACAAGGAGATTTCCGATCGTTGGCGTGGCTTCAAGGATATCGCCGATGCGCGGCATCTCTCGAACCGGGTTGAACCCGAGGTGGTTGAAGCCTTGGTCGCCGCTGTGCGGGCGGCATATCCGAAATTGTCTCACCGGTACTATGCACTGAAGGCCAAATGGTTCGGCAGGAAGAGCCTGCCGCATTGGGACCGTAACGCGCCACTGCCCAAGGTTGCCCAGCGCACGATTCCATGGACCGATGCGCGTGCGACCGTCCTGACTGCCTATGGCGCCTTCTCACCCAGGATGGCCGAGGTCGCCGATCTTTTTTTTACAAAAAACTGGATCGATGCCCCGGTTCGCCCCGGAAAGCAGCCGGGCGCCTTTGCGCATCCGACAGTGCCGTCGGCGCATCCATACGTGCTTCTCAACTACATGGGCAAACCGCGCGACGTAATGACACTTGCGCATGAACTCGGGCATGGCGTGCATCAGGTATTGGCGGCGCCCAACGGTCCGCTGATGGCGCCGACGCCGCTGACGCTCGCTGAGACTGCCTCGGTCTTCGGCGAAATGCTGACTTTCAAAAAACTGCTGGCGCAGACGACCGACAAGAAGCAGCGCGAGGCAATGCTCGCCGCCAAGGTCGAGGACATGATCAACACGGTGGTGCGGCAAATCGCGTTCTATAGCTTCGAACGCAAGGTCCACAGTGAGCGGCGCAACGGCGAGCTGACCGCCGACAAGATTTGCGAATTATGGATGTCGGTGCAGAGCGAAAGTCTGGGCCCGGCGATCGAGCTCAAACCGGGCTATGAAACGTTCTGGGCCTATATCCCGCACTTCGTGCATTCGCCGTTTTACGTCTATGCATATGCGTTCGGTGACTGCCTGGTGAATTCACTTTATGCCGTCTACGAAAAATCCGCGAGCGGCTTCGCCGAACGCTATCTCGAAATGCTCTCGGCGGGAGGCACCAAGCATCATTCGGAATTACTGGCGCCGTTCGGTCTCGATGCGCGCGATCCAAAATTCTGGGACGGAGGGTTGAGCGTCATCGCCAATCTGATTGGCGAGCTGGAGACGTTGGGATAGCCGGGGCGGACCTTATTTTTGCAGCTGAAGCTGATTAGATGGGGGAGGTGAACCCGCCCATGCCCCCCACCGACCGCGAAAAGAACCGCTTTTCCGCCCGTGCCAAGCGCTATGCCCGGGTCGGCACGCAGCTCGGTGGCACCGCCGCGCGCTTTGCGGGGGCGCGGTTTTTCGGCGTACCGCTTGACCGGGCCGCCAACGCGCTCGAACTCGCCGCCGCGCTCGGCGGGCTGAAGGGCCCGATCATGAAGGTGGCGCAGTTACTCGCCACCATTCCGGACGCGCTTCCGCCCGAATACGCCAACGAACTGATCAAGCTGCAAAGTCAGGCGCCGCCGATGGGTTGGGCCTTCGTCAAGCGCCGCATGAGCGCGGAGCTTGGAGCCGATTGGCAAAAGAAATTTTCCGAATTCGAACATCATCCAGCTGCGGCAGCCTCGCTCGGGCAGGTGCATCGTGGCCGCGCGCCCGACGGCGAAGAACTGGCCTGCAAGCTGCAGTACCCGGACATGCAGTCCGCGGTCGAAGCTGACCTCAGCCAATTGCAGTTGTTGTTTGCCATCCGCAAACGTTTCGATCCGGCGATCGATACCAGCGAGATTGCGGTCGAAATCGCCGCGCGCCTGCGCGAGGAACTCGATTATGTCCGCGAGGCAAAGCATGTCGCGCTTTACGCAAACATGCTGAAGGACGAAAATGCGATCCGCGTGCCGAAAGTCTGGCCGGAACTGTCAACCGGCCGTCTGCTCACGCTCGATTGGCTGACCGGCCGCAAGCTGCTCGAACACAAAGCCGATCCACTCGAAGCGCGCAATCGTCTAGCCACCGCTATGTTCACCGCTTGGTGGTTTCCCTTCAGCCGTTTCGGCGTCATCCATGGTGACCCGCATCTCGGCAACTACACAGTTTTCGACGAAGCCAGGGGAAAGCCCGCCGGCATCAACCTGCTCGACTATGGCTGCATCCGGATTTTCCCGCCGAGTTTTGTCGGCGGCGTGGTCGATCTCTATCGCGGATTGTTACGCGGCGATGACGAACTTGTGGTGCATGCCTATCAGACGTGGGGGTTCAAGCGGCTTAGCCGCGAGCTGATCGATGCGCTCAACATCTGGGCGCGTTTCATATACGGCCCGCTGCTGGACGACCGCGTGCGGAGCATCGCTGACGGCGTGAAGCCCTCCGAGTATGGCCGCAAGGAAGCCTTCCGGGTGCACCAGGCTCTCAAAGCCAGAGGCCCTGTTACGGTCCCGCGCGAATTCGTATTCATGGATCGCGCGGCCATCGGGCTTGGCGCGGTTTTTCTGCACCTGGCGGCGGAACTCAATTTCTACCGGTTGTTCAACGAGGCCATCGAGCGTTTCACGGTCGATGAGGTTGCCGCGCGGCAAAGCGCTGCACTCGCCAAGGCCGGCTTGCAGCCGTCCAAAGGCTGATTGCGGCAGCGTTGCCCTTGGGCCGCAATTGCGCTAACCCCTGTGCGCCTGCCTTTTTTGAGCGACTCGGAGAGTTTTCCCATGGCCGACCACGGCACCGTCGAATACGCCACCGCCGCTGGCAATGACTATGCCGCGCATGAACAAAGCTATGAGAGCTTTGTCCATTTCACGCTTGTCGGCATCCTCTATGTGGTGACCATCGTATTTGGCCTGGCGACAGGGGGCGTGATGGGTCACTGGTTCCTTGCGGCGGCGATCTTCGTGATCGGGTTGCTCGGCGCCATCCCCGGCCTGCTCAGCAGAGCAACGACTCCCAGCTATATCGCCTTCGTGATCTGCTTTCTGATCTTTGCCTTCACCGGACTGTCGCCGCACTGACAAAACTTACGGCCGGGCGGGGAGGCGTGAATGCGAATTGCCGTACCGCGGGAGACAGACGGTGGTGAACCGCGCGTCGCGGCCACTCCGGAAACGATCAAGAAACTCAAATCGTTTGGCGCCGCGATAGCGGTTGCGCGCGGCGCCGGTGTCGCGTCCGGCATTCCCGATTCCGAATTCGAGGCAGCCGGTGCGCAAATTGCCGACAGCGTTACCAAAGATGCCGATATTGTCCTGAAGGTGCGGCGCCCGGCGGCGAGCGAGTTGTCCGCCTACAAAAAAGGTGCGCTGGTCATCGCCATTATGGATCCCTACGGCAACGATGCTGCATTGAAGCAGATGGCCGATGCCGGTGTGTCAGCCATCGCGATGGAGCTGATGCCGCGCATCACCCGTGCCCAATCCATGGATGTGCTGTCGAGCCAGGCCAATCTCGCCGGCTATCGCGCGGTAATCGATGCCGCCGAGGAGTACGGTCGTGCGTTGCCGATGATGATGACCGCAGCTGGCACAGTGCCGGCGGCGAAAGTATTTATCATGGGCGTAGGCGTTGCCGGCTTGCAGGCCATCGCCACGGCGCGGCGACTCGGGGCAATCGTCACGGCGACCGATGTGCGCCCGGCCACAAAGGAGCAGGTGGAAAGTCTCGGTGCGAAATTCCTCGCCGTCGAGGATGAGGAATTCAAAAATGCGCAGACCGCCGGCGGCTACGCCAAGGAAATGTCGAAGGAATATCAGGCCAAACAGGCGGCATTGGTTGCGGACCATATAAAGAAGCAAGACATCGTCATCACCACGGCGTTGATCCCGGGCCGGCCGGCCCCGCGCCTTGTCTCCAAGGACATGGTTGCATCGATGCGGCCGGGTTCGGTGATTATCGATCTTGCGGTTGAGCGCGGCGGCAACGTTGAAGGCGCGCGTCCCGGCGAAGTGGCGCACGTGGGCGGCGTCAAGATTGTTGGTTATCTCAACGTGCCTGGACGGCTGGCGGCTTCCGCCTCGTCGCTCTACGCCAAGAATCTTCTTACCTTTGTCGAGACGTTGATCGACAAGAAAGAAAAAAAGCTCGCGGTCAACTGGGACGACGAATTGGTCAAGGCGACGTTGCTTACGCGGGACGGTGCGATCGTGCATCCGAATTTTCAGCCGAAGACGGCGAGCTGAGGAGATCCGATATGGAGCATGTCACAAGCGCGGTTGATCCCTTCGTCTTCCGGCTCTCGATTTTCGTGCTGGCGGTGTTCGTTGGGTATTATGTGGTGTGGTCGGTAACGCCCGCGCTCCACACCCCGCTGATGTCTGTTACCAACGCGATTTCGTCGGTCATCGTGGTCGGGGCGTTGCTCGCAGTCGGTGTCGCGCTGGCGACCGATGACAAGGGCCCGCTATGGTCGCGCGCCCTCGGCTTCGTCGCGCTGGTGTTTGCGTCGGTCAATATCTTCGGCGGCTTCCTGGTCACCCAGCGTATGTTGGCGATGTACCAGAAGAAAAAGAAGTGACGACGGCCATGAGTTTATCGCTTCGTAAAATGCCGTCGTCATGGCCGGGCTTGACCCGGCCATCCACGCCTTGTTTCCCAAGCGAAGACGTGGATGCCCGGCACAAAGCCGGGCATGACGGAGTAGCCACATGAGTCCGAACCTCGTCGCGCTGCTCTACCTGGTTGCCGGCGTCCTGTTCATCCTGGCGCTGCGCGGCCTGTCGAGCCCGGACTCGAGCCAGCGCGGCAATCTGTTCGGCATGGTCGGCATGACCATCGCCGTACTGACGACGCTCGGTGCGCACCCGCCGACTGACTCGCTGTCCTGGGCCTTAGTGGTCGGCGGGATTGTGCTCGGCGGCGGCATCGGTGCGGTGATCGCGCGGCGGGTGCCGATGACGTCGATGCCGGAGCTTGTTGCCGCCTTCCACTCACTGGTCGGCATGGCGGCGGTGCTGGTTGCCGCGGGGGCCTTTTACGCGCCAGCAGCATTCGATATCGGCACCGAAGGCCATATCCATGGTTCCAGCCTCATCGAAATGTCGCTCGGTGTTGCCATCGGCGCCGTCACCTTTACGGGCTCGGTGATCGCGTTCCTGAAACTGTCTGGCCGCATGAGCGGCAAACCGATCACGCTGCCGGGTCGCCACATCGTCAATCTCGCGCTCGCCGCAGCGCTGATCTTCTTCATCTACGGCTTTTTCGTTTCGCAGACCGTGATGGATTTCTGGCTGATCGTCGCAATATCGCTGACGCTCGGCGTCCTGATCATCATCCCGATCGGCGGCGCCGACATGCCGGTGGTGATCTCGATGCTTAATTCCTATTCCGGATGGGCGGCCGCCGGCATTGGCTTTACGCTCGGCAACTCGGCATTGATTATCACCGGAGCGCTGGTCGGCTCTTCGGGCGCGATTCTGTCCTACATTATGTGCAAGGGCATGAATCGCTCATTCATCTCGGTTATTCTTGGTGGCTTTGGCGGCGAGACAGCAGGGCCTGGCGCCGGTGCCGAGCAGCGGCCCGTCAAACTCGGCTCAGCTGAAGACGCCGCCTATATTCTCAAGAATTCTTCGAAAGTGATTATCGTGCCGGGCTACGGCATGGCGGTGGCGCAGGCGCAACATGCACTGCGCGAAATGGCCGACAAGCTGAAAAAAGAGGGCGTTGAAGTGAAATACGCCATTCACCCGGTGGCAGGCCGCATGCCCGGCCACATGAACGTGCTTCTCGCCGAAGCCAATGTGCCCTACGACGAAGTGTTTGAACTAGAGGACATCAATTCCGAATTTGCACAGGCGGATGTCGCTTTCGTTATCGGTGCGAACGACGTTACCAATCCGGCCGCGGAAGAAGACAAGACCTCGCCGATTTACGGCATGCCGGTGTTGCAGGTGTGGAAGGCGGGTACTGTGATGTTCATCAAACGCTCGCTCGCATCCGGGTATGCTGGAATCGACAATCCATTGTTCTATCGCGACAACACCATGATGCTACTCGGCGACGCCAAGAAAATGACCGAAAGCATCGTAAAAGCGATGTGATTGAGCGCATGCTGCCGCTCTGAATTTTCTGAACAGATTCAAATTTAGAAAACACGCAATCGTCCCGTTAACCGCGGAACGAGCTGTCTGCGTATTTTGCGTCGTGACCTGTAGCGATCGCGTTTTAAAAATGTTTTATGCGGCCCGCAAATTGCTGCAAGGCAAGTTTCGGGGAGGGACGAATGATTGACGGTAACCGCGATGAGTCTGGGGGCGAAGTTGTCCAGTTCGGACGCAGACCAATTCCGCCACGGGCGTGCGTGGTCGAGAACAAGACCCATGTGCGGACATTTCTCAGCGAGATGCTCGACGAGCTCGGGTTCATTGCGCGAGAAGCCGACACAACCGAGTTCAGGGCCATGCTGCATGACTTCCGGCCTGATCTCATTGTGCTTGGGCCGCTGACGGATGGGTTCGAAGTACAATTGCATCTGCGAACGCTGCAGGCGCAAAGTTATGGCGGCTCGGTCATGCTGTTCGGCGGCCGCAGTTCGGCAGCTCTCATACGCAGCCACGAATTCGGTGAGCAGACAGGGTTGACGATGCTGCCTCCGCTGGGGACACCGTTCCGCAAGCGCGACCTTGACACGAACCTTGATGCCTTCCTGCCAGTCCGGCCGGCGCTGCCGCTGCCCATCGATATCGATGAGGCGCTGTGCAACGGCTGGCTTGAACTCTGGTACCAGTCCAAAATCAATACAAAGTCGCTTGTGCCGCGCGGAGCCGAGGCGCTCGTTCGCGTCCGTCATCCGACCTGGGGTGTCGTGCCGCCAGCTTATTTTATACCGGCTTCAGACGATCCGTACCTTCATGGACTATCGCAGTTTGTTATCGCACGGGCGATCGCGGACTCCATGCAATTTGCCGCCGCAAACCATCAGGTTCAGGTTGCTCTGCCGGTGCCATTGTTCGCGCTGGAAGATATGCAATTCATCGACCGGATGATGGAGCATCTTCCGGAGAACGTCCGGCAGAACGGCTTTTTGATCGCGGTCGATTGCGTCGACCTGGTCAACGATCTCGATCTTGTCCGACGTGTCGCCAGCCAACTTGCGTTGCGCAATATCGGAATTGCGATCAACGACGTTGACGCCAGAGGTGCGTTGCTCGCCGGCCGCCGTGACCTGCCGGTCGTCGAGATGAAGGTCGATCGAAAATTCATTCGCGGTTGCGCCGACGACCGGATAAAGCAGGCCCATTGCGCGGAGATTGTCGCGATTGCGCGCGATTCCGGCGCAAGATCGGTGGCCGAGGGGGTGGAAACGCAGTCGGACTTTGTCGCCGTTCGTGATCTCGGCTTCGACCTCATGCAAGGCCATATGTTTGCGCGGCCGATGACGCCCCGCAAATTCGAACGGGCGATGCTCGCTCGCCGTCACGCCGCGGTGGCGTGACGCGTCACGCTTATTTTTTCGCCCAGGGAAACAGCACGACCGGGAAATCCGCCGCAGAGCGACGCTCTTTCTCCTGCGGCGGAAGTGTAGGCGACGGGCTGCCTTGTGGTTCGACGACCTTGCGGTAGAGGTGCCAGGTGGCGTGGCCAAGCACCGGCATGACTATTGTCAGCCCGATAAAGAACGGGATCGAGCCGACAACCAGCAAGGCACCTACAATCAGGCCCCACACCGCCATGGTGAAAGGATTGCGGGCGACGGCACGAATTGACGTCAGCAGAGCGACCGCCGCGCCGACATCGCGATCGAGCAGCAACGGGAATGACACCGCGCTGATTGTGAGTACCAGCACAGCAAAGAGCAGACCCACTCCATTCCCGACGATGATAAGCATCCAGCCCGCACGCGTGGTGAGCACGTCGTGCAAGAACTCCTCGATCGAGGATGGCGACGCATAACCGAAATTGGCAACATAGATTGCATTCGCCGCCGCTACCCAAATGCCGAAAATGACAAGCAGCAACAGCCCCAATGCAGCGATAGCGCCGACCGAGGACGACTCAAATACGCTGAAGGCGTGTGCTGCGGATGTATCGAGGCCAGCCTCTCTGCGGCGGCTCAACTCATAAAGGCCAAGCGCTGCGACCGGTCCTACCAAAGCGAATCCACTGGCCAGGGGATAGAGCAGGGGCAGAACCGAATAGCCGAAAGCGAGCCGCGCCAGCACGAAGCCGACGATCGGGTAGATTATGCAAAGGAACATGGCATGCGTTGGCATCGCATAAAAATCGTCGATGCCCCTGGTGAGGGCATCGCCCAAGTCAGCCACGCCGATTTTTCGGATCGCAGGTCGCGAGGGATGCGTCCCGGCGCCAACCAGGATATTCGAATATGCCATGACCTTACCTCCCGAGACATGGCCCGGTTGGCGTGGCGCCTGGAGACGGATTCGGAACCTGCTTTGCCGGCTCTTTATCGCGTCACGTCATGAGCCATCGGGCAGTACTATAGCGCCATCAGGCCCTGGCTGTTCATCACAAATCCGCGTTCTGCTTCAGTTTGCGGCTTCAAAATGGCCCGCAGTGTAAACTTCGCGTCAATTTTTCTTCGAAAGCGCATTTGGAAAAAATCATTTTCCGATCCCGAAGACCCAAAGGAAATCGCTCTCAAAACGACGATACAGCAACTCGTCTCCGAGCGCGGTGAGGTGATCGGTGTCGACATAAAATATACCGGCGGCTCCGAATGGCGAGCACATGCTGCGGTCGCAGAAAACGTCCAAAGGATCGATCAGCCTGACATTTTGAAATGCGGCTGCTACGCGGGTAAGTACCTCAATAGCTTCCCGGCGCCGCTGCTCGACGCGGCGCCGATCGATCGCACAGGTCTCGCGCGGATATCCGGCCATCTGGGCCCGTGTTAGACAATCAGCCGCTGCATGCTGGAATTCCGGCACCGGTGCGACGATCAAAACGCGCCGCGATGGCGACAGCTGCTTCAGCATGTCGGTCAGGCCGCGTTCGAGAATTTCCGCATAGCCAGCGCCCGGTCTGTCGCCATCGCGCCACAGCAGGCGCGGCAGTTCAAGATCTCCGGCCGGTGAATGGCGTCCACTATAAAGCGCCCAGCGCGCCATCAACACCACTCCGGTAATCGGATGGGCCTGCTGTTGTTGTAACCATTGCAGAAGCTCATCGTTACTGGCGGCACACGTTCGGGTGACGAAGAAATCAACTTCAACGCCAAGAAGGGGCGGGCACGACGTCTTGCCGAGGATAACGGCCGCGGTGCCGGCGGCCCCTGCTGCCCATCCGGCAACCGGTACCAGCATCAAGGCATGAGAATCGCCCCAGAATGCCACTTTTGGTAGATCACCGGAGCCGACAAGGCACGGCTGCACATACCGGAATTTCGGCGTGGTGTTGTTAGCCTGACAGCCGCTCACGGGGCGGAACGGTGTTCCCATTTCGATGGCACTCACGCGAGGCACAAATAGTGGGCTGCGGCCAAGGACCAACGCAATGATTGCGAAAGCTGCGGATCCGGCTATTCCACCAAGTACGATACGCCCGCTGAATTGCCGCATAATCTCCGGCCGTCGCAGGCGTTTCATCGGCTGTTCGAGGAAAAGATAGGTGGGCACCGACAAGGCAAGCGCCGCGCCGGAAGCGGTGACGTCTCTCCACAGGTCCTGCGCGAAGAAGAGCGTCCGGCCCAAGGCGGTCAGCGGCCAATGCCAGAGATACCAACTGTAAGAGAGCACACCGATTGTTACGGCTGGCCGGCTGGCCAGAATGCGCATGAGCGGCGCATCTTCATTGCCGAGCCCGGATACAATAAGAAGCAATGCGCCAATCGTTGGAAGGCATCCTGCGAGAAAGCCCGGATAGTTCATGTGGGGGTCAAAGTAAAAGATCGAAGCTGCGACGGCGAAAGCTCCAATGATGCTGAGCGGCGTGCGCAGCCGCGCCGGTACCACGGCGCCTTTGAGGACCGCGATGGCGAGCATACCGCCCACGGAGAATTGCCAGGCGCGTGACAAGATCGAGAAGAAAGCGAGGCGGTGATCGGTCTTGGTCAGGATCGCCAGCAAGACATAAGAGCCGGCGATGACCAGGACACCTGCAACCAGAAGCGCATGGACCGGACGCCATTTGCGACGCGTCGACAGCACAACAAGGCCGCCGACGAATGCCGGGGCCAGGAGGTAATATTGCTCCTCGACACCCAGTGACCATGTATGCAGCAGCGGAACGATCTCCGACCTCGCCGCAAAATACTCGGTGCCCCTTGTAAAGTAATAATTCGAAATCATTGCTGCAGTGGCGGCGGCCGAATTTGCGAGCTCCCGCGCTTCCAGCGGAAGCAGCGGAAACAAAGGCGCCAGGGCAAGCGTGACGGCGGTAACGAGGAGCAGGGGCGGCAAGATGCGCAAAATACGGCGCGCATAGAAATCACTCGCCGAAAAACTGCCGGCCAGAGTCTGGCTGACGATCTGATGTGTAATCAGGAAACCGGAGATGACAAAAAAAATGTCGACGCCGACAAATCCACCCTGGAATCCCGGGATGCGGGCGTGGAACGCAACAATCGCAATGATCGCGATAGCGCGCAGGCCGTCAACATAAACAAGCCGGCCCGCCCGCGGGGAGGCTCTGGCAATATCGCTATCACCGGCGCGGCCCGGCGGCGCAGTCGCGAAGGTCGGTTCTGAAGACATGCCCCAACAGGCGTTATCGCGCGAGACACTACCAGTGAATTACGGGGCGGCGAAAGGGCGGTGCGACCAGTACCAGAATTTGTGCCGGCGCTTGCGTCAGGCCGGCACGTCCGCCGGCAGTGGCAATTCGCAATGCACGCGGATGCCGGTTGGAGCGTAGTCGATTTCGCTCTTGGCCTGAATCTGGCCGGGCAGCACGAAGGACAGAAGCCGCGAGCCAAATCCCGGCTTTAAGGGTTGCGCGACCGGCGGGCCGCCGCTTTCCAACCAGTCGAAAGCCAACCGGCGGCGCGTCGCGTCGATCGTAACGCTCCATGTCACCTCGACTTTGCCGCCAAAGACCGACAGGGCGCCGTACTTTGCGGCGTTGGTAGTGAGCTCATGGATCGCCATGCCGAGCGACACCGCTATTTGCGAGATCAACGGAACTTCCGGTCCGCTGAACACAACGCGTTTTTTGCTCCCGTCGTCGAATGCATCGAGTTCGCTGCGCAGGATGTCTTCAAACTTGACGGCGCGTTGCTCATCCGCAAGCAGCAGATGCGTCTTGGAAAGCGACTGTATGCGGCCGAGCAAGGCCGTCTTGAAGTCCTCGATGTTATCGACCGTGCGCGCGGTCGAACCCATGATCGCCTGCACCGTGGCGAGCGTGTTTTTGACGCGATGATGCAGTTCCCGGACCAGCAGCGCCTGTTGGTCCTCCGCTCGTTTACGGTCGGTGATATCCACTAGCATGTTCACCGCGCCAATCAACTTGCCGGTCTCGTCGTGGATCGGAGTCGGGTAGGGGATGAATGGCACGCGCGTGCCATCCGGCCGTTCGGCGGCGGCCTCCATGCCGCGGACAGCACGGTTCTCCTTGAGCGCTACTGCCATCGGGCATTGGTCGTGCGGCAGCGGGGTGCCGTCAGGCCAGTACAATTTCCAGGAGCCGCACCACTCGCTCGTGCCAAGCCGAGGCCGATGGCCCCACAGGACCGCGGCCGCGTCGTTGTAATAGGTGATCCGGCCTGCGGCGTCGGTGGTGTAGATGGCGGCGGGGAGGGCATCCAGCAGCTCGCGGAACCGCCGTTCGCGCTCCCGCAAGGTCGCCTGCGACCGCGCAGTTTCGATCGGCACGACATTGTCGCCAGGCGCCGCCTGTCCGAATGCGGCAACAGCTCGATCAAGCTCGCTTTCCAGAAATCCGATTGCCTCATCCATTTCCGCAATCCCCGCACACAATACGAGGGTCTGATTGCTTCATGGGCAATCTATCGACCCACAGCGGCAACTCGTTTTTGGTCAAAAGGTTGCGCGGTTCGCGGCAAATTTTCAGCCATATGGTGGCCCAGCCTTAACAAACGCTAACCGTCCGAGAATTTTAGCCAGATCAAAGGCTTCGCAGCATCACATAGGCGTCGACCAGTCCCAGCCGCGGGTGCTGGAAGGTGCCCGGCAACCGTCCGGCGATGGTGAACCCGAGGCTCTGCCACAATCGCACCGCGCGCTCATTCGAAGCGATTACGAAATTGAACTGCATGGCGGTGAACTTCTGTTCCCGCGCCTGGTCGAGCGAGTGCGCGCACATGGCTCGCGCGACGCCACGGCCATAAGTTTCCGACGCGACGACGTAGCCGCAATTGGCAACGTGGGCGCCGCCGCCGCGGTTATTGGCGCGCAGATAATAGGTACCGACGACCGTGCCAGTGTCCTCGGCGACGAACACGGTATGCCCGGGCGATCGCCAATAGGCGAGCGCATCAGAGCGCGAGATGTCGCGCGGAATCGGATAGGTCTCGCCGGCTCGGAAAGTCGGCTCGAGGATGTGCCAGATGGCATCGTCATCCGCGGCCGTCGCCGGACGAATATTCACTATTCTGCCGCTTCCTGAGTCGATCCTCGCATAAGTTTCGGGTTGAGTTCGCAGGCTTCTTCCCAGCTCAGCACATTGAGCGACTTCACGAACTTGCCAACACCGTCGGTCTGCGCGCACAGCAAGCCAAGCTCGATAATTTCCTCGTCGTTAAAATGTTTGGACAGGTCCTGGTAGACTTCGTCCCGGTCGATCGCATGTTCGCCTTGCTTGAACAGCTCGGCGAAACGCAGCGCCGCTTTTTCACGCGGCGTGAAGTGCCTGCTGGTCTCGGAGGAGAACAAGTCATTGATCATATCCTCGGTCAAACCTTCGGCCTTTGCCACGTTGGAACGCACGGTCGAGCAATAGCCGCACTGGTGTGCGACTGAAATTTTGATCCGGCACATTTCCTTGAGTTTGTGGGGCAGCACGCCCTGGTAAAGCACTTTGTTCCAATATTCGACCCAGGCGGTGCCAACCTGACTGCGTGCCATGATGCTCACCACACGCGGGTCAGGTGCGCCGGTGCGTTTGGCAGACTCGATGAGTTCGCGGGTATGAGGCGTCTTTTCGCTTTCTTCGATATAGCGTAAGCGCGGCATGACGGTTCTCCCTGACGGTTTTCGTAAGGCTAGGAGGATCGGTCGGCGACGGCAACCCGAGCGCCACATTTCTTGTGTTATGGGAATAGAATGAGCGCATTGAAATGGCTGCTTTTGATTGCTGCGCTTGGCTACGGCGGATTGCTGGCGTTGATGTACGTTTTCCAGCGATCGTTGATGTATTTTCCCGACCGTGCGCGCACGCCGCCGGCAGTCGCCGGTCTGGCGCAGGCCGAGGAGGTGACGCTCACCAGCGCCGATGGTGAAAAGCTGATTGCCTGGCACGTGCCTCCGAGAGAAGCAAAGCCGCTGGTGATCTATTTTCAGGGCAATGCCGGAGGTCTCGACCTGCGTGCCGGCCGCTTCAAGTGGCTGATCGCCGATGGCACTGGCCTGGTGGCGCTGTCCTATCGTGGCTATGGGGGCTCGACCGGCGAACCCAGCGAAACCGGATTGATCGATGACGCTGCTGCTGCTTACGAATTTGCAATTGCGCGTTATCCGGCAAGGCGCATTGTCGTGTGGGGCGAGTCGCTTGGCACCGGGGTGGCTGTGGCGCTAGCCGCCGAGCGCGAGATCGGGGCCATCATTTTAGATGCGCCCTATACATCCATTGCCGATGTCGGAGCCGCCGCCTATCCCTTCGTACCGGTTCGATGGTTCATCAAGGATCCGTTCCGCTCGGATGAGCGGATTGCGAACGTCAACGCACCGCTTTTGGTGTTGCACGGCGAGCGCGACCGCATCGTGCCAATACGGTTCGGCGAAAGGCTATTCTTGTTGGCGAAAGAGCCGAAACGAATGGTGCGTTTTCCGCTAGGCGGACACGTTGATCTCGATGACTATGGCGCAGAGAAAACGGTCAAGATGTTCTTGAGCGCGCTGGCGCGGCCGGGCAATTGAGGGGCGATCGCTATGGTAACGGTGTTGCGACCGGCATGGGCCATAGCCGTGCTGATTTGGTCGACAGTCGCAAACGCAACCGAGCCGGTGCGGCAAATCGGCATCTACGTGCAGCCGTACTACGAAGCCGCGCGTATCCCTGGCGCGAAGCCGCAGGTTGCCGTTGGCAAACAGTACGATGATTTGCTCAGCTCTAACCGCCGCGAAGATATCCTTGCCGCGCGCGATTTGGTTCTAGCCAAGCCCGCGCTGGTCACACCCATGACCATGATGGTGCTTGCCATCCGCCTTTACGACATGGGCTTACGCGATGACGCGGTGTTTTGGTTCTACGTCGCCAAAGAGCGCTACATCGTGATGTCACAAGTGCTGAACGTTAAGGCGCAGGGGCTTGCGCAAGCCGACGGCGCGGTGCGCAGCTTTGCGACTCTGGCCGGGCCGACCATCAATGGTTACGCGTTCTGCGATCTCGGCAAACAGAAAGAGCAACACGCAAAAGCGGTTCAATGGGTGGAAACCAATCCCTACGAAGTGATGTTCATGGCGAGCGCGCCGGCTTTGCCCGGGGACCGCGCCGATAATGCGAAACGCGCAATTGCCGCCGCAAAGGAACGGGCGGCCAAGGAGCGGGCGTATTTCGATGATGCCAAGACGCGCGAGGCCTACTACGTCACTCGCAAGCAAAATGAAGCGGATGTCAAATTTTGCTGGAAGTAGCCGCGCCGTTTATGCGGCATGGGTCAGTTTCGATTTTCCGTCACTGGCGCAGACGAAATATTGCCCGCCGATCGGCAGCCAGCGAAGATATTTCTCGAGCGGACGAAGCGCGGCGAGAAATTGCGGGAAGAAGAGGCAATAGCTCGATTCATCGATGTTCAAACGTTCGTCGCGCATGCGGGCGACAGTCTCGCGCATGCTCAATAACACGGCGTCTGTGTCGAAGGGGCAGTTTTTGACCAGATGGCGCGTCACCGGATTGATCGGGTTGTGTTCGAAGACGATGAAATGCCCGCCTTCCTTGAGACGACTATAGCAATAACGGATTGCCATCTGCCGGTGCTGCGGCGGGATGTGATGAAAGACACAGGACGCGATCACGAGGTCAAATTTTACGTCAGCACCGAGCTGTTCCGTCGACATGAAACGACAGGTCGGGTTCTGCTCGCGTGCAATCGCGAGACTCTCGGCTGAAGGATCGCAGCCGACAATGTCGGCCTGCGGAAAAAACTCCCGCAGATGCGGCATGCTGCGGCCAATGCCACACCCGAAATCAAGGACTGCGTCGACGCGACCGACCAGTCGTTGTGCCAGCTCGACTTTGTAGCGGGCGAAATAGTTGCTGTCGCCATCGAAGAAATTCGTCTGCGCGGCAAGGATCGCCTCGTATTGTCCGGCGTACTGATCGAAATCGACGCGCGACACGAAACCGCCTCCCGCATGGACAGGCGCCGCTGGCCAGTGAAATTCCGTTGGCCGTGCCCGCGTATCCGGCACGACGGATACGCGAACAAAAATAACAAACAGTTGCACCAATACCGGCTCGCGGCGGCTGCGGTCTTATCGCCGGCTTTTTTGCGGAAAAATGCTCTGAAAAACAATAGCGCGGGCAACTTGAGGCCCGCGCCACCACTCTAAATTCAAGACGGCCGCTTGCTTAGCCCATGCGCGGGGTACGATGGCCGCGGCCCTGTCCGCCACCACCACCGCCACCGCCGCCAGGACCGGCACCCGGAACCGGACGCGGCTTCATCGGCAAAAGGCCCTCGCGCTGCATCTTCTTGCGCGCGAGCTTGCGGGCCCGGCGGATCGCTTCCGCCTTTTCCCGTGCCTTCTTTTCCGAGGGTTTTTCGTAGTGACCGCGGAGCTTCATCTCGCGGAAAATGCCCTCGCGCTGCATCTTCTTTTTCAGCGCCTTCAGGGCCTGGTCGACGTTGTTGTCGCGAACGAGAACTTGCACGCTTGCTCCTTCGTTGTTGGTCCGACGGGTTAAGGCAAAAGCCCCGAAAACGGGGGCTTTGAGTCGGGCGGCTCTAGCAGAAAAGGCATTAAGAGTCCATTCGGAGGCCTCGCGTGTGCCCGCCGTATGGGCGTTTTCCTGATATGGGGTGAGGGGTTAGCCGCCGCCAGCCTCTAGCGCGACCAGACCCGCGTGACGTGCCCCATTTTGCGGCGCGGACGCGCCTCGCCTTTGCCGTAGATGTGCACCGAGGCGCCCGGCACGGACAGCCAGCGCGTTGCCTCGTGGACTTCCGCGCCGATCAGATTGGTCATCTCGACGCGACGCGCGAGGCGCACGGGCTTGCCCAGCGGCCAGCCAGCAATTGCGCGGATATGCTGCTCGAACTGCGACACCGTTGCGCCGTCGATCGTCCAGTGGCCGGAATTGTGGACGCGCGGGGCGATCTCATTGACCAGCACGACGTGCCGGCGCCCATTGCGCACGACGAACATCTCCACGGCCAGCACGCCGACATAATCGAAGGCCTTGGCGATGCGGGTTGCGATCTGCCGGGCTTGCGTTGCAAGCGCCGGGGTGACTTTTGCCGGAACGCGCGACGTCTTGAGAATGTGGTCGCGGTGCTCGTTTTCAATGACCTCAAAACATTCGACCTTGCCGTCGCGCGTCCGTGCGGCCACCACGGAGACTTCGCGTTCAAAGGCGATGAAGCCTTCCAGGATACAGGGCTCATTGTGCAGCGAGCGCCATGCCGCGACGGGGTCGCCGCCCTTGGCAATCTTGGCCTGGCCTTTGCCGTCATAGCCGAGCCTGCGGGTCTTGAGCACGGCGGGAAGGCCGATGGCGGC